>NZ_JBFOKO010000002.1:0-617136 GCF_047246605.1 Aeromicrobium jepli
AGACATCTCCACTAAGCCGGGAGGTCCTCCTCTTTCACAAGCCCCGTGTCACCAACGTGTCTGCCGAGTACAGCTAGCGCCAGCCGAGCGCCGGCGCGACGTGCGTCAGCAGGCTCTCGACGAGGTGCGCGTTGTAGTCGACGCCGAGCTGGTTCGGCACGGTGATCAGCAGCGTGTCCGCCGCGGCGATCGCCGAGTCCTCGGTCAGCTCCTTGACCAGCACGTCGGGCTCGGCGGCGTAGGTCCGGCCGAAGCGCGCCGCCCCGCCCTCGAGGAAGCCGACCTGGTCGGTGCTGCGGGACTCGTGGCCGAAGTACGCCCGGTCGAGGTCGCTCACGAGGGGCATGATGCTGCGGCTCACGGACACGCGCGGCTCGCGCTCGTGGCCGGCCTCCTTCCACGCGTCGCGGAAGCGCTGGATCTGCTCGGCCTGCAGCTCGTGGAACGGCACGCCGGTGTCCTCGGTGAGCAGCGTCGAGCTCATCAGGTTGAGGCCCAGTCGGGCGGTCCACTCGGCGGTGGCGCGCGAGCCGGCGCCCCACCAGAGTCGGTCGCGCAGGCCGGGCGAGTGGGGCTCGACGCGCAGCAGGCCCGGCGGGTTCGGGAACATCGGGCGCGGGTTGGGCTGCGCGAAGCCCTTCCCCTCGAGGACCTGCAGCAGGACCTCGGTGTGCTGGCGCGCCATGTCGGCGTCGCTCTGTCCCTCCGGCGGCACGTACCCGAAGTAGCGGAAGCCGTCGACGACCTGCTCCGGTGATCCCCGGCTGATGCCGAGCTGGAGCCGGCCACCGGAGATCAGGTCGGCCGCGCCGGCGTCCTCGGCGAAGTACAGCGGGTTCTCGTACCGCATGTCGATGACGCCCGTGCCGATCTCGATGCGCGAGGTGCGCGCGCCGATCGCGGCCAGCAGCGGGAACGGCGAGGCGAGCTGGCGGGCGAAGTGGTGGACGCGGAAGTACGCGCCGTCGGCGCCGAGCTCCTCGGCCGCCACCGCCAGGTCGATCGACTGCAGCAGCGCGTCGGAGGCCGAGCGCGTCCCCGAGTGGGGAGAGTCGGACCAGTGGCCGAAGGACAGGAAGCCGATGTTCTTCACACTCGGGTCAACGTCCGCGCGCCGGTTTCATTCCGTCACGACGAGAAGGTCGCCCACCTCGCACCCCAGCGCATCGCAGATCGCGGTGAGCGTCGTGAACCGGATCGCCTTCGCCCGGTCGTTCTTCAGGACCGAGAGGTTGACGACGGTGACGCCCACGAGCTCGGCCAGCCGCGTGAGGGTCATCCCGCGCTCGGCGAGCAGCTCGTCGAGCCGGCAGTGGACCCGGTGGGCCTCGTCCTCCGGTGGCATCAGACCAGGCCGTCGCTGTCGCGCTGCATCCGCTCGCCCGTGTGGAAGGCGGCGGCCACGCAGCCGGCGACCATGGCGGCGAACAGGTACAGGAACGAGATGCTCACGGTGATCCGGAAGCCGGCGTCGGGGTCCTCGCTCAGCAGCGCGAGGGCGCCGTTGCCGGCCGCCGTGCTCGCGACCGCCGTCAGCAGCCACCCCACGACCGTCGCGAGCGCGGCGGTCGTGACCAGTCGGGTGTTGCGGCGGCTGAAGTAGTGCCCCGCGCCGATGTTGCGCAGCAGCCAGGCCAGGCACACCAGGACGGTGATCACGGCGGCGGCGGGCACCACCGCCGCGGCGATCGCAGCGATGTACGTGCCCGGCGGCAGGTCCGAGACGTGGACGGTGAAGCGGTCGACCTCGGCCGGGACCGCCCGGCCGACGCCCTCGATGGCGAGCGTCTGCGAGGACGCCGTGACCTGCACGTCCACCGGCACGTCCTGGTTCGGCAGGACCTCCGCGAGGCGGGCGATCGCGTCCCAGAGCGTCGCGATGATGCCCACCAGCGCGAGTGCGAGGGTCAGCCAGACGTCCGACCTCGTGGCGGTGCCGAAGGGTGCCTTCATGACGAACTCCATCCATATCGAATCTCGATGTTATCGAAACGCGATATGCCATCGTCGTCAATGACCCCACCAAGGGTCACGCGACTGTCACACTGGGCGCATGCCCGTGACCCGCCTCGTCGCCGCGACCGACGCCGAGGCGCTCGCGGACGTCCTGCACCGCAACCGCGACGCGATGGCCGCCATCGAGCCTCAGCGCCCACCGGCGTACTTCACCCCGAAGGGACAGCGCGCGATCATCCAGGACGCACTGCGCCGTCACGCCGAGGGCCTGTCGTTCCCGCGCGTGATCCTCGACGGCGACGACGTCGTCGGCCGGGTGAACCTGAACGAGATCGCCCTGGGCCCGGCGCGTCGCGGCGTGCTGGGCTACTACCTCGACGCCCGGGCGCAGGGCCGCGGCCTGGCGACCCGCGCCGTGGACGAGATCGTGACCCTCGCCTTCGGCCGCCTCGGGCTGCACCGGATCGAGGCCGCGACCCGGCTCGACAACGAGGCGAGCCAGCGCGTCCTCGAGCGCAACGGGTTCCGCAGCTTCGGGGTCGCGCGGGACTACCTGCGCGTCGGCGGCGACTGGCAGGACCACGTGCTCTACGAGCGGATCGACTCCCGGTGACCTAGCGTCGTCGCCATGAGGACCGTCGCCAGGCTGCTGCTCGGAGCCGTGCTCGCCTTCGCCGGCGTCAGCCACCTGACGTTCGCCCGCCAGGAGTTCCAGGCGCAGGTGCCGCGGAGCATCCCGATCGACGAGGACGTCACCGTCGTGGTGTCCGGGATCGTCGAGATCGCCCTGGGTGCGGCGCTCATGGCCCTGCCGCGCCACCGGCGAGTCGTCGGGCTCGTCGTCGCGGCGTTCTTCGTGGCCGTCTTCCCCGGGAACGTCGCCCAGCACCTCAACCACGCGGACGGCTTCGGCCTCGACACCGACCGCGCGCGGTTCCTGCGGCTGTTCTTCCAGCCCGTCCTCGTGCTGTGGGCGCTGTGGTCGACCGACGCGCTGAGGGTGCTCACCGAACGCCGGCGACGCGGAACTGCACGCTGATCCTCGGGCCGACCGCCTTGGCGGTCTTGAGGATCGCGTGCTCCCACGTGCGCTGGCAGCTGCCGCCCATGACCGACAGGTCGCCGTGGCCGAGGCTGAAGCCCGTCTGGGGTCCGCCGCCGGCGGGGCGCAGGCTGAGCCGGCGGTGCTCCCCCAGCGAGACGATCGCCACCATCGTGTCCTCGGTGCGGCTGCGGCCGATGCGGTCGCCGTGCCACGCGACCGAGTCGTTCCCGTCGCGGTAGTAGCACAGCCCCGCCGTCACGAACGGCTCGCCGAGCTCGTCCGCGTAGTGCTGCGAGAGCGCCTCCCGGGCCTGCTCCAGCGCCGGGTGCGGCAGCGGCCGGCCCTGTCCGTAGAAGCACAGCAGCCGTGGCACGTCGACGACGCGGTCGTACATCTCGCGGCGCTCACCACGCCAGGGCACCTCGCTCTGCAGCGTCTCGAACAGCTCGTCCGCGCCGCTGATCCAGCCGGGCAGCGTGTCGACCCACGCGCCCCGCGTCAGCTCGTGCCGCTCGACCCCCGTCAGCGGACCGACGCGCACCCCCGCGTCACCGTCCAGCAATGATCCTTGGAACCACATGACAGCACTGTACGCCCTTTGATCGAACGTTCGTTCGATCCGGGGCGTGTCACGGCGCGTGGACCGCGGTCCAGAAGGCGTCGAGGTACGCCGGCGGCTGGGGCGAGCCCAGCCCCTGCCGCGTCAGCAGCACGCCGCCGACGCCCGACGCGGGGTCGACCCACAGGCTCGTGCCCGTGCCGCCGTCCCAGCCGAACCGCCCGGGGTGCGATCCGGGGTACCGGGCCTCGCGGTCGACGCCGAAGCCCAGGCCCCACCCCATCGAGGGCTCGAGGAACTCGTGCGCCATGGCGTCGGCCGCACCCGTCAGCCAGTCGGTCCGCAACAGCGCGACCGAGGCCGGCGAGATCACCCGGCCGCGTGGTCCGCGTCCCTCGCGCACCAGCATCTGCACGAACCGGGCGAGGTCGGCGACCGTGGACAGCAGGCCCGTCGCGCCGCCGCGGAACACCGGCACGGTCATGAGCCGCGGGTCGCCCCACGGCGCCACCTCGACGAAACGGCCCGCGCGGTTGGGGAAGAGCGCCGACGAGACGCGGTCGACATCCCGGATGCCGACGCTGTACCCGGTCTCGTGCATGTCCAGGCGGTCGAGCAGCCGCTCGCGGAGCACGAGGTCGAGCCGGCGCCGGGTGGCTCGCTCGATCAGGACCGAGACGGCGTCGAAGGAGAACTGGTACAGCCAGCCCTCCCCCGGCTGGTGCGCCATCGGCAGCGCGCCCGCGAGCTCGGCCCAGCGGTCGGGCCGCACGACCGGCGACGTCCACGTCGAGACGATGTCGCTGCGGGACACGGCCGAGGGCCACGGCGCCTCACCCGGCGTGACCATGTCCCAGCCGATCCCGAGTCCCATCTGGAGCAGGTCGCGCAGCGACGTCGGCCGCCCGGCCGGGACCGTGTCCTCCAACGCGCCGTCGCGCGCCCGCAGCACGCGGCGGCCGGACAGCTCCGGCAGCCACCGGTCGACCGGCGCGTCGAGCGCGAGCACCCCGTCCTCCACCAGGGCCAGGGCGAGGACCGCCACGATCGGCTTCGTGATCGAGGCGATCCGGAAGATCGTGTCTCGCCGCACGGGGCCGGTGGCGCCGAGCGTGACGACCTGGCGCTCGCCGGAGACGACGGCCCACGCGGCCCCCGGAACGTCCATGGCGGCGGCCACGTCGGGCATCGTCGCCGCGACGCGGCCGGCGGACATCAGGCGTCCTGCACGCCCGTGCGCGGGGTGATGACGGGCTCGCTCGACCACGGGAAGTTGATCCACAGGTCCGTTCGCTTCCACGCGTAGTCGGGCGTGATGACGGACCGCGGCTTCTCGTAGATGACCGCCGTACGGACCGTCCCGGCGTGCTCGTCGCACACCCGCGCCACGAGCTCCAGCGTCCTGCCGCTGTCCGCCACGTCGTCGACGACGAGGACGGACGCGTCCCGGAGCTCGTTCAGGTCCAGGAACGGCGGCAGCAGCGTCGGCTCCTCGCGTGTCGTGCCGACGCCGGTGTAGAACTCGACGTTCATCGTGAACAGGCTCTTGCAGTCCAGCGCGTACGCCACCGAGCCGGCCGGAACGAGGCCGCCGCGGGCGATGCCGAGCACGATGTCGGGGACGAAGCCCGAGTCCGCGACGGCCTGGGCCAGCTCGCGGACGGCCGCGCCGTAGGTCTCCCACGTCAGGATCTCGCGCTCGTCCATGGCCCCATCGTGGCACGATGGCGACCATGGACGTCACTCGTCACGGCCACGCCGCCGTGCTCGTCGAGGCCGCCGGATCCCGCGTGCTGCTCGATCCGGGCGTGTTCAGCGCCTCGGCGTTCGAGCTCACGGGACTCGACGCGATCGTCGTGACCCACCAGCACCCCGACCACCTCGACCGCGACCGCATCGACGCGCTCGTCGCGGCCAACCCGCAGGCGCGGCTGCTGGCCGAGCCCGAGACGGCCGAGACGCTCGAGGGCTGGGAGGCGACCGGCGACGGTGTGACGTTCGCCATCGGGGCGCTGACCCTGACCGGGGTCGGCTCCCGCCACGCCGAGATCGTTCCGGCCCTCCCCCGCGTCGGCAACGTCGGCGTCCTGGTGAGCGCCGAGGGCGAGCCCACGTTCTTCCATCCCGGCGACACGTACGAGTACCGGCCGGAGGGCGTCGACATCCTGGCGTTCCCGCTGTCGGCGCCGTGGGCGAAGGTCAGCGAGACGGTCGACTTCGTGCGCTCGGTCGCCCCACGGACGGCCTTCCCGATCCACGACTGCACGGTGGCCGACGTCGCGTACGGCATCTACTGGACGCACGTCGAGAACCACGGCGGGGTGCCGGACCTGCAGCGCCTGGGCCAGACGGACGCCCTCACGTCACACTGACGTCGCCTTGGTTTATCTCACATCTGAGATACGCTGGGCGAATGACTGAGAGCGACAACTACCTCGCCCGGATCGGCACCCTGATCCGGGACGCACGCCAGCACTCGGGCCTCACCCAGGCCCAGCTCGCGGCCGAGCTCCGCACCAGCCAGAGCGCCGTCAACCGCATCGAGAAGGGCCAGCAGAACCTGACCCTCGACATGCTCGCGCGCATCGGATCCGCCCTGGACTCCGAGCTCGTCAGCGTCGGCACCACCACCGGTCCCAGCCACCTGCGCGTCAAGGGCGGCACCACGCTCTCGGGCAGCATCGACGTGAAGTCCAGCAAGAACGCCGGCGTCGCGCTGCTGTGCGCCGCCCTGCTGAACACCGGCACCACGGTCCTGCGCAAGGTCGCGCGCATCGAGGAGGTCAACCGCCTGCTCGAGGTGCTCGAGTCCATCGGCGTCAAGACGACGTGGCTCAACGACCAGAACGACCTCGAGCTCGTCGTCCCCGAGGACCTCGACCTGCGCGCCATGGACGCCGCGGCCGCCCGCCGCACGCGCAGCATCATCATGTTCCTCGGTCCGCTCATGCACCGCGTCGAGGAGTTCGAGCTGCCCTACGCCGGCGGCTGCGACCTCGGCACCCGCACCGTCGAGCCGCACATGACGGCCCTGCGCCCCTTCGGCCTCAAGGTGCTCGCCACGGACGGCAGCTACCACGCCTCGGCCGCCCGCGGCGTCGCTCCCGAGCGCCCGATCGTGCTCACCGAGCGCGGCGACACCGTCACCGAGAACGCCCTGCTCGCGGCCGCGCGCCACGACGGCGTCACGGTCATCCGGAACGCCAGCCCGAACTACATGGTCCAGGACCTGTGCTTCTTCCTGGAGAAGCTCGGCGTCCGGATCGAGGGCATCGGCACCACCACGCTGCGCGTCACGGGCAAGCGCGACATCCGCGGCGACGTGGACTACGCGCCCAGCGAGGACCCGATCGAGGCCATGAGCCTCATCACCGCCGCGATCGTCACGAGCTCGCAGATCACCGTGCGCCGCGTGCCGATCGAGTTCATGGAGATCGAGCTGGCCCTGCTCGAGGAGATGGGCTTCCGCTACGACCGCTCGGCGGAGTACCTCGCCGAGAACGGGCACACGCGCCTGGTCGACATCACGACGCATCCGTCGAAGCTCAAGGCCCCGATCGACAAGATCCACCCGATGCCGTTCCCCGGCCTCAACATCGACAACCTGCCGTTCTTCGCGGTCATCGCCGCGACGGCCGAGGGCCAGACGATGCTGCACGACTGGGTCTACGAGAACCGCGCGATCTACCTGACCGAGCTCAACAAGCTCGGCGCGCAGGTCAAGCTGCTCGACCCGCACCGCGTGCTGATCGAGGGACCGACGCACTGGAGCGGCACCGAGCTGGTCTGCCCGCCGGCCCTGCGCCCCGCCGTGGTCATCCTCATCGCGATGCTGGCCGCCAAGGGCACGTCGGTGCTGCGCAGCGTCTACGTCATCAACCGCGGCTACGAGGACCTCGCGCTGCGCCTGAACGCGCTCGGCGCCGAGATCGAGACCTTCCGCGACATCTGACGGTCCGGAGCCGGCTCGTGGCCTAGGTTGGTCGCGTGAGGACACCGCCGTACCTCGAGCCGGCCCCGCCGATCGCGTTCGCCCACCGGGGTGGCGCCAAGGTCGACGCCAATCTCGGGATCGAGAACTCGCTCGCCGCGTTCACGCACGCCTACGAGCTGGGCTACCGGTACATGGAGACCGACGTGCGGTGCAGCCGCGACGGCGTCGTCTACGCGTGCCACGACGAGCGGCTGGGCCGGCTGCTGGGCCGGGACACCGCGATCGCCGACCTGGACTCGGCCGAGATCGACCGGGCCCTGCTCGGCGACCGCGAGCCGATCGTGCGCCTCGAGGACCTCGTCCACGCGCTGCCGGAGGCGCGTTGGAACATCGACGTCAAGGCCGACGACTCCGTCGACGCCACGTGCGACCTCGTCGAGCGGCTCGGCATCCTCGACCGCATCTGCCTGGCGTCGTTCTCGCACCGGCGCCTCGTCCGCATGCGCGCCCGGCTCCCCCGGGTCGTCACCTCGGCCTCCTCGCGCGAGGTGGCGCAGCTGGTGCTCACCCGGCGCGTGCCGGCCGCGCCGCTGATCTTCCAGGTGCCGGTGCGGCACGGCCGCGCGCCGGTCATGACGCCCGGATTCCTGAGACGAGTCCATCGCGCGGGCAAGCTCGTGCACGTGTGGACCGTCGACGACCCGGCCGAGATGACCCGGCTGGCCGACCTCGGCGTGGACGGCATCATGACCGACCGCACCGACCTGCTCAAGGACGTGCTGCTCCAGCGCGGCCAGTGGAAGGAACCCGCATGACCGACGACGTCGTCGCCACCCGCACCGACCGGGGCCGTGTCGTGGCCTGGGGCCTGTGGGACTGGGGCTCGGCCGCCTACAACGCCGTCATCGTGACGTTCATCTTCTCGGTGTACCTCGTCGACGCCGTCGGCGACGACGTCCCGGGCCCGTTCCGCGCGGCCACGTGGCTCGGGCTGTCGAGCGCGGCCGGCGCAGTCCTCATCGCGCTGCTCGCCCCAGCGCTGGGCCGCCGCACCGACGCCGACGGGCGGCGCAAGAGCAGCCTGCTGTGGCTCACGATGGCGGTCGTGGCGATCACGGCCTCCCTGTTCTTCGTCGAGAACGACTGGCACTTCCTGTGGCTCGGGCTCGTGCTCATGGCGGCGGGATCGGTCATCTTCGAGCTCACGCAGGTCCCCTACTTCGCGATGCTGCGGCAGGTTTCCACCCCCGACAACGTCGGCCTGGTCTCCGGGTTCGGCTGGGCGATGGGCTACTTCGGCGGCATCGTGCTGCTGCTGATCTGCTACTTCGGCTTCGTCACCGGCGACGGCGACACCCGCGGCCTGCTGGGCGTCCCCTCCGAGAACGGCCTCAACATCCGGCTCATCGCGCTCGTCGCGGCGGTGTGGTTCCTGCTGTTCGCGATCCCGCTGTTCCGCAAGGTCCCCGAGCTGCCGGCCTCCGCCAACGACGTCGCGCCCAGGGCGGGGCTGCTGGACTCCTACCGGGGCATCTGGAACGACATCCGCGCGATGTGGCGCGAGGACCGCGGCACGCTCAAGTTCCTCATCGCGAGCGCGTTCTTCCGCGACGGGCTCGCCGGCGTCTTCGCCTACGGCGCCGTCCTGGCCGTCTCCGTGTACGAGATCACGAAGGATGACGTCATCCTCTTCGGCATCGCCGCGAACGTGATCTCCGCCGCCGGCGCGCTGCTCGCCGGACGCTGGGACGACCGCATCGGCCCGCGGGCCGTGATCGTGTTCTCGCTCACGTCCATGCTCGTCTTCGGGGCGGTCCTGCTGTTCGTCTCCGGCCCCACCATGTTCTGGATCTTCGGCCTCGGCCTGTGCCTGTTCGTCGGGCCCGCGCAGTCGGCCGCGCGGACGTACCTCACGCGCATCACGGCACCCGGTCGCGAGGGACAGAACTTCGGCCTGTACGCCATGACGGGACGGGCCGTGTCGTTCATGGCCCCGTTGTTCTTCGCCCTCTCGATCTGGGCGGGCAACCTGCTGTTCGGCGAGGACACCGACCGGTGGGGCATCGCCGGCATCATGGTCGTCCTGGCCACCGGCCTCGTCCTGCTGCTGCGAGTCCCGGCGCACGTCGAGGACCGTGCGCGTGCGCTCACCCCTTGACTCGGCGAAACTTTTCCTCTCAGGGGAATCTCACGCATCTGTCGTACGTTGGACAGGACGGAGACCTTCAGAAGGGGGACCGAACATGGCAGAACGAGCCTTGCGCGGAGCGCGGCTGGGAGCCCAGAGCTTCGAGGACGAGCGCGGTGTCGAGATGGCGCCTCGCCAGCAGATCGAGTACGTGTGCGCCGACGGCCACACCTTCACCGTCACCATGTCGGACGAGGCCGAGGTGCCCGCCGAGTGGGAGGACCCCAAGACGGGTCAGATGGGACGCCGCGTCGGCGGCGCCGAGCCGGAGGCCAAGGACGAGAAGCCCGTCCGCACGCACTGGGACATGCTGCTGGAGCGTCGATCGGAGGCCGAGCTCGAGGAGATCCTGACCGAGCGGCTGGAGATGCTGCGCGGTGGCGAGATCGGCCCGCCGCACCTGCACCGCAAGTCACGGAGGAAGTCCGTCAGCGCCTGACGGGATTCATCCGCTGGAGGCCCCACACGGTGACCCGTGTGAGGGCCTCTTTCACGATGGCGAAGCTCATCTTCGACTGGCCGTGAACCCGCTCGACGAACGTCACGGGCACCTCGGCGACCTCGAGTCCGGCCAGGCGGGTCTGGCGCGTCATGTCGATCTGGAAGCAGTAGCCCTGCGACTCGACCGCGTCGAGGTCGATCGCCTCGAGCGTCTCACGCCGGAACGCCCGGAAGCCGGCGGTGGCATCCTTCACGCCGAGGTCCAGCATGAGCCGCGCGTAGAGCGAGGCCGCACGCGACAGCGCCTCGCGGCGCTTGGGCCAGTTGACGACCTTGCCGCCGGGCACCCAGCGGGACCCCAGGGTCAGCGGCACGCCCGCGCGAGCCGAGTCCAGCAGCCGCCCCAGGTCCTCGGGGCGGTGCGAGCCGTCGGCGTCCATCTCGACCAGGACGTCGTAGTCGCGGGCCAGTCCCCACGCGAAGCCGGCACGGTACGCCGCGCCCAGGCCCTCCTTGCCCTGACGGTGCAGGACGTGGATGCGGGGGTCGCGCTCGGCCAGCTTGTCGGCGATCTCGCCGGTGCCGTCGGGCGAGTTGTCGTCGGCGACGAGGATCTCGACCTCGGGCTGCTGCTGCAGGACGCTCTCGCAGATCCAGCTGACGTTGTCAGCCTCGTTGTAGGTCGGGATGATGACCAAGGCCTTCATCGTCGCTCCGTTCGTAACCGGCGTTTACCGAGGACCCATCCTGCCACGGACATGACGTGGATCACCAGAGTGAGCCAGTCGCCGTATCGCGTGGCCGGCGTGGTCCCTTGTGCCAGTTGTACGTCCTCCACGAGCGTCTCGGGCGTCTTCTCGGCAGCTCGTGCCACGACGTGGCCCGTGGGGTCCACGACGCCGGAGATCCCGTTGGTCGACGCGACCGTCACCCACCGCCCCGTCTCGATCGCGCGCAGCCGCGAGATCGCCCACTGCTGCTGCGGCTGGACCCCGCGGCCGAAGTCCATGAAGCTCGCGTTGCTGGTCTGCACCGCCAGCAGCTCGGCGCCCTGGTCGACGGCGCCGTGCACGGCCCCGTCGTAGGCGATGTCCCAGCAGATCGTCAGCCCGACCGTGGTGCCCGCGACCTTCATCGCGCCGGGCTCGTCGCCCGCGAGGATGTCGCGCGGGATGTCGCGGTCGAAGCGCGGCACGATGGGCCCGAGCTGCTGGCGGAACGGCACGTACTCGCCGTACGGCACGATGTTCTGCTTGAGGTAGACGTCCTCGTGCGGCCCGTTCTCGTCCACGCGCACCGAGGCGTTGTAGGCCGAGTCGTCGGTGGGGCCGTTGAGGATCGCCCCGACCAGGATCGGCGCGCCCAGGCGCCGGGACAGGTCGGTGACCTCGTCGCGCGCGTAGGCGTTGTCGAAGACGTCGAGGTCCGAGCCGTTCTCGGGCCACAGCACGAGGTCGACGGGCCGGTCGATCCGCTCGGTGGCGGCCACGTGGAGCCGGAAGATCGCCGCGCGCGGCCACTGCAGGAACGGGCCGGGCGTGTTGCCCTGCACGACCGCGACGCTGCGCATCCCCGCCCCGTCGGCGATCCCCGTGGGCAGCAGCATCCCGACGAGCGGGACGGCGACCGCGGCCGCCAGCGCCACGAGGCGCCGGTCCGTGACGGCGACGACGAGCAGCGCCGCCGCGAGCGCCATGAGGAACGACGTGGCGGGCATCGCGACGAGGCGCACCCAGCCCTCGAACGGCGTGTCGATCGCGGTGTGCGCCAGGCGGCCCCACGGGAAGCCACTCAAGGGGAAGGCCCCGCGCACCTGCTCGCCCGAGGTCCACAGGGCGGCGGCCCACAAGGGCCACCAGGGCGCCTGCACCGTCGCCCGCATCAGCAGGGTGATGACGGACAGGAAGAGCGCCTCGACGGCGACCAGCGCCACCCAGGCCCACGGGTCGACGGCGTTCATCCACCAGATGAGCGGCCCCATGAACGCCAGCCCGAAGACCAGGCCGGTCAGCAGGACCGAGCGGACGGGCGCGTCGCGCAGGCTGCGGGCGAGCGCGAAGTGGCCCGCGACGGCCAGCACCATGAGGCCGGGCACCGCGAGCGGCTCGAACGCCGCGGCGGACGCGACGCCCAGCAGCGCCGCCGCGAGCAGTCGTCTCACAGGCGCACGAGATCGCGAGGCTGGTTGTTCAGCACCTCGATGCCGTCCTCGGTGCACACGACGATGTCCTCGATGCGCGCGCCCCACTGGCCCTCGACGTAGATGCCCGGCTCGATCGAGAACGCCATGCCCGGCTCGAGCTCGAGCGTGTTGCCCTCGACGATGTAGGGCTCCTCGTGCGTCTCCTGGCCGATGCCGTGGCCCGTGCGGTGGATGAACAGCTCGCCGTAGCCGGCGTCCGCGATGATGCGGCGCCCGACGGCGTCGACGGACTCGGCCGTGACACCGGGACGGGCGTGCTCGCGCTGCGCCTGCTGGGCCTGCTGCAGGACCGTCAGCATGGCGAGGTAGCCCGGGTCGGGCTCGCCGCCCACGACGTAGTTGCGCGTCGAGTCCGAGCAGTAGCCCTTCGCCGTGGTGCCGCCGATGTCGACGACGACCGGCTCACCGGCGTTGATGACCCGGTCGGAGACCTCGTGGTGCGGCGACGCGCCGTTGGGCCCGGACCCGACGATCACGAAGTCGACCTGCTCGTGACCCTCGGCGAGGATGGCCGCGGCGATGTCCGCGCCGACCTCGCGCTCGGTGCGGCCGGGACGCAGCCACTCCCCCATGCGGGCGTGCACGCGGTCGATCGCCGCGCCCGCCTCGCGCAGGGCCTCGACCTCGGAGTCCTCCTTGACGGTGCGCAGGTCGGAGACCAGCTGGCCGCCCAGCACGAAGCCGGTCTCGGGGAACGCCTCCTGCAGGGCGAAGACGCGCGACGCCCACATCTGGTCGTCCACCGCGACCACGTCGGCGCGCCCGACGAGGTCGGCCACGACGGCGTAGGGGTCGTCGGTCTCGCCGAAGGTGACGATCGGGACCTCGACCCCGGACGCCTCCGCGGCGGCGCGCTCGAGCGCCGGCACGACGAGGTGGCAGCCCAGCTGCGTCACGACGAGGCACGTCAGCCGCTCGAGCGGCTTGGCGGCGTACCCGGTGAGGTAGCGCAGGTCGGCTCCGGGAGTCACGAGCAGGGCGTCAATGCCGTGCTGTCCGGCGAGGATGCGGGCACGGTCGAGGCGTTCGGTCACAGCGCAAGGGTATCTAGCGTCCACGACGATCCTGTGTGACCGTATCCAGTAGTGCTGCCAGACCGGCAGCCGATCACACCAGGATCGGGGGATCCATGAAGAAGGCAGTCATCGCCGCCTCGGCGGCGGTCCTCACCGCAGGCCTCGTGACCGCGTCACCCGCGGAGGCGAAGCAGGCACCGTCCGCTCCGGCTGGTCAGGCCAAGCAGCTGACCAAGGCCGTCACGGTCAACAACATCCTCAAGCACCTCCGCCAGTTCCAGACGATCGCGAACCGCAACGGCGGCAACCGCGCGTCCGGCCTGCCGGGTCACGACGCGTCGGTCGACTACGTCTCCCGCCAGCTCCAGGGCGCGGGGTACAAGGTCACGAAGCAGGCGTTCACGTTCCCGTTCTTCCAGGAGCTCAGCCCGACCACCCTCACCGTCAACGGCGAGGAGTACGAGACGGGCGCCTTCACCTACTCCGGCAGCGGGGACGTCTCGGGGCCGATCGTCCCGATCGACCTGCAGATCCCGCCGGGCGCCGAGCCGAACAGCAGCACGTCCGGCTGCGAGGCATCCGACTTCCCCGCCGCCCCGACGGGCGACGTGATCGCCCTCGTCCAGCGCGGAACGTGCAACTTCGAGGTCAAGGCCGACAACGCCGCGGCCGCCGGCTACGACGCCGTGATCGTCATGAACGAGGGTCAGGAGGGCCGCACCGACCTGGTGGTCGGCACGCTCGGCGTCCCGAAGGACATCCCCGTCGTCGGCGTCTCGTTCGCGGACGGCTCGGCGATCGCCGCCAGCGCGTCGCCCACCGGCACCGTCTTCACCGAGACCGAGTCGGACCCGAACCGCACGACCTACAACGTGATCGCCGACCTGCCGGCCAAGGACCTCAAGAAGATCAAGAACCCCGACCAGGTCGTCGTCGTGGGCGCGCACCTCGACAGCGTCACCGAGGGCCCCGGCATCAACGACAACGGCTCGGGCTCCGCGGGCATCCTCGAGATCGCCAAGCAGCTCAAGGCCACCAAGCTGGACCGCAAGCTCCAGCGTCCCGTCCGCTTCGCCTTCTGGGGCGCGGAGGAGCTGGGCCTGCTGGGCGCCGAGCACTACGTGAACACGCTCACCGAGGAGCAGCTGTCGCAGATCTACGCGAACCTCAACTTCGACATGATCGGCTCGCCGAACTACGCGCGCTTCGTGTACGACGGTGACGGCTCGGCCGACGGCACGCCCGGCGGCGAGGACGCCGGTCCCACGGGCTCGGCGGAGATCGAGCAGATCTTCACGGGCTACTTCGACCGCAAGAACCTGGCCAGCGAGCCCACCGCGTTCGACGGACGCTCGGACTACGGTCCGTTCATCGCCGTGGGCATCCCGGCGGGTGGCCTGTTCACGGGCGCGGAGGGCGTCAAGACGCCCGAGCAGGTCGAGCTGTACGGCGGCACAGCGGGCGTCGCGTACGACCCGTGCTACCACCAGGCGTGCGACACCATGTCGAACATCAGCGCCCAGGCGCTGTACGAGATGGGTGACGCGGCGGCCTACGCCGTCGCGACGCTCGCCCTGTCGAAGAAGGGCCTCTACCCCGATGGCAGCCGCAAGGCCGCCAAGCAGGGGCTCAAGGCGAAGGCGAAGGGCAAGGCGCTGGGCCACCGCGGCCACGCCGGCGCCCTGCGCTGACACCGGAGGCTGAGCGAACCACGCTCCCGCACCGACCCGGTCGTGCCATCATGACGGCATGTTCCTCTTCGGGTCGGTCGGGAGCGTGGTCGTTCTCGCGCTGTGGGTCTTCTGTCTCATCGACGTCATCACGACCGACGAGCACGCGTGCCGCAACCTCCCCAAGGGGATGTGGCTCATCGTGGTGATCCTGCTGCCGCTCGTCGGCTCGGTCGCCTGGCTCGTCGCCGGCCGCCCGCTCGCCGGCGCCCGCGACCTGCCCTACAAGGGCAACACGTCCGCCTCGGTCGCCGCGTCGCGCTTTCCCGAGTACGACCGTCCCGGCCGCCACGTCCCGGCGAACCCCGAGGACGACGAGGAGTTCCTGCGGCAGCTGCGCGAGCGCGCCGAGGAGCAGCGCCGCGCCTACCGCGAGCAGCAGCGCCTGCGTCACGAGGCGGAGGAGGGCGAGCCCACACCATGAGCTCGCGACTGCTGCTGCTCGACACGGCCAGCCTGTACTTCCGGGCGTTCTACGGCATCCCCGACTCGATCCGCGCCGACGACGGCACGCCCGTCAACGCCGTGCGCGGCATCCTCGACTTCCTCGCCACGCTGCAGGGCCGCTACGAGCCCGAGGCCGTCGTGGCCGCGTGGGACCAGGACTGGCGCCCCCAGTGGCGCGTCGACCTGCTCGAGACCTACAAGACCCACCGCGTCGCCGATCCCTCCGCCGGCACCGAGGAGACGCCCGACCTGCTCTCCCCGCAGGTGCCGCTCATCGCCGAGGCGCTCACGCTCGCGGGGGCGACGGTGGTCGGTGCTCCCGAGGCCGAGGCCGACGACGTGATCGGGACGCTGGTGAACCGGTGGGACACCGGCGTCGACGTCGTCACCGGCGACCGCGACCTGTTCCAGCTCGTCGACGACGAGCGCGACGTCCGCGTCCTGTACACGGCGCGCGGTGTCGGCAAGCACGACGTCGTGGACGCCGCCTGGGTGCGCGAGAAGTACGGCATCGAGCCGCACCAGTACGTCGACTTCGCGGTCATGCGCGGCGACGCCTCGGACGGCCTGCCCGGCGTGAAGGGCATCGGCGACAAGACGGCGGCCGCCCTGCTGGGCGAGTTCCGCGACCTCGACGGCATCCGCGCGGCGGCGCAGGACCCCTCGTCCTCGCTGAAGCCGCGCGTGCGGCAGTCGCTGCTGGACTCGGCTGACTACATCGACGCGGCGGTCGAGGTCGTCACGGTCCGTCCCGACCTCGACGTGCCCGATCCCGTCACGGGGATCGTCGACGCCGACGGCCTCGCCGCGTTCGGCGAGCGCTGGAACGTGGCCGGTCCCGTCGAGCGGCTGCTGGCCAGCGTCACGACGTGACGCTGGAGTAGGCCACCACGCCCGTCCGCAGCTCGTCCAGCGCCTGCCGCGCGGTGTCGCGCAGTGGCCCGGCGCCCGCGGCGTCGGCGATCTGCGCGACCGTGTCGATGAGCTGCTTCATGGCCCGCACGAAGTCGCCCGCGGCCATCTCGGCCGCGCCCAGCACGATGTCGAGGCTGGTCCCCTCGCACCACAGCCACACGGCGTGCGCGAAGCCGAAGTCCGGGCGGCGCAGGAAGCGCAGCCGGTGCTGGCGCTCCAGCTGGTCGAGCTCGAGCCAGAGCCGGCCCATCGACTCCGCCGCGTCCGCGACGGCCTTGGTCGGGTAGCGCGGCGGGGGCGCGTCCTCGGCGTTGCGGGCCTCGTACGTGAGCCCGCTGGCCACCGCGGCCAGCTCGGCGGGCGACAGGCCCTCCCAGATGCCGCTGCGCAGGGACTCGCTGACGACGAGGTCGGACTCGCCGTAGATCCGCTGCAGGCGCCTGCCCTCGGCGGTGACCTCGTCGCCGGCGAGGTAGCCGAGCGTGTCGAGGACCTCGCAGACGCGGTCGAACTGGCGCGCGACGCTGTTGGTGCGCTCCTTGACGCGCCGGCGCGTGTTCTCGGTCTCGCGGTCGAGCCGGATCATGCGCTCGGCCCAGCGCGCGTGCGACTCGCGGTCGGGGCACGCGTGGCACGGATGGTCGCGCATCCGGCGTCGCAGGTCCGCGATGCGCGGGTCCTCGGCGTGCGTGCTGTCGCGGTACGCCGCGCGGTACTCGGCCAGGTGGCCCGCGCGGTCCCGCAGCGAGGACGCCAGGTCACGGCGCGACTGGGCGTCGCGCGGGTTGAACGACTTGGGGATCCGCATGTTCATGAGCGGCTCGACCGCGGTCGGGAAGTCCACCGCCGCCAGCCGGCGCGCGTGCCGGTTCGCGGTCAGCACCATGGGGCGCGGGCCCTCGCGGTTGCCGGTGTCGGGGTCCAGCACGACGGCCAGGCCCGAGAACTTGCCCGCCGGCACGTTGATGACGTCGCCGCGGCGCAGGTTCATGAGCGCGTCCATGGCCTCCTCGCGCCGGGCGGCCTTGCGCGCCTTGGACCCGCTGGACTCGAGCTCGCCGAGCTCACGGCGCAGGCGCATGTACTCCATGAAGTCGCCCAGCTCGCACGAGGCGGACTCGCGGTACCCGGCGATCGCCTCGTCGGCCTTGCGGACCTGACGCGCCAGGCCGACGACGGCGCGGTCCGCCTGGAACTGGGCGAACGACTGCTCCAGGAGCTGGCGGGCGCGCCCGCGGCCCACCTGGTGCACGAGGTTGACGGCCATGTTGTACGAGGGCCGGAACGACGAGTTGAGCGGATACGTGCGGGTCGAGGCCAGGCCGGCCACGTGGCGGGCGTCGAGGCCGGGCTGCCACAGGACGACGCCGTGTCCCTCGACGTCGATGCCGCGGCGTCCGGCGCGGCCGGTGAGCTGGGTGTACTCCCCCGGCGTCACGTCGACGTGGCTCTCGCCGTTCCACTTCGTCAGCCGGTCGATCACGACCGAGCGGGCCGGCATGTTGATGCCGAGGGCGAGCGTCTCGGTCGCGAACACGACCTTGACCAGGCCCTCGCTGAACAGGTCCTCGACGCACTCCTTGAACGTCGGCAGCATGCCCGCGTGGTGCGCCGCGATGCCGCGGGCGATGCCCTGGCGGAACTCGTGGAAGCCGAGCACGGCGAGGTCCTCGTCGGGCAGGTGCGCGCACGCCGCGTCGACGTGCGCCTCGATCGCCTCGCGCTCCTCCGGCGTCGTGAGGTTCAGGCGCGCGGCCAGGCACTGCTCCACGGCCGAGGCGCAGCCCGCCCGGCTGAAGATGAACACGATCGCCGGCAGCAGGCCCTCCGCCTCGAGCTTCATGACGATGTCGATGCGGTCCGGCGTGCGGTGGCGGCTGCGCGGCCGGCGGCCGCCCTTCTCGGGACGGCGCGACCGGTTCTTGGCGAAGGCGCGGTTCCACTGCGCGTCGTCGCGGGCCATCTGCTCGAGCGTGTGGTTGACCTCGGTCGTGCCGGGCTCGAACAGGTCGAACATCTTGCGCCCGACCAGGACGTGCTGGTGCAGCGGGACGGGCCGCTTCTCCTCGAGGATCGTGACGGTGTCGCCGCGGACCTCGGTGAGCCAGGCGCCGAACTCCTCGACGTTCGAGACCGTCGCCGAGAGCGACACCACCGACACCGACGGCGGCAGGCCGATGATGACCTCCTCCCACACGGCGCCGCGGAAGCGGTCGGCCAGGTAGTGGACCTCGTCCATGACGACGTGGCCGAGCCCCTTCAGGGTCGGCGAGTTCGCGTAGATCATGTTGCGCAGCACCTCGGTGGTCATGACCACGATGGGCGCCTCGCCGTTGATCGTGTTGTCGCCCGTCAGCAGGCCGACGTTCTCGGCGCCGTAGCGCTCGGCGAAGTCGCTGAACTTCTGGTTCGACAGCGCCTTGATCGGCGTGGTGTAGAAGCACTTGCGGTTCGTCTCGAGCGACAGGTGCACCGCGAACTCGCCCACGAGGGTCTTGCCCGATCCGGTCGGCGCCGCGACGAGCACGCCGTGCCCCTCCTCGAGCGCCTTGCAGGCGCGCAGCTGGAAGTCGTCCAGCCCGAAGGGGTAGAGATCGCGGAAGGCCGCCACGTGGGGGTGCTTGCGGTCCTCGCGGAAGCGGGCGTACTGCTCGGCCGGGGTGGACATGCCTCCAGCCTACGGACGATCAGTCGTTCAGCCCCTCGGGCGCGTCGAGCGGCGAGGCCTCGTCGTCGTCCCAGCGCTGCTCGGTGCGGCCCCGGCGGCGGTCGGTGACACGCGCGATGATCTCGGCGACGAGGTACAGGAAGCTCATTGGGATCGCCAGGAACAGGAAGGTCACGGGGTCCACGGTGGGCGTCGCGACGGCGGCGAAGACGAAGATCGCGATGATGATCCATGGGCGCGCCCGGATCAGCTGGGCGCCGCTGACGGCGCCAATCCGGTTGAGCACCACGACCACCACGGGAATCTGCGCACCGACGCCGAACAGCACGATCATGCGGGTGGCGAAGCTGAGGTAGTCGGCGCCGTTGAGCAGATTGGTCCAGCCCTCGGGAGCGAAGCCGACGAGCAGCTCGATCGCCTTCGGGAACGTCCAGTAGCCGATCCACGCGCCCCCGAGGAACAGCGGGACGCACGTCGCGGTCAGCAGGACCGCCGCGCGCTTCTCGTGCCGGTGCAGGGCGGGCAGGACGAACGCCCACAGCTGCCACAGCCAGACCGGGGACGAGAACACCAGACCGGCGACGATGCTGGTGCGCAGCTGGAACTGGAAGGCGCCGCCGATGCCGCTGACGATGAGCTCGGTGTCGATGCCCTCGGCCTCGAGAGCCGGCCTGACCTGCTCGTAGGGAGCGGTCAGCCAGTCCAGGATCTGCGGGTAGAAGTACCACGCGACGATGACGCCGATCGCGACGGCGGCGAGCGCCTTGAACAGCCGCGAGCGCAGCTCGGCGAGGTGGTCGAGCAGCGGCATCTCGCCGCCGGGGCCGGGCTTGCGCCCGCCACGACCCAGTCCCAGCGCCACCTCCGTCAGGCGGTGGTGTCGTCGCGCCGCTCAGGGGCGGCCGGGTCGATCGCGCGCTTGGCGTCGGCCTGCTTCTCCTCGTTCTCGCTCTCGCGGATCTCGGACTTGAAGATGCGCAGGGCACGGCCCGAGCCACGGGCCAGCTCGGGGAGCTTGCGCCCACCGAACAGCAGGATGACGATCCCCAGGATGATGAGGATCTCGGTGGCACCGAGGTTGGGCATGTCAGGCTCCTTGTTCGCGGACGTCTCCATCGTACGCGGCGAGCGCAGCCCGAGCCGAACCCCTCACCTCGGCGGCGAAGTCCGCCGGCTCGACCACGCGCACGCGGCCGCCGGCGCGCATGACGATCCGGCGCAGCCACGACACGTCGCTGCCGGACATGCGGGCGCGCAGGGACCCGTCCGGGTGCTCGCTCAGCACCTCCATGCGGTACTGCTCGACCATCCACTCGGCCTCGGGCGCGACGTCGACGACCACCGTCGGCAGGTCCTTGCCGCGCGGGAACAGGTCCTCCAGGCGCGTGCGCGAGGCCGCGTCGGTCGTGACGGGCGCGTCCAGGACGTTCGCCGCGACGATCCGGTCGACCCGGAACAGCCGGTCCGCCTCGACCTTGTGGCACCACGCGGACAGGTAGCGGTGCCCGTCCTGCGTGAACGCGCGGTGCGGGTCGACGGTGCGCTCGCTCTGCTCGTCGCGCGTGTCGTTGGCGTAGACCATGTGCAGCTGCCGCTTGCTCGCGAGCGCCTCGGCGACGGCCGACTGGACCGCGGGATCGACCTCGGGCAGCAGCACGTCCACCGACGTGTCGACGTCGGTGCCGGCGGCCTCGGCGAGCTTGGCCAGCGCCGAGTCGATGATCTGCGCCTGGTCGCCGGCCGCGGACTGCCGCAGCGTGCGCAGCGCCACCATCAGCGCGGCGGCCTCGCTGCGCGAGACGCGCAGCGGACGCGACATGAACTCGGCGTCGCGGATGTGGACGACGCCGTCCTCCTCCAGCGCGGTGACGTCGAAGTCGATGAGCTCGCCGTGGAACTCGCCCCAGCCGGTGAGCATCATCATCTCCAGCTCGCGCTGGGCCTGGGCGGGACGGATCTTGAACTCGCGGGCGAGCTCGACGAGCGGGATGCCCTGGTTGCTCTGCAGGTACGGGACCATCGCGAGCATCCGCACGACCTGCTTGAGGGACGGGTTCACGCGTGCACCTGCGCGATCGTGGTCAGGCGCGCCACCACGGCGTCGCGCAGCGAGCGCGGCGAGACGACCACGACGTCGGGACCGTAGGACACGATGTCGTCGGCGAGGTCGGCCTCGATCGCGTAGGCGACCTCGACCTCGTCGGTGGCCTCGTCGATCCGGTCGATGCGGACCGCGTGGCGGCGCAGGGACTGCGCCCGGCCCGCGGAGATCCGCAGGACCGCCGAGGCGTCGGGCGTGGGCGGGTAGAGCGCGCGGGCGACCTGCTTGAGGTCGGCGTCGGCGGGGACCTCGTACTCACCCGGCTCGCCGTCGGGCTTGACGTCACCGACGATGCGCGAGAGCCGGAACAGGCGCGGCTCGCCGCGGTCGCGGTCGAACCCGCCCACGTACCAGTGCTCGCGGAACGACGTCATGCTCCACGGCTCGAGGTGGCGCAGCGTGGTCTCGCCGTCGGGACGGCTGTACTCGAACGCGATCGGCATGCGGCGTCCGGTCGCGTCGAAGACCGCGTCGAACGTGGGCTCGTTCGCCGTCAGTCGCGCCTCGGTCATCCGCAGCACGGAGGGGTCGAAGTCGTTGCCGATCGCCTTGAGCTTGGCCAGCGCCGTCGTGGTCTCGGCGGCCATGCCGGCGTGGTCCCACAGCTGCCCGGCCAGGCCGATGACGGCGGCCTCCTCGACCGTGAGGTCGATCTGCGGCAGCTCGACCTCGGTGCGCAGCAGCCGGTAGCCGGTGGTGCCGCCGAGGGCGTCGTGGGTGCCGGTCTCGATCTCCAGGCCCAGGTCGCGCAGCTCCTGCTTGTCGCGCTCGAACTTGCGCTCGAACGCGACGTCGGAGTCCTCGCGGTACTCGGCGATCGACGCGCGGATCTGGTCCTTGGTCAGGTACTGCTGCGTGGCCAGGAGGGTGAAGACGAGGTTCATCAACCTCTCGGTCTTCCGTTGGGCCATGGACGAAAGACTAACTGGCGTCGAGCAGGTCGACGACGAAGATCAACGGCCCGTCGGGCTGCTGGTTCTTCTTGGCGTCCTTGCCGTACGCGTCGTCCGACGAGCACGCCACGACGACGCGGCTGCCGAGGGTGTGGCCGGGCAGCTGCTCGCTCCAGCAGTCGATGACGCCGCCCTTGGCCAGCGAGAGCTGGCGCGGGCCGGTGGACCAGGACTCGTCGAAGACGTCGCCGTCGGGGTACTTCTGGCCGACGTACTGGACGCTCACGGTGGCGCCCTCCTTGACCTTGTCGCCGGTGCCCTTGATGAGCTCGTACGAGCGCGTCTTGGGCATCTTCGCCGCGGTCTGCTTGGTCGTGGTGAACTTGGCCGGCTGCTTCTTGTCGTTGTAGCTCAGCTTGGGCGCCCAGGCGGGAGCCTTGACGGCCTTGCCCTTGGCCTCGTTCGGGACCTTGCTGACGATGTCGAACAGGAAGACCATCGTGTCGTCCTTCTCCAGGCCCAGCGACTCCGCGCTCTGCAGCAGCGAGGCGCCGTCCTTCGACGGGACGGACACGAGGACGCGCGAGCCGATCTGCTTGCCGACCAGGCCCTTGTAGAAGCCCGGCAGCGCCGTCTTCTCGTTGAGCGTCAGCGTCATCGGCGACTCGTTCTTGTAGGAGTTGTCGAACTCCTTGCCGGTGCGGCCGTTGACGGCGATGTAGTTGATCTTGATCGTGTCGCCCTCGGCGACCTCGTCGCCGCCGCCGTCGTTGACCACGCGGGTCTGGGTCTTCTCGGTCTCGAAGTCCTTCTCGACGGTGACCTTGGGGGTGTCGCCCTTGGAGACCTCGACGTTGTCGAGTCCGGTGCCGCCTCCACAGCCGGTGAGGACGAAGGAAGCGGTGACCAGAGCGGTCACGAGAGCGGTACGACGCACGATGAGGATCCTCCTGGGTTCGATGCCGTGCCCACACTAACGGCCGATCCCAAGATGCGACTGAGAGGTCACATGGAGTCGATGAGGCGCTGCACGCGGTCGTCCTGCGAGCGGAACGGGTCCTTGCAGAGCACCGTCCGCTGGGCCTGGTCGTTGAGCTTGAGGTGGACCCAGTCGACCGTGAAGTCGCGGCGGCGCTCCTGCGCGCGGGCGATGAAGTCGCCGCGCAGGCGGGCGCGCGTCGTCTGCGGCGGGACCGACTTGGCGGTGAACACGTCGAGGTCCTTCGTCACGCGCGCGACGCTGCCCTTGCTCTCGAGCAGGTAGAACAGGCCACGGTCGCGGCGGATGTCGTGGTAGGCCAAGTCGAGCTGGGCGATGCGCGGGTCGGACCACGGCAGCTCGCGCTGCTGGCGGTACCGGTCCAGCAGGCGGTACTTGATGACCCAGTCGATCTCGCGCTCGACGAGGCTGAGGTCCTCGCTCTCGACCGCCTTGAGGGTGCGCTCCCACAGGTCCATCGCCCGGTCCGTCGTGGGCGTGTGCAGGCCGTTGCGGTCGACGAACTCGGCGGCCTTGGTGAAGTACTCGTACTGGATCTCCAGCGCGGACAGCTCACGGCCGTTGGCCAGCTGGACCTTGCGGCGCCCCGTCATGTCGTGCGAGATCTCGCGGATCGCCCGGATGGGGTTCTCGAGCGTGAGGTCGCGCATCGTGACGCCAGCCTCGATCATCCGCAGCACCAGGTCGGTGGTGGCGATCTTGAGCATCGTGGTGGTCTCGCTCATGTTCGAGTCGCCCACGATGACGTGCAGGCGGCGGAACCGCTCGGCGTCGGCGTGCGGCTCGTCGCGCGTGTTGATGATCGGCCGCGAGCGGGTGGTGGCGCTGGAGACGCCCTCCCAGATGTGCTCGGCGCGCTGGCTGACGCTGTAGACCGTGCCGCGCGGGGTCTGCTGGACCTTGCCCGCGCCGACGATGATCTGGCGCGACACGAGGAACGGGATCAGGACGTCCGCGAGCCGGCTGAACTCGCCGCCGCGGCTCACGAGGTAGTTCTCGTGGCAGCCGTACGAGTTCCCGGCGGAGTCGGTGTTGTTCTTGAACAGGTAGATGTCGCCCTCGACCCCGTCCTCGGCCAGGCGCTGCTGCGCGTCGAGCATGAGGCCCTCGAGGATCCGCTCCCCCGCCCGGTCGTGCGTGACGAGGTCGATGACGTCGTCACACTCGGGCGTGGCGTACTCGGGGTGGCTGCCGACGTCGAGGTAGAGGCGGGCGCCGTTGCGCAGGAACACGTTGCTGCTGCGTCCCCACGACACGACGCGCCGGAAGAGGTAGCGAGCCACCTCGTCCGGCGACAGGCGGCGCTGCCCATGGAACGAGCAGGTGACGCCGTACTCGTTCTCGATACCGAAGATCCGCCGGTCCATGCGGCCAGCCTAGACCCGCCTGCCGCACGCGCACGGCATCTCGGATCCGGTCCGGTCGCCCGGGCCGGCGGGCCGTCAGCCGAGCAGCTGTCCGACCTGCGACGGGTTGAGCCGCTTGAACTTGCGCGGCTGCGTCCGCGTGCGGTCCAGCACGGCCACCTCGAGGTCGCCCGGCGCGATCGTGCGAGCCGGATCGGCGTCGTTGCCCAGGGCCGTCGAGGCCAGGCGCAGCGCGTCGGCCAGCGGCAGGTCGGGCGTGAAGTGCGTGCTGAGGTACTCCTCGATCCGCTCGCTCTGACCGCCCATGACGCCGTACTGCGGCACGTCCGCGACGGAGCCGTCGTACATCAGCCGGTAGATCTGGTCGGGGCCCTCGTGCGAGCCGACCTCGGCCACGAAGATCTCGACCTCGTACGGCTTCTCGCCGCCGCTGGAGAAGATCGTGCCGAGCGTCTGGGCGTACGCGTTGGCCAGCCCGCGGCCCGTCACGTCGCTGCGGTCGTAGGAGTAGCCCCGCAGGTCGGCCAGCCGGACGCCGGCGATGCGCAGGTTCTCGAACTCGTTGTAGCGGCCGACGGCGGCGAACCCGATGCGGTCGTAGATCTCGCTGATCTTGTGCAGCGCGCGGGACGGGTTCTCGGCGACGAAGACGATGCCATCGGCATAGCGCAGGACGGCCACCGAACGGCCTCGGGCGATGCCCTTGCGGGCGAAGTCCGCCCGGTCCTTCATGAGCTGCTCGGGCGAGACGTAGAACGGAGTGGACATGACGCTCCTCAGGTCAGCGGGGCGGACGGGCCGTCGGGCGACTGCATGCGCCCGCCGATGACGGCGTCGGCGACCTGCGCCGTGGCCGACTCGTCCCAGGCTCGGTAGCCGTCGGCGGTGATGACCGAGACGAGCGGGAAGATGCGGCGGGTCAGGTCGGGTCCGCCGGTGGCGGAGTCGTCGTCCGCGGCGTCGTAGAGCGCCTGGATGACGGCCGTCACGGCCTCCTGCTCGGTCATGCCGTGGCGGTAGAGCTTCTTGAGCGAGCCGCGCGCGAAGGTCGAGCCCGAGCCGACCGAGTGGAAGGTGCGCTCCTCGTTCTTGTTGCCCGTGACGTCGAAGGCGAAGATGCGGCCGACGCCGGCGTCGAGGTCGTAGGCGGCGAACAGCGGCACGACCGCGAGGCCCTGCATCGCCAGGCCGAGGTTGTTGCGGATGAGCGCCGCGAGACGGTTGGCCTTGCCGTCCGTGGACAGCGTGATGCCCTCGATCTTCTCGTAGTGCTCGAGCTCGACCTGGAACAGCCGGGTCATCTCGACCGCGATCCCCGCGGTGCCGGCGATGCCGACGCAGCTGAACTCGTCGGTGGGGAAGACCTTCTGGATGTCGCGCTGCGCGATGACGTTGCCCATCGTGGCGCGGCGGTCGCCGCCCATCACCACTCCCCCGTCGAAGGTGGCGGCGACGATCGTGGTGCCGTGCGTCACCTCCAGGCCCGGCGGGACGGACGCGGACGCCTTCGGCAGCAGGTCGGGAGCCTGGGCGGCGAGGAACTCGGTGAACGAGGAGGACCCGACGGCGCGGAACCCTCCATCGAGCATCACTGCCCGCCCTTCTGGACGAAGCTGCGCACGAACTCCTCGGCGTTCTCCTCGAGGACGTCGTCGATCTCGTCGAGGATCGAGTCGACGTCGTCGTCGAGCTTCTCCTTGCGCTCCGCGTCGACCTCGGTCGTCTCGACCTGCTCCTCGTCGACGTCGCTCTTGCGGGTCGTCCTGTGCTGTTGCTCGGCCATGTCCACCACCCTAGTCAGTTGCGCCCGGTAATGGCGCGGAAGAGCTCTGCGGCGGACCCGACGCGTCCGAACAGTCCCTCGACGTGCTCGGCGGTGCCCTTGAGGGGCTCCATCGTCGGGACGCGCTGCAGCGAGTCGAAGCCCGGCAGGTCGAAGATCACCGAGTCCCACGACGCGGCCGCGATGTCCTCGGAGAACCGAGCCAGGCAGCGCCCGCGGAAGTACGCGCGGGTGTCGTGCGGCGGCTCGGTGATCGCCTCGAGCACCGTCTCGTCGTCGAGCAGCCGCTCCATCCGGCCGCCGGCGACGAGACGGTGGTAGAGCCCGCGCTCGGGACGGATGTCGTGGTACTGCAGATCGACCAGGTGCAGCTTGGCGTGGTCCCAGTCCAGGCCGTCGCGCTCGCGGTACCGCTCGAGCAGCGCCAGCTTGGCCACCCAGTCGAGTTCGCGCACGAGGTCCATCGGATCGTCGGCCAGCCGCGTCAGGACCGACTCCCAGCGGCGCAGGACGTCACGCGTCTGCTCGTCGCCGCCCTCGCTCTCGACGAACTTCTTCGCGTGGTCGAGGTAGTGCTGCTGCAGCTCCAGGGCCGTGATGGTCCGCCCGTCCATGAGCGGCACGGCCGTGCGCAGCGTCGGGTCGTACGAGATCGTGTGCAGCGCGCGCACGGGGTCGGCGAGCTCGAGCGGCTCGGGCAGCGCGTCGGCCTCGATCATCGCCAGCACGAGCGACGTGGTGCCGTGCTTGAGGTACAGCGCGACCTCGGACATGTTCGCGTCGCCGATGATGACGTGCAGCCGGCGGTACTTCTTGGGGTCGGCGTGCGGCTCGTCGCGCGTGTTGATGATCGGGCGCTTGAGCGTGGTCTCGAGGCCGACCTCGACCTCGAAGTAGTCCGAGCGCTGGCTGATCTGGAACGCATGGACGCTGCCGTCCTGTCGCTGGCCGACGCGTCCCGACCCGGTGAAGACCTGTCGGCTGACGAAGAACGGCGTCAGCTGCTGCACGATCGACAGGAACGGCACGTCGCGGCGCATGAGGTAGTTCTCGTGCGAGCCGTAGGCGGCGCCCTTGTTGTCGACGTTGTTCTTGTAGAGCACGATCGGCCCGACGCCGGGCAGCCGGTTGGCCAGGTCCGCGCCACGGCGCATGACGTGCTCGCCGGCCTTCTCCCAGCGCACGACGTCCAGCGGGCCGGTGACCTCGGGACTGGAGTACTCGGGGTGCGCGTGGTCGACGTACAGGCGCGCGCCGTTCGTCAGGATGATGTTGGCCAGGCCCATGTCCTCGTCGGTGAGCTGCGACGGGTCCGCGACGTCACGGCCGAGGTCGAACCCGCGCGCGTCGCGCAGCGGGCTCTCCTCCTCGTAGTCCCACCGAGCACGCCGGGTCAGCCCGTTGGCCGCCGCGTACGCGTTGACGACGTGCGTGGCCGCGACCATCGGGTTGGCCTGCGGCTGGCCCTGCACGGCGATCCCGTACTCGACCTCGGACCCCTGGATGCGGTGGACGCTCACGCTGGCAACCCTACGTCGTCGCGCGAGCGGTGCCCGGGCTACGCGCTGGCCCCGGACGACTCGACGTCGACCATCCACGGCACGCCGAAGCGGTCGGTGCACATGCCGAACGCCGCCGACCAGAAGGTGGGCTCGAGCGCCATCGTGACCTCGCCGCCCTGCGCGAGGGCGTCGAACACGCGCCGCGCCGTGTCGGCGTCCGGCGCCGAGTACGAGACGCTCAAGCCCTGCTTCGGACCGCCGTCGCCCGTCGGGTCGTCCGAGCCCATGAGCAGGCCGTCGCCGACGCGCAGCGACGCGTGCATGACGAAGTCCGGCTCGGCGCCGGGCATCCGGGCCTCTTGGGGGACCTCGCTCATGCGCATGACGGCCAGCTCGCCGCCGAACACGTCGCGGTAGTGCTCGAACGCCTCGGCGCAGGTGCCGCCGCTGAAGAAGACGTACGCGTTGAATGCCATGTCGGACTCCCGGTGAAGTGTGCTGGTGACCTCAGGATGCACCCGGGGTCGGACAGTTCACAGGGTCTTGCCGAGGTGGACCGAGTCGTCGTACTCGGCGTAGAAGCCGAACGGCTCCACGTCGACATAGCCGGCCGAGCGGTAGAGGCTGATCGCCTCGGGCTGCTCGGTGCCCGTCTCCAGCACGAGCCGCGTGATGCCCTGCCGCGCGGCGCTGCGCTCCAGCTCCTCGAGGACCTGGCGCGAGTACCCCCGGCCGCGGTGCGAGTCCAGCACGAACATCCGCTTGATCTCGCCGTCGGTCCGGCCCCGGGGACCCCCGCGCCGCCAGCCGCCCATGGCGACCGGGATCTCGTCGACGTAGCCGATGAAGAAGATCCCGTTGGGGTGGTCGAACTCGTCGGGGGTCATCGGGGAGGCGTCGCCCACCTCCGAGGCGTAGCGCCGGACGTACTCGGCCTGGACCAGCTCGGTCAGCTTCACGGCGTCCGGGTGGTCGTAGCGGACCACGCGCAGCTCGAGGGTCAGAGGTACTGCCCCGTGTTCGCGACGGTGTCGATCGACCGGCCGGGCTCGTTGCCGCCCTTGCCCGTGATGAGGGTGCGGATGAACACGATGCGCTCGCCCTTCTTGCCCGAGATCCGCGCCCAGTCGTCGGGGTTGGTCGTGTTGGGCAGGTCCTCGTTCTCCTTGAACTCGTCGACGCAGGCCTGGAGCATGTGCTGGACGCGGATGCCCTTGCTGCCGTGCTCGAGGAAGTCCTTGATGGCCATCTTCTTCGCACGGTCGACGATGTTCTGGATCATCGCGCCGGAGTTGAAGTCCTTGAAGTACAGGACCTCCTTGTCGCCGCCGGCGTACGTGACCTCGAGGAACTGGTTCTCCTCGCTCTCGGTGTACATCCGCTCGACGGTGCGCTGGATCATGCCGTGGACGCACGCCTCGCGGTCGCCGCCCCACTCGCGCAGGTCGTCCTCGTGCAGCGGCAGCGACGGCGTCAGGTACTTGCTGAAGATGTCGCGCGCGCCCTCGGCGTCCGGCCGCTCGATCTTGATCTTCACGTCGAGCCGGCCGGGTCGCAGGATGGCCGGGTCGATCATGTCCTCGCGGTTGGAGGCGCCGATGACCAGGACGTTCTCGAGGCCCTCGACGCCGTCGATCTCACTGAGCAACTGCGGCACGATCGTGTTCTCGACGTCGGACGAGACGCCCGAGCCGCGCGTGCGGAACAGCGAGTCCATCTCGTCGAAGAACACGATGACGGGCGTGCCCTCGGTGGCCTTCTCGCGCGCCCGCTGGAACACGAGGCGGATGTGCCGCTCGGTCTCGCCGACGTACTTGTTCAGCAGCTCGGGGCCCTTGATGTTGAGGAAGTAGGAGCGGCCCTCCTCCCCCGTGCGCTCGCTGACCTTCTTGGCCAGGCTCGACGCGACGGCCTTGGCGATCATCGTCTTGCCGCAGCCCGGCGGGCCGTACAGCAGGATGCCCTTCGGCGGCTTGAGCTCGTGCTCGACGAAGACCTCGGGGTGCAGGTACGGCAGCTCGACGGCGTCCTTGATGATCTCCACCTGGCCGCCGAGGCCGCCGATGCTGGTGTAGTCGATGTCCGGGACCTCCTCGAGGACGAGCTCCTCGACCTCGGACTTCGGGATCCGCTCGTAGACGTAGCCGGCGCGGCTGTCGAGCAGCAGCGAGTCGCCGGCGCGCAGCTTGGCGCCCACCAGCGTGTCGGCGAGGCGCACGACGCGCTCCTCGTCGGCGTTGCCCAGGACGAGCGCGCGCTCGCCGTCGGCCATGAGCTCCTTGAGCATGACGACCTCGCCGACCTCCTCGAAGTCGAGGGCGTCGACGACGTTCATCGCCTCGTTGAGGATGACCTCCTGGCCCTTGCGCAGCGCGTCCTTGTCGACGGCGGGGCTGACGGTCACGCGCAGCTTGCGGCCGCTGGTGATGACGTCGACCGAGTCGTCCTCGTTGCGCTGCAGGAAGGTGCCGAAGCCCGTGGGCGGCTGGGCGAGCCGGTCCACCTCCTCCTTGAGGGCCACGATCTGGTCGCGCGCCTCACGCAGCGTGGAGGTCAGCCGCTCGTTCTGGGCGGCCGTGTGGGCGAGGCGGGACTCGACGTCGGCGAGGCGGGCCTCGACGTACCTGTCGGTGTGCTCATTGCCGTTCATGTGCACCTCCTGGAGGGTGATGACTCGACCCTACCCGTCACGACCGTGTGCACCACCGCATCGTGAGACGCGTCGGTTTCGATCGTGTTGCGGTCAGTCCACGTCGGCCGGGCGCGGGCCGGTGTAGTCCGGTCCGTAGGCGCCCGGGGCGGGGCGACGCGTCTTCGGCATCGGCCGCTGGCCGGGGGCCAGACGGCGTGCCGTGACCAGGAACGCGGTGTGCCCGTTCATCTTGTGGTTGGGGCGCACCGCCAGTCCCTCGAGGTGCCAGTCGCGCACGAGCGTCTCCCAGGCGTGCGGCTCGGTGAACCCCGCCGACGCGCGCAGCGACTCGACGAACCGCGAGAGCTGGGTGGTCGTGGCGACGTACCCGCACACGATGCCGCCGGGGACGAGCCGCTCGAGCGCGAGGTCGATGCAGGTCCACGGGTCGACCATGTCGAGGATGATCCGGTCGACCTCGGGACCGTCGGCGGCGTCGCGCAGGTCGCCGACCGTGAGGTCCCAGTTGTCCGGGATGGCGCCGATCGCCTGGGCGACGTTCTTGCGGGCGGTCTCGGCGAACTCCTCGCGCAGCTCGTGCGACTCGAGGCGCCCCTCGGGACCGATCGCGCGCAGCAGGTACGACGTCAGGCTGCCCGAGCCGGCGCCCGCCTCGATGACGCGCGCTCCCGGGAAGATGTCGGCCTGGACGAGGATCTGCGCCGCGTCCTTGGGGTAGATGATCGCCGCGCCGCGTGGCATCGAGACGACGTACTCGAACAGCAGCGGCCGGAAGACCTGGTACGGGAACTCCAGCGACGTCTCGACGACGATGCCCTCGGGGCGGCCGATGATGTCGTCGTGACGGATCTGGCCCTTCTTGGTGCTGAACTCCTTGCCGGCGACGAGCTGGATGTTGTGCTTGCGGCCCTTGGGGTCGGACAGGCGGATCCACTCGCCCTCTTCGAAGGGCCCGGTGCGCTGGTGATTCATCCGGCCTCACGATAGGCGCGGTCCACGGTGGCGGCGAAGAGGGTCCCCACGACCCGGCCGTCGTCGTCGACGAGAGCGTAGGAATTCGCCGGATTCTCGGCCATCGCGACGAGCAGCGCACGGCCGGTCAGGTTGACCGAGATCGGGACGGACTCCGGTGGCGGCGACTCGTGCTGCATCAGCTGGCGGGCCTCGAGCGCCCCGATGCGCGCGATCGCGACGCCGTGCCGCAGCGCGTACGAGGCGCCCTGCCACAGGAAGAACGCGACCGCGAGGACGAGCAGCGCGCGGCCCAGCGCGAAGCGGTCCTCGTCGAACAGCATCGATACGGCCAGGGCGGCGAGGCCGAGTGCGGCGAGTCGGCCGATCCATCCCGCGATGCGCACGCCCTTGGCCTCGCTGCCGGTGACGGCCCACACGATGGCCCGCAGGACGCGCCCGCCGTCGAGCGGCAGGCCCGGCAGCATGTTGAAGATCGCGATGAGGACGTTGATGAAGCCGAGCGACCAGAGCACCGAGTGCGTGGCGCCGTCCGTCGCCCGGGTTCCCCACAGGGCGGCGAGGCCCAGGACGAGCGAGCACAGCGGTCCCACGATCGAGGTCACCAGCTCCTGCCACGCGTCCCGCGAGTCGCCCTCGATGCGGGTCTCGCCGCCGAGCAGGTGCAGCTCGACCGACGGGACCGTCATCCCGAACCACCGCGCGGCGGCCAGGTGCGCGAGCTCGTGCAGGAACACCGAGAGGAACAGCGCCAGGACGAAGACGACGGACGTGAAGTAGGGGTTCGGGCCGGCGCCGAGGGACTCGAACTGGGGCGCGAACACGATGACCAGCACGATGCCGATCAGGACCAGGGACGGTCGGACGATGATGTCCGCCCCAGCGATGCGCGCCAGGCGCCAGCCACTCATGGGTACAACGTACTGGCGCGGGGCGCGGCGGTGGAGCGGTCCGGCCGGCCGAGCGCCACGCACGGCCCGGATCGTGCTAGACCATGGGGGTGATCTGGGAACGCTGGCGGCGCGGACTCGCCGTCGGCGCCGGGTTGGCGGCCGCCGCCTTCGCTCTCGCGGTGACGTTCGGCGCGTTCGCCGTGCAGGCCGGACTGCACCCCGCCCTGGCCATCGCGATGTCGGCCCTGGCGTTCTCGGGCTCCGCGCAGTTCGCCTTCGTCACCTCGCTGTCGGGCGGCGGCGGGATCGGCGCCGGATTGGGCGCGGCCACGCTGATGAACCTGCGCTTCGTGCCCATGGCCGCCGCGTGCGCCCCGGCGTTGCGCGGCGGGCGGCTGCGGCGCGGCGTCGAGGCCCAGCTGGTCGTCGACGGCTCGTGGGCCGCGGCGCAGCGGCCCGACGGCACGGTCGAGCGGGACGTGCTCGTGCCCGCCACTCTCGTGCAGTGGCCCGTCTGGGTCGGCGGCACGGCGATCGGCGCCCTCGGCGCTCCGTCGCTGGAGCTGACCCATCGGCTGGGGCTCGACGCGGTCTTTCCCGCCTTCTTCGCCGTCCTGCTGGTCGACGTGCTGCGCCAGCGGCCCGCCCTGCGCCCGCGCATCGCCGCGGGCGCGGCGGTCGCGTGCGCGAGCCTGTGGGTGGTCCCCGTCGGCGTCGCGATGCTGCTCGGCGCTCTGCCGGCGTTGCTGCGGGGCCGGAGGGGTGAGTGACCGTGCTCTGGATCGGCGTCGCGCTCCTGGCGCTCATGAACATCGCGCTCAAGGCCCTCGGGCCGGTGCTGCTCGAGCCGGACGCGACCTCTCAGCGGACGAGCGACCTGATCGACGGCGTCGGCCAGTGCCTGCTCGCATCCCTCGTCGTCGTGACGATCGTGGGCGCTTCCGGGGCGGACGCCGAGGCCGGCGTGATCGGCGGCGTGGCCGTCGCCGTCCTCCTGCGACTGGCCGGGCGGCACGAGCTGCTGTGCGTCCTCGCGGGCCTGGTCGTGACCGCCGCGGTCCGCGCGCTGGCCTGAGGTCAGGCGAGCCCGGCCAGCTTCGCCACGTCCGCGGCGCTCAGCCCGCCCAGCGTGGGCACGACGGCACGGCGGGGCGCCTCGGGGACTCCGACGGCGTGCGGCACCGCGACGACGAAGCAGCCGGCGGCGTTCGCCGACGCCGCGCCCGTGCCGGAGTCCTCGACCGCGACACAGTCGGCCGGGTCCACGCCGAGCAGCTCGGCGGCGGTCAGGTAGGGCTCGGGATGCGGCTTGCCCTGCGTGACGGAGTCGCCGGTGACGACGGCGTCGAAGCCGAGCGCCTCGACGACCGGCTCGGCGATGTAGGCGTACGACATCGTCACCAGCGCCTGCGGGACGCCGGCGGCGCGGAACTCCTCGACGAGGTCGCGGACGCCCGGCTGCCACTCCTGCTGCTCACGCAGCGCGGCGGCGACACGGCCACCGAGGAAGTCCACGATCTCCTCGGGCGTCATCGTGCCGCCGATGCGGCCCTTGATGTAGCGCGCGGCGACGAGCAGGTCGCTGCCGACGAGGTTCAGCGAGTCCTCCTCGGTCCAGACCGCGCCGTGCTGCTCGGCCAGCAGGTGCTCGCCTGCGATCCACAGCGGCTCGGTGTCGACGAGGGTGCCGTCCATGTCCCACAGGACGGCGGCGGGCAGGCGAGGGGCTTCGGGTGAGGTGTTCGGCGTGACCACCTCGTCAACTATCCCGGAGGCGGGAAAGCGCCGTGTCCCGGGGGCGTGCCAAGGTGTCCGGGTGACGGACGAGTACGAGCTGGTCGAGGGACCGCCGGCCGAGGACGACTACCTGCACCTGCGAGCGGCTTCAGGGCTGACGCCGAAGACGCCCGAGCAGGCGAGGCCGGCGCTCGCGGGCGGATGGGCCGCGTGTCACGTCGTGCACTCCCCCAGCGGGGAGACCGTCTCGATGGGACGCGTGCTCGGCGACGGCGGCTGGTACTTCCACGTGGTCGACATGGCGGTGCTGCCGGCGCACCAGCGGCGCGGCCTCGGCGACCGCGTCCTGACCCACCTGTTGCACGCCATCCGCCGGGACGCGCCGCCCGGCGCGTACGTCTCCCTCATGGCCGACCCGCCGGGCCGCCGCCTCTACGAGCGGCACGGCTTCGTCGACAGCGCGCCGCACTCCGTCGGGATGGTGCTGCGCTAGTCGTCCGTCCGTGTCACGGGTCGTCCTGGCTCGGGTCGTCCGCCTGCCTGAGGCCGGTGCGCGGGTCGTGCGCGACGATCTCGTGGGGACGCCCGCCCATCCGCGCGAGGAACTCCTCGGCGGGGCTCGGCACCTCGTGCGTCAGCCGCGGCCCGTCCGCGTCGATGATGATCGGATCGCCCACGGGATTCGTCCCGGCGTTGTACTCCTGGACCTCGAGGTCGAAGTACGAGATGGCGTCGCTGCGGGCCTTCACGCGATCCGGGTTCGTCGACAGAAACGTGCACAGGTACGCCACCGCGCCTTCCACGTGAACCTCGTAGGTGCGACCGAACACGCCGTCCCGCACGGTCACGACCGAGCCGTCTGCCGAGAGCTCCTGCCTGCCCTCGAGGACGTGAAGGACGTCCTCGAGAGTGAAGGGCACGAGCGAGTCGTCCTCGCCGTGCGGAGTCACCTCGCGGTCCCTTCCGCGGGTGTCGTCGTGGCGGTCCGCCTTCGCTCCCACCAGCGGCGCACGCTGAAGTGGATCCATGCGAGCGGCAGGCCGGCGATCACGATCAGGGCGAAGGTGAAGGCCGCCAGGCCGAGCGATTCCCGCCTCTCGGTCACGACGTCCTTGTAGACGCGCGTCCGGCCGTCCTCGACGACGCGGATGATCTCGACCCGCTCGCCGACCTCGTACCCATCGCAGGTGCCCCTCTCGACGAACTCGACCGGAAACCCCTGGGGCGGGTCGGCCGACCGCCACGTCACGTCCCACCGCGGATCGACGCCACGCGATCCGCCCACGCAGCCGTTCGGGCTGACCTCGTGCCGATCGACCACCGTCGCCGCCTCCCGATGGCCGTCATGGGACCGCATGAGCTCCCACGACGTCCCGAACCCGACCACCAACGCGAACGCCAGCGCCATCGCGAGGACCGAACGCGTGGGCCTGTCCTTAGCGGGACGCAACCGACGCCACAGGCTCAGCATCGGGGGCCACCGACGGCCCGGCACCGCGCGCGCACGAACGATGATGCGTTGGGGTACCGGAGCGGGGCCGAAGGCATCATCGTTCGTCCCTCGGGTTCCGGAGCCGGGTCTGCACGCACCGTCGCACCCTAGCCGCGTCGACGGTCGGGGTGGGCGATTCGTGCTGATGAGGCGATGCCGCACGCGGGCGGAACGCAACGGGCACCATGGGCGCATGCCCAACACGTACGAGCAGCCGGACGAGGTGAGGGTCTGGTTCCATCCCGACTACTCGAGTTGGGGCGGTCGTTGGCACGCGAGCGTCATTCCGGGCGATGACTCCCAGCGACCTGATGTGCCGCCGCTCGTGCCCTCGGTCGCGCGCATCTCGACCCAGCTGCGGGACGGCAGCGAGCACGACGGCCTGCCGGACGGGTGCCAGGCCGCCGAGGCGCCGATCGAGGCCGCTCTGGCACTGCTGGCGCGCTCCTACCGCCCGACGCACCCCGACGCGCTGGACGTCACGGCCGGGTGGGCGGACGAGTCCGACCGGCTCGCGTTCCTGGATCGGGTCGCAGCGATCGACGACGCCCTGCGACGCGCGCTCGGAGCGTCGTGGCAGGTGTCCGTGAGCCGCGAGCCCGGGGTCACCGAGGTCAGGCTGGAAGGAGAGTACGGCTGCGAGTGGCCCCTGTGGGTGCACTACGGCCTCAGCGACGACGACGATTGGCCCATGCTCTCCGACGGGGTCAGACAGCGTCTGCGGGCGTGGGCCCGGGAGGCCGAGCCCGACCGCATGGGCGACCCGGACCCGCAGGTCACGGAGCGGCTCCTGCGCGACCTCCGCGCCGAGCTGGGCGACCGCTTCGTCGTGGACGTCCGGCTCTAGGGCCGCGCCGTCGCGATGTCCTCGATGAGCTCCTGCTCGGGGTCCCACCAGCGGAGCCGGTCGCAGACCAGCTCGCGCGGGGTCTCGGTCGCCTGCAGGACCTCGAGGGCCTCGGGCAGGGAGCGCCGCGGGACGCGCCGGGCCAGGGTGACGTGCGGTGTCCACACGGGGTGCCGGACACCGGGGACCAGCGGACGCAGCAGCGCGACGACCGCCGCGAGGGCCTGATCGGGCTCGACGAGGTGGGCGATGGTCACGCGCGGACCCTCGCCGAACAGCACGAGTCCGCGGACCCCGAGACGCGACGGGAGCAGCGGGGCGATCTCGTCGCGGGCGACGGCCACCACGGTCGGGTCGATGCGGACGGCGGCGACGAGGGTCAGGTGCGGCGCGTTCGTCATCGACCTGTGGTCCGCCTGCGACGGCAGCCCCGCCGCCTTGAGTGCCGCCCACTGCGCCACGACCGCGCCCGCGGACGGGGAGTCGAAGCTGAGCTCCAGCGCTTGGTCGGGCATGGCTCGCAGGATAGGCCGGTCACCCGCTCACCACCTCGACGACACGTGGCTCGCGCCTAGGATCGACCCGTGCCGCCTCGTTCCCCGCTGCCCGCCCGCCACGGGCTCGCCGCGGCGTGGCTGCGGACACCGGATCGTGATCCGCAGGGTGCACCGTGGCCGACGATGCGCGCATGGCTGGAGCACCGGATGGCCGAGCGTGCCGACGTCGGCCGGATGCTGGCGGACGAGCGCTACGTCTACGACGACCTCTCCCCCGTGCGCGCGGACGATCCGTACACGCCGCACACGTTCGTCTGGTTCCACCGCGACCTGCGCGACGAGCCCGAGGTCCCCGGGAGGCTCGTCGTCCTGCACCGCGACGAGCGGATCGTCGTGGTCGACAAGCCCGCGTTCCTGTCGACGATCCCGCGCGGGCGTCACGTCGTGCAGAGCGTCGTCGTCCGGCTGAGGGCCGAGCTCGGCCTGCCCGAGCTGACCCCCATGCACCGTCTCGACCGCGTCACGTCCGGCGTGCTGCTGCTGGCCACCGAGCGGCGCTGGCGCGGCGCGTACCAGGGCCTGTTCGAACGCCGCGAGGTCCGCAAGACCTACCGCGCGCTCGCGCCGTGGCAGGCCTCGCTCGAGTCGCCGGTCGTCGTCAGGAACCACATCCGTAAGGACCGGGGCGCCCCCCGGGCCGAGGTCGTGCCCGGAGCGGAGGTCAACGCCGAGACCCGGATCGAGCTGGAGTCCCGCCGGGGCGACCTCGCGGTCTACCGGCTCTCCCCCACGACCGGGCGCACGCACCAGCTGCGCCTGCACCTGGCCGGCCTCGGCAGCCCGATCGTGGGCGACCCCCTCTACCCCACCGTCACCGACGTGTCGGTCGACGACTTCTCCCGGCCGCTCCAGCTGCTCGCGAGCGAGCTCGAGCTCACCGATCCCGTGGACGGGTCCGAGCGCCGATTCGTGAGCCGCCAGGAGCTCCCGTTGACCGGGGCGCCGGACACCGTCCTCCCCATCGCCTAGCCTGCGGATGCACGATGGCAGGACGAGTGGGAGGACACCGATGACGGACATGGGGACACCGGCGGGAGCCGGACCCGAGCTGGTGCGGCGTCCGCGCCGGCGCGTCCACCGCGCCTGGGCCGTCGCCGGCGTGACGTTCCTCGTGCTGCTGGCGTCCGCGGCGTTCCGGTCGAGTCTCGGCGTCCTGCTCGTGCCGATCGAGGACGACCTCGGCTGGACCCGCACGGACACGTCGATCGCCGTCTCCGTCAACCTCGTCGTCTACGGCATCGCGGCACCGTTCGCGGCCGCTCTGCTGGAGCGGATCGGGGTCCGGCGCACGGCCGTCGCCGCGCTCGTCCTCATCGCCGCCGGGTGCCTCGGCACCCTCGGGATGTCCGCGCCCTGGCAGCTGTCCGCCCTGTGGGGCGTCGTCATCGGCGTCGCGACGGGCTCGGTCGCGCTCGTGTTCGGCGCGATCGTCGCGAACCGCTGGTTCGTCGCGCGCCGCGGCCTCGTCGTCGGCCTCCTCGGTGCCGCGTGGGCCACGGGGCAGCTGATCTTCCTGCCGCTGCTCGCCGCGATCGTGGACACGTGGGGCTGGGAGGCCGCCTCGATCACGATCGCCGTCGTGTGCGTCGCGCTGGTGCCGCTCGTCGCGGGCGTCCTGCGCGACCACCCCCGCGACGTGGGGCTCGAGCCGTACGGCGGTGCCGACGAGTCCGTCACGGCCGGTGAGGTCCCGTCGGCGTGGAGTGCCGTCCTGAGCGCCCTCGTCATCCTCAAGGAGGTGGCGCTCACGCGGTCGTTCCTGCTGCTGGCGGGCACGTTCTTCGTGTGCGGCTGGACCACGAACGGCATCATCAGCAGCCACTTCGTGCCCGCCGCGCACGACCACGGCATGCCCGCCACGACCGCCGCCGGGCTCCTCGCGGTCGTGGGCGTCTTCGACATCGTCGGGACGATCGGGTCCGGCTGGCTGACGGACCGCTTCGACCCGCGCCTGCTCCTCGCCGCCTACTACACGCTGCGCGGAATGGCCCTGCTCGCCGTGCCCGCCGTCCTGGCACCCGGCGTCGAGCCGCCCCTGCTCGTGATCGTCGCGCTGTTCGGCCTCGACTGGGTCGCCACCGTCCCGCCCACCGTGATCCTGTGCCGGACCGCGTTCGGCGCGGAGCGCGGCGGCGTCGTCTTCGGCTGGGTCTTCGCCGCCCACATGATCGGCGCCGGCGTCGCGGCCGCCGCGAGCGGTGCGCTGCGGGCGGCCTCGGGCGACTACACGTCGGCCTGGCTCCTGGCCGGCGCGCTGGCGATCGCGGCCGCGGTCGGCAGCCTCGCGCTGCCGCGGAAGGAACCCGTCCCCGCCGCGTGAGAGTGGTCACTGTGACGCGTGGGAACAAGCGCGCGCCCGGCCGCGTTGTCACGCACCGTGACCACCACCACTGACGCTCCCCCCACGCCGAGCACCGACCGCGCGGGCCGCCTCATCGCGCTGCTCGTCGGCTCGGCGTTCGTCGTCATCCTCAACGAGACGATCATGAGCGTCGCCCTGCCCGAGCTCATGCGCGAGTTCGACGTCCCGGCGACGACGGCGCAGTGGCTCACGACGGCCTTCCTGCTGACGATGGCGGTGGTCATCCCCATCACGGGCTTCCTGCTGACCCGGTTCCCGCTGCGCCGCGTCTTCCTGGCGGCGATGATCTCGTTCACGGCCGGCACGCTGCTCGCCGCCCTCGCGCCGGCGTTCGGCGTCCTCATCGCGGCCCGCGCCGTCCAGGCCGTCGGCACGGCGCTCATGATGCCGCTGCTGATCACGACGATCCTCAACCTGGTCCCGGCGGACCGCCGCGGCCGCATGATGGGCACCGTCTCGATCGTCATCTCGGTCGCGCCCGCGATCGGCCCGACGATCTCGGGCATCGTGCTCGACCAGCTGGACTGGCGCTGGATGTTCTGGCTCGTCATGCCGATCGCGCTGCTCTCCCTCGGGCTGGGAGCCGCCTGGGTGCGCAACGTCACCGAGCCGGTCGACGTCCCCGTCGACGTGGTCTCGGTCGTGCTGTCCGCGCTCGCCTTCGGTGGCCTCATCTACGGGCTGAGCAGCATCGGCGAGGCCGCCGCGGGTGAGGTCCCGGTCCAGCCGTGGGTCCCCATCGTGATCGGCACCGTCGCGCTGGTCCTGTTCGTCGTGCGCCAGCTGTCGCTCAAGGAGCGCGCCCTGCTGGACCTGCGCACGTTCGCCCACCGCAGCTTCACGATCGCGGTCGTCCTGGTCGCGGTCAGCATGATGGCGCTCTTCGGCACCCTCATCCTGCTGCCGATCTACCTGCAGTCGGTGCTCGGCCTCTCGACGCTGGAGACCGGCCTGGTGCTGCTGCCGGGCGGCCTGACGATGGGCCTGCTCGCGCCGTTCGTCGGCCGGCTGTTCGACCAGCACGGCCCGCGACCGCTCGTCGCGCCCGGCGCCGCCATCACGTCGGTCGCGCTGTGGTCGATGTCGATGTTCGACAGCTCGACGAGCCAGGGACTCGTCGTCGCCGTCCACGTCGTCATGAGCGTCGGCCTCGCCCTCATGTTCACGCCGCTGCTCACCTCGGCGCTCGGCGCGCTGCCGCACCACCTCTACTCGCACGGCAGCGCCACCGTCTCGACGCTGCAGCAGGTCGCCGGCGCCGCGGGCACCGCGCTGTTCGTCACCGTCATGACGCGTCGCTCGGTCGACGAGGTCGAGTCCGGTGCGTCGCTCGTCGAGGCCACGGCCTCGGGCGTGCACGCCGCACTGTTCTACGGCGGCGTCATCTCGGCGCTGGCCGTCGTGGTCGCCCTGTTCGTCCGGGGCGCGCGCCCGGCCGTGCCCGTCGAGGAGCCGGTCTCACCCGTCGCCTGACGCGGCCAGGATCTCGGCGACCTCGGCCTCCGAGGTCGCCGTGAAGCTGCGGTACCAGCGGCCCACCGCGCCGAAGTGCTCGGGCGTGGCCAGCACGACGACCTCGTCGGCCTCACTCAGGCCGGTGACGACCTCGGACGGCGCCACCGGGGCGGCCACCACGACCCGGGCCGCGCCGCGGAGCCGGGCGACCTGCGCGGCGACCCGCGCGCTCGCCCCGGTGGCGATCCCGTCGTCGACGATCACGACCGTGCGGCCGCGGATGTCGGCCGGGGCGCGCGCCCCGCGCAGCCGCCGGAGCCGGGCGTCGAGCTCGGGCCGCTCGCGGCGCCGCACCGCCGCGACGAGGTCCGGGCCGGCCATCGCGCTCGCACCGGGCTCGAGCACCTCGCAGCCGTCCTCGCCGATCGCTCCCATCGCCAGCTCCGGCTGCCACGGGAAGCCGAGCTTGCGCACGACGATCACGTCCAGCGGCAGGCGCAGCGCACGAGCGACCTCGGCGGCGACCGGCACGCCTCCGCGCGGCAGGCCCAGGACGACCGCGTCCTCACCGCGCAGGTGCCCCAGCGCGACGGCGAGGCGACGTCCTGCCTCGGCCCGGTCCGCGAACCGCTCCTGGCGCCGCAGCCTCATCGCAGTCCCGCCGATCACAGCGGCGAGTGCACGAACGGCAGGAACCGCGTCACCCAGTCCAGCCGCTCGTCGAGCCAGCCGAGCAGGCCGAGCGAGGCGGTGATCGACGCCGGGGGCCGGCTGATGAGCGTGTCCGCGCGCAGGATCCGGTCGAAGTCGAGCTCGACCGGGTCGGCCCGCCGGCTGCCGTGACGGTCGAGGAACGTGACGCCCGCCGTGCGCATCACCCGGATGACCTCCTGCGCCATGATCGCGTAACCGATCGTCGTGGGGTGCACGCCGTCGAGGGAGAACAGCCCGCCCTCCGTGCGCCCCTGCGGCCCGGAGCGGAAGAACCGCGTGCTGGGCACCGGATCGAGCCGGCGGAGCGCCTCGGGCAGCTCGTACGGCTCCCACCACGAGGGCCGCGCCCACGGACTGTCGACGTAGCGGCGCGCCGCGAGCCGGTCGAGCAGGCCGCCCAGGTCGAACAGGTACCAGTCGAGGCCGTCCTCCCGCGCGGCGCGGACCGACGCGACGATCGTCTCGTTGTAGGCGTCGATCGCCGAGTCGATCGCGCGCACCTCCTCCTCCAGCAGGTGCGGGTCGTGCCGCGGGTCGAAGTCCTCGTCGGTCACCCACGGCCGCGTGTAGTAGGGGAAGTAGCGCGAGTCCGGGCGGACCTTCTGGTGCGTCCCCCGGGCGATCGGCGCGATCGTGACCGACGGGATCGTCGCCGCCACGACGTGCTCGGCGCGGACGGTCCGGAGCCCGGCGACGAGGTCGGCCCAGTCGGCGCGGAACGCGCTCGGCCGCCACAGGTTGCAGCCGACGCGGGCGTCGCGGCGTCCCGCGAGGGACAGCGTCGCGTAGTTGGCGGGGGTCCACGCGGTCTCGAGCGAGACGACCGATCCCAGAGCGTTGTTGGACCCCAGGACCACCACGAGCGTCTCGATCCCCTCGTCGCGCGCGAGGGCGGCCACGGAGTCGAGGACGCTGCGCCCGGGGTCCCCGCCGGAGGCGTGCCGCAGGACGGGCCACGCGGCCCGCGCCATGTGGTGCTCGACGAGCTGGTCCAGGACGTCGTCACCGGTCGGGCGCCCGAGGAGCCGCTCGATCCGGGCCTCCGTGACCACCAGCGGGTCCAGCACGTCCCACCCGTAGACCGCGGTGTTGTGGAACGGCTCGCCCGCGTCGGGCCGGCGAGCGCCCTCCCCTCGCTCCCAGTGGTCCTCGATGGCGTCCATGTGGTGGCGCAGCCACGGCGCCGCCCGGAAGCTCTCGAGGAGGTCGAGCCGGCTGCCGAACCGGCGGTCGAACTCGCGCGCCAGCCGCTCGAGGTCGACCGGGAGGCCGCCTGGGCCGGTGGGCCACTCGTACGTCGGGTAGGTGAACTCGCGGGCGCTCAGGCCCAGCTCGAAGGCGACGAGCGCGGGCCAGCTGAGGTCGGTGCGGTGGATGGCGCCGCTCATGAACCCCTGCGTGAGCGAGTCCCCCATCGTCACCAGCCGGTGACGCGGCGCGGTGGCGCGTGCCGCCGGCGTCACCGGGACGCCGAGGGTGGGATCGTCCTCGGGCCGGCGCGGCTCGTCGCGGAGCTCCACCTCGCGGGGGATCGTCTGCCGTGCCGCCATGACACCCACACCTCTCGGGCATGTCCTGTCCAGCACGCTACGCCTGCCGCACGCATCGGTCCACGGGCCGCTCGACGACGCCCGTCCACACTTCGACGGCTCCGCGATGCATCATCGTCGCTGACGTATGCTCGTGGGCATCGTTCGGAACCTTCCCGAGGCCCAGGCGAGCCCGCCGCCGGCTGGAGGTTCCCAGCATCCATCGCCGATGCCACGCCGAGGACTCCCCACATGACCGAATTCGTCCAGCAGTTCCGTCCTGACGCCACCGCCGCCCTCACGGAGGCCATGTCGCGACGGATCCTGGTGCTGGACGGCGCGATGGGCACCGCGATCCAGCGCGACCGGCCGGACGAGGCCGGGTACCGCGGCGAGCGCTTCGCGCAGTGGACGTGCGACGTGCAGGGCAACAACGACCTGCTGACGCTCACGCAGCCCGAGATCATCGCCGGGATCCACCGCGAGTACCTCGAGGCCGGCGCCGACATCATCGAGACCAACACGTTCAACGCCAACGCGATCTCGTTGCGCGACTACGACATGGTCGACCTGGCGTACGAGCTCAACCACGCCGCGGCGCAGCTGGCGCGGGAGGCGGCGGACGCCGTGGGCACTCCCGACCGCCCGCGCTACGTGGCGGGCGCCCTGGGCCCCACCACGCGCACCGCTTCGCTCTCGCCGGACGTCGAGGACCCCGGCGCCCGCAACGTCACGTGGGACGAGCTGGTCGAGGCCTACCTGACCGCCGCGCGCGGTCTCGTCGACGGCGGCGTCGACCTGCTGATGATCGAGACGATCTTCGACACGCTGAACGCCAAGGCCGCGATCTTCGCCGTCGAGACGCTGTTCGAGGAGACCGGCCGGCGCTGGCCCGTCGTCATCTCGGGCACCATCACGGATGCCTCGGGCCGCACGCTCTCGGGCCAGACCGTCGAGGCGTTCTGGCACTCGATCCGGCACGTCAAGCCGCTGCTCGTGGGCCTCAACTGCGCACTGGGCGCCGACGAGATGCGCCCGTACCTGGCCGAGCTCTCGCGGCTCGCCGACTGCCACATCTCGTGCTACCCCAACGCGGGCCTGCCCAACGCCTTCGGCGAGTACGACGAGGCGCCCGACCAGACCGCCGCCACCCTGCGCGAGTTCGCCGAGGCCGGCTTCATCAACGTGGTCGGCGGCTGCTGCGGCACCACGCCCGCGCACATCCAGCACATCGCCGGCGCGGTCGAGGGCCTGCCTCCGCGCGAGGTCCCCGAGATCGCCCCGGCGCTGCGCCTGTCCGGCCTCGAGCCGCTGACGGTCACCGAGGACTCGCTCTTCGTCAACGTCGGCGAGCGCACCAACATCACCGGCTCCGCCCGCTTCCGCAACCTCATCAAGGCCGAGGACTACCCCGCGGCCCTCGCCGTCGCGCTGCAGCAGGTCGAGAACGGCGCGCAGGTCATCGACATCAACATGGACGAGGGCATGATCGACGGCGTCGCGGCGATGGACCGCTTCTGCAAGCTGATCGCCGCCGAGCCTGACATCAGCCGCGTCCCCGTCATGGTCGACTCCTCCAAGTTCGAGGTCATCGAGACGGGCCTGAAGGCCATCCAGGGCAAGTGCATCGTCAACTCGATCTCGCTCAAGGAGGGCGAGGAGCGGTTCGTCGAGCACGCCCGCCTGTGCCGCAAGTACGGCGCGGCCGTCGTGGTCATGGGCTTCGACGAGGACGGCCAGGCCGACAACCTCGAGCGGCGCAAGGAGATCAGCTCGCGCGCCTACCGGATCCTGACCGAGGACGTCGGCTTCCCGGCCGAGGACATCATCTTCGACCCGAACGTCTTCGCGGTCGCCACGGGCATCGAGGAGCACGCGGCGTACGGCACGGACTTCATCGAGGCCACGCGCTGGATCAAGCAGAACCTGCCCGGCGCGCTCGTCTCGGGCGGCGTCTCGAACGTCTCGTTCTCGTTCCGCGGCAACAACCCGGTCCGCGAGGCGATCCACGCGGTCTTCCTGTTCCACGCCATCGAGGCGGGCATGGACATGGGCATCGTCAACGCCGGCGCCCTGGTCCCCTACGACACCGTGCCGACCGAGCTGCGCGACCGGATCGAGGACGTGATCCTCAACCGCCGTCCCGACGCGACCGAGCGCCTGCTCGAGATCGCCCAGGACTACGCCGGCACCGGCGAGAAGGCCGAGGCCGCGACGCTCGAGTGGCGCGACCTGCCGGTCGGCGAGCGCATCACCCACGCGCTCGTGAAGGGCATCGACGCGCACGTCGAGGACGACACCGAGGAGCTGCGCCAGCTCATCGCCGAGCGCGGCGGCCGGCCCATCGAGGTCATCGAGGGGCCGCTCATGGACGGCATGAACGTCGTGGGCGACCTGTTCGGCGCCGGCAAGATGTTCCTGCCCCAGGTGGTGAAGTCGGCGCGCGTCATGAAGAAGGCCGTCGCCTACCTGATCCCGTTCATCGAGGCCGAGAAGAAGCCCGGCGACGCCGAGAACACGAACGGCACCGTCGTCATGGCCACCGTCAAGGGCGACGTGCACGACATCGGCAAGAACATCGTCGGGGTCGTGCTGCAGTGCAACAACTACGAGGTGATCGACCTCGGCGTCATGGTGCCCGCGCAGAAGATCCTGGACGCGGCCAAGGAGCACGACGCCGACGTCATCGGCCTGTCGGGCCTGATCACGCCGTCGCTCGACGAGATGGAGGGCTTCGCCGCCGAGATGCAGCGCCAGGGCCTCGAGATCCCGCTGCTCATCGGCGGCGCCACCACGTCGCGGGCGCACACCGCTGTCAAGGTCGACCGCAAGTACGACGGCCCCGTCGTGTGGGTCAAGGACGCATCGCGCTCGGTGCCCGTCGTGGCCTCGCTGCTGTCGGACGAGCGCCGCCCGGCCCTCATGGCCGAGATCAAGGCGGACTACGACTCGCTGCGCGAGCGGCACGCCTCGCGTGGCGACGCCCGCACGATCCTGCCGCTCGAGGCCGCCCGCGCCGACCAGACGCCGCTCGACTGGTCCGGCTACACGCCGCCCGTCCCGGCGGCGCCGGGGATCCACGAGTTCGGCCCGTACCCCCTCGGCGAGCTGCGCGAGTACATCGACTGGCAGCCGTTCTTCAACGCGTGGGAGATGAAGGGCTCGTTCCCGGACATCCTCAACGCCCCGACCACGGGCGAGGCCGCGCGGAAGCTGTACGACGACGCCAACGAGCTGCTGGACCGGATCATCGCCGAGGACTGGCTGACGGCGCGCGGCGTCGCGGGCCTGTTCCCCGCGGCGCGTGAGGGCGACGACACGATCGTCTACGCCGACGAGTCCCGCACGACCGAGCTCACCCGGTTCCACCACCTGCGCCAGCAGACCGAGCACCGCCCGGGCGTGCCGCACCGCTCGCTCGCCGACTTCGTCGCTCCGCTCGAGACCGGCCTGCCCGACTACGTCGGCGCGTTCGCCGTCACCGCGGGCCTGGGCAGCACCGAGCGGGTCCAGGCGTTCAAGGCCGACCTCGACGACTACTCCGCGATCATGGTCGAGGCCCTCGCCGACCGCCTCGCCGAGGCGTTCGCCGAGCGGCTGCACGAGCGCGTGCGGACCGAGCTGTGGGGCTACTCCCCCGACGAGAAGCTCAGCAACACCGAGCTCATCAAGGAGAAGTACGACGGCATCCGCCCCGCGCCGGGCTACCCCGCGTGCCCCGAGCACACCGAGAAGCGCACCATCTGGGAGCTGCTCGACGTCCAGCGGCGCACCGGCATCGAGCTGACCGAGAGCATGGCCATGTGGCCGGGCGCCTCGGTGAGCGGCCTGTACTTCTCGCACCCGCAGTCGCAGTACTTCGTGCTGGGCCGCATCGGCCGCGACCAGGTGCAGGACTACGCCGAGCGCAAGGGCTGGTCGATCGACGAGGCCGAGCGGTGGCTGTCGCCGAACCTCGGCTATCGCACCGAGGATGAGTAGGCTGGCGGGGTGACCGAGCCCCTGATCCCCGCCCTGCGGAACCCGTGGATGATCGCGGCCTTCGAGGGGTGGAACGACGCGGCCGACGCCGCCACCAGCACGCTCGACCACCTGCTCGAGCAGTGGGACGCCGAGGTGTTCGCCGAGCTCGACCCGGAGGAGTTCTACGACTTCCAGGCCGTGCGCCCGGTCATCGCGCCGAACGACTCGGGACTGCGCGAGATCGTGTGGCCGACGCCCACCCTGTACGTGGCGCACCCGCCGCACCAGGACCGCGACGTGCTGCTGCTGCGCGCCGTCGAGCCGAACTACAAGTGGCAGACGTTCTGCGTGTCCGTCGTCGAGCTCGCGCGCGCCGCGGGCGTGCACGAGCTCATCACGCTGGGCGCGCTGCTGGCCGACTCGCCGCACACGCGACCCGTCCCGGTCACCGGCACCACGAACGACCCGGTCATGCTCGAGCGGCTCTCGCTCGACCAGGCCAAGTACACGGGCCCGATCGGCATCACCACGGTCCTGAGCGACGTCGCGGCCAAGGAGGGCCTCGTCACCGCCAGCATCTGGGCGGCCGTGCCGCACTACGCGGCCGAGCCGCCCTGCTACAAGGCCACGCTGGCGCTGCTCGGCGCGATCGAGGACGCGATCGGAGTCGGCCTGCCGCAGGGCGTGCTGCGCGAGATGTCCGACGCGTGGCAGCGCGGCGCCGACGAGCTCATGGAGCAGGACGAGGACCTGGCCGAGTACGTGCACTCGCTCGAGAGCGAGCGGGACGCCGGCGACCTGCCCGAGGCATCCGGCGACGCGATCGCCCGCGAGTTCGAGCGCTACCTGCGCCGCCGGCCCACCGAGGAGAGCTGACCTCGGGCCGCCGGCCCACCAGATGTGCAGCGCTGACCACTCGACTCGAGGCGCTCAGGCCGGGAACGCGTGGGTACCGCTACACATCGCGCACGCCGGAGGCGGGATCAGGCGACGCCGAGCAGGGCGTCGACGGCCGTGCGCGCCACGGCGGGCGCCTCGCCGTCCTCGCCGTCGGCGGCGGCCCAGGCGTCGACCGCCGCGAGCGCGGCCGGCGCGTCGAGGTCGTTCGCCAGCGCCTCGCGCAGCTGCTCGACGAGCACCTTCGCGGACCCGGCCAGCGGCCGCGCGAACGCCGCGCGCCAGCGGGCGAGGCGCTCCTCGGCGGCGCCGATCTCGTCGCCGAACCACTCCCAGTCCTCGCGGTAGTGGTGCGCGAGCAGCGCGAGCCGGATCGCCATCGGGTCGTGACCGGCGGCGCGCAGCCTGGAGACGAGCACGAGGTTGCCCTTCGACTTGCTCATCTTCTCGCCCTCGTAGCCGACCATGCCGGCGTGGACGTAGGCGCGCGCGAAGGCCTCGCCGGTGGCGCGCTCGGCCTCGGCGGCCGACATCTCGTGGTGCGGGAACACCAGGTCGGAGCCACCGCCCTGCACGTCGAACGCCGTGCCGAGGTGGTGCAGCGCGATCGCCGAGCACTCGATGTGCCAGCCCGGGCGGCCGCGGCCCAGCTCGGTGTCCCACGCGGGCTCGCCGGGGCGCTCGGCCTGCCAGAGCAGGCAGTCGAGCGGGTCGCGCTTGCCGGGACGGTCGGGGTCTCCCCCGCGCTCGGCGAAGAAGCGCGTCATCGTCTCGGCGTCGTAGCCCGAGACCTCGCCGAAGCCGGCGGCCGACCGGACCTCGAAGTACAGGTCGTCGTCGACGCGGTAGACCGAGCCGGTCTCCTCCAGGCGCTTGATCATGTCGACGACGAGCGGGATGGACTCGACGGCGCCGACGTAGTGCTCGGGCGGCAGCATGCGCAGCGCGGTCATGTCCTCGCGGAACAGCTGGGTCTCGCGCTCGGCCAACTCGACCCAGTCGACGCCGGTCGCCGTGGCGCGCTCGAGCAGCGGGTCGTCGACATCCGTCACGTTCTGCGTGTAGTGCACCTCGACGCCGTGGTCGAGCCAGGCGCGCTGCAGCAGGTCGAACGTCAGGTACGTGTTCGCGTGGCCCAGGTGGGTCGCGTCGTAGGGCGTGATGCCGCAGACGTAGAGGCGCGCTGCGCCCTCGGGATCGGTCGGGACGACGTCCCCACGGGAGGTGTCGTGGATCCGGACGACGGGTCCGGTGCCGAGTCCGGCGTCCACGAGACGAGGGATCGACGGGCGCGGCCAACTCTGCATGTCGTCGAGCCTATCGGCAGGCCGGAAGCCACAATGAGCAGGTGATCATGGATTGCGCGGTCTACGTCGACGGTGCGCGACGCGACACCGCTCCCGAGCCCGAGGAGCTGGACGAGCGCCTCGCCGAGCTGAGCGGCAACGACTTCCTCTGGATCGGCGTCAACAACCCGACGCACGACGAGATGGAGCGCATCGGCGCCGCCCTGGGCATGCACCCGCTCGCCGTGGAGGACACGCTCAGCCCGCACCAGCGGCCCAAGGTCGAGCGCTACCCCGACCACGTGTTCCTCTCGGTGCGCAGCGTCTCGTACAGCGACGACGACATCACCACGAACGAGGTCAACGTGTGCCTCGGCGAGAACTTCCTGCTCACGGTGCGGCACGGCGGTCCCTCGCTCGTGGACGCGCGCCACCGCGCCGAGCTCGCACCGCAGCGGCTCGCCCAGGGACCCATCACGGCGCTGCACGCCGTCGTGGACACGATCGTCGACCGGTACGAGGACGCCGCCGCCGAGCTGGTGAACGACGTCGAGGAGGTCGAGGCGTCCGTCTTCTCGGCCGACCGCACCCGCGACTCCCAGCGCATCTACCGCCTCAAGCGCGAGACCCTCGAGTTCCGGCACGCCGTCGCCCCGCTGCGCGACCCGATCGTCCGCTTCTCGCAGGTCGCGGACCCGGCCGAGCTGCGCCCCTACTTCCGCGACATCGCCGACCACCTCCAGCGCGCCGCGGACGCCATCGACTCGATCGACAGCCTGCTGTCCAACGCGCTCAACGCCCACCTGGCGCAGCTGAGCGTCCAGCAGAACGAGGACATGCGCAAGCTCACCGCCGGCGCCACGCTCTTCGCCATCCCGACGGCCGTCGCCGGCATCTACGGCATGAACTTCGAGCACATGCCCGAGCTGACGTGGACGTACGGCTACCCCGCCTGCCTCGCCGCCATGGGCATCGCCTGCTTCCTCGTCTACCGGCGGTTCAAGAGGTCCGGCTGGCTCTGAACGACGAAGCGAGCGGATCTTGTACCGCCCAGGCCCATATCTGGGCCGAACCGGTACAGGATCAGGCGGCGACGGCGCCGTTGAGGATGCCGGCCGAGAGCAGGACGAGGACGACGGCGCCGAGGGCGATCCGGTAGAGGACGAACGGCGTGTACGAGTTCTTGCTGACGTACTGCAGCAGCCAGTGGATGACGGCGAGGCCGACCACGAAGGCGACGGCCGTTCCCACGAGCGTCGGGACGGTGCCGTAGGCGTTCTCGCCGCCGGGGATGTCCTTGAGCTTGTAGACGCCCGCGCCGACGACGGCGGGGATCGCGAGCAGGAACGCGTAGCGCGTGGCGGCCTGGCGCTCGTAGCCCAGGATGAGGCCCATCGAGATCGTCGCGCCGGAGCGGGAGACGCCCGGGACCAGCGCGCACGCCTGCGCGAGGCCCAGCAGGATCGCGTCGCGCGCGGAGAGGTCGTCGATCGGCTTGGTCTTGCGGCCGATCCGCTCGGCCAGGCCCAGCACGAGGCCCATGCCGATCAGCATGGAGGCGATGAACCACAGGTTGCGGAACTCGCGGTCGATGAGGTCCTCCAGCAGCAGGCCGAGCAGCACGATCGGCAGGGAGCCGACGATGATGAACCAGCCCATCCGCCACTCGGGCGCCTGCCGGGCCGCCCGGCTGAAGACGCCGCGGACCCACCCCGAGCCGATCGTCCAGATGTCGCGCCAGAAGTAGAGCAGGACCGCCAGCTCGGTGCCGATCTGCACGACCGCCGTGTACGCCGCTCCCGGGTCCTCCCAGCCGAGCAGCTGCGGCACGATCGCGAGGTGCGCGCTGCTGGAGATGGGCAGGAACTCGGTGAGGCCCTGGACGATGCCCAGGAGCACGGAGCGCAGCAGATCCACCGTGCGAGCCTACACAGCGCGTTCGAGGCCACCCATTAACCTCGTCGCATGCAGCAGCGCCGGCTGGGACGTTCCGGACTCGAGGTGTCGCGACTCGCCCTCGGGACCATGTCGTGGGGTGCCGCGGTCGACGAGTACGTCGCCGATGAGCAGCTCAAGGCCTTCCTCGACGCGGGCGGCACCTTGCTCGACACCGCCCCGATCTACGGCGACGGCGCGTGCGAGCAGGTCATCGGCTCGCTGCTCGCCAAGCACGGCGTGCGCGAGCAGATCGTGCTGGCGGGCAAGGCGGGCGTGGTCCGCCGCGACGGCCGCGTCATCACCGACGGCTCGCTGCGATCGCTGCTGCAGCAGCTCGACCGCTCCCTCGCCGATCTCGGCACCGACCACCTCGACCTGTGGCAGGTCCACCGCTGGGACGACACCGTCCCGGTCGAGGAGACCATGGCCGCGCTCGACCAGGCCGTCCGCGCGGGCAAGGTCCGCTACGCGGGCATCAGCAACTACTCGGGCTGGCAGACGGTCGCCGCGCAGCACGCGTACAAGGGCCTCGGGGGCGGCGTCCCGCTCGTGAGCACGCAGGTCGAGTACTCGCTCGTGCACCGCACCCCCGAGATCGAGGTGCTGCCCGCCGCGAAGCACGCCGGGCTCGGGATCCTCGCGTGGTCCCCGCTGGGTCGCGGCGTCCTCACCGGCAAGTACCGCGCCGGCGTGCCCGGCGACTCCCGCGCGGCGGACGCGCGCTGGGAGGCCTTCGTCGCGCCCCACCTCACGCCCTCGAAGGTCCGCGTGGTCGACGCGCTGGCGGCCGCGGCGAACGGCCTCGGCGCCTCGATCTCGCACGTGGCGCTGGCCTGGCTGCGTGACCAGCCCGGCGTGGCGTCGGCCATCGTCGGGGCCCGCACCACCGCCCAGCTGATGGAATCGCTCGGCTCCGAGGAGCTCGAGCTGCCCACCGAGATCGCCGCCGCCCTGAGCGACGTCTCCGAAGGAGTCCGATGATCGAGTACGAGTTCTGGGACGTGTCCATCTCGCGCACGAAGTCGCGCAACGCGGTCTGCCAGTGGCTGACGCAGGCGGCCGAGTTCCAAGGATGGGAGCTCGACCGCCTGCGTCGTGACCCGACGGGCCACCGGACCGTCCGCCTGCGCCGCAAGATCGTGCGGATGCGGGCGACGGTCTGACCTAGGACTTGTCAGCGGGGTCCTGGTCGTCGCGACCCCGCGTCTGGCGCAGCTGGCGACCGCGCCGGATGTCCTCCTCCTCCTTCTTGCGCGTCTTCTCGATCTTCGTCGTGTCCCGCGGCGGGAGCTGGATCTCCTCCTCGGCCGGCAGGCCCGCCTGCAGCTCGCGGCCCCGCTCCAGCTCGGCGTCGAGCTCGGCGCCGAACAGCAGCGCCAGGTTGGTGATCCACAGCCACAGCAGGAACACGATCACGCCGGCCAGGGAGCCGTACGTGCGGTTGTAGTTCGAGAAGTTCGCGACGTAGAAGCCGAAGCCCAGCGACGCGATGATCCACACCAGGATCGCGATGACGGCACCCACGCTGATCCAGCGGAACTTCGGCTGGCGGACGTTCGGCGTCACGTAGTACAGCAGCGCGACGATCAGGATCACCACGAGGAGCATCACCGGCCACTTGGCAATGTTCCAGATGGTGGTCGCCGTGTCGCCCAGGCCGATCGCGTCACCCACGGCCTGCGCCGCCGGACCCGTCAGCACCAGCGCGACGCCCACGAGCGCCGCGAGCAGCACCAGCACGACCGTCAGCACCAGCATGATCGGGCGGAGCTTCCAGATCGGGCGCCCCTCGTCGATCTCGTAGATCCGGTTCATGCCGCGGCTGAACGCGTTGACGTACGCCGAGGCCGACCACAGCGCGGCCAGCAGACCGATGATGAACGCGAAGCCCGACTGCTGGCTCTGGGCCAGCTGGCGCAGCGTCGGCTCGAGGGTGTCGGCGGCGCCCGAGGCGCCGATGTCACCCAGGATCTGCAGCAGCGTGTCGACGGTCTTCTCGCTCTGCCCGACGAGGCTGATGAGCGAGAGCACCGCGACCGCCGCCGGGAACAGCGCGAGCACCGCGTAGTACGTCAGCGCCGCCGCGAGGTCCGTGCACTGATCGGCCGAGAACTCGCGGGCGGTCTTGCGCACCACGTGGAGCCACGAGGGCTTCTTGAGGTCCTTCGGGCTCTGCGGCTCGCGGTGCTCGGCGGGTGCGCCCATCAGCGGCTCCGCCACGCCCGGATCGCCACGATCGCGACGATCAGCGCGACGACTCCCCCCGCCACCGCGAGGGCGGCCGGCTTGGGGCTGCCGTCGGGCTCGGTGACGGCCTCCTGCACGCGGTGGGTCGTGTCCTCGACGGTCACGCGCACCCGATCGGTCGCGTCGTGGACCGACTCGCTGACACGCGCCTTCGTCTCGTCGACGGACTCGCGGACACGGCTCTTCACGTCCAGCCGCGCCGCGAGCTCGTCCACCGTCTCGGCGAGGTCCTCGCGCGTGCGCTCGACCTCCTCGCGCAGCTCCTCGGGGGTCGGGTTGTCGTTGTTGGTGCTCATCGGTCCTCCTCAGTGGTCGCGCGCGTGCTTGACGGCGTCGACGTCGGCCTTGACGCTCTCGACGGTGCGCTCGGGCACCGGGCTGCCGGCCTCGCTCACCTTGTTCTTGCCCAGCAGCGCGGCGATCCCCGCGGCGATGAACAGGACGACGGCGACGATCAACGCGGCGATCCACACGTCCATGACGAGCGAGAGCGCCGCGATGATGGCCGCGAACAGCGCGCCGAGCCCGTAGAGGGCCAGCAGGCCGGCGGCGCCGAACATCCCGGCGCCCACACCGGCCCGCTTGGCCTTCACGGACATCTCGGCCGTGGCCAGACGCAGCTCGTCGCGGACGAGCGTCGTCAGGTCCGTGGACAGGCGCGAGAACAGCTCACCCGTGCTGGGCTCGCCGCCGCCGCTCACCGGGTGGCTCATGCCGGGCCCCCGGTGGACGAGCCACCCGAGGAGGAGCCGCCGGTGCTGCTGGAGCCGCCGAGACCCGAGCTGCCGGTGGACGATCCCGAGCCGCCGGGCGTCGTGCCGCCGGTCGACGAGCCGCCGAAGCTGGAGCCGCCCGTGCTCGAGGCGCCACTGGACGACGAGCCGGAGCCCGTCGATCCGCTGCCGAAGTCGCTGCTGCCCGCGCTCGACGTGCTGGACCCGCCGCTGCTCGAGGAGCCGCTCGACGATCCGCCGCTGCTCGAGGAGCCGCTGGACGATCCGCCGAACGTGTCGCCGACCTTGTCCTCGGCGACCGTCTGGGCCTTGCTCGCCGCGTCCTGGACCTTCGGGTTGCGCCAGAGCGACTGCGCCTTCTGGACGATCTTGTCGTACTGCTCGCGTCCCTGACGCGTCCCGAGCACGTAGCCCGCACCCAGACCGACGATGAACTTCAGCTTTCCGGCCATGGTGGCCACCCCCATCACTAGACGACTGTGACCGGGGCGTACCCACGTCATGGGGCCCTATGCACCCTCAGGCGAGATCGAGGAACTCGTCGACGACGCGGGTGCCGAACTGCAGGGCGTCGATCGGCACGCGCTCGTCGACGCCGTGGAAGAGTGCGGTGAAGTCCAGGTCGGAGGGCAGCCGCAGCGGGACGAAGCCGTACGAGGTCATGCCGAGCTTGTGCCAGGCCTTCGCGTCCGTGCCGGCCGACATGAGGAACGGCGCGACGTGGGCCTCGGGGTCGTGCTTGAGCAGCGAGACCGTCATGGCGTCGACGAGATCGCCCTCGAAGGCGTACTCGAGGGGGATGTCGAGGTGGTACGGCTCGACCTTCACCGTGTCGCCGGCGATCTCCTGGACGCGCTCGGCGAAGCCGTCGTGGTGACCGGGCAGCGGCCGCCCGTCGACGTAGGCCACGGCCTCGCCCGGGACGACGTTGTGCTTGTAGCCGGCCTGGACCATCGTCGCGTTGGTCGAGTTGCGCAGGCCCGAGCCGATCATGCGCGCGGCGGGCCCGAAGTGCTCGAACAGCTCGTCCGGGGTGCCGTCGGCGCCGGTGAGCTCGCGGACCTTGTCGAGCAGGATCCGCATCGACGGGCCGGGCTCGGCGGGCCACTCGTGCTCGCCCAGCCGGACGAGCGCCTGCGCGAGGTGCGTGACGGCGTTGTCGCGGTTGCGCATGGAGCCGTGCCCGGCGCGGCCGGCGGCCTTGAGCCGCAGCCACGCGATGCCCTTCTCGCCCGACTCGATGAGGTAGAGCCGCTGGCCCGCGACCTCGGTGGAGAACCCGCCGACCTCGCCGATCGCCTCGGTGCAGCCCTCGAACCACTCGCGGTGGTGCTCGACGAGCCAGTGGGCGCCCAGCTGGCCGCCCGCCTCCTCGTCCGCGGTGAACACCAGCAGGATCGGGCGGTCGGGGATGCGGCCGGAGCGCTGGCGCTCACGGACCACGGCCAGCATGATCGCGTCGAAGTCCTTCATGTCGACGGCGCCGCGCCCCACGACGTAGTCGTCCACGATCTCGGCCGCGAACGGGTCGACCGACCAGTCCGACGCCTGCGCGGGCACGACGTCGAGGTGGCCATGGATGACGAGGCCGGGGCGGCCGGACTCCTGGTTGCCCCAGCGCGCGAGGACGCTGGCGCGGCCGCTCTCGGACTCCAGGATCGTGGACTCGATGCCCACCTCGGCCAGCTTCTCGGCCACGTACTCCGCGGCGGCGCGCTCGCCCGGGCCGGACGAGTCCCCGAAGTTCGACGTGTCGATGCGGATCAGGTCACGGCAGAGGTCGACGACCTCGGACTCGGCGCTCATGGAGCCAGCCTAGTCAGGCAGCACGCGCCGCAGGACGAGTCGGATCATCGCCCGCAGCGCGCGACGCAGGACCGGATCGGCCCAGCGCGGGACGCCCACGACGGTCACGTCCTCGCTCCACGTCACGACGCTGCCGGGACCCTGGGGCTCGACCGTGATGGTGGCGTCGCCGCGCACCACCCGACCCAGCTTGTGCAGGACCACGCGCCGCGGCGGATCCCACAGCGTGACCTCCATCGGGTCGTCGAATCCGACGGGTCCGATCGCGGTCCGCGCCGTGAACCCGTTCGGGGTCACGGTGATCCGGGTGAGGGGCACGCGGTGCCGCCGCCAGTCGGTCACGCGCTCGAACGCATCGGTCGCCGACAGGGCTGTGACGTACCGCACTCGACTCGTCGCCATGACCCCAGCGTAGATTGACACCATGGTCAACACCGGCACGATGCCGTTCTCCTCCGTCGACGACGTCAAGGCGCGCCTCGCGACCGCGGGCTATCTCGCCTCCGACGCGGTCGCCACCACCGTCTTCCTGGCCAGCGAGCTCGGCAAGCCGCTGCTCGTCGAGGGCCCCGCGGGCGTCGGCAAGACCGAGCTCTCGCGTGCCGTCGCACAGGCCTGCGGCGCCGAGCTCGTCCGCCTCCAGTGCTACGAGGGGGTCGACGAGTCGCGCGCCATCTACGAGTGGAACCACGCCAAGCAGCTGCTGCGCATCTCGGCCGGCCACGACGAGACGTGGAGCGAGGCGAAGTCGGACATCTTCTCCGAGGAGTTCCTGCTCCCCCGCCCGCTGCTGACGGCGATCCGCAACGACGGGCCCACCGTCCTGCTGATCGACGAGACCGACAAGGCGGACGTCGAGATCGAAGGCCTGCTGCTCGAGGTCCTGGGCGACTTCCAGATCACGATCCCCGAGCTCGGCACCGTGCAGGCCACGCAGCGCCCGTTCGTCGTCCTCACGTCGAACGCGACGCGCGAGCTGTCCGAGGCGCTGCGCCGCCGCTGCCTCTTCCTGCACATCGAGTTCCCCGACGCCGAGCTCGAGCGCGACATCGTCCACCTCAAGGTCCCGGGTCTGGACGCCGCGCTCGCCGAGTCGCTCGTGCGGGTCGTCAACGCGCTGCGCGCGATGCCGCTGCGCAAGGCGCCGTCGGTGTCCGAGACGCTCGACTGGGCGCGCACGCTGGTCGCCCTCGGCGCGGACTCGCTCACCGACGAGGTCGTCGCCGAGAGCCTGGGCGTCGTGCTCAAGCACCACGACGACATCGACAAGGCGCGGGCCAAGCTGGACCTCGACACCGTCCTGTCATGAGCGAGCCCCAGGTCGCGACCCGGCTGGTCGAGTTCGTCGAGGCGCTGCGCGCCAAGGGCGTGAACGCCGGTCCCAGCGAGTCCATCGACGCGGCCGAGGTCATGCGCGTGCTCGGCCTCGACGATCGCGACCTCCTGCGCGAGGGGCTCGCCGCGGCCCTCGTGCGCCGTGGTGGGCAGCGTGACGTCTTCGACCAGACCTTCGACCTGTTCTTCCCCGTCGGCGTCGGGCGTCCGGAGGCCGCCCGCGAGGCGCAGGAGGACCTCGACGTCCAGCAGATCCGCGACCTGCTGCTCGCGGCGCTCATGGAGCGGGACCCGCGCACGCTCGCCCAGATCGCCGAGATCGCGGTCGACGTGCTGGGCCAGGTGGGCCAGCCGGGCACCGACACGGCCGGCTGGTCGGCGTACCAGACGATCGACCGCCTGCAGCCGCAGACGCTCATCTCGGCCGCCATGGCGATGCGCCCCGGCGGCGGCTCCGGCCAGGGCGGGCAGGGACTCGGCACCCAGTTCACGGACCGGCTCGCCCGCGACGAGGTGCGCCGCGACGTCGAGGCGTTCCGCGAGATGGTGCAGGCCGAGGCCCGCCGGCGCTCCTCGGAGCTGCGCGGGCGCGACCTCATCGCCAAGCACGCCGTGCGGTCCTCGCGCGACCGCGTCGACTTCCTCACGGCGAACCGGCAGCAGCTCGAGGAGCTGCGTCGCTCCGTGCAGCCGCTGGCCCGCGTGCTGGCCACCCGCCTGTCGGCCCGGCGTCGGCGTCGGCGTCGCGGCCGGATCGACATGCGACGCACCCTGCGCCGCGCGATGGGCACCGGCGGCGTGCCGATGCGCCCCGTCTACGAGAAGCCGCGCCCGAACCGCCCCGAGCTCGTCCTCATCTGCGACGTCTCGGGCTCGGTGGCGGGCTTCTCGAACTTCACGATGCTGCTCGTGCAGGCGCTCAGCGCCCAGTTCAGCAAGGTCCGCGTCTTCGCGTTCGTCAACGCGATGGCCGAGGTGACCGACATCGTCAAGGAGGGCGCCGTCGGCGGCGGCGGTGACATCGAGCCGCGCATCCGCGAGGAGGCGCGCATCACGAAGTGGCACACCTCGAGCGACTACGGCGAGGCCTTCCTCGACTTCCGCGAGTTCTTCCTCGACTCGGTCGGGCCACGCACCGCGGTGCTGATCCTCGGCGACGCGCGCAACAACAACCAGAACCCCCGCTTCGACGCGCTGCACGAGATCGCCATGCGCTCGCGCCGCACGTACTGGCTCAACCCGGAGCACCACACGCGGTGGGGACTGGGCGACTCCGAGGCGCTCGCGTATTCCGAGATCGTGCCGATGCACGAGTGCGCGAACGTGGACCAGCTGACCCACTTCGTGACACGCTTGCTGCCTGTCTGAGAGGGGTCCCGTCGTGTCCGTCCGCCACGCCGTCCCGATCCTGGTGACGGTCCTGCGGTGCGCCGGATGCGGCGCATCGGGCGAGCGCGACCGCTACGCGCCGGACCCCACGATCCCGCCTCCGGCGCCGTCCGCGACGCCGACCACGCCCGAGCCGTCCCGCGGCCTGCCCGCCGGGGCCGGCGAGGGCGTCGAGTCCCGCGCCGGCGTCGTGGTCGCGGAGGACGGGCTGGTCCAGGTCGTGACGTACGGGAGCAGCTCCAACCCGTCCGTCGTCCGCGGCGTCACGGCGGACGGCCAGACCGTGCGGGTCGACGTGCGCGACGTGCCCGACCGCCCCTCCACGATGGACTTCGTGCCCACCACCTCGGCGTTCTTCCTGCCCGCCGGCGTGGACCCTGAGCAGCGCGTCACGTTCGTGCTGGGCGACCTCGGGACCGTGACGCTGCCGAGCCTCGCTCCCGGCGCCGAGGCCTGGGTCCCGGCCGACCGCTGACTCGCGCATCGCCGTCCTCACGCGCCTCACTCGGCGTGCGAGGCCCACCGTCATGTGCCACGGTCGAACGAAGGCGACGGGGAGTCGCCGGACCTACAGGAGGTACTCATGTACATCGGCGGATCACTGTTCCTGCTCGCGCTCGGCGCGATCCTGTCCTTCGCCGTGCAGGACTCCATCAACGGAGTCGACCTGGTGACGACCGGCTACATCCTCATGGCCGTCGGCGTCCTGGGAATCATCCTGTCGCTGCTGATGATGAGCCGCGCCCGTGGCGAGGCTCGCGGCGATGCGCGTGGGGACCTTCCCCCGCGCTGAACACCGAGAGGGGCTGTTCGAGATGGCAAGAAACAGCATGACCGAGACGAACATGCAGAAGGCGGCGGCCGCCGTCGGTGCCGTCTTCCTGCTCGTCGGCATCGCCGGGTTCATCCCCGGCATCACGTCCGACTACGACACGATGGAGTTCGCCGGACACCACTCCGAGGCGATGCTCCTGGGTGTCTTCCAGGTGTCGATCCTGCACAACATCGTGCACCTGCTGTTCGGTGTCGCCGGGCTGGCCCTGGCGCGCACGTGGAACACGGCACGGCTCTACCTCATCGGCGGTGGCGTGATCTACGGCGTGCTGTGGATCTACGGCCTGCTCGTCGACAAGGAGCACCAGGCGAACTTCGTGCCGCTCAACACGGCCGACGACTGGCTGCACTTCATCCTCGCCGTCGGCATGATCGGGCTGGGCTTCCTGTTCAGCCGCGAGGCGCGCGCCACGCGTCCCGGTCGCCGGGTGTGAGGTGACGGATGGCTCGACCGGTCGCCGTCCTGGTGGCCGTGCTGCTGTGCTGCGCCGGGTGCGGGTCCGCACGAGCGGACTCCGCCTGGCGCAGCACCGCGGAGGATTTCGCGACCGCCGTCCGTGAGGGGGACGCCGAGGCGGCCTGCCGGCTGCTGAGCACCGCGGCCCAGGACCAGCTGGTCGCCGAGCACGGATCGTGCGAGGCGGGCGTGCTGGACTCCGGGCTCCCCTCCCCCGGCGCCGTCCGCGAGACCGAGCGCTTCGGCACGGCGGCGCGGGCGGTGCTCGACGAGGACACCTACTTCCTCGGGCGGTTCGGCACCCGCTGGCTGGTCACTGCGGCCGGCTGCCGGCCGGTGCCGGGGGCACCGTTCGACTGCGACCTCTCGGGAGGCTGACGTGAAGCTGATGTTCACCACGTACCTGGTCCTCATCGTCGCCGGACTGGCCTACCTGCTGGCCGTGGCGCTCGTCCACCGGTAGGCCGCCATGTCCCGCTTCCTGCGCCAGAACGCGCTCAGCCTCGCGTTCCTGCTGCTGTTCCTCGCCGCGCTCGTCGGCCAGTCCTTCGCGGGCTGGATCGCGTTCAACGACGAGCAGGTCGCTGACCAGCTCGGCACCGTCTCGTTCCTCGAGTACGTCACGTCCGCCAGCTTCTCGGTCGACGTGGCCGAGAACTGGCAGTCCGAGTACCTGCAGTTCCTGCTCTACATCACCGCCACGGTCTGGCTCGTCCAGCGCGGGTCGCCCGAGTCCCCGACCGAGCCGGGCCTGGGGACCGAGCAGGACCACCTGCTCGGCGAGTACGCCCGGGAGGACTCGCCGGCCTGGGCCAAGGTCGGCGGCTGGCGGACCACGCTGTTCTCGTGGTCGCTGAGCCTCGTGATGGCGGCGATCTTCCTTGCCTCGTGGGCCGTGCAGTCCGTCGCGGGCTGGGCGGCGTTCAACGAGGAGCAGCTCGAGTCGCGCATGGCGACCGTCTCGTGGCCGGCCTACCTGGCCAACGCGGACTTCTGGTCGCGCACGCTGCAGAACTGGCAGTCGGAGTTCCTCGCTGTCGGGTCGATGGCGATCCTCGCGGTGTACCTTCGCCAGCGGGGCTCGGCCGAGAGCAAGCCGGTGGGCGCCCCGCACGACTCGACGGGCGCCACCGACGGCGAGTGACGCTCGCCGGGCACGTGTCCGGAGCCCGTCATACGATCACGAGATGCCTCGCCTCAGCGCCGTCCACGCCGACATCACGACCCTCGAGGTCGATGCCATCGTCAATGCCGCGAACACCGCGATGCGCGGCGGCGGGGGCGTCGACGGCGCCATCCATGCCGCAGGCGGGCCGGCGATCCTCGAGGACTGCATCGCCCGTTTCCCCAACGGCCTGGCCACCGGCAACGCCGGCTGGACGACGGCGGGCGACCTCCCCGCCCGCTGGGTCATCCACACCGTCGGGCCCAACCGTCGCGCCGGCGAGGACGATCGCTCGCTCCTCGTGTCCTGCTACCGCCGCTCGCTCGAGGTCGCCGACGAGCTCGGCGCCAAGGAGGTCGCGTTCCCGCTCGTGGGCGCCGGGATCTACGGATGGTCCAAGGAGGACTCGATCGGCGCGGCGCTGGAGTCGGTCCGCGCCAATCCCCCGTCCGTCGAGCACATGATCCTCGTCGGCTACGACGCCGAGACCCATCGGCAGATCGAGGCGGCCCTGGCCGCTGCGGCGTGAGGCGGTCGATTTGTCGACTCGACTACTCCTGATCGCCGACACGCACCTGCCCAAGCGCGCGAAGGACCTGCCGTCGCAGGTGTGGGACGAGGTCGACGTCGCCGACGTCGTGATCCACGCGGGCGACTGGGTGTCCGTCGAGCACCTGGACGAGCTCGAGGCGCGGGCGACACGGCTCGTCGCGGTCCACGGGAACAACGACCACGGCGAGCTGCGTGAGCGCCTTCCGCTCGTCGCGCGCGAGCAGATCGACGGCGTCAGGTTCGCCGTCGTCCACGAGACGGGCCAGGCCAAGGGACGGGAGGAGCGGTGCGCCGCCGAGTACGGCGACGTCGACGTCCTCGTGTTCGGTCACAGCCACGTCCCGTGGGACACGACGGCCGAGTCCGGACTGCGGTTGCTCAACCCGGGCTCCCCCACCGACCGGCGGCGCCAGCCGCACTGCACGTACATGACGGCCGTCGCCGACGACGGCGTGCTGCGAGACGTGACGTTGCACCGGCTGCCCCCGCGCACGCCCGCCGGCCGCTAGGGTCGCGGCATGGTCGAGCATCGGCGGGCAGTGGTCGCGGGCTGGAACGGGTTCATCGGGCACCGCCTCGTCGAGGACCTGACGGCGCGCGGCTACGACGTGGCCCGCGTCGGTCGCGAGGGACCCGACGGACGCTGGACCGATCCCGCCTCGATCGCGCGACTCGTCGACGGCGCCGATCTCGTGGTGAACCTCGCGGGCAAGAACGTCGGCTGTCGCTACAACGACGCGAACCGCGACGAGATCCTGCGCTCGCGCGTCGACACCACGCGCCAGCTGCGCGAGGCGATCGCGTCGGCCGCGCACCCGCCGCGACTGTGGATGAACGCCAGCACCGCGACGATCTACCGCCACGCGATGGACCGGCCGCAGACCGAGTCGACCGGCGAGCTCGGCTCAGGGTTCTCCGTGGACGTGGCACGCAGCTGGGAGGACGAGCTGTTCGCCGGCGACCTGCCGGGGACCCGCCGCGTCGCCCTGCGCATGGCGATCGTCCTGGGCGGACCGGCCTCCGACCTGCTCGGCCGCGTCGCCCGGCTGGGCCTCGGCGGCCCCCAGTACGACGGACGGTGGTTCCAGCACCGCCGCTACCGCGGCATCGGCGCACACCCCACGGGCGGACCGGTGCCCATGCACCGCACGCGCGGGCGCCAGCGGTTCTCGTGGCTGCACATCGACGACGCCCTCGCCGCGATGCGGTTCATCGACGACCACGACGAGATCGACGGCCCGGTCAACCTCTCGTCGCCGAACCCGACCGACAACCGGACGCTGATGGCCGAGCTGCGCCGCGCCGTGGGGATGCCGATCGGCCTGCCCGCGTTCCGCTGGATGCTGGAGCCCGCCCTGTGGGTGCTCCGCTACGAGTCCGAGATGCTGCTCAAGAGCCGCTGGGTCCTGCCCGAGCGGCTCGAGGCCGCCGGGTTCCGGTTCCGCTGGCCGGACCTGCGGCCGGCGCTGGAGGACGTCGTCGGCCGTTGACCCACGCTCCGGGCCTGTGAGATGCCTCACGTGCGCTCGCTGCGACCAGGCCGGATTTTCCCTGCGATACCAGTCCTCACAGGGTCGTCACAGCATGTCCGGCCGATCCTCTCCGGTTCCGGTTGCTGCAGGACGTCTGCCTACAGTCCTTGAGGCCCCGACGGGCCAGGCCGTGGGCACGCTGAACTCGCCGAGGTTCACGGGACAGTCAAGATCGAGCTCATCGGCGAGCCGGGGAAACCAAGCAGCACGTCGCCACAGCGCGACTCGGGGCTCACCACCACGCGTGGGGCACACCTTCAGAGCCAGCCCGACAGGTCTCTCCTCGTAGGCGTCGAAGGAGAACCCCCCTATGCGACATGTCGCACGATTCATCGTTGCCTCCGTGGCAGCGTCCCTGCTGTCCATCGCCGCGCCGAGCCAGGCCGCGACGGCCACCACGACCGCTCCCGTCTCCGGCATCGCCGCCCCGTCGAGCACCAGCACGACGAGCACGCCGACGACCAGCACCCAGACGGCCGCCCAGAAGCGCGCCGCCGCCAAGAAGGCCGCGCTGAAGAAGAAGCGCGCGGCCATCGCCAAGAAGAAGCGGCTCAAGAAGAAGCGCGCCGCCCAGCGCCGGGCGAAGATCGTCCGCACCGCCGCGAAGTACAAGGGCAGCCCGTACCGCTGGGGCGGCACGAAGCCGTCCGGCTTCGACTGCTCGGGCTACGTGCAGTACGTCCTGAAGAAGGCCGTCAAGAAGAAGATGCCGCGCGTCGCGGGCGCCCAGATGAAGAAGGGCAAGAAGGTCGCCAAGGGCAAGAAGAAGAAGGGCGACCTGATCGGCTTCTACAACGGCTCCGGCGTCTACCACATCGGCATCTATGCCGGTAAGGGCAAGATCTGGCACGCGCCGCGACCGGGTCAGTCGGTCAAGAAGGAGAAGATCTGGACGAGCCAGTACAAGGTTCGCCGCATCTGAGCGCAGCACTCCCGCAGGGGCGAGTCACCGTGACGGTGGCTCGCCCCTGTCGCGTCCGGGCGTGGGACGGCGCCGGAGCGGGCGTGGATCAGCCCGGAATGGGTACCGAAAGGGCCCCAGCCGCAACGCAGAAGGCGGGCGGCGCGATCCAAGGAGATGGCATGCCTCCGACCGGGAAGAGCAAGGACGACGGCGACGGCATCCGGATGACGGACGACAGCCTGCGGGTGCGCCAGCTCACGCACTACCAGTTCAGCTGGACGGCTGCCGAGGGCGGCGGACCGGGCATCTGGACCCTCCAGCTCGTGCTCGACGAGGGTGCGTGGGAGGAGGTCCTCACGGTCACGGCCGAGGACGCCGACAACCTGCAGGACGTTCTGAAGAACACCAGCAAGGTGTTCTACGACATCGACCGCCGCGTACTCATGTTCGGGGTCACGAAGACGGGCGACTGAGCCCGCCGCCGTCCACCGCCGGACTCCGCACCCGGCGCCGCCAACGGGCGACACGATCGCCACGTCCTCGAAGGAGGGCCACTGCCGACGCGGCACCACGCGTGCGAGCGGACGCACGAGGCGTGGTGCCGCTCCCCTGCCCTCAGCCCAGCAGCCGCGCGGCGATCCCGCGAGCCGCGCCCAATAGCCGACCGCCGTCGATCCCGTGATGGGCCACGCCGCCCTCCAGCAGCAGGAACAGGTGGTCCGCGGTGTCCGGTGCATCGAGGCCGGGACGGTCCTCGCGCACGAGCTGCTCGAGACGCTCCCGGACCGCCCGCTTGTGGACTCGGATCACCGCCTGGCCCGGATGCTCGGCCGGCAGCTCCCCCGCCGCGTTGAGGAACGCGCAGCCTCGGTCGATCGACGGGGCGTCGTGCGCGTAGGCGTCGAACAGCGCGAGCGCCCGCGGAGCCGGCGAGGAGGCCAGGCGCTGTTCGAGCCGCTCCCACCACTGCTCGTGGCGGGCGCGCAGATACGTCGCCACGAGCACGTCCTTCGAGCCGAACCGGTCGTAGAGCGTCCGCTTCGTGACGCCGGAGGCGTCGGCGATGGCGTCGACCCCGACGGCGTGGATCCCGTGGCGGTAGAACAGGTCGGACGCCGCCGTCAGGATGCGCCGCGCGCCGGGCGTGAGTGTCGTCGCGTCCAGCGCCTGCACCGTGCTCATCGTCGCTCCGTCCCGTTGCCTTCACTGATCAGTGTAGTAGCGTCGATCGTAGTTCACCGATCAGTGAGGTCAGGAGACCCATGCCGACGATCGCCGCCCGCCATCGCGAGCTCTCGCTGAGCCTGGCGAGCCTGTGCCTCATCGCCGCCTGCTACGGCCTGGCGCGTTTCGCCTACGGGCTGTTCGTGCCGGCGTTCCGGGACGCGTTCGGCGTCGGCTCCACCGCGACGGGAGTCGTCGCGGCGGGCGGCTACGTCGTCTACTGCATGGCGGTCCTCGCCGCGTCGATGCTCACGCCCCGGCTCGGAGGGCGTGTGGTGGCTGTCGCCGCTGGCGTCCTGGCGACAGCGGGCACGCTCACCATCGCGGTCGCGCCGAACGCGGCGGTGCTGGTCGTCGGCGTCCTGCTCGGCGGCGCCAGCACAGGGCTGGTCTCCCCCGCCCTCGCGCACGCCGTGACCCACGCTGTCGAGGAATCGCGCCAGGGCCGCACGCAGACGGTCGTCAACGCCGGCACGGGCGTGGGCGTCGCCGTGGCCGGGCCGGTCGCGCTGCTGACGCACGAGCACTGGCGGGCTGCGTGGCTCGTCTTCGCCGTCCTGGCCGCCGCGGCGACCGCCTGGGCGGCGTGCGTCGTTCCCGCCGACAGGAGCACCGGGCGACGACCGCTCCTGCCCCGACCGCTGTTCCCGCCGGGCAGCCGGCGGCTCACCGTCGCCGCCGCCCTCGCCGGGGCGGCGAGCGCCGCCGTCTGGACGTTCGGGCGTGACCTCATGACGAGCGTGGGTGACCTCGGCGAGCGGGCGTCCATCGTCGCCTGGGTGGCCCTCGGCGCGCTCGGCGTCGCCGGTGCCCTCGCGGGCGATGCCGCCGCCCGGCTCGGATCACGCTCGGCTTGGTCGGCGACCGCACTGCTGCTCGGCGGCGCGACGGCCGCGCTGGCGCTCGCCCCGGGTGACGTCGTCGTCGCGACCGCGTCCGCGGGCGTGTTCGGCGCGGCCTACATCGCCCTGAGCGGCTTGCTGCTCCTGTGGGGAGCACACGTCCACGCCGAGACCCCCGCGGCCGGCGTCGGCTGGGCGTTCCTCGTGCTCGCGCTCGGCCAGGCCGCGGGATCGGCGGTCCTCGGCGCCGTGGCCGAGGCCGGCAGCATGCGGTGGGCGTTCGGCCTCGCGGCGGCCCTCGCCCTCGCCGCGGCGACGACCCGACCCTCCGGGCACGCGCGCCGCCCGGCCGCGCTCGGCCGCGGCGCAGCATGAGGGTGCGCAGGTCGAGGCGGTGGGGCTACGAATCCTCGTCGGCGATGCGACCCCGGCGCTCCTCCTCGCGCTTGGAGTACGCCGCCGCACGGATCGCCTCGTCCGACTCCAGGCCTGAGCCCAGTCCACCTCCCACAGTCGCGGCCGAGGCGACGAACCACGCGAGCAGCACGAGGTCGCCGTGGTCCATCGACTTGCGGATGTAGCCGCCGGTCACGGCCGGGTCGAGCACGAAAAGCGCCCACAACAGGTTGATCAGGAACAGCACGACGTAGCAGATCGTGACGCCCACGGTGAGGCTCACGATCGTCGAGGCGTTGTACATCCGAGACCGCTTCCGCGCCTGGATCGATTCGTCGTCCGGACGGTCCCACAGATTGCCGTCGATGATCAGCCAGCACACGACGATCGCGAGCGCGGCGACCGTCGCCGCGGTGAGGCGCCAGGGCGACAACGACGACGCGAGCAGCCACACCGTCGAGTTGATCGTGGCCACGGCTCCGGTCGCGAGCGCCGCGACGAGCGCGGACTTGAGGCCCGGCACGAGAAGCCACGGGCGATTGGCCAGGACCATGCCCAGCAGCAGCCGCAACGGGCCCGCGACGTGGGACAGCGTGACGCGGTCATTGGGCGCGGTGGACGGATTCGACATGTCGCTCACGATCGAGCGCACCAGACGGCGGGCTCGAGCCCGGACGCGCAGTCCGCCGAGCGCCGGCAGCGAGACCAGCGCCACGTGCTGCTCGTCGTCGGTCCTGGCCACGAGGTGCCGGCCGTCCGAATCGTGCAACGGGAGCTCGGTCATCCCCACGACAACGTCCCACCGTCGCTCTTGGGCCATCTTCAGCAGCCGCCCCATGGCGGTCTCGGCGTCCTCGCTGCCGGTGGTGAACGGCTCGCTCACCCGATCGACCTCCCACGCGTCGTGGGACTGCACGCGAGGCGGGTCGAGGTCCCCCAGCTGCTCCGCCACCTCGGACGGGAAGGCCGGGTCCGCGACGAGGCCGACGTGGAATGTCGTCACGCCTGCAGGTACCCGGTCCAGACCACGCCGAACCGCGGAAGCGGCAGCTCGTGCCTCCGCAATTCTGCCGATGGCGGGCGGCCTGCGATCGGCCGTGCAATGGAAGGTGGAGCCTCAAGCCCGGCAGCATCCGACGAAGCCTCCAAAGGGGGAAGCAGCATGAAAGCAGTGGTGTACGAGGGACCGCGTCAGGTCGCGGTCAAGGACGTTCCGGATGCCCGGATCGAGCGGCCGACCGATGTCCTGGTGAAGGTCACGTCCGCGAACATCTGCGGCTCGGACCTTCACATGTACGAGGGCAGGACCGACTTCGAGACCGGCCGGTGGTTCGGCCACGAGAACCTCGGCGAGGTGGTCGAGGTCGGCGACGGGGTCGACAAGGTCCAGGTCGGCGACTACGTCGTCCTCCCGTTCAACATCGCGTGCGGACACTGCAAGAACTGCGAACGGCAGCTGACCAACTACTGTCTGACCGCCCAGCCCGAGCCGAAGATGGCCGGCGCCGCGTACGGGTTCGCCGACATGGGGCCGTACGGCGGTGGACAGGCGGAGCTGCTGCGGGTGCCGTGGGGTGACTTCAACGCTCTGCGTCTCGGCGAGGACGCGGCCGAGCGTCAGACCGACTACGTCATGCTCTCCGACATCTTCCCGACCGGCTACCACGCCACCGAGATGGCCGGCGTCAAGCCGGGCGACCAGACCGTCATCTACGGAGGCGGGCCCGTCGGCCTGATGGCCGCGCTGTCGGCCACGATCCGCGGTGCCAGCAAGGTCCTGGTCGTCGACCGCCAGCCCGATCGCCTCCGCCTCGCCGAGTCCATCGGCGCGATCGCCATCGACGACTCCAAGGTCGACCCCGTGGAGGCGGTCCTCGAGCAGACGATGGGCTTGGGCGCGGACAGCGGCTGCGAGTGCGTCGGATACCAGGCCCACGAGCCCGATGGCCAGGAGCAGGCGAACCTGACGATGAACCGGCTGGTCGCCTCCGTGCGCTTCACGGGTCACATCGGCTGCGTCGGCGTCTTCGTGCCCGAGGACCCGGGAGCCAAGGACGAGCTGGCCAAGCAGGGGAAGCTGGCCTTCGACTTCGGCATGTTCTGGTTCAAGGGCCAGCACATCGGCAGCGGCCAGGCGCCCGTCAAGAAGTACAACCGCCAGCTGCGCGACCTGATCGCGGGCGGGAAGGCCGAGCCCTCGTTCATCGTGAGCCACGAGCTGCCGCTCGACCAGGCGCCGGAGGCCTACGAGCACTTCGACAAGCGCGACGACGGCTGGACCAAGGTCGTCCTGCATCCCTCGATGGCAGGGGCGGGTGCCTGACATGGCCGGATCACTGGACGGACGCACCGTCGCCATCCTCGCGGCCGACGGTGTCGAGCGGGTCGAGCTCGAGAAGCCTCGCCAGGCGCTCGACGACGCCGGCGCCACGACCGTGGTGGTCTCGCTGCAGAGTGGCGAGATCCAGGCGCGCAACAACGACCTGGAGGACGCCGGCACCTTCTCCGTGGACCAGGTGGTCTCCGACGTGTCCGTTGACGACTACGACGCGCTGCTGCTGCCGGGCGGCACCGTGAACCCGGACAAGCTCCGCACGGAGGAGGCGGCCGTAAACTTCGTGCGGAGCTTCGTCCAGTCGGGCAAGCCCGTCGCGTCGATCTGCCACGGCCCGTGGAACTTCGTCGAGGCCGACGTCGCCCGCGGGCGACGGCTGACCTCGTGGCCGAGCATCCGCACCGACCTGCGCAACGCGGGAGCGGACGTGGTGGACGAGGAGGTCGTCACGGACGGCAACATCACCACCAGTCGGTCGCCCGACGACCTGCCCGCGTTCTGCGAGCGGATCGTGCAGGAGTTCGCCTCGGCGGGGTCGGAGGCGCGCACATGAGCTCGCCGAAGCCCAACGCGGCGGTCCGCGCCGGAGAGAGCGTCGTGCGACGCGTGCGGTCGGTCATCGATCCGATGACGACGTTGCCCTCCCAGGACGGCAAGGGCTCCGGGTGGTTGACCGTGACGGTCGTGGGCGAGTTGGAAGACATCCGCGACCGCGGCCTGCCTGCTCCCCTGGCTTCGTTCGGCGACCGGATCGAGGTCCGCTTCAGCTCCGCCCCGGCCGACAAGGGAACCGAGGTGCGGGCCCGGCTCAAGGACGCGCCCTCGAGTCCTCCGCCCGCACGACTGGCCGGCAAGGACGCCCAGGCGGAACTCAGGGCTTCCCTGCGTGAGGCCAAGCAGCTCATCGAGGTCGGGGAGATCCTGCGAGTCGATCCCGTCCCGCACGGTGAGCGAACGTCAACACCCGGGGGCCTGCTGCTCGAGGCCTGGACCCGGATGGCACCGAAGGGAGGCGTGCGATGAAGGCCGTGACGTGGCGCGGGATCAACGAGATCGGCGTCGAGGACGTCCCCGAACCCTCGATCCTCAACGATCACGACATCGTCCTCGAGGTGGGGCTGAGTGCCACGTGCGGCTCGGACCTGCACCTGCTCGGGGGCTACATCCCGGCCATGCGGGCCGGTGACGTCCTCGGGCACGAGTTCATGGGGACCGTCGCGGCCGTCGGGCCGGCGGTCCGCAAGCACCGCGTCGGCGACCGGGTCGTAGTGGTCTCGTTCACGAGCTGCGGGCACTGCTGGTACTGCCGTCAGGAGCTCTACTCGCTGTGCGACAACGGCAACCCCAATCCGGGCATCACGGAAGCGCTGTGGGGTCAGGGCATCGGCGGCTGCTACGGCTACTCCCACGCGCTGGGAGGCTGGGCGGGCAGCCACGCTCCCCTCATCCGCGTGCCCTACGCGGATCAGGGCGCCTTCACGATCCCCGACGGCGTGTCCGACGAGCGGGCCCTGTTCGCCTCTGATGCGGCACCGACAGGCTGGACCGGCGCGGACCAGGCCGGCGTCCGCCCCGGTGACGTCGTCGCGGTGTGGGGCGCGGGCGGCGTCGGCCAGATGGCTGCCCGCGCCGCCATGCTCATGGGAGCCGAGCAGGTCATCGTGATCGACCGGTTCGAGAACCGGCTGACGCAGGTCCACGCGCACATCGGGGCGGAGACGCTCAACTACGAGCAGGACGACGTGCCCGGCACCCTGCGCGAGATCACGGGCGGTCGCGGACCGGACGTGTGCATCGAGGCCGTTGGGATGGAGGCGCACTCGACGGGTCCGCAGTACGTGTACGACCAGGTCAAGCAGCAGCTCCGGCTGCAGACGGACCGGCCGACAGCGGTGCGGGAGGCGATCTACGCGTGCCGCAAGGGCGGGACGGTCTTCACCCTGGGTGTGTTCGCGGGACTCGTCGACAAGTTCCCACTCGGCGCGGTGATGAACAAGGCGCTCACCCTGCGCGGTGCCCAGCAGCACGGACACCGCTACATCCCGCAGATCCTCGAGCGGATGAGCCGGGACGAGATCAGGACCGAGCACCTGGCGACCCACGTGATGCCGCTGGACCAGGGACCGGAGGGCTACCGGATGTTCAAGGAGAAGGAGGACGGGTGCGTCCGCGCCGTCTTCCGGCCGGGCGGTTGATCTCACGGACCCACGTTGGCGGTCGGTGCCCCCTGCCGGCCGTCAACGCGGACCATGGCGACGAGGCCATGGCGGAACGTACAGACCCTCGCGCTCGGCCTGGACCGCAGCGGAGGTTCGGGAAGGAGCGTGGAGCTTGCGCATGACATGTTCGACGTGAGTGGCGACGGTCCGAGGTGTCACGGCCAGCGTGGTGGCGATCTGCTGATTCGATCGCCCGTTGACGAGAAGGCCGAGCACCTGGAGCTCCCGAGGAGTCAGCGCATGGCAGTCGGCGGTGGGCGACAGCAACAGCAGCCCGCCGACGAAGCGCGACATCTCGGTCGTCGCCAACACGGTCAGGCGCACGTGGCCGGCGTCCTCGTCGGCCGCGCCCGCCGGCCACAGGAACGACTGCGAGACCTGGCCGACGGCGAGGCTCCCGTGAGCGACGCGGACCGCCGGCGAGCTGCGATGAAGCAGCGGGTGGTCGTGCATGCCCGGGAGCGTGCACGTGCTCCCGTCGCGCATGAGCACCACCCCGGCCTCCGCATCGGGCACCATCCGCGCCGCCGCGAGCAGGGAGCGCATGGGTGAGAGCCCGTGGGAGATGAGCGGCGCGAGCTGTTCGAGGTGGGGCCGCGCGCGCACGTGCGGTGGCCTGTCGTGGCGGTTGAGCAGCCCGATGAATCCGACCTGCTGACCCGACCCGTCGCGCACCGTCGCCCCGAGGCCCCCGAGGAAGCCCGCCGGACCGAGACATCGCGTCCAGACGGGCCGGTCGACCAGCTCGCCCGGCAGCTCCGAAAGCCTCACGAACGGGTCGAGACCATCGGCTCCCCCGGCGGTGATCTCGTCCGCCGTCTCCGGGCTGGCCAGGAAGTCGGCCACTTCTTCGTCGAGCCCCGCGCTTCCCACCACGGCGTGGTCGCGCAGCCGAGGATCCGACACGGTGAGCCACGCGGCGTCGTACGCCATGCCACAACGCAGCGCGCTCACGAACGCGTCCACTCGATCCTGCAGGGAGTCGGAGGAGTCGGTGATCTCCGTCATCTCGTCGACGGACGGACTGTCCAGCACGCGTGGCTCCTGGGACGGGTGCGGGGGGTACGGCGCGGCTCGACCGGTCCCCGTCGTGCTCCGGTCGAGACCTTGTAGGTCACGTTCAAGGAGCATGTACCCACTGAGCGGTGGGCTCAGGCGTGTGGACAGTCAGTTGATTTCGATCGTTGCGAGCGGTGGACGGGCGGTAGACCAGGCGACTGTTCGTCTGTCTCGGTTTCGCAGTCGACGGAGAGGCTCGGTCTAGGTCCCTCTCGGTCGGGCGAGACGTGCCAGGAGTGCGAAACGGCCTTGGACCGGCGAGAAGACCTCGACGCCGACCAATGTCATCTGGCACAGCAATGGTGGGCCCGACGACGTTGGAGAACCCGGCATCCTCGCGCGCCGACCAACCCGTGCGAGGCTGCCTAGGTTCGGTGGGTGGACGTCATTGGTGCCCGTTTCCGCGCACCGTGAGTTCCATCCCGTCAGGCAGGTCCGATACGCCGAGTGCCACGTTGCCATCCGCATCGATGAGGATCCCGATCGCGCACCCAACAAACGTGTTGTTCGAAGCGTCCACCATCACCTCGCCATCGCGGTACACCCGCAAGGCGCGATCCTTCAGCTCAACGCTGAGCTCGTCGGTGACAGGAATCTTCCCAAAGAGCTGACTCTTCTGGGGGTTCGGTCGGAACTTGTAGGCAAAGCTTCCGTTCTCGCTCGTGAAGAGGACATCCCCATTGGGGCTCGACTCAATTCTCTCTGCGATTGGAACACTCGAAACCACCTCGTAGACGGCGCTCTTGAACGCTGGGATCCACCGGAAGACGTCCACCTTCAGCGACCCATCAACTTCGTAGATGTGGAAGTAACGATCCCCGAGCACCAAGGGAAACGGGACGCCATTGAACGCGTTGGAGCCAATCTGAATCGATGTCATAGGAATCCGCCTTCGTGCCGGTCGGTCGATCAGGAACCCATCTCGAGAGTGACTTAGCTTTCACCTCCTTGCCTGGACATTTTCCCAAGTTGTGGCTCGAGTGAAGACTCGACACTTATGAGTCTTCGGCGCCTAGTCGTCCACGGTCGAGAGCCACCGCGACCTTGCGGATATGAAGGCTCGGGACGCCTTCCCCAAACGGGTAGGCATTGTCATCGTCTTTGTCCTGGCCCACGTCGCGTCGCAGTCTGACTGTTTCCCGGTGGTATGACGCATTGCGGGGGTGAGACCGATCGGAGGCGACCCGGTCTGGGACGTTGGCCGCACGCTGCCGCGTAGATTAGCGGGTGGCGAACTAGGTCGTAGCGAAACTGCCTTCGAGGCGCCAAGTCGTCTCGACGTGCTCGACGAACTTGCCGCCTGCCTCCAGCCCCACTTTTTCCACCGAAGCTTTGAGCTTCGAGTTGATGCCGAAGTCATCAGATGATCGAACGTCGATTGAGAACTCACGCAAACCCGACTCGATGCGCGCGCGTGCGATCTCCTGCCAAAGGGGCTCATGAGGGAACCAGACGACGTCATCCGGCACAAGAGGATGACCCTGTGGCGTGAGGGTCATAGTTGTGATGATCTCCTCGTTGGAACCCAACGATCGGTCGGCGCTAGCCGACACGTTTGTAGCGACGCCAGTAGATGGCTCAGTGACGCTGAGGCCCAGTTGCGCTGCTGCTTCGCGGCTCCAGCCATGAACACTCCTGACCGTGACTGATTTGGCGCCCAGTGCCCGGATCAGGCGCTGCGCCTCGGCAACCTTGTGCTGGAAGAGGAACCGATGGAAGTCGGCCGCCGGGATGTATGCGCCTACATCTACGGGGTGAGCCGCATACACGACGTTGGTCCTAGGGTGGCCGGGCGGAAAGCGGAGAGCTTCAGCTGTCTCCAAGGCGATTGGGCGGACGATGGTGCCCTGCATCCGTAACTTGCCCACGGCTCGAGCGAGTTCCCAGCCCACAACGCCAGCGAGAAGGATGGCCCCAACCTGCGGCTGACTCGCGAAAACCCGACCGACGGCGGTCGCCTTATCAATAACTGATGAACGCTGCGCGACAGTTTCGGAGCGCTCAGTAAGGCGGTCCGACACAACGACCAGTCGACGCAGGTCGTACGGAAGTTCCAGAAGGGAGGGCGATTCCACGGCGCAACCATAATCGGCAAGGTCACGTCCTCGTCGGAGGCGGTGATGCTCACGCCCGCCAAGCGGCGGAAAGACGCGGCCGAGGCGCATAGGGCGTGTACAACCCGAGATGCGAGCTCCGCAGGTTGCGCATTGAGCTCCGGCACCCGTGCCGGGGCGGCTAGCCTCGGCAGATGATCCTGCCCGGGCACACCAGGTTTCGAATTCCCTGCGAGGCGACGGAGTTCCCAGAGTCATCCGGACTGAACGGGCATCGTGGCCTCCGCCTGACTTGGAACGACGTGCTTTGGGCGACGATAACGGTCGGAAAAGCTCGGCGAGATGTGCTGCGGCACGGCCGCTACTCGTCCGCGGACCTCGTTCATCGCGTAGCTTGCATGGACGCCTACTTCGACATCCGGGGTGGCCGCATGGTTCGTTCGGAGGCGTTCGAGACTCTGGATCCCAGCGAGAAGGCAATCGCGTCGTTCTATCTCGGCATGGCGATGGCCAAGGCGTACGCCGCCCAAGTTCTCGGAATACCTTGGCTGATGCACATCAGCCGCTACGAGGCTGCTTGGGCTGTGAAGTATGGCGCCAGCACCAAGCGACCAGACCTTTTCGGCTGCAACGCTGCAGGCGACTGGGCCGTTGCTGAGGCGAAGGGGCGAGACCGGGTCACGGGAGCCCTCGTGGCCAAGATGCGGGCGCAGAAGAGCAGTGTCGCATCGATTAATGGGGCAGCACCAACGCATCGCTATGGGGCAGCAACCCGCTTCCCGGAGGGGCGGTTGGCACTTCGGGTTGTCGACCCTCCGCCGCGGGGTGATGCTCAGGAGGTCCCGATTGATCCAACTGCCTGGCTTCTCGACTACTACGCGCCGATCGTTGACCTCATCGCCGAAGGCGACCGACAGGTTGAGGGACGGTACCTCGTTGGCTACATACCGACGTCAGACATCGAGGTCGGCGTTTCGGAAGAGGTCGTCGGCTGGGTCAACGAGTCGCGGGACCGCCAGTTCGAGCGCCCGGGGCCGCGCCGCGCCGACACACCCGCGGATGGCATGGAGACCTTCCGCCGCCTTGCGGGCCAGGCGAGACCGGCTGACGCGCAACTTGTGGAGCGAATCACCGAGCCCACTGGAGACGATGGAAACATTCCCAACCTGTTCCGAGATGGGATAGTCATTCGTTCGCGTCGGTAGCGCCCCGCGGCCGCCGATCGGCCAGCGACGCGACAAGCTGCGATGACGCCGTGCTGAGGCGATCGCTTCGTAGGCGTCGATTGTCCAGAGTTCATCGCGCGAGGTGCCTACTCGCGAATCCGGCAACCAAGTGGACAAGACTCGGTTCACTCAAGCGTGTTGCGACGAGCGAGAGTCTGCATCAGTTCGATGGTGGAAAGGTACGTCCAGTACAGCCAGTCGAGATACTCGTCTGCGTAGTCGTCGTGTTGGTCGGCACGGTTGTGCCGGATCGCGAACTTGTTCGCGGTCTCGAAAAGCATGCCCTCGTCTCTCGACAACAGGTGCATTTTGACTTGGCCCCGCATGCTCTCGAGTTCGTGGGCAAGCGCGCGGCAGGCGTCCTTTTTGTCCTGGCGGTTCGCGCCGCGTGCTCTGAACTGCATGACTGCACGTGCCACCGGGTCCCTGGACGGGTCACTGGCCGCGGCTAGGATGCGGTGGGTCAGGTCGCTGCGTGCTTTGTCGGTCGCGTGGACGAGAAGACCGATGTCGTCTCCGTCCTCGGCCAGCCGCAGGTCCAAGGTCGTTCGCGCGAACAGCTCGTTGACCTTCCACCGGTAGAGCGCCTGCCCAGGCTCGGGGGCAAAGTCGTCGTAGTGCCAGTCGTCACCGTAGGAATGGAACATCCGCTGCCGCGGTCTGCAGATGCAGTCGTGCAACACTTCGACGTATGTGTAGAAATCGTCGACCGGCAGCCCTTCGGTCGGGATGGCGAAGGGCCACGTGACCGGCATGTGAGCGTTCCGCGTCAGATAACGTGACATCTCTTCGTCCCGCTCCTGCCGGGACGGTCCATCCGCACACACGCTGGGGCATATGCGGTCGAAGTACCCAGCCTCATCGAACTCTTTGACGCAACGAACCCACTCTGTTTGAAGCGAGAGCCCAGTCAGGGCTGGCTCGGGGCCCGCCAGCGTCATCCGCTCCCGCCAATACATCCGACGATGCTTGGGCAGGTTGTCCGCATCATCGGCGAGGACACGTAGAAACCTGCTAGTGGCGTCAAACGTGTCGGCGCGCCATGCACCCGTCCCGGGCCCCGTCTGCTCAAATTCGCGGCCAGGTTGTGGTCCAGCGAACGCTTCGCTCAACAGGAGACGTCCGCGTTCCTGAAGCATGTGCGCATTGGGTGAGTCGGACGCGGCGTACGCCTCGGAACGGAAGATCTCGATCGGCCACAGGAGGCGATAGTCCGGTCCGTGATTATGCGTCAAGTCTCGTCCATTCGTCGCGATGGATTGAAACGTTACCGCGCTGGACCGACGGCTTGCCTCCAAGACGCGGAGGACCCGGGACGGTAATCAGAATGCTGGCCGCCTTGTTCTCTCCGCCGAGCAGGTGCAGGACTCGGCGTCCGCGCAGAGTCTCCGCGTAGTCCTCGATCCGCACGGCGGCAACCTCGGAGGCGCAACGAGCGTTGATGCCCGAAGTGTCGAAACGGCATCCTGAAGTCTCACGCCGACTATCTGAAGTCCTTCGCTGCTGCCAACTTCTTGAACCCGCGGTCTTCGATCAGCCGCAGCGTGACCTGATTCTCAGGGTAGGCGCCCAGCAAGTCTCGAATCCGGTGTCGGGGTTCCCGCAAATCCAGAGATCCCAGGGCGAGCAACCGGCGCTCCAGAGGATGGTCTGATTTGGATTCCAACGCGCGGAGTAAGTCCTTTGCCGTATCGGAATCCCACCGCGCCAAGCGCTGGATTCCGACCGCGAGCACGGGAAGGTCCGGTTTGTCATCCATAAGCTCGACCAAAGCCGTAACCACCGCGTCTGAGACCTTCGATTTGGACGGGAACATCGTCGTAAGCTGTGCCACCGACCAACTGAATCGAGCCCAGTCCGACTTCACGTAGTCGGCGTACCAAGTCTGATACGACTTCCATAGGCCAAGGTCGTTCGAGAGTCGCGAAAGGTGGTCCGCTACGTGGGGCATCCGCTCGGCCTGCTCCAGTAGGAGCTGAGCTTCCGCCGTCATCTTCTTCTGGCGGAGGCGGACGCAGGCGAAATGTACTGATGAGCGATCCGCCGCTTCAGGCTCCTCCAACAACGATTCTACGAGCTCTCGTAGAGGAGCGGTGTCAGGTGAGTCGTTGGAAAAAAGCGGCTCGTTCAGCGCAGAATCTACGGCACTGTGAGCGGTTTGAAGCGCCTGTCGCGCCAACTCGTCTCCCTCGTGGATGCCGGTCTTGGCAGCGTGAAGTTCGAGACCCAGATTCCTCGCCTTGTCTTGAAGATCGACCTGCAACCGACGAAGTCGGCCCTCATCGTGACCAAACACCCATAGGTCGTCCATCCACCGAGTACTTAACTTTCGACTTGACGACGTCGAGCGCCTCGTCGTCTCGTTGTAATCCGTGACAGCCTCATCGAGGTTCATCAAATACATGTTTGCGAGGAGCGACGAAGCGGCGTTGCGCTGTGGTAACCCCCGGCGTCCCGGAGCAGCGTCCCATCCATGCAGCATTCCTGTTAGGCGCCCGACAACCGCGTGTTGCCCATCAACCCGGTGTTCGATGTCCTCAATAACGCGATGGATGGGCATCGACGCGAAACACGACACGATGTCGGTCTTGAGGTCAAAGGCTTGCTTCTCGACGAGCCGGTACAGCGCGTTTCTTTGATTTGCCCATTCGTAATCATTCCGCGCCATCAAGCCGGGGGCGGGTTTCCTTCGCCTCAAACGCCATCCGAATACCCAAGGCTGCATCCCCTTGGTCAGTCTCACGGAAACTCGGTCGACGACGGCTTGGTAAAGAAGCCGGTCTACAGGCTCCATGACAACCGCCGGCCGTGACGCAAACCCCTCCTTCGGGACATCAAGGTTCGCGACTCGGTACACGCCGCTACTGGCCGCGCGGTCGAATAGCACAGCCGGAGCAGACGTGGCTACATACTCGATCTCAGGCCAACCCCAGGGATCGCGGTACCAGTCCCCAACAAGGTCCTGGCGGACATTCTTCAGGGCGACATCCACGTCAAGCGCCTTTGACCAATCCATCGCCGGCTCCTCCTATCCGGTCCACAGCGAGCGCTCCCAAACCGTCGCCTCGGCAAGAAGAGGCTAGCGAGATTGGGGTAGTTGCATCGTGGTTTGCGTTGTGTATTAGGACGTCCCTCGTCGCGCTTCCTCCTACGAGGAGGAGACGTCTTACGCTCTCGTTCCGGTCGTCCCTGAAGGTATCGAACTGGTCCCGCGCCTATCGCCTCTTGGGTCACCGCACCCGCATATAGGCAGCGAAGATTCCGATTTGCATCATTCTGGGCGGGATTCCGCGGTCTAGCGGGCCCGACCGAGGCCGAGAGTGAAGTGCGATCGAGGTCGCTCGTGGCAACAAGGCGCCCCGGTCCGAGATGGCGCATGCGCGATCGCAGCAGTCAACCTCGCCGCAGCAGGTACGTGTCCATGACCCAGCCCTGGGCGGCCTGGACGGCGGAGCGGCGCTCCCAGATCTCGTCCGCGACCTCGGAGAGCCGTCCGGCGACGAGCTGCTCCCCCGGCGAGCCGAGGTTGGCTCCCCACCAGATCTGCCACGCCGCGGGATCGGCCAGCTTCCGGCACGTCAGCGCGCCGTCGAGCATCACGACGAGGTTGTCGTGGTCCACCGCGTCGTCGAGGAGGCGACGGCCGGTGGTGATCGTGATCGGTCCCCCGATGACGTTGAGCACCAGCCGGTGGCGCGCGGCGAGTAGCTGGACGCTGCTCAGGCCGGGGACGACCGCAACGGACACGTCCACGACGCCCCGCTCGACGATGCGGTCGGCGAGTCGGATGGCCGAGTCGTACAGCGCGGGGTCGCCCCACACCAGGACGGCGGCGTCGCCCGGGTGCTCGAGCAGCGCGTGCTCGAACGCCTGCGCCCGCGCCTCGTGCCAGTCGCGCACCGCGCCGGCGTAGTCGGCCGGGTCGTCGCGGTCGCGCTCCGGATCGGGAACGGCCACGAGACGCCACTCCCCCGTGACGTGGCGGTCGCAGATGGCCTCGCGCATCGCGATGAGGTCGGCGGTTCCCGGATGGGACGCGGTCTTGTCCGCGACGAGGAAGTAGTCCACCTCGTTGAGCACGCGCGCCGCCTCGGCCGTGACCAGCTCCGGGTCGCCGGGACCGAGACCGACGAGCGCGAGGCGCCGGATCACGCGTCGTCCTCCAGGTCGCCCTCGACCTCGAGGTAGACGCGCGCCATCTCGGCCATGACCTCCGGGTCCGGCTCCTGCCACAGGCCGCGGTCGGCCGCCTCGTTCAGTCGCTCGACGATGCCGCGCAGCGCCCACGGGTTGGAGCGGCGCATGAACTCCTGGTTCGTGTCGTCGAGCACGTACTCCTTCGCGAGCGACTCGTACATCCAGTCGTGCACGACGCCGGCGGTCGCGTCGAAGCCGAACAGGTAGTCGACGGTCGCGGCCAGCTCGAACGCGCCCTTGTAGCCGTGCCGCTGCATCGCCGAGATCCAGCGCGGGTTGACGACGCGCGAGCGGAAGACGCGGTTCGTCTCCTCCTGCAGCGTCCGCGTGCGCACGGCGTCCGGCGTCGTGGAGTCACCGACGTACGCCTTCGGCTCGGCGCCCGTGAGCGCGCGGACCGTGGCGATCATGCCGCCGTGGTACTGGAAGTAGTCGTCGGAGTCGGCGATGTCGTGCTCGCGCGAGTCGATGTTCTTCGCGGCCACGGCGATGCGGCGGTAGCTCGTGCGCATGTCGTCGCTGGCGGCCACACCGTCGAGTCCGCGCCCGTACGCGAAGCCGCCCCACGCCGTGTAGACCTCGGCGAGGTCGGCGTCGTCGCGCCACGTGCCCGACTCGACCACCTGAAGGATGCCGGCGCCGTACGAGCCGGGCTTGGACCCGAAGATGCGCGTCGTGGCGCGGCGGTGGTCTCCGTGCTCGGCGAGGTCCTGCGCGGTGTGCGCGCGGACGTAGTTCTGCTCGTCGGGCTCGTCGAGGTCGGCGACGAGCTGCACCGCGTCGTCGAGGATCTCGATGACGTGCGGGAACGCGTCGCGGAAGAAGCCGGAGATCCGCACCGTGACGTCGATCCGCGGGCGACCCAGCTCCTCGAGCGAGATCACCTCGAGGCCGTTGACGCGGCGCGATGCCGGATCCCACGCGGGGCGCACGCCCATGAGCGCCAGCACCTCGGCGATGTCGTCGCCCGAGGTGCGCATCGCCGACGTCCCCCACACCGAGAGGCCGACCGACCGCGGGTACTCCCCCGTGTCCTCGAGGTGCCGGGCCACGAGCGACTCGGCCATCGCCTGACCGGTCTCCCACGCGAGCCGCGACGGCACGGCGCGCGGGTCGACGGTGTAGAAGTTCCGCCCGGTCGGCAGCACGTTCACCAAGCCGCGCAGCGGCGAGCCCGACGGGCCGGCCTGGATGAACCGGCCGTCCAGCGCGCGCAGGATGTTCGTGAGCTCGTCGGTCGTGCCCGCGAGCCGCGGGACCACCTGCTCGGCCGCGAACCGCAGCACGGCTCGGACGGTCTCATCCTCGTGGACGGTCTCGATCGCGGCGGTGTCCCACTGCGCCTTCTCCATCGCCTCGACGAGTGAGCGCGCCTGCGCCTCGACGGCGTCGACCTCGGGCAGCGGAGCATCCTCGCCGAGGCCGAGCGCCGCACGCAGTCCGGGCAGCGCCCTCTCCTGTCCGCCCCACACCTGGGTGGCCCGCAGGACGGCGAGCACGAGGTTCACGCGGGCCTCGCCCTCGGGCGCCTGGCCCAGCACGTGCAGGCCGTCGCGGATCTGGACGTCCTTGATCTCGCACAGCCAGCCGTCGACGTGCAGCAGGAAGTCGTCGAACTCCTCGTCGCCGGGACGCTCCTCGAGGCCGAGGTCGCGGTGCATCTGCGCCGACTGCATGAGCGTCCAGATCTGCTGGCGGATGGCCGGCAGCTTGGCCGGGTCCATCGCCGCGACGTTCGCGTACTCGTCGAGCAGCTGCTCCAGCTTGGCGATGTCGCCGTAGCCCTCGGCGCGCGCCATCGGCGGCACGAGGTGGTCGATGATCGTCGCGTGCGCACGCCGCTTGGCCTGTGCGCCCTCTCCCGGGTCGTTCACGAGGAACGGGTAGATGAGCGGCATGCTGCCGATCGCGGCGTCGGTCGCGCACGCGGCGGACAGCGCGGCGTTCTTGCCGGGCAGCCACTCCATCGAGCCGTGCTTGCCGAGGTGCACGACCGCGTCGGCGCCGAACCCGTGCTCGAGCCAGCGGTACGCCGCGAGGTAGTGGTGCGAGGGCGGCATGTCGGGATCGTGGTAGATCGCGACGGGGTTCTCGCCGAAGCCGCGCGGCGGCTGGATGAGGATGACCACGTTGCCGGCGCGCAGGGTCGCGAGCACGATGTCGCCCGCGTCATCGACGAACAGCGACCCGGGGGCCTCGCCCCAGGTCTCGACCATCTCGTCGCGCAGCTCGGCCGGCAGGTCGGCCGTCCAGCGCAAGTAGTCGTCGCGGCTGATCCGCACGTGCGAGCTGCTCAGCTGCGCCTGCGTCAGCCACTCCTCGTCCTGGCCGCCGGCCTCGATGAGCGCGTGGATCAGCGCGTTGCCCGAGGTGGTGTCCGGCTCCTCGCCCTCGACCGGCGGCAGCGGATCGAGGCCGGGGATCTCGCCCGGAGCACCGAGGTCGTAGCCCTCCTCGCGCAGAAGCCGCAGTAGGCGGATCGCCGAGACCGGCGTGTCCAGGCCGACCGCGTTGCCGATGCGGCTGTGCTTCGTCGGGTAGGCGGACAGCACCAGCGCGACCTTGCGCTCGGCCGGCGGGACGTGGCGCAGGCGGGCGTGGTTGACGGCGATGCCGGCGACACGGGCGCACCGCTCGGCATCGGTCTCGTAGCGCGGCAGCCCGTCCTCGTCGACCTCCTTGAACGAGAACGGCACCGTGATGAGCCGGCCGTCGAACTCGGGGATCGCGATCTGGGTCGCCGAGTCCAGCGGCGTGACGCCGTCGTCGGACGCCTCCCACTCGGCACGCGTCGACGTCAGCGCGAGCGCCTGCAGCACGGGGACGTCGAGCGCGCGGAGCCGCTCCACGTCCCACGCCTCGTCGTCGCCGCCGGCGCTCGCCGTGGCGGGCTTGGACCCGCCTGCGGCCAGCACCGTCACGACGATCGCGTCCAGGGTGGCGAGCTGCTCGAACAGGTCGTCCGAGGCCGCGCGCAGGGACGAGACGAAGATCGGCACGCCCACGGCCCGACCTGTCGCATCGACCGCGTCGGCCAGCTGGTGCGCGAACGCCTGGTTCCCGCTGACCTCGTGGGCGCGGTAGTAGAGGATGCCGACGCGCGGCAGGTCCTCCCGGGACGACGGCCGCTCGCTCACTCCCCACTCGGGCAGCACCGAGGGCGGATCGAAGCCCTCACCCGTGAGCAGCACGGTGTCGGACAGGAACGCGTGGAGCTGGCGCAGGTTCTCGGCGCCGCCCTCGGCGAGGTAGCGGTGCGCCTCGGCGCACACGCCGATCGGCACGGTGGACAGCTCCATGAGCGCCGCGTTCGGCAGCCGCTCGCCGCCGAGCACCACGAGCGGACGGCCGCGCTCGCGCACCAGGGCAGCGACGTCGCGGACGTCCTCGGGCGAGCCGAGCACGCGCAGGACGACGAGGTCGGCCTCGTCCACCAGCGCGTCGCGCCGGGCGTCGCCCACGCGCGCGGGGTTCGCCCACGTGTAGGCCGCGCCGCTGGCACGCGCCGAGAGCAGGTCGGTGTCCGAGGTGGACATGAGGGCGATGCGGGTCATGCTGCTCCTTCGGTGGACGGGCTGGGGATCACGGCTGCCACACCACCGTGAGCGCGCCGGTGACGTGGTGGGGCTCCACGAACGCCTTCACGCCGTAGACGTCGGCGACGAGCGATTCGGTGATGACGGTCGAGGGCGGGCCCGCGGCGACGATCCGGCCCTGCGCCAGCACGACGACCTCGTCGCAGTAGGCGGCGGCGAGGTTGAGGTCGTGCAGCGCCACGACGGCGGTCACGTCGGCGTCGCGCACGAGCCGCAGGACGTCCAGCTGATGCCGGACGTCGAGGTGGTTCGTCGGCTCGTCGAGCAGCAGCACCTCGGGATCCTGCGCGAGGGCGCGCGCGATCTGGACGCGCTGCCGCTCGCCGCCCGAGAGGGTCGCGTACGGCTGCTCGAGCCGGTCGAGGACGCCCGTGGCCGCGGCGGCGCGGCGGACCGCGCCGAGGTCGCGGTCGCCCATCGGCTGCCAGGACCGCCGGTGCGGGATCCGGCCGAGCTCGATGACGTCGCGGACGAGCGGATCGGTGTCGGTCGCGGACTCCTGCTCCACCACGCCGACGCGCCGGGCGACGTGGCGGCGGCGCAGCGTCGCGAGGTCGTCCTCACCCAGCCGGACCACGCCTGCGCTCGGCGCGCGCAGTCCCGCGAGCAGCCTGAGCAGGCTCGACTTGCCCGATCCGTTGGGACCCAGCAGCCCGACCATGGAGCCGGGCGCGGCGTCGATCGTGACGTCGTCCACGACCAGGCGGTCGCGGATCGCCCACGAGACGGCCGTGGCGGTGAGGCTCATGCGCGGCTCCTCCGTCGCAGCAGGACCAGCGCGAAGGCCGGCACGCCCAGCAGCGCCGTGGCCACGCCGACCGGCAGCTCCTGCGGATCGATCACGGTGCGGGCGGCGGTGTCGACCCACACCAGGAACACGGCACCGCTGATGGCCGCGAGCGGCAGCATCCGGCGGTGGTTCACGCCGACCATCGCGCGGGCGACGTGCGGCAGGACGAGGCCGACGAAGCCGATCGCGCCGGACGTGCTGACGATGACGGCGGTGGTGAGCGCCGTGATCACGAGCAACGCGATGCGGGCTCGGGCGACGTCGACGCCGAGGGTGGCGGCGCTGTCCTGGCCGAACGCGAACGCGTCGAGCGTGGACGCCAGCAGCAGGCACGCCACGACGGCGACGAGCACCGTCGAGCCCACGACCGCGACGTCCGTCCACGTGGCGCTGCCGAGGGAGCCGAGCAGCCAGAACAGCACGCCGCGCGTCTGCTCGGCGTCGGCCGCGGTGAAGACGATGAACGACGTCAGCGCCGAGAACAGCTGGGTCGCCGCGACCCCGGCCAGGACCACCCGGTCCGTCGTCCCACCCGCCGCCGCGGCCAGCGCCAGCACGAGCAGGAACGCGCCGATGGCCCCGACGAACGCGCCGGTGGCCAGGCTCACGGCGCCGGCCCCGACGCCCAGCACGACGATCGAGACGGCTCCCGTCGAGGCCCCGGACGAGACGCCCAGCACGAACGGGTCGGCCAGTGGATTGCGCAGCAGCGACTGCAGGATGACCCCGCAGACCGCGAGGCCGGCACCGCACGCGGCGGCGAGCAGCGTGCGGGGCAGGCGCAGGTTCCAGACGATGCCCTCCTGGATGCGCGTGAGGCCGGACTCGCCGCCGAGCGCCCGCGACCAGGCCAGCGACAGCACCGAGCGCGGACCGACGTCCGAGGGGCCGATGGTCACCGCGACGCACACGGACGCGACCAGCAGCGCCACCCCGGCCGAGCCGAGAATCCAGGCGCGCCGGCTCACGGTCACTGCGTCAGACCGAATTCGGCGAGCGCGTCGGCGACCTGCTCGAGGCCCTCGACGGTGCGGATCGAGGGGTTCAGCGCGGCGCCCGAGAGCGCGACGTACCGGCGCTCTTTCACGGCCGTCATCTCGCGCGTCACCGGGTTGGACTCGAGGAAGGCGATCTTGGCGCGGGCCGACTCGGCGGTCTGGCTCTTGCGGGTGAGGTCGCCGATCACGAGGACGTCGGGGTCGCGGTCGGCGACCGTCTCCCAGCCGACCTGGGGCCACTCGGCCTTCGTGTCGTCGAAGACGTTTTTCAGGCCGAGCGCGCGGGTGATGATCCCCGGGCCGCCGCAGCAGCCGGCGAGGTAGGGCGACTCGCTGTTGGCGAACCAGTACAGGACGCTGACCTCGTCCTTCGGGGCCTTCCGGGAGGCCGCGGCCACGCGGTCCTGGAGCGAGGCCACGAGCTCGTCGCCGCGGTCCTCCACGCCGAGCAGCCCGGCGAGCTCCGTGATCTCGCGGTAGATCGTGTCGATCTCCAGCACGCCGGTGCGGGCCCCGTCGTCGTCGCCCTCGTTGTCCTTGCCCTCGCACTCGGCGGGCGACAGGTACGTCGGAATGCCGAGGTCCTCGAACGTGTCGGCGCTGCCGACGCCGCCCTTGCCCAGCGTGCTGGCGAACGAGGCGGTGACGAGGTCGGGCTCTGCCTGCAGCACGCGCTCCATGGACGGCGCGTTGTCGGCGAGCCGCTCGACGTTCTCGTTCTCGGCCTCGAGGCCCTTCATGACGGGGTCCGTCCACGTGCCCGTGCCGGCCATGCGGTCGCCGACGCCGAGCGAGAGCAGGATCTCGGTGGACCCCTGGTTGAGCGAGACGACGCGCTGCGGCGCGGCCTCGACGGTGGTGGTGCGGCCGCAGTTCTGCAGCTCGCGGGGATAGCCGTCGGCGGCCGGGGCGGAGTCGGTGGCGGTGTCGCCGCCCGCACAGGCGCCCAGGGTCAGGGCGGCGGCGGCGAGCACGGCGAGGGGACGGCGGACGGGAGTACGCACGGGCGTGATCCTTCGAGGTCTGGGGCTCGTTCGCGAAGCCCGGTCGGACCAGACGGCGGTTGCCGTGAGGGCCAGCAGGTCTTCGGACTCGGGATCAACCGGACGGAGCGCCTTCCCAGACCTGGATGGTCCAGTGGCTTCGTGCCCCGCCCGTCACCCTCACCGCTGCGCGTCAGTCCCGGAGTCTCACCGGGTTCCCTGGCTCATCGCTGAGTTTGACTGGCGAGCCGACCGTAGCAGTCCGGCGCGTGAGTCGCGAGCAGCGGGTCCGCGCCACCGTGGATGGCACCATGTCCGCGTGACGGAACGAACTCGGCGCGACCTGTGCCCCGGCCTGCTGCGTCCCTGGATCGCGGACGACGGCGCCCTCGTGCGCGTCCGGGTGCCCGGCGGGCAGCTCCCGACCGCCGCCCTGGACGGCCTCCTCGACGTCGCCCGGCGGCACGGGGACGGCGCCGTGCACCTGACCTCGCGGGCGAACCTGCAGGTGCGCGGGCTGGCGCACGACGACGGCTGCCTGCCCGATGAGGTCGTGGACGCCGTGATGGCGACCGGGCTCATGCCGTCGGCGTCCCACGAGCGGGTCCGCAACGTCATGGCCTCCCCGCTGACCGGCCGGTCCGGCGGACGGGCCGACCTGCGGCCCGTGGTGCGCGACCTCGACGAGCGGCTCTGCGCCGATCCGGCCCTCGCCGCGCTGGCGGGGAGGTTCCTGTTCGTCCTCGACGACGGTCGCGGCGACGTCGCCGGCCGGGACCTCGACCTCGGCCTCGTCGCGATCTCGGCGGATCGGGTCCAGCTGCGCGCCGGACGCGACGGCTGGGGCCCGGTCGTCGCGATCGACGAGGCCGCCGAGGCCCTCGTCGGGCTCGCGCGCCGCTTCCTGGAACGGGCGGGATCGCAGGCCGGATCGCCGTGGCACGTCGACGAGCTGGACGGGGCCGGAGCCGCGCTCGTCGGGACCGGGCACCCGCGGCACGACGAGACCCGGGTGTCCGCCGAGCCGCCGCCGCTTGGCAGGATCTCGCAGGACGACGGCCGGCTCGCGCTCCACCTGGCGGCACCCGACGGACGTCTCGACCGGCGCCTCATGGACGACGTCCTGGCGCTGGGCCCGCCGCGCGTCGTGGTCACGCCGTGGCGCACCCTGATCGTCCCCGACCTGGAGAACGCATGAGCCTCGCCCCACCCGCTCGCCGCTACGACTACGAGACCGACGGCGCGCAGATCTACGTCGACTCGTTCGCCACGATCCGCGCCGAGGCCGACCTGTCGGGCGTCCCGGCCGACGCCGAGAAGGTCGCCGTGCGGATGATCCACGCGTGCGGCCAGACCGACCTCGCCGGCGACCTCGTGATCCACCCCGGCCTCGTGTCCGCCGCGCGTGCGGCGCTGGAGTCCGGCGCGCCGATCCTCACCGACGCGCACATGGTCGCCTCGGGCGTGACCCGCGCGCGACTCCCCCGCGACAACGAGGTCCTGTGCCTGCTGCGCGACGAGCGCGTCCCGGACCTCGCCCGCGCCTGGTCGACCACGCGCTCGGCCGCGGCAGTCTCGCTCTGGGGCGACCGCCTGGCGGGTGCCGTGGTCGCGTTCGGCAACGCGCCGACGGCCCTTTTCCACCTGCTGGAGCTGCTGCGCGACGGCGCGCCGCGCCCCGCCGCGATCATCGGCACGCCCGTGGGCTTCATCGGTGCCGCCGAGTCCAAGCAGGCGCTGATCGACCTCGCCGCCGACTCGGGCATTGAAATCCCGTACCTCGTCGTGACCGGGCGCCGCGGAGGCTCGGCCATGGCCGCCTCGGCGCTCAACGCGCTGGCACAGGAGCGCGAGTGAGCGGGCGGCTGTTCGGCGTCGGAGTGGGCCCGGGCGACCCCGAGCTCATCACGCTCAAGGCCGCCCGGCTGATCGAGTCGGCCGACGTCGTCGCGTACCACCAGGGCGTCGGCAAGCAGTCGAACGCGCGCCGCATCGCGGCCGAGCTCGTGCGGCCCGGCGTGACCGAGGAGGCCCTCGTCTACCCCGTCACGACGCAGACGACCGACCATCCCGGCGGGTACGCCGGCGCGATGGCCGACTTCTACGACGAGTGCGAGCGCCGCGTCCGTGAGCACCTCGCCGCCGGCCGGGACGTCGTCGTCCTGGCCGAGGGCGACCCCATGCTCTACGGCTCGTTCATGTACCTGCACGACCGGCTCAGCGGCGAGTTCGAGACGCAGGTCGTCGCCGGCGTCCCGGCGTTCGCGGCCGCCACGGCCGCGACCGCGCTGCCGCTCGTGCGGCAGACCGACGTGCTGACGGTGCTGCCCGGGACGCTGCCGGAGCCGGAGCTGGCGCGCCGCCTTGCGGACACCGACGGTGCCGTGATCATGAAGCTCGGGCGGACCTTCGCCAAGGTGCGCTCCGCGCTCGAGCAGGCCGGCCGCGTCGAGGGGTCGTGGTACGTCGAGCGGGCGTCGATGGACGCCGAGCGCATTCTGCCGGTCGCGGAGGTCGACCCCTCGACGGTGCCGTACTTCTCGATCGTCCTGGTGCCGGGTGACACGCGGCCCGGTGTCGCCCGCTACGAGAACCCCGCGCCCGAGGCGGTCGCGCCGGCCGAGGGCGCCGAGGTGGTCGTCGTCGGCCTGGGGCCCGGCCCCGACCACTGGCTGTCGCCAGAGGCCTCGCAGGTCCTCGCCGAGGTCGGGCACGTGGTCGGCTACGGCCCGTACGTCGAGCGCGTCCCGCAGCGCGCCGGCCTGGTGCGCCATGCCTCGGGCAACACCGTCGAGGTCGACCGGGCGCGCGACGCGCTGGAGCTCGCGCTGTCCGGCGAGCGGGTGGCCGTCGTCTCGGGCGGCGACGCCGGCATCTTCGGCATGGCCTCGGCGGTGTTCGAGGCCGCCGAGGATCCCCGCTACGCGGACGTGAACGTCCGCGTGGTGCCCGGCATCTCGGCCGTGCAGGCGGTCGCCGCGCGGGCCGGCGCCCCGATCGGCGCCGACTTCGCGGTCATGAGCCTGTCCGACCGGCTCAAGCCGTGGGACGTCGTCGAGCGCCGGCTGCGCGCGATCGCCGAGGCCGACCTCGTGCTCGCCCTGTACAACCCGCGGTCGCGCTCGCGCACCGAGCAGGTGGCGCAGGCGCAGGCGATCCTGCTGGAGCACAAGTCGCCGAGCACCGTCGTGGTCGTGGGTCGCGACGTCGGCCGCGCCGAGGAGAGCCTCACCGTCACGACGCTGGGCGAGCTCGATCCGGGGACGGTCGACATGAAGTGCCTGCTGCTGATCGGCGCCTCGACCACCCGCGTGACGCCGAACGGGCGCGTCTGGAGCCCCCGCTTCGTCGAGTAGGTCAGCCGCGGGCGCGGCGCTCGCGGCTGGCGGCGTACAGGAACGACTCGCCGCCGCGGACGTCCGGCGCCAGTGCCGGACCGACCAGGATCACGGCCGCCTGGCGCAGGCCGGCGGCCTCCACCTGGTCGGCGATGTCCGCCAGCGTGCCGCGCAGCACGAGCTCGGCGGGCTGGGTGGCCTGCGAGACGACGACCACGGGGCAGTCGGCGCCGTAGTGCTCGGCGAGCTCTGCCGCGAGCTCGCGCGTCCGGGTGATGCCCAGGTGCAGCGCGAGCGTGGCGCCCGTGGCGGCGAACGCGGCCAGCCGCTCCCCCTCGGGCATCTTCGTGGACCGCGCCTGGGTCCGGGTCAGCACGACCGACTGGGCGACCTCGGGCACCGTGAGCTCGGCGCCCACGATCGCCGCGGCGGCCGCGTAGGCGGGCACGCCCGGCGTGACGTCCCACGGGACGCCGGCGGCATCGAGCCGGCGCGCCTGCTCGTGCACGGCCGAGTAGAGCGACGGGTCGCCCGAGCACAGCCGGACGACCTCGCGCCCCGCGCGGTGCGCCTCGACCAGCTCGGCCGTGATCTCGTCGAGGTCGAGGTGCTGGGTGTCGACCAGGCGGGCGTCGTCACGACAATGGCCGAGCACCTCGGCGTCGAGGTACGTCCCGGCGTAGAGGCACACGTCGGCGGACTCGAGCAGGCGCACGGCGCGAAGCGTGAGCAGGTCCGCGGCACCGGGGCCGGCACCGACGAAGTGGACGGTCATGAGTCTCCCTTGACGATGGACCACTGGCTGACGGCGCGCCCGGGCGTCCACCCGGTGAACCCGCCGAGCGGCTCGGCACGCTCGACGTGGAGGCGGACCAGCTCGCCGCCGTGCCGACGGTACCGGTCCAGCAGGACGGTCTCGGTCTCGGCGGTCACGGCGTGGACGACCAGCCGGCCCCCGGGCCGCAGCGCCGACCAGCACGCATCCAGCAGGCCGTCGGCCGTCGACCCGCCGCCGACGAAGACCGCGTCGGGCGCCTCGAGGCCGGCCAGCACGCGCGGCGCCTCGCCCTCGACGACCGCCAGCCCCGGGACGCCCAGTCGCTCGGCGTTGCGGCGGACCAGGGCGACGCGGTCGGCCCGCGGCTCGATCGCAATCGTCCGCGCGCTGGGCCACGCGCGCATCCACTCGACGCCGATCGAGCCGCTGCCCGCCCCGACGTCCCACAGCAGCTGGCCCGGTGCCGGCGCGAGGCGCGCGAGCGCACTCGCCCGCAGGTCGCGCTTCGTGATCTGGCCGGCGTGCTCGAACGCGTCGTCGGGCAGGACCCCGCCCATGGCCCAGCCGGGTCCCGTGCCGCGGACCTCGACGGCGAGCACGTGCAGGCGCGGCGCGGTCTCGCCCCAGGCGTCCGCCGTGGACTCGAGCCGTGACTCGGCCGGGCCGCCGAGGTCCCCCAGGACGACGAGCCGCGACTCACCCCACCCGAGGCCGACCAGGAGCTCCGCGACCGCGGCGGGCGTGGACTCGTCGCTCGACAGGACCAGCAGCCGGCGACCCGCGGACAGGGCCGGGACGACGAGCCGCACGTCGCGGCCGACGACGCTCACGACGCCCGCCGACTCCGCGGGCCAGCCCATCCGCGCCCGGGCCAGCGCCACGGACGACACCGCCGGGACCACCGTGACGGACTCGCTCCCCAGCAGGTCGATGAGCGTCGTGCCGATGCCCGACACGAGCGGGTCACCCGACGCGAGCGCGACGACCGGGCCGTCCAGCCGTGCGAGCAGCGCGGGCAGCTCGGCGCGCAGCGGCGACGGCCAGGCGATGCGCTCCTGGCCCGGGTTCGCAGGCACCGCGTCGAGATGACGGCGCCCGCCCAGCAGGGTCCGCGCGCCCTCCACGATCGTCCTCGAGGAGGCCGGCAGGCCGTCCCAGCCGTCGGCGCCGACGCCGACCACGGTCACGTGCACATCCATGGTCGAGGACCCTAGCCCGGTCGTCCCGCCATCTGGGGGCCCCGGTCCGGCGTCCACCGAGGCCGTCTATGGTGTGGCTCAGGTTCGAGGTGCCCCACGGCCGATGGCCACGGGGAGAATCTGGGAAGCCGGTGAGAATCCGGCACAGGGCCCGCTGCGGTGACTCAGGCGTCAGACCTGGGAAGTCCGAAGACCGGCCTCGATCCGACCCGGGGCGCGACCGCGTCCCGGACCGACTTGGCAGATCGAGCGGGAGCCCTACATGCCAGCGCAGTATCCGTTTTGTGCCGTCGTCGGCTCCGACGACATGACCCTCGCCCTCACCCTGGTCGCGATCGACCCGCTCATCGGCGGCGTCCTGGTCCGCGGCGAGAAGGGCACCGCCAAGACCACCACGGTCCGCGCCCTCGCCGGCGTGCTGCCGCCCGTCCGGGTCCGCGCCGGGGACCGGTTCTCGGTCGATCCGGACGATCCGGCGGCCCACTCCCCCGACGGCCCCCTCGACACCGAGGTCGTCGAGCGTCCCGTCCGCCTCGTCGAGCTGCCCGTCGGCGCGAGCGACGACCGCGTCACGGGCTCGCTCAAGCTCGACGCGGCACTCCGCGACGGACGCGTCGAGCTCGAGCCCGGCCTCCTCGCCCGCGCCCACCGCGGCCTGCTCTACGTCGACGAGGTCAACCTGCTGCACGACCACCTCGTCGACCTGCTGCTCGACGCGGCCGCCACCGGCAGGGTCAGCATCGAGCGCGACGGCGTCTCGGCCGAGCACGCGTCGCGGTTCGTGCTGATCGGCACGATGAACCCCGAGGAGGGCGAGCTGCGCCCGCAACTGCTCGACCGGTTCGGCCTGACCGTCGAGGTGGCGGCGCCGCGAGATCCCGCCCTTCGGGTCGAGGTCGTCCGCCGCCGCATGGCCTTCGACGCCGACCCTGAGGGCTTCGCGGCACGCTGGGGCCGCGAGCAGGAGCTGCTGCGCACGCGCCTCGCGGACGCGCAGGCCCGCGTGGCCGAGGTGGTCCTCGACGACGAGACGCTCACGACGATCGCCGAGATCTGCGCCGCCTTCGACGTGGACGGCCTGCGCGCCGACCTGGTCACGGCGCGCACGGCGGCGGCGCACGCCGCGTGGCAGGGACGCACCCACGTGACCCGCGAGGACGTGCGCGTCGCTTCACGCCTCGCGCTGCCCCACCGGCGCCGCCGGAACCCGTTCGACGAGCCCGGACTCGACGAGGACCGCCTCGACGACCTGCTCGGCTCGGACGAGCCCGACCCCGGTCCCGAGGACGACGGTCCCGGCGACGGCGGAGGACCCGGCGGCTCGCCGGACGACGCGCCGTCCGACGGCACGGGACCGGACGCGCCGTCCGAGCAGCCCGACGCCGGCCACGAGCAGCAGCAGCCGGCCCCGGCCGGCGCCGGATCGGTGGCCTCGGCCGGCGAGCCCGCCCGGGCGCGCCTGCTGGTCGTGCGTGGCACGGGCGAGGGCGAGTCGGGACGGAGGTCGCGGGCCCGCACGCCCCACGGCCGCGTCGCCGGAGTGCGGCGCGACCCCGAGCCCACCGGCCGACTGCACCTCCCGGCGACCATCACCGCCGCGGCGCCGCACCAGGTCGCCCGCCGCGGACTGACCGAGGGCCGCGGCCTCGCGCTCGACCTCACCGACCTGCGCCGGGCCGAGACCGTCGGGCAGGAGTCCAACCTCGTGCTGCTGTGCGTCGACGCCTCGGGCTCGATGGCCGCGCGCCGGCGGATGGAGCAGGTCAAGACGGCCGTCCTGTCGCTGCTGCTGGACGCGTACCGCCGCCGCGACAAGGTCGCCCTCGTGACGTTCCGCCAGCACGCCGCGGAGATCGCGCTGCCGCCGACCGGGTCCGTCGAAGTGGCTTCTCGCCGCCTCGCGGAGCTCCCCGCCGGCGGCCGCACCCCGCTCGCCGAGGGCCTGCACCGGGCGGCCGAGGTCGTCCGCCGCGAGGCACTGCGCGACCCGTCCCGCCGGCCGCTCCTCGTCGTGGTCACCGACGGCCGCGCCACGGCCGGGCCCGACGCGCTCGCCCGGGCGCACCACGCGGCGCGCCACATCGCCGCCACCGGGATCCAGAGCGTCGTGGTCGACTGCGAGTCCGGGCGCTACCGCCTCGGCCTGGGCGCCGACCTCGCCACCGACCTGCAGGCCGAGCACGTCCCGCTCGGCGAGGTCACGGCCGACGGGCTCACCGGAGTCGTGCACGCCGCGACCGCACCGCGCGAGGGGGTGGCCTGACATGCCGCAGGGCACGCCGCTCGTCGTCCCGAACGACGGGCTCACCACGCGCCAGCGCCGCAACCGGCCGCTGCTGATGGTCCACACCGGCGACGGGAAGGGCAAGTCCACCGCCGCGTTCGGCGTCGCGATGCGCGCCTGGAACCAGGGCTGGGACATCGGCGTCTTCCAGTTCGTCAAGTCGGCCAAGTGGCGCATCGGCGAGCAGACCGTCCTCGAGCGCCTCGGCCGCCTGCACGCCGAGACCGGCGAGGGCGGCCCGGTCGAGTGGCACAAGATGGGCTCGGGCTGGTCGTGGAGCCGCAAGGGCGGCACCGAGGCCGACCACGCCGCCGACGCCGCCGAAGGCTGGGCCGAGGTCAAGCGCCGGATCGCGGCCGAGCGCCATCGGCTCTACGTCCTGGACGAGTTCACGTATCCGATGCAGTGGGGCTGGGTGGACGTCGACGACGTCGTTGAGACCCTCGCGAGCCGGCCCGGCACCCAGCACGTCGTCGTGACGGGTCGTCGCGCCGATCCCCGCCTCGTCGAGGTGGCCGACCTGGTCACCGAGATGAACCCCGTGAAGCACCCCATGGACGTGGGCCAGAAGGGCCAGCGGGGCATCGAGTGGTGACCCTGCCACGGGTCCTCGTGGCAGCCCCGGCGTCGGGGCACGGCAAGACGACGATCGCGACCGGCCTCATGGCCGCGCTCGCCGCCCGCGGGCACGTCGTCTCCGGCCACAAGGTGGGACCCGACTACATCGACCCCGGCTACCACGCGCTGGCCACCGGACGCCCCGGACGCAACCTCGACCCGCACCTGACCGATCCGTCGCTCGTCCCGCCGCTGCTCCTGCACGGCGCGCGAGGCGCCGACCTCGCGGTCGTCGAGGGCGTGATGGGCCTGTTCGACGGCCAGATCGGCGGCGACGGGTTCGCCTCGACGGCGCACGTGGCGACGCTGACGCGCACGCCGGTCGTGCTCGTCGTCGACGTCTCGCACGCCTCGCGCACGATCGGGGCGGTCGTCCACGGGCTGGCGACGTTCGAGCCCGGCGTCACGATCGCCGGCGTCGTGCTGAACAAGGCCGGGTCGCCCCGCCACGCGACCGAGGTGGTCCGCGCGGTCGAGCGGACGGGCATCCCGGTCCTGGGCGTCGTGCAGCGCGACCAAGGGGTGAGCGCGCCGTCGCGGCACCTCGGCCTCGTCCCCGCCGAGGAGCGCGACGAGGCCGCCGCCTCGCTCGCGCGGCTGACCGAGCAGCTCGCGACGAGCGTCGACCTCGACGCCGTCCTCGAGGTCGCCCGGTCCGCGCCCGACCTGACGGAGCCGGCCTGGGACCCGGCCGCGCACGTCGGCCGCGTCGGCCGCGACTCCCCCGTCGTGGCCGTCGCCGCGGGCCGCGCGTTCACGTTCCGGTACGCCGAGACCACCGAGCTGCTCGAGGCGGCCGGCTGCTCGGTCGTGCCGTTCGACCCTGCCCGGGATCCGGTGCTGCCCGCGGGAACGCGCGGGATCTACCTCGGCGGCGGTTTCCCCGAGGTCCACGCGGCGGCGCTCAGCGCCAACGCGAGCCTGCGCGCCGACCTGCGCGCCGCGGTGCTCGACGGCGTGCCGACCGTCGCGGAGTGCGCCGGCCTGCTGTACCTGTGCCGCTCGGTCGACGGGCATCCGATGGTCGGCGCGCTCGACGCGGACGCCGCCATGACGCCGCGCCTGACCTTGTCGTACCGGCGTCCGACACTGGCCGGGGACCAGCTGCTCGGGCCGGCCGGGACCACGGCGACCGCGCACGAGTTCCACCGCACGGCCGTGACCCCGACCCACGGCGGCCGTCCCGCGTGGACCGTGGACGGCGACGGCGTCGGCTTCGCGGGGCCGACCCTGAGCGCGTCCTACCTGCACGTGCACTGGGCCGGGCACCCGCACCTCGCCCAGGCCTTCGCGGACGCGACCGCCGCGACCCGGCCGCACGACGGCTCGCCGCTGGTGCGTGAGGCGGCGGCCCGTCCCGAGCCCGCTCCCGCCCTCGCCGATCCGCTGCGCCACCACGGCGACGCCGAGGCGGACGCGGACCTGGTCGACCTCGCCGTGAACGTCAGCCGCCTGCCCCGGCCCGAGTGGCTCGAGCGCGCGCTCGCCGAGGGGCTCGCGGCCTCGACGGACTATCCCGATCCGACCGCGGCGCGGGCGGCGGTCGCGCGCCGGCACGGCCGCGCGGCCGAGGACGTCCTGGTGACGTCGGGCGCCGCCGAGGCGTTCACCCTCATTGCGCGCGCTCGGCGCTGGCGCCGTCCCGTCGTGATCCACCCGCAGTTCACCGAGCCGGACGTGGCCCTGAGAGCCGCGGGACACGAGGTCACGCACGTCCTCTGCTCCCCCGAGCAGGACTTCGCGCTGCGGCCGAGCGCGGTGCCCGAGGACGCCGACCTCGTCGTCGTCGGGAACCCGACCAACCCGACGGGCCGCCTCCATCCGGCGGCCGACGTCCGGGCGCTGTGCCGGCCCGGCCGCGTCGTGGCGGTGGACGAGGCGTTCATGGACTTCGTCCCCGGTGAGACGCAGAGCCTCGCGGACCGCCGCCTTCCCGGCCTGGTCGTCGTGCGCAGCCTGACCAAGCTGTGGTCCATGCCGGGCGTCCGCGCGGGGTACGTCGTCGGCGACCCGGCCGCGGTCGCCGACCTGCGGGCCCAGCAGGCGCCGTGGTCGGTGGGCACGCCGGCCCTGCACGCCGTCATGGCGACGGCCGGCCCGGACGCGACGCGCGAGGCCTACCGGCGTGCCCGCCAGGCCGAGCAGCACCGGCGCGTGCTGGTCGACGGACTCGCCGAGCTGGGCGTGCCCGTGGTCCCGTCGGCCGCGCCGTTCGTCCTGGCGCGACCCGGCCCCGGCCTCCATGCCCGGATGCGCGACGCCGGCTTCGCGCTCCGCCGCGCCGACACGTTCCCGGGCCTCGACGACGCCTGGGTGCGCATCGCGGTGCGCGAGCCGTCCGTCACCCGTCACCTGCTCACCACGTGGGGAGTCCACACCACATGCACCTGAACGCCCGGGGCCTCAGCGCCCTCGTCCTCGACGGCGGCGAGCACGCCGTCGCGACCGTCGCCGGCCTGCTCGGAGACGGCGCCTCGGTGACCCTGCACGCCGAGTCCGCCTGCGCGGTCCTCGAGGACCTCGCCCAGCGCGGCCGGCTGGTGTGGACGCGCGACGCCGTGGACGAACGGTCCTTCGACCTCGTCGTGCGCCGCCTCCCGGTGCCCGTCGCACCCCGCGACGCCGGCCGGTCCGGCCGCGTGACCCTCGTCGGCGCCGGCCCGGGCGACCCCGGGCTGCTCACGGTCGCGGGTCGCGAGGCGATCGAGACCGCCGACGTCGTGGTGGCCGACCGGCTCGCGCCGTGGGAGGCGCTCGCGTGGGCCCCGCCGCACGCGGAGGTCGTCGACGTCTCGAAGATCCCCTTCGGCCGCTCGACCAGCCAGGACGAGATCAACCGCATCCTCGTCGAGCGCGCCCGGGCCGGACACCACGTCGTCCGCCTCAAGGGCGGCGACTCGTACGTGTTCGGGCGCGGCTTCGAGGAGGTCCAGGCGTGCGCCGCCGCGGGCGTGCCGACGACCGTGATCCCGGGCGTCACCTCCAGCGTCGCTGCCCCGGAGCTGGCCGGCGTCCCGGTCACCCACCGTGGTCTCGTCCAGGGGTTCACCGTGGTCTCGGGACACGTCCCGCCGGGGCACCCCGACTCCACCGTCGACTACGCGGCGCTCGCGCGGTCCGGGACCACACTCGTCGTCCTGATGGGCGTGCGGACGCTGCCGGCCATCGCCGAGGCGCTCGTCGAGGGGGGACTCGACGGTGCGACCCCCTGCGCCCTCGTCGCCGACGCGAGCCTGCCGAGCCAGCGCAGCCTGCGCACGACCCTGGCGAAGGCCGCCAGCGAGTCCGCCGCGGCCGGGATCGGCGCTCCCGCCGTCGCGGTCATCGGCCACGTCGCCGCGCTCGAGCCGTGATCTGCTGGCTGCGGCACGGCGAGTCGACGTGGAACGCCGCCGGGCGCCTCCAGTACGGCGACCCGGCGCCGCCGCTCACGGAGCTCGGCCGGCGGCAGGCGCTCCTCGCCGCGCGGAGCCTGCGCCACGAGCCCTTCGCGGTCGTCCTCTCCTCGCCCGCCCGGCGTGCCGTCGAGACCGTGGAGATCGTCGCGCGCGAGCTCGGGCTCGGCTTCGGCCTGGACGACCGGCTGGTCGAGCGCGGCCGCGAGGAGCCGGTGGACGCCGTGCGCGAGCGCGTCGGCGCGCTGGTCCGCGAGCACGGCGACGGACTGCTGGCGATCAGTCACGGCGACACGATCGCGATCGCCGTCGAGCTGCTGACCGGCCGGCCGTGCGAGGTCCCGGCCAACGCCGAGCCGATCGTGACGGGCCGATGACGGCCGCTCGCGCCGCCGGTCTCGCGGCGGGCTTCGTCCTCGACCGCCTCCTGGGCGACCCGGCGCGGCTGCACCCCGTGGCGGGCCTCGGGCGGTTCGCCGCCCGCGTCGAGCAGGTGACGCACCGCGACCACCGCGCCGCGGGCGTGCTGCACCACGGCCTCGTGGTGGTGCCACTGGCCGGTGCCGCCCTCGTGGCCGAGCGCGCGTGCCGCCGGCCGTGGCAGCGCGCACTGCTGACGGCCGCCGCGACGTGGGCCGTGGTCGGCGGGCGGTCGCTCGTGCGCGAGGGCGAGACGATCGCGGGACAGCTGGCGCGGGACGACCTGCCGGCCGCACGGCTCCAGGTCACCCATCTCGTCGGCCGCGACCCCAGCGGGCTCGACGGCGCCGGCGTGGCCCGGGCCGCCGTCGAGTCGCTCGCGGAGAACACGTCCGACGCGGTCGTCGCTCCCCTGCTGTGGGGCGCGGCGCTCGGCGTGCCGGGACTGGTCGGCTACCGGGCGATCAACACGCTCGACGCCATGGTCGGCCACCGCAGCCCGCGGTACGAGCGGTTCGGCTGGGCCAGCGCGAGGGTCGACGACGCGGCCAACCTCGTCCCGTCCCGGGTGTCCGCCGCGCTCGCCGCGGGCCTCGCCCCGACGGTCGGCGGCCGTCCCCGCGACGCCTTGCGAGCATGGCGTCGGGACGCGCGGCGACACCCGAGCCCGAACGCCGGACCGGTCGAGGCCGCGTTCGCGGGCGCCCTCGGCGTGACGCTCGGAGGGATCAACGACTACGCGGGCCGCATCGAGGACCGCGCGCGGATGGGCGACGGTCCCGCCCCCGTCGTCGCCGACCTGCCACGCGCGACGCGGCTCGCCACGGCGGTGGCGTGGGCCGCGGCCGGTCTCAGCGTGCTGCTCGCGCTCGGACCCAGGCGCGCGCGTCAGCGGCGTCGCGCACGACGCTGACGCCGGCCGGAGCACCGGCCCGGCGCACGACGACCACGGGCGTCCCCCGCTCGGCGGCGACGTCCAGCTTGGCCTCCGTGTGGGTGCCGCCGGAGTCCTTCGTGACGAGCACGTCGGTGCCCGCCATGGCGTCCCGCTCGTGCTCGAGCGTGTACGGGCCCCGGCTCTGCACGAGCGTCCAGGCACCGGGCAGCGCGATCTCGGGCGGGTCGACGACGCGCACGACGCAGGCGTGGTCGCGCAACGGCTCCACGAACCGGTGCAGCGACTGGCGGCCGACCGTGAGGAACGGCCGCTCACCCAGTCCCGCCGCGACGCGCGCGGCCTCGTCGTGGTCGTCCACCCAGTGCCACGTGCCGGCGTCCTCGCGCTCCGCCCAGCCCGGCCGCTCGAGCCGCACGAGCGGCACCGAGGCGGGGCCGCACGCGGCCGCCGCGTTCGCGCTGATGCGCTCCGCGAAGGGGTGCGTCGCGTCGACCACCGCGTCGACCGCGTTCTCGACGAGGTACGCGGTGAGGCCGTCGACGCCGCCGAAGCCGCCGATCCGGACCTCGCCCACGGGCAGGCGCGGGCGGGCCACACGGCCGGCCAGCGAGGTCACGACGTGGTCGCCGTCGGCGACGAGCAGCTCCGCCAGCGCACGCGCCTCCCGCGTGCCGCCGAGGAGCAGGACCCTCATGCGAGCGGGCCGATCGTGGGCAGCGCCGGCGCCCCTCGACGGGCCAGGTCCAGGAGGGCGTCGACGTCGAGGTGCTTCTCGGCCAGGTCGCCGAGCAGGTCCAGCCGGGCCTCGCGTGCGGCGCCGAAGCTCACGCCCGACCGCGCGAAGGACCCTCCGCGCGCGCGAGCCGCGAGGTCGAGCACGGCGGTCCGGAGCTCGTCGGACTCGAGGCTCCCGTGCCACATCGTGCCGAGCACGGAGCCGTCGCGCGCGCCGCCCAGGAACTCCTCGGCGCCGGGGTCGCGGGTGATGCGGCCGTGGTGGATCTCGTAGCCGGACGCCGGGGCGCCGAGCGCCTCGCCGTGCGGCAGGCGCAGCACCTTCTCCGCCCCGAATGTCGTCTCGACCGGGAGCAGTCCCAGACCCGGCACGTCGGCCGGCGCGCCGGCCTCGACGCCGTCGGGGTCGTGGACGTGCCGGCCGAGCATCTGGAAGCCGCCGCAGATGCCCAGGACCGCGCGTCCGGCCTCCGCGTGGCGGACGATCGCGCGATCGAGCCCGCGGGACCGCAGCCACGCCAGGTCGGACACGGTCGCACGGGTGCCGGGGACCACCACGAGGTCGGCGTCGGCCAGGTCCCGCGGATCGGCCGTGAACACGACATCGACCTGCGGCTCGAGGCCGAGCGCATCCACGTCGGTGAAGTTGCTGATCCGCGGCAGCCGGACCACGGCCACGCGCAGCGCGCCGTCGGCGGTGGTGCGCCGTCCCTCGAGGTCGAGCGCGTCCTCCGAGTCCAGCCACACGTCCGGGCTCCACGGCAGGGTGCCGAACACGCGGCGCCCCGTGACCTCCTCCAGCTGGCGCAGCCCCGGCGCGAGCAGCGACTCGTCGCCGCGGAACTTGTTGACCACGAAGCCCGCGACGAGCGCCTGGTCGGCGGCGTCGAGCAGCGCGACCGTGCCGTAGAAGGCCGCGAAGACGCCGCCGCGGTCGATGTCGCCGACGACGACCGTGGGGATGTCCGCATGACGGGCGAGGCCCATGTTCACGTAGTCGCCGGCGCGCAGGTTGATCTCCGCCGGGCTCCCCGCGCCCTCCGCCACGACCACGTCGTAGCGCGACGCGAGGTCGTCGTAGGCGGCATGGGCGGCCGCCGCGAGGTGCGTGCGCCCGCCGATGAACTCGCGGCTGCTGATCTCGCCGGCGGGCTCGCCCATGACCACCACGTGGCTGCGCCGGTCGCCGCCGGGCTTGAGCAGCACGGGGTTCATGGCGGCCTCGGGCTCGGCGCCCGCGGCCAGCGCCTGGACCCACTGCGCGCGGCCGATCTCGGCCCCGTCGGCGCACACCATCGAGTTGTTCGACATGTTCTGCGCCTTGTACGGAGCGACCCGCACGCCGCGGCGGGCGAAGGCGCGGCACAGCGCCGTCGTCACGAGGCTCTTGCCCGCGTCCGACGTGGTGCCGGCGACGAGGAGTCGGCCGGGGCGAGGGGGCTGCGGGTCCACGCGTCCAGTATCCCGGTGGCGGCCGGAGCACCGAGCGTCGGTGCCGGTGCCCGGGCCTCGCCAAACTCGCGTCAAGCGACGTCAAGATCGCGTCAAGACGACCGAGGTCGGGCGGCGGCGGCGCTTGGCTGGCCGCATGAGCATCGAAAGCGGCCTGCTGACGGCGGTGGTGATCGCGCTGGCGATCTACCTGCTCGCGGCCCTCATCCTCCCGGAGCGTTTCCAGTGACCGACACCATGGGCGGTCTGCTGTCGATCGCCGTCCTCCTGACGCTGCTGGCCGTCCTGTACGTCCCCCTGGGCGACTACATGGCGCGCGTCTACACCAGCAGTCGACACCTGCGCGTCGAGCGCCTCGTCTACCGATTCACCGGGGTCAGCCCGGACGCCGAGCAGAGTCCGAGGTCGTACGCGATCAGCGTCGTGGGCTTCTCGCTCGTCTCCGTCGCTGTCCTGATGGCGATCCTCATGGGACAGGCGCACCTGCCGATGAGCCGCGACATGGACGGCATGCCGTTCTGGATGTCGTTCAACACGGCGATCTCGTTCGTGGCGAACACGAACTGGCAGTCCTACGGCGGCGAGTCCACGCTCGGCTTCACGGCCCAGATGGCCGGGCTCGCGGTGCAGAACTTCCTGTCCGCGGCCATCGGCATCGCCGTCGCCGTCGCCCTCGTCCGCGGCTTCGCCCGCGTGCGGCACGGCTCGCTCGGGAACTTCTGGGTCGACCTCACGCGGGGCACGGTGCGCATCCTGCTGCCGATCGCGTTCCTGGGCGCGGTCGCGCTCATGGTCGGCGGCGTCGTCCAGACCTTCACCGACACGACCGCGACGACGCTCATGGGCGACCCGCAGGTGCTGACCGGCGGCCCGGTGGCCAGCCAGGAGTCGATCAAGCTGCTCGGCAACAACGGCGGCGGCTTCTTCAACGCGAACTCCGCGCACCCCCTCGAGAACCCCTCGGCGTACACGAACCTGGTCGAGATCCTCCTGATCCTGCTCATCCCGGTCTGCCTGACGCGCACTCTCGGCACGATGCTGGGCAGCCGCCGTCAGGGCCTGGCCATCCTCGGCACGATGGCGTTCCTCTGGGCGTTCTCGCTCGCCGTCACCACGTGGGCGGAGGTCGGCGCGCACGCGCCGTCCGCCCAGGCGGCGGGCGCCGCGATGGAGGGCAAGGAGACCCGCCTGGGCGAATGGGCCACGTCCCTGTTCGCCGTCGCCACGACGGGCACCTCGACCGGCGCCGTGAACGCCTCGCACGACTCGATGACGCCCGTCGGCGGCGGCATGGTGCTCGTGAACATGATGCTGGGCGAGATCGTCCCGGGCGGAGTCGGGGCGGGCATCTACGGCATCGTGATCATGGCCGTCCTGACCGTCTTCGTCTGCGGGCTGATGGTCGGTCGCACCCCGGAGCTGCTGGGCAAGAAGATCGGCGCACGCGAGATGAGGTTCGTGGCGCTCTACGTCCTGACGACGCCCACCCTCGTCCTGGCCGGCACCGGCCTGGCCATCTCGCGCGACTCCACGGCCGACGCCATGGGCAATCCGGGCGGGCACGGCTTCAGCGAGGTGCTGTACGCGTACACCTCGGCCGCGAACAACAACGGCAGCGCCTTCGGCGGCATCACGGTGACCTCGGACTTCTTCCAGGTCACGCTCGGGCTGGCGATGCTGCTGGGCCGTCTCGTGCCGATCGTCCTCGTCCTGCTGCTGGCCGGCTCGCTGGCCCGGCAGGGCAAGGTGCCCGCCACGGCCGGCACCCTGCCCACCCACCGTCCCCTCTTCGTCGGGATGCTGGTCGGCGTCATCGTGATCATGACGGCGCTCACCTACTTCCCCGCACTCGCCCTCGGACCGATCGCGGAGGCCCTCGCATGAGCACCACCACCCCCACCCGACCGAAGCCGGAGACGCCTCCGCAGCCGCGGGCGCACCGGACCGGCATGACCCTCGGCGTCCTGGGTCGCCAGGCGCTCGAGCAGCTGCCGCAGGCCCTGCGCAAGCTCGACCCGCGGCACCTGTGGCGCTCCCCCGTGCTGTTCATCGTGTGGCTCGGCTCGATCGCGGCGACCGTCTCGGCCGTGGCGGACCCGAGCACCTTCACGGTGATGATCGCGGCGTGGCTGTGGCTCACCGTCGTGTTCGGCAACCTGGCCGAGGCCGTCGCCGAGGGCCGCGGCAAGGCGCAGGCGGCGTCCCTGCGGGCGACGCGCACGGACACCATGGCCCGGCGCCTGGGCTCCGACGGCGAGGAGACCCGGGTGGCCGGCACCGAGCTGCGGGTCGGCGACCTGGTCGTCGTCGAGGCCGGCGAGGTCGTTCCCGGCGACGGCGACGTCGTCGAGGGCATCGCCTCGGTGGACGAGTCGGCCATCACGGGCGAGTCCGCGCCGGTCATCCGCGAGGCCGGCGGCGACCGCAGCGCGGTCACCGGCGGCACGCGGGTCCTCTCGGACCGGATCGTCGTGCGGATCACCGCCGCGGCCGGCGAGACGTTCCTGGACCGGATGATCGGCCTCGTCGAGGGCACCTCCCGCCGGAAGACGCCGAACGAGATCGCCCTGTCGATCCTGCTGACCAGCCTGACGCTCGTGTTCCTCGTCGCGGTCGCGACGCTCGCGCCCATGGCGGGGTACGCGGGCGCCCCGCAGGACCTCGTCGTCCTCGTCGCCCTCGTCGTGTGCCTCATCCCGACGACGATCGGAGCGCTGCTGTCCGCCATCGGCATCGCCGGCATGGACCGGCTCGTGCGGGTCAACGTCCTCGCGATGTCCGGCCGCGCCGTCGAGGCGGCGGGCGACGTCAGCACGCTGCTGCTCGACAAGACCGGCACCATCACGCACGGCAACCGCCGCGCGACCCTCTTCATCGCCGCACCCGGCATCGAGGAGGACCGGATGCGCGACGCCGCCCGGCTCGCCAGCCTCGCCGACCTGACCCCCGAGGGCCGCTCCATCGTCGAGCTCGCACTCGCGAGCGGCGCGCCCGAGACGGAGGTGCCCACCGGCGCCGAGTTCGTCGAGTTCACCGCCCAGACGCGGATGTCCGGCGTGGACCTGCCGGACGGGACGCGGCTGCGCAAGGGCGCCGGCTCGGCGATCGCCGCCTGGCTCGACACGGATCCCGGCGAGGACGTCACCGACACGATCAACGCGATCGCGCGCGGCGGCGGCACACCGCTCGTCATCGCCGAGCTCGGTCCCGACGGCGAGGGCACCGTCCTGGGCGTCGTCCAGCTCAAGGACGTCGTGAAGGAGGGCATGACCGAGCGGTTCGCCGAGCTGCGGGCGATGGGCATCCGGACCGTCATGGTCACGGGCGACAACGCCCTCACCGCCCGCGCGATCGCGAAGGAGGCCGGGGTCGACGACTTCCTCGCCGAGGCCACGCCCGAGGACAAGCTCGCGTTCATCCGGCGCGAGCAGCAGGGCGGCCGCCTCGTGGCCATGACGGGCGACGGCACCAACGACGCCCCCGCCCTGGCGGCGGCCGACGTCGGCGTCGCGATGAACAGCGGCACGGCGGCGGCGAAGGAGGCCGGCAACATGGTCGACCTCGACTCCGACCCGACCAAGCTCATCGACATCGTCGCGATCGGCAAGCAGCTGCTCATCACCCGCGGAGCGCTCACGACGTTCTCCATCGCGAACGACGTCGCCAAGTACTTCGCGATCATCCCGGCGATGTTCGCGGCGGCGTACCCGTCCCTGGACGCCCTCAACGTCATGGCCCTGGCGACGCCGCAGTCGGCGATCCTCTCGGCGGTCGTCTTCAACGCGCTCATCATCGTGGCGCTCATCCCGCTCGCCCTGCGCGGCGTGCGATTCCGCGCCGCGTCGGCGATGGCGGTGCTGCGCCGCAACGTCCTGGTCTTCGGACTCGGCGGCGTCCTGGTCCCGTTCGCCGGCATCAAGCTCATCGACCTGCTCGTGTCCACCCTTCCCGGAATCGGCTGATCCCCATGCTCATCACCTTCCTGTCCGACCTCGGCCGCCAGTCGCTGGCGGCCCTGCGGATCCTCGTCGTCCTCACCGTCGTGCTCGGCGTGGCCTACCCGGTCACCGCCTGGGCCGTCGCCCAGCCGCTGGGCGACCGCGCGGCCGGGCAGCCGGTGCGGGTCGACGGCACCGTCGTCGGCTCACGCCTGCTGAGCCAGCGCTTCGAGGGCGACGAGTGGTTCCACCCGCGCCCGTCGGCGAACGACCACGACACCCTCGCGTCGGCGCCGAGCAACCTCGGTCCCCGCAACGAGGACCTGCTCGCCGCCATCGAGGAGCGGCGTGCCGAGGTCGCCGAGCGCGAGTCCGTCCCGCCCGCGCGCGTGCCGGCGGACGCCGTCACCGCGTCCGGATCCGGGCTGGACCCGCACATCTCCCCCGCCTACGCGGACCTGCAGGTCGAGCGGGTCGCGCGAGCCAACGGCCTCACGACCGCCGTCGTGCGCGACCTCGTGCGGCGGCACACGCAGGGACGGTTCCTCGGCATCCACGGGGAGCCGGGCGTGAACGTGCTCGAGCTCAACGTGGCCGTCGCCGACGCCGCGCGCTAGACGGGCCGCGGCAGGTGGACACTGGGCACGTGGCAACGGCGAGCGAGCGCGGCACCCTGCGGGTGTACCTCGGTGCCGCGCCCGGCGTCGGGAAGACCTACCGGATGCTCGACGAGGGCAACCGGCGCCTGGGCCGCGGCACCGACGTCGTGGTCGGCTTCATCGAGACGCACGGGCGAGCGCACACGATCAACGCGCTGGGCGACCTCGAGGTCGTGCCTCGCCGGCGCGTCGCGTACCGCGGGACCGTCCAGGAGGAGCTCGACCTCGACGCGATCGTGGCCCGCTCCCCCGAGGTCGTCCTCGTCGACGAGCTGGCCCACACCAACGTCCCGGGCAGTCGCCACGAGAAGCGGTGGCAGGACGTCGAGGCGCTGCGCGACGCGGGCATCGACGTCATCACGACCGTCAACATCCAGCACCTGGCGTCGCTCAACGACGTCACCGAGGCGATCACCGGCGTCCGCCAGCGCGAGACCGTCCCGGACGAGGTGGTCCGCGCGGCCGAGCAGATCGAGCTGGTGGACATGAGCCCCGAGGCGCTGCGGCGGCGCATGGCGCACGGGAACGTCTACGCCGCCGAGAAGGTCGACGCGGCGCTGCACCACTACTTCCGCGTGGGGAACCTGACCGCTGCGCGAGCTGGCCCTGCTGTGGCTCGCCGACCGGGTGGACGAGGGCATGGAGCAGTACCGCGACCAGCACGAGATCACGGGCACCTGGGCCACGCGCGAGCGGATAGTCGCCGCGGTGACGGGCGGACCCGAGTCGGCGACGCTCATGCGCCGGGCCGCGCGGATCGCCTCGCGGCGCGCCGGCGGCGAGTGGCTCGCGCTCTACGTCACGCGCCACGACGGGCTGAGCGCGATCTCGCCGGACCGGCTGACCGAGCTGCGGGCCCGGGCCGAGGAGCTGGGCGGCACGTTCCACACGGTCGTCGGCGACGACGCCGGTGACGCCATCCTGGCGTTCGCGCGCGCCGAGAACGCCGACCAGGTCATCATCGGGGCGAGCCGGCGCGGCCGGCTCTCCACCCTCGTGCGCCCGGGGATCGGCGAGCGCGTCATCGCCGCCTCGGGCGACATCGACGTGCACATCGTCACCCACGACTACGCCCGGCAGCAGGCGCGAGCCGAGCGCGGCGACCACACGCTGGGCGCCCGCCGGCGGCTCGCCGGATTCGTCTTCGCCGTGGCCGCGCCGACCCTCGTGAGCCTGCTGCTGTGGCAGACGCCCTCCCTGCACGGCCTGCCGTCCGAGGCGATGGTCCTCATGGCCCTCGTCGTCGCCACGGCGCTGATCGGCGGACTGCTCCCGGCGGTGCTGTCGGCGGTGCTCAGCGGCGTGCTGCTGAACCTGCTGTTCACGCCGCCGCGCTACACCCTGACGATCGCCGAGCCCGAGAACGCGGCGGCGATCGTGCTGTTCGTCCTGGTCGGGATCGCGGTCGCCACCGTGGTCGACCACTCCGCGCGGCAGGCGGCCCGGGCGCGCCGGGCGCGGGCCGAGGCCGACAGCCTGACCGTGCTCGCGCACTCGCTGCTGAGCTCGAGCGACGACCCGGTCGGCCTGCTGTCGTCCGCGTGCGAGCTGTTCGGGGCCGACGGAGCCGCCGTCCTGCGCCGGTCCGGCCCCGCCGAGTGGGAGGTCCTCGCCGCCGTCGGCGACGCCCCCGCCTCGATCGGCGACGACGTCGTGAGCACCGCGATCGACGAGCAGACGTTCCTCGCGCTGCGTGGCGGCGGGCGCGGCGACTCCGAGCGCAGCCTGCTGAACGCCTACGCCGCCTACGCCAAGGTCATGGACGAGCGGGGGCGGGCACGAGCCGCCGAGATCGACGGCCATCGCCTCGTGGAGGCCGACCGGACCCGCACCGCGCTGCTCGCCGCCGTGTCCCACGACCTGCGCTCCCCGCTGGCGGCGGTGAAGGCCGCCGTCTCCAGCCTGCGCAGCACGAGCGTCGCGTTCTCGCCCGAGGACGAGGCCGCGCTGCTGGAGACGATCGAGGAGTCGACCGACCGCCTGACCTCGCTCGTGACGAACCTGCTGGACATGAGCCGGATCCACACCGGTGCCGTGACCGTCCACCCCTCGGAGGTCGGGCTCGCGGAGGCCGCCCGGACGGCGATCGCGCCGATCGAGGGCGGCGAGCGCATCACCGTGAGCATCGACGAGTCGCTCGTGGCCGTGGCCGACCCGGGCCTGCTCGACCGCGTGCTCGCGAACCTGTCCGAGAACGCGCTCAAGCACACTCCCCCGGACGCCGAGGTGCGCCTCGACGCCGCCGCCGTGGGCGATCGCGTCACGCTGCGGCTGGCCGACACCGGTCCCGGCATCGACGAGCAGGACCTCGACCGCATCTTCGCGCCGTTCCAGCGCCTCGGCGACGTGCCCGGCAACGACGGTGTCGGCCTGGGCCTCGCCGTGGCGCGTGGCCTGACCGAGGCGATGGGTGGCACGATCACCACGGAGGCGACGCCCGGCGGGGGCCTGACGTTCGCCGTCGACCTGCCCCGCGCCCCGGAGGAGACGCCATGACGTTCGTGCTCGTCGTCGACGACGACCCGGCGATCCTGCGCACCCTCGGGATCAACCTGCGGGCCCGCGACTACGAGGTCGAGACCGCGGCCGACGGGCGCTCCGCCCTGCAGATCGTGCACGAGCGGATGCCCGACGTGGTGCTGCTCGACCTCGGCCTGCCGGACATCGACGGAGTCGCCCTGTTGAAGCGGCTGCGCGAGTTCACCGAGGTGCCCGTGATCGTCGTCTCGGCCCGCACCGAGCCGGACGACAAGGTCGAGGCGCTCGACCTGGGGGCAGACGACTTCATCACCAAGCCGTTCTCGGTCGAGGAGCTCCTCGCGCGCGTGCGGGTCGTGACGCGCCGGACCGCCGCCACCGAGCCGTCGCTGGTCGTCCGCACCGATGGCCTGACGCTGGACGTCACCGAGTCGCGCGCGGTACGCGACGGCGAGGCGATCCACCTGACGCCGATCGAGTGGCGCATCGTGGACGCGCTCGTGCGCAAGCGTGGCCGGCTGGTCCGCCAGGGCGAGCTGCTGCGGACCGTCTGGGGACCGGGCTACGAGCGGCAGTCGAACTACCTGCGCGTCCACCTCGCGAGCATCCGCCGCAAGCTCGAGGCCGACCCGGCCCACCCACGGCTGTTCATCACCGAGCCCGGCATCGGCCACCGGTTCCGCGGCTAGGCCGCCTCGGTCACGCCGCGGTCCGCGGGAACAGCCGCTCGAGCAGGTCCGTGAGCGTCAGCACGCCGTCGCCCTGCGGACCGGTGACGAGGACCAGGTGGGTCCGCGTCTCGCGCATGGTGGCGAGGGCCGAGTACACGGGCGTCTCCGCCTCGAGGCGGACGACCGGGCGCATGGGACCGGCGAGCCCGTCCGCCGGGGACAGCGCGAGCGTGTCCCGGACGTGGACCACGCCGACGACCTCGCGCGCGTCGGTGACGAGGATGCGCAGGTGTCCGCTGCTCACCGCGGCGGCACGGACGTCGGCCACGGTCCCGGCGGCGTCCACCGCGGTGATGCGGCGCCCGGGGCGGAGGAGGTCGCCGAGTGTCAGGTCCTGCAGGACGAGAGCCTCGGTCAGGTGCGTCGAGTGGCCGGCGCCGATCGCCCCGACGTTCGCCGAGTGCTCGACGAGGTGACGCAGGTCGTCGGGTGTCTGGCCCGACGCGACGCTCGACTGTGGCTCGACGCCGACCCTGCGCAGGCACCAGTTGGCCATCTCGTTCAGCGCGACCAGCAACGGACGCGCCAGCCACATGAAGCCGCGCATCGGCAGCGCCAGGGCGATCGCGGCGGACTCGGGGTGCGCGATGGCCCACGACTTCGGCGCCATCTCGCCGATCACGAGGTGCAGGAACGTGACGACCACCAGCGCCAGCACGAACGCGGCCCCGTCGGCCAGCCAGTCCGGGGCGCCCCAGCCGCTCAGGACGGGGCCGAGCGCGTACTTCACGGCGGGCTTGGTGACGGCGCCGAGGCCGAGCGCGCAGGCCGTGATGCCGAGCTGGCAGCCCGCCAGCAGCACGGTGAGCTCGTTGAAGCTGCGCAGCGCCGCGCGGGCCGAGCGACTCTCGGCGGCGCGGTCCTGGAGCCGGTGCCGCTTGGCGGCCAGCAGCGCGAACTCGGCCGCGACGAAGAACGCGCTGAGGACGATCAGCGCGACGGTCACCGTGATGACCACGATCGGGTTGCTCATCGGCTGGCTCCCTCGTCGGTCGGCTGGGCGATCTCGTGCGTCACCCGCAGTCGCGAGGGCACGTGCCGGGTCACCTCGACCACCTGGAGGACGAGGTGCGCCGGCTCGGGCTCGGCCGGGCCGCCCAGGGCGGCCGGGTCCGGCGGGAGGGTCACTCGGACGACGGTGCCGACGCCGGGCAGCTCGCCGTGGGCGGCGATGGCCAGTCCGGCGAGGGTCTCGTGGTCACCCTCGGGCAGCGCGCAGCCGACGGTCCGCTCGACCTCGTCCACAGGGAGGTCGCCGGCCATGAGCCAGGTCCCGTCGGCCTGGGCGACGGCGATGTCGGCGTCGGGATCGTGCTCGTCGGCGATCTCGCCGACCAGCTCCTCGGCCAGGTCCTCGCCAGTGAGGACGCCGGCGAAGCCGCCGTACTCGTCCACCACGCACACCAGCTGCGAGCCGGTGGTCGTCATCGCCCGCAGCGCATCGGGCAGCGCCATCGAGGTCGGGACCAGCACCGCCTCGCGCATGAGCGTCGCGACGGGGGCGCCGCCGACCTCGGTGGCCGCGAGCAGGTCCTGGAGGTGGACGACGCCTCGCACCTCGTCGCCGCCGTCCAGGACGGGGTACCTCGAGTGCCCCGCGCTCATCGTCCGCCACACGTCGTCGAGCGTGTCGTCGGCGCGCACCACGTCGACGCGGGCCCGCGGGATCATGGCGTGCTCGACGTCCCGCTCCGGGAAGTCGAGGATGCGGTCCAGCAGCATCGAGAGCTCGGCGGGCAGGTCGCCGCTGTCGCGCGACTCGGCCACGATGCTCTCGAGGTCGCGGACGGTCGCGGCGTGCTCGACGTCGTGCACGGGCTCGATCCGCACCAGCCGCAGCAGCAGGTTGGAGGCCGCGTCGAAGACCCGGACGAGCCAGCCGAACATCGAGAGGTAGATCGTCGTCGAGGTCGCCAGCGCGACCGCGACGGGCTCGGGCCGCGCGATGGCGAGGTTCTTCGGGAACAGCTCGCCGAAGATCATCTGCACGAACGTCGAGACCAGCAGCGCGATGACGGTGCCGACCGCGACGCCCACGCCCGTCGGTACGCCGACGCCGCCGAGTGCCGTGCCGAGCGACTCGCCGATGAGCGGCTCGGCGACGTAGCCGACGAGCAGCGCCGTCACGGTGATGCCCAGCTGCGCGCCCGAGAGCATGAACGAGGTGCGGCGGGTCACCGCGAGCGCGCGCCGCGCGGCGGCGTCACCGGCGGAGGCGCGCGCCTTCAGCCGCGAGCGGTCCACCGCCATGTAGGAGAACTCCTGCGCCACGAAGTAGCCGGTGGCGGCGGTGATCGCCAGCACCACGAGGAGACCGAGCAGCAGGGTGAGGACCCACATCAGCGGCGCCTCCCCTCAGGGAGGGCCCGGGCGGGCGGGACGACGGGACGACAGTGGCTGGGACAGTCACTTTCCATCGGTGTGCGGTTCTCCTGCGGGGTTGCGTGCCGCACGTCGGCACTCGCACGGTCAGGGTACTGGCCGTGCCCCCGTCACGACGAGAGCGCCTCCGTCAGCAGGGCGACGAGCGTCTCCAGCTGCAGGTCGGCGGACTGGGCGATCTCCTCGTCGGAGCCGTCGAGGGCGCGGGCGGCGAGGCCGGCCTTGCTGTCGATGAGCTCGGCGATCCGGGTGTCGATCGTCCGCGAGGCGATGATCCGCCACGCCGTCACCGGCTCGGTCTGGCCGATGCGGTGGACGCGGTCGATGGCCTGCGTCTGCTCGGCGTCCGTCCACGACAGCTCGGCCAGGACCATGTCCGAGGCGACCTGCAGGTTGACGCCGACGCCGGCCGCCGACAGCGAGCACACGACGACCGCCACGTCGGGATCGTTCACGAACGCGTCGATGCTCCTCTGGCGCACCGACGGCGTCTGGTTGCCGCGGATCGACGTGTACCGGATCCCCCGCTTCTCGAAGGTGGCCTCGGCCTCGTCCATCACGTCGACGTGCTTGGCGAAGAAGACGACCTTGCCGACGCTGTGGGCCAGCTGCGCGGCGTAGTCGGCCGCGAGGCCCGCCTTCGCCTGGCCGATGCGGCGCATCATCGCGAACACGTTCTCGTCCGACTTCGCGGACTCCTCGCGCTCGGACGCCGCGATCCGGCGGACGAGGTCGTGGTCGATGCCCTCGGCCGCGGACTCGCCGTCCCGGGCCTCGATCGCCCGCTCGTACTTCGCGACGAGGCGGGCCACGAGCTCGCGCTCGGCGGCGCGGATGGAGCGCTCGGCCTCGTCGTCCAGCTCGACCTGCAGGTCGGCGACGCGGCGAGCCGGGATGTCCGCGGCCACGTCGACCTTGCGGCGGCGGACGATGCCCATGTCGATGACGCGGGAGCGGGCGGCCGGGAAGAAGCCGGGATCGAGCGGGGTCAGCCCCGTCTCCTCGAGCGCGTCCATCAGCTCGGCGCGCGGCTTCTTCTCGTCGATCCAGCCGAGGTACTGCCAGATGGCGCGGAAGTCCTCGATGTCGTTGATCAGCGGGGTGCCGGTGAGGGCCATCAGCAGCGGGCGGCCGGCGCGGGCACGGATCCGCTCGGACAGCTGCAGGACGTGCTGCGAGCGCTGCGAGGACTTGTTCTTGATGAAGTGCGCCTCGTCGAGGACCATGCCGCGGAAGCCGAGGTCGCCGAGCCAGCCGACGTGCCGGTCGAGGACCTCGTAGTTGACGATCACGATGTCGGCGAACGCGTCGACGGTCTCGCCGTCGCCCTGGATCACGGTGGCCTGGTGACGCGGCGTCCACATCCGCGCCTCGCGGGCCCAGTTGGACTTGACGACGTTCGGCACGACGACGAGCAGCGGATACGCGTCCGCGGCCTGCGCGGCGAGCAGCGACTGGGCGGTCTTGCCCAGGCCGGGCTCGTCCGCCAGCAGGAACGTGCGGTGGCCCTCGGCCGCGGCGGCGACGAGCTCGGCCTGGTGGCGCATGAGCGACATGCCCTCCGGGAGGGGCACCGTCGTCGGCTCGGGCAGGTCCATGCAGGCGGAGGCGCCGCTGGAGGCGCGCTCGAACGACGACAGCAGCGGGCCGATGAGCTCCCAGCCCGCCAGGCGGTGGGTCTGCGGGGCGCGGCGCTCGAGGTGGAACTGCGGCGGCAGGAACGGGTTCGCCAGGGTGCGCGAGATGACGGACTGCGGGACCACCTGACGGCTGGCGGGCGCCTCGGCGGGCTCGGTCTCCTCCGGCTCCTCGGGCTCGTCGGGGAGCTCGAGGCCGGCGGCGGCGAGCATCTCGCGCTTGAGCTCCTTGGCGGCGTCGGACACCTCGGCGTCCTCGGCGAGCAGCGAGAGCAGCGACGTGTCGAGCGCGGCCGTCTTGGCCAGGATCGTCCCGATGCCGTCGAGGCGCTTGAGCTGCTCGGTGCGCTGGGGCTCGCTCAGCTCCGCGTCCTCCTTGACCCGCGCGCGCTCCTCGCGCGCCAGCAGGGCCACGGTCTGGTACTTCGTCCGGATGGACGGGCTCTTGCGGCCGCGACCGACTCCGGCCTCGACCTCGCGGACGGCGCGCGCGAGCACCGGGATGATGCCCTCGCCTGCGGGGGCGCGCCCGGCGCGCTGGTTGCGGGACCGCGTCCCGGTGGAGCCCGAACGGCTCCGGCCTCGTGTGGCCAAACGTCTCTCCTCTGAGATGCACGCTGTCCGCGTCGTGGTGCGAGCGCACCCGGACAGCTACGGACCTCGCGATGGGCCACGGCCGACGGACATGGCCCGAGGAGCTCGGACCCGGAGTCGGACCGCGGCGTCGCAGCTGGTTCGCCGGGAGCCTTCGAAGGCCTCGTGGCGGACGATGACGTCTCGTTGCACCCGGGATGAGTCTGTCGGGACGCACCGATCGCGATGGTCGTGAGTCCATCGTAGCCCCGGGTGGAGTGAGGCGCGCCGTCCCGGGTACTGGATCGGCATGAGCCTGTCCATCGGATGCACCCTCATGTGCGAGCAGTCCTCCCCCACGAGCCTCGTGACGTACGCCCGGCGTGCCGAGGAGGCGGGGTTCCCCTTCGCGGTGATGAGCGACCACTACAACCCGTGGCTCGACGAGCAGGGCCACAGCCCGAACGCCTGGGTGACCCTCGGCGCGGTCGCCAACGCGACCAGCACGCTCGAGCTGATGACATACGTGACGTGCCCGATCGGCCGTTACCACCCGGCCGTCGTGGCACAGCAGGCCGCGACGCTCGGCGTCCTGAGCGAAGGACGCTTCTCGCTCGGCCTCGGCGCGGGCGAGAACCTCAACGAGCACGTCGTCGGCGAGGGCTGGGACCCGGTCAACGTCCGCCACGAGCGGTTCTCCGAGGCGCTCGAGATCATCAACCGGCTGCTCGACGGCGGGTACGTCAACTTCGTGGGCGACCACTACCGGGTCGACTCGGCGAAGCTGTGGGACCTGCCGGAGTCGCGCGTGCCCATCGGCGTCGCGGTCAGCGGTCCCCAGTCGATCGGCGTCGCGGCGCCGTGGGCGGACTTCATGATCGCCGTCGAGCCCGACGCGGACGCGGTGAAGGGCTTCGACGAGGCGACGCGCGCCTCGACCCCGGCCCGCAAGGTCGGCCAGCTGCCGATCTCGTGGGACGCCGACCGCGACCGGGCCGTGACGCGCGCCCACGAGCAGTTCCGCTGGTTCGCCGGCGGTTGGAAGGTCAACGCCGAGCTGCCCGGGCCGTCCGCGTTCGACGCGGCCACCCAGTTCGTGCGTCCCGAGGACGTCGCCGAGCAGATCCCCTGCGGCGACGACGTCGACGCGGTGATCGAGGCCGCGCGGCCCTTCGCCGAGGCCGGCTTCACGGACCTCGCGCTCATCCAGATCGGCGACGAGGCCCAGGACCAGTACCTCGACGCGGCGCCGGAGCTGCTCGCCGCGCTGAAGCAGGAGTTCGGCGGCTGAGCGGGACGCGGTTCACCGACTCGCCAGTAACGCCGATCGAGGAGTAGGAACGATCTCGTGTCGTCTCCCGGAGTCTCGAACTCGATCACCGTCCGCCTCACCGTCCCCGCAGGAGGCTCGGGCGTCAGCGCGCTGAGTGCCTGCGTCGAGGAGGCCGGCGGACTCGTCACCGCACTCGACGTCACGGGGTCGGGCGTCGACGTGCTCCAGATCGACCTGACGTGCGCGGCGTCCGAGGGCGAGGGCGCCGCCGACCGCGTCGTCGAGGCACTGGGCCGGCTCGAGGACGTCGAGATCCTCAAGGTCTCGGACCGGACCTTCCTGATGCACCTCGGCGGCGTCATCGAGACGGCCTCCAAGCACCCGCTGCGCAACCGCGACGACCTGTCGATGGTCTACACCCCGGGTGTCGCACGGATCTGCAACGCGATCGCCGCCGAGCCGGAGGACGCGCGGCGCCTGACGGTCAAGCGCAACAGCGTCGCGGTGGTCAGCGACGGGTCCGCGGTGCTTGGGCTGGGCAACATCGGCCCGCTCGCGGCGCTGCCGGTCATGGAGGGCAAGGCCGCGCTGTTCAAGTCGTTCGCCGGGATCGACGCTTGGCCGATCGTCCTCGACACGCAGGACGTGGACGGGATCGTCGAGACCGTCGCCGCGATCGCGCCCGGCTTCGCCGGGATCAACCTGGAGGACATCTCCGCGCCGCGCTGCTTCGAGGTCGAGCAGCGCCTGCGCGAGCGACTCGACATCCCGGTCTTCCACGACGACCAGCACGGCACGGCGATCGTGGTCCTCGCGGCCCTGACCAACGCCCTGCGGGTCGTGGACAAGGAGCTCGCGGACGCGCGCATCGTGCTGGCCGGCGCGGGCGCCGCCGGCACCGCGATCCTCAAGCTGCTGCTGACGGCGGGCGCGCGCGACGTCGTGGTCTGCGACGTCGACGGCGTGGTGCACCGTGGTCGCGAGAGCGACCATGCCTCCCTGCGCTGGATCGCCGAGAACACCAACCCCGCGGACCTACGGGGCACGCTCAAGGAGGCGCTGCCGGGCGCTGACGTGTTCATCGGCGTCAGCGCACCGAACATCATCGACGGCGACGACGTGGCCGCGATGGGCGAGGACGCGATCGTCTTCGCGCTCGCCAACCCGACGCCCGAGATCGACCCAGCCGTGGCCCGCCGCACCGCGCGCGTCGTCGCCACGGGCCGCTCGGACTACCCGAACCAGATCAACAACGTGCTCGCGTTCCCGGGCACCTTCCGGGGCCTGCTCGACGCCCAGAGCCACGACATCCCCGCCGGCGCCCTGGTCGCCGCGGCCGAGGCGATCGCGGACGCCGTCACCCCCGGCGAGCTCAACGCGAACTACATCATCCCGAGCGTGTTCCACCCCGGCGTGCACCATGCCGTCGCCAAGGCCGTCCAGGACGCCGCCGACGACAGCTTCACGTTCACGGAGTTCGGCGAGAGCTGGTGACCCGTCCGTCGCCCGGGACCCTGGCCCGCATGGCGACGAACGCGAGGGCGTAGACGGTCCCCACCACCGGGAACAGGCGCAGGGCGGTGAAGGGATGGAGGAACTCCTCGTCCGCGCGCGGTCCCGGGGCGAGCCACGCGAGGTGTCCGGTGAGAGATCGAGGCGACCTCAGCGTGAGCGCGGCGTGTTGGTCCGCCGGGTGGCGGGGGCACTGCGCGGGTCCTCGGGCCACGGGTGCTTGGGATAGCGGCCGCGCAGGTCGGCGCGCACGCCCGGGTAGCCGTTGTCCCAGAACGAGTCGAGGTCGGCCGTGACGGCGGCGGGGCGCCGGGCCGGCGAGAGCAGGTGCAGCAGCAGCGGCACGCGGCCGCCCGCGAGGACGGGCACCGAGTCCCAGCCGAGGACCTCCTGCAGCCGCACCGCGAGCACCGGCTGCTCCCGTCCGTAGTCGATCCGCACGCTCGACCCGCTGGGGACCTCCACGCGCTCGGGAGCGAGCTCGTCGAGCCGGCCGGCCTCGGGCCACGGCAGCAGGGCCCGGAGCGCGGCGGTGACGTCGATGCGGCGCAGGTCCTGGGCCGAGCGGACCCGCGCGAGCTGCGGCCCCAGCCACGCGTGGAGGTCCCGGGTCAGTGCCTCGTCGCTGACATCCGGCCACGGATCGCCGAGCGCCCGGTGCAGGAAGTCCAGGCGAGCGCGCAGCGCCGTGGCGGCGTCCGTCCACGTGAGCAGGCCGATCCCCTCGGTCTCGACCGCCGCCCGGATCGCCTCCGCCACGTCCTGCTCCGGCGGATCCGCCAGCGGGACCGAGGCCAGCTCGATCGCGCCGAGCAGCGTGCGCCGACGGGCCAGAATCCGCCCGTCGGCCCAGCGGACCTCGTCGACCTCGGTCCACAGCGACCCGGCCGCCTCGAGAGCCAGGTCCTCGGTGAGCGGGGCCGCCGCGCGGATCCGTGCCTCGCGCGAGCCCGGCCGGCGGTCCGCATCGCCGACGGCCAGCCACTCGAGGCCGGCCAGCGGCCCGGGGTCACGCGGGTCCAGTGCCGCGCCGGTCCCGGACGTCATGAGATAGCCGGAGGAGCCCGGTCGCTTGCGCGCGATCCGGTCCGGGTGCGCCAGGGCGACCACCAGACCGACCGCCACGTCGTCAGTCAGTCCGCCACCAGCGGTCTGCCCGCCCTGCGTCACGATGCCCTCCAGCCGGCGGACCTGGCTGCGCCACGACCCTGCGCCCTGCCCGCTCCTAAGGGACCGCAGGGCCGCGACGAGGTCACCGCCGGGTGCACGGACGTCCTCACTGAGCATCGCGACCACCTCGGCCGCCCGCCTCGCGCCGACGAGACCGGCCCCGTCCACGAGCGCCCGCGCCAGCCGCGGATCGACCGGCACGCCGGCGAGGACCCGGCCGCGCCGCGTGACGCTGCCGTCCTCGGTCATCGCGCCGAGCTCCACGAGCACCCGCCGGGCGGCCTCGAGGGCGTGCGCCGGCGGCTGGTCGAGCAGCGACAGGTCGCGCACGTCCGAGCTGCCCCAGCACGCCACCTCCAGGGCGAACGCGGTCAGGTCGGCGGTGGCGATCTCGGGCTCGGGGTGGGCGGCGAGATGGGCGTGCTCGGCCTCGGACCAGCAGCGCAGCACGGCGCCGGGACCGAGGCGGCCCGCGCGGCCGGCACGCTGCTCGGCGGCGGCCCGGCTCACGCTCACGGTGACGAGCGACCCCAGGCCACGGCGGTGGTCCGTCCGCGGCTCGCGCGAGAAGCCGGCGTCCACGACGACAAGCACGCCGGGCACCGTCAGCGACGACTCGGCGACCGCGGTCGAGACGACGACCCGCCGCCGGGGGCCCTCGCTCAACGCACGGTCCTGCTCGGCGGCCGACAACCGGCCGTGCAGGGCGTGCACGTCCGCGTCCACGCCGCCGAGGCGCCGCACGGTCGCCTCGACCTCGCCGACACCCGGCACGAAGACCAGGACGTCGCCCTGGTGCTCGGCGAGGGCACGACGCACGGTCGCGGCGACGTGGTCGTGGAAGGCCGGGGTGATGCCCCGCTCGTCGGTGCGGCGCGTGCGCGGTGGCGGAGGGCACCAGCCCGTCTCCACCGGGTGCAGAGCGCCCGGGACGCCGATCACGGGAGCCGCTCCCCCGGCCCCGCCGACCACCAGGGCGGTGCGCTCGACCTCAATCGTGGCGGACATCGCCACCAGCGCGAGGTCCTCGCGCAGGTTGGCGCGGACGTCCAGCAGCAGAGCGAGCGTCAGGTCGGCGTCGAGATGGCGCTCGTGGACCTCGTCGAGGACGACGGCCGCGATGCCGGGCAGCTCCGGATCGCTCTGGATCCGCCGCAGGAGCAGGCCGGTGGTCACGACCTCGACGCGCGTGCGCGGGCCGGCGCGCCGCTCACCGCGGACCGCGTAGCCGACGGTCTCCCCCAGCGGCTCGCCGAGGAGCTGCGCGAGCCGACGCGCCGCGGCTCGAGCGGCGATGCGGCTGGGCTGCGTGACCACGACCCGACCGGACACGGCCTCGGCGACCGCCGGCGGGACGAGCGTCGTCTTGCCCGTGCCGGGCGGGGCGTGCACCACCGCGACGCCGTGGGTCCGGACCGCCTCGTCGAGTGCCGCCAGACCGGCGGTGACCGGAAGGTCCGGCGGCGCGGCGAGCAGGCTGCGCAGCGGATCGGACACTCCTGAAGTCTGCCCGACCGGGCGTGTGTCGAGGACCCCGGACCGTCACTCCTCCTCGGCCGGCCGCAGCCACAGCACCCCGCTGGGCGGCAGCTGCAGGACGGCCGAGGCCGGCTGTCCGTGCCACGGGTCCTCGGTGGCCTCCACCGCTCCGAGGTTGCCGACCCCCGAGCCGCCGTAGATCTCGGCGTCCGTGTTGATGACCTCGGTCCAGGTGCCCGCCAGGGGCAGGCCGACGCGGTAGTCGTGGTGCGGGCCGCCGGAGAAGTTGGCGACGCAGGCCAGCTGCGAACCGTCCGAGCCGAGGCGCAGGAAGGCGATCACGTTGCCCGCGGTGTCGCTGGCGTCGATCCACCGGAACCCCTCGGGCCGGGCGTCCGCCGACCACAGGGCGGGGTCCTCGCGATAGTGCTCGTTGAGATCGGCCACCAGGCGCTGGATGCCCGCGTGCAGCGGGTCGTCGAGCGCGTCCCAGTCGAGGGAGCGCGACTCGGCCCACTCGCCCGGCTGGCCGAACTCGCCGCCCATGAAGAGCATCTGCTTGCCCGGGTGGGCCCACATGAACGCGAGCAGGCCCCGCACGCCGGCCGCCTTGTTCCACTCGTCGCCCGGCATCCGCTGCCACAGCGAGCCCTTGCCGTGCACGACCTCGTCGTGGGACAGCGGCAGGATGAAGTGCTCGCTCCAGGCGTAGTCGATCGAGAACGTCATCTCGCCGTGGTGGTAGGAGCGGTGGATCGGGTCGTGCCCCAGGTACGAGAGGGTGTCGTGCATCCAGCCCATGTTCCACTTGAAGCCGAAGCCCAGGCCGCCGCTGCTGGTCGGGCTGCTGACGCCGGGCCACGCCGTGGACTCCTCGGCCACCATGACCACGCCGGGATGGTGCTTGTAGACCGTCGCGTTGAGCTCCTGCAGCAGCTGGACCGCCTCGAGGTTCTCGCGGCCACCGTGCCTGTTGGCGACCCACTCCCCCTCGTTGCGCGAGTAGTCGAGGTAGAGCATCGACGCGACCGCGTCCACGCGCAGCCCGTCCAGGTGGAACTCCTCCAGCCAGAACAGCGCGTTGGCGACGAGGAAGTTGCGCACCTGCGGGCGACCGAAGTCGAACACGTAGGTCCCCCAGTCGGGCTGCTCGCCGCGACGCGGGTCCGGGTGCTCGTACAGCGCGGTGCCGTCGAAGCGGGCCAGCGCCCACTCGTCGCGCGGGAAGTGCGCCGGGACCCAGTCGACGATGACGCCGAAGCCCCGCCGGTGCAGCTCGTCGACGAACCAGCGGAAGTCGTCGGGTGAGCCGAAGCGCGACGTGGGCGCGTAGTACGAGGTGACCTGGTAGCCCCACGATCCGCCGAAGGGATGCTCGGCGATCGGCATGAGCTCGACGTGCGTGAACCCGGTCTCGGCGAGGTAGTCCGCGAGCGCACCGGCCAGCTCGCGATAGTCGAGGCCGGGCCGCCACGAGCCGAGGTGCACCTCGTAGATGCTCATCGGCGCATCGAGCCACGACGTCGCGTCGCGCCGGGCGATCCACGCATCGTCGGACCACTCGTGGCGCGACTCCACGACCACGGACGCCGTGGCGGGCGGGACCTCGGTGCCGAAGGCCATGGGGTCGGCCTTCTCGCGCCAGTGACCGTCCGGGCCCTGGATGCGGAACTTGTAGCGCGAGCCCTCCCCCATGCCGGGGACGAACAGGTCCCACACGCCCGAGCCCCCGAGCGGACGCATCGCGTGCTCGTCGCCCTGCCAGGAGTTGACGTCGCCGATGAGCTGCACGGCGCGCGCGTTCGGCGCCCAGACCGCGAGGCGAGTGCCGCTCACCGGGCCGTCCTCACCCTCGTAGGTGGTGACGTGCGCGCCGAGGACCTCCCACAGTCGTTCGTGCCGGCCCTCGCCGATGAGGTGCAGGTCCAGGTCGCCGACGGACGGCGGCCACGCAGGGGTCTGGCTCACGGGGTCACTCACTTTCGGTCACGATCCGATCGATCGACGCCAACGGCACGGTCAGCCAGTCGGGACGGTTGGCGTGCTCGTAGGCGACCTCGTAGACGGCCTTGTCGAGCTCGAGGGCGCGCAGCACGTCGGCGCTGTCACGCGGGTCCCGGCCGGCCACCTTGCCGTAGCCGTCGCAGAACGCGTCGCGGTTGCGGCGCGCCCAGGCCATCGCGCACGAGGTCCGCTCCGGGTCGTCCGGATGGCCCACCAGCATCTGCTGCGCGGCGTAGTCGAACGAGCGCAGCATGCCGGCGACGTCGCGCAGCGGCGAGGCCAAAGCGGCCCGCTCGGCGTGGCTTGCGGCCGGCTCACCCTCGAAGTCGAGCAGCAGCCACCCGTGGATCGTCCTCAGGACCTGGCCCAGGTGCAGGTCGCCGTGGATGAGCTGGGTCGAGACCGGCACGGGGACGTCCAGGATGCGCGCGAAGACGCGCCGCAGGGCGTCGGCGTGCTGCACCAGTTCGGGCACCTGCGCCGACACCCGGTCGAGTCGGGCCAGCATCGCCTCGTGCACCGTCCGGAGCCTGTCGGCGCCGACCTGCTCGGTGCCGAGCGCGCGGGCCAGGTCGGCGTGCACCGTCGCGACGGCCTTGCCGAGCCGGTAGGCCTCGCCAGCGAAGTCCCCGCCGAACTCCTCGGGCGGCAGGCCGGTCGGATCGGCCATGTAGTCGCGCACGCTGGTCGTCGCCATGACCCAGCCGTCGGCCGCGTCGGGCATGAACCGCTGGAGCATCCCCATCGTGATCTCCTCGCCCTCGATCCGGGCGTTGATCGATCCCAGCGGATCGGCGATGTGCTCCGAGCCGAGCTCGTGCAGCGCGCGATGGAGCACCAGGTCCTTGTTGACCCCGGGGACCAGCTTGCGGAACAGCTTGAGGATGTACTGGCTGCCGTAGACCAGCGACGTGTTGCTCTGCTCGGTCGTGATGGGGTGGGCGCGCAGCCCGGTGGCGAGATCGGCGCCGGGCTCGTGCGCGAACGTCAGCCCGTCGACCTGTGCTCCCTCGGCCATGAGGTCGAGCAGGCACGACGTCAGGTCCGCATCGCCGCTCGCCTCGTAGCACGTGAGTCCGTCCTCGAGCCCGATCGACGCCGTCGCCGGCACGTTCGGCAGCTCGGACCGGCGACTGCCGATGAGCAGCTGGTACAGCTCCCGGCGGTCGTCCTGCTCCACCCGGACCACCAGGTGCAGCAGCAGCGGGTCGCCCTCGAGCAGGGTCGTCCACGACACGGGGTGCACCGCCGTGATCTCGCGGTCCTTGCCGCCGAACCATCGCTGCGTCGGCAGCCACGCGGGGAGGGCGGCCGCGAGCTGCGCGACCAGCTCGTCGCGCGGGATGGTCTCGTGCTCGGCCTGTCCGCTCATGACTGACTCCTCATCTCGCCCTCGTCGCCCAGCTCCACCAGCTGGAACCAGTAGAAGCCGTGACCGGGCAGTGTCAACAGGTAGGGCAGCTCGCCGATGCGGGGGAACCGGACGCTGCCGGTGAGCTCGACCGGCGTCGAGTCCTGGTGCTCGGAGAGGTCGAGCTCGACGGGCTGGGGGAACCTCGAGAGGTTGTTGACGCACAGGACGACGTCCAGACCGCCGTCCGGGCGCTCCCACACCCGCTTGTAGGCGAGCACGCTCGGGTTGGAGCCGCCGAGGTCGACGAAGTCGCCCTCGGCGAACGCCCGGTGCTCCTTGCGCACCGCGATCATCTGGCGCGTCCAGTTCAGCAGGGACGCGGCATTGCCCTGCTGAGCCTCGACGTTGATCGCCTCGTAGCCGTAGGTGGGGTCCATGATCGGCGGCAGGTAGACACGGCCCGGGTCCGACCGCGAGAACCCCGCGTTGCGGTCCGGCGACCACTGCATCGGCGTGCGCACCGCATCGCGGTCCCCGAGCCAGATGTTGTCGCCCATGCCGATCTCGTCGCCGTAGTAGAGGACCGGCGAGCCGGGCAGGCTCAGCAGCAGCGCCGTGAACAGCTCGAGCTGGTTGCGATCGTTCTCCAGCAGCGGCGCCAGCCGGCGGCGGATGCCGATGTTGGCCTTCATTCGCGGGTCCGAGGCGTACTCGCGGTACATGTAGTCGCGCTCGTCGTCCGTGACCATCTCGAGCGTCAGCTCGTCGTGGTTGCGCAGGAAGATGCCCCACTGCGTGCCGGACGGGATCGGCGGTGTCTGCGCCAGGATCTCTGAGATCGGGAACCGGGACTCGCGGCGCACGGCCATGAAGATGCGGGGCATCAGCGGGAAGTGGAACGCCATGTGGCACTCGTCGCCGCCGACCGCGGGGTCGCCGAAGTACTCGACGACGTCCGCCGGCCACTGGTTGGCCTCCGCCAGCAGGACCCGACCGGGGTACTCGGCCTCGACCGTCGCCCGGACCCGGCGCAGGTACTCGTGCGTCCGCGGGAGGTTCTCGCAGTTGGTGCCCTCCTCCTCGAACAGGTACGGCACGGCGTCGAGCCGGAACCCGTCGATCCCGAGGTCCAGCCAGAAGCGCATGACGTCGAGCATGGCCTCCTGGACTTCCTCGTTCTCGAAGTTGAGGTCGGGCTGGTGGCTGAAGAACCGGTGCCAGAAGAACTGTCCGCGCACCGGGTCGTAGGTCCAGTTGGACGACTCGGTGTCGACGAAGATCACGCGCGCGTCGCTGTAGGCCGAGTCGTCGTCCCGCCAGACGTAGTAGTCGCCGTACGGGCCGTCGGGGTCGTTGCGCGACTGCTGGAACCACGGGTGCGCGTCCGACGTGTGGTTGAGGACCAGGTCGGTGATGACCCGGATGCCCCGCTGGTGGGCCTCCTCGAGCAGGAAGACGAAGTCCTCGACCGTGCCGAACTCGGGCAGCACGGCGCGGAAGTCGCTGATGTCGTAGCCGCCGTCGCGCAGCGGCGAGGCGTAGAACGGCGGCAGCCACAGGCAGTCGACGCCGAGCCACTCGAGGTAGTCGAGCCGGCCGGCCAGGCCCCGCAGGTCGCCCGTGCCGTCGCCGTTGGAGTCTGCGAACGCCCGCACGAGGACCTCGTAGAACACCGCCCGCTTGAACCACTCCGGGTCGTCGGGCGCCTGCTCGGCGTGGGCGAACTCCTCGGCCTGGGGCTCGGTGAGCGTCCCGTCGTCGGCGATCGACTCGCCCGTGTGCGGGATGTCCTCCAATCCGACGAGGGCCGCATCGGGGGCTGTCGTGACGTCGTGAGCCTCGTTCACCTCAGGCCCCCTTCCTGGTCAGGCTGACGATGTGCGCGCAGGCGCGGGTCGGGTCGAGTCGCACGTAGTTCCCGTCACTCCAGTCGTAGGTCTCGCCGGACACCTCGTCGTGGGCGATCAGGTGCTCGCCCGGCGCGAAGCCCAGGCTCGGCAGGTCGAGCCACAGCGTGGCCTCGCGCGACTCGTGCGGGTCGAGGGAGACGACCACCACGACGGTGTCGCCGGACTCCGGGTCCTGCTTGGAGTAGGCGATCAGCGCCTCGTGGTCGACCTCGTGGAACCGCAGCGTGCGCATCTGCTGCAGCGCGGGGTGCGCACGACGGATCTCGTTGAGTCGCGTGAGCCACGGCTGCAGGGAGCGGCCCTCGGCCAGCGCGGCCGCGTAGTCGCGGGGACGCAGCTGGAACTTCTCCGAGTCGAGGTACTCCTCCTTGCCGGGCCCGAGCGGCTCGTGCTCGTAGAGCTCGTAGCCGGAGTAGACGCCCCACGTCGGCGAGAGCGTCGCGGCCAGTGCGGCCCGGAGCGCGAACATGCCGGGCCCGCCGACCTGCAGGTGCTCGGGGAGGATGTCGGGCGTGTTGACGAACAGGTTGGGCCGGCCCTCGTCCCACCGGTCCCGGTGGTCCTCGCCGAACTCGATGAGCTCCTGCTTGGTCGTCCGCCACGTGAAGTAGGTGTAGCTCTGGGTGAAGCCGAGCCGCGCGAGTCCCCACAGGCGGGCGGGGCGCGTGAACGCCTCGGACAGGAACAGCACGTCGGGATGCTCGCGCTTGACCGCGCCGATGAGCCACGCCCAGAAGTTCGGCGGCTTCGTGTGCGGGTTGTCGACCCGGAAGATCCTGACGCCACGCTCGACCCAGTGCAGCGTCACGCGCAGCATCTCGGCGTAGATCGCGTCCGGGTCGTTGTCGAAGTTGAGCGGGTAGATGTCCTGGTACTTCTTCGGCGGGTTCTCCGCGAAGGCGATCGTGCCGTCGGGCAGCGTCGTGAAGAACTCCGGGTGCGCGCTGACCCACGGGTGGTCCGGGGCGACCTGCAGCGCGAGGTCGAGGGCCACCTCGATCCCGAGCTCGGCCGCCCGCGCCAACAGGGCGGCGAAGTCCTCCTCGGTGCCGAGCTCGGGGTGGATCGCGTCGTGACCGCCCTCCGCGGCGCCGATCGCCCAGGGCGAGCCGGGGTCGTCCGGCCCCGGCGTCAGGGTGTTGTTGGGCCCCTTGCGGTTGACGCGGCCGATCGGGTGGATCGGCGGGAAGTACACGACGTCGAATCCCATCTCGGCGACGCGGTCCAGCTCCTTCGCCGCGGTCGCGAACGTGCCGTGGACGGGCACGCCGTCCGCGCCCACGCCGCCGGTCGAGCGGGGGAAGAACTCGTACCACGAGCCGTAGGCCGCGCGGGTGCGGTCGACCCAGATGGTGCGCTCCGGCCCCCGTGTGACGAGCTCACGCACCGGGTGGTCGTGCATGATTCGGCGGACCTCGGAGGCGAGCGCGGGCCCGGTGCGGGCGCCGAGCGGGAGGTCCGCGGCGCGCAGGGCCGTGGCGGCACCCTCGAGCGCCGGACGGTCCTTCGCGCGCTCCTTGCGCGCGGCCACCTCGTCGAGCAGGCGAGCGGCCAGCTCGAGGTCGTTCGCGAGCTCGTCGGCGGTCTGCCCGGCGGCCAGCTTCACCTCGATGGCGTGCACCACCGTGGTCCACGGGTCGCTCCACGCGTCGACGCGGAAGGTCCACAGGCCGACCGAGTCCGGGACGATCACGCCGCTGAAGGTGTCGGTCCCCTCGACCAGCTCGCGCAGCCGCGACGTCCGGTCGCGCCGCGCTCCGGGTCCTCGCCACACGACCTCGGCGGCGACGGCGTCGTGGCCCTCGCGCCACACGATGGCGCTGACCGGCACGTGCTCGCCCACCACCGCCTTGGACGGATAGGTGCCGTCTCCCGAGAGCGGCCTCACGTCGTCGATGCCGATTCGAGCTGTCATGCAGTGCACTCCCCCACGCGTAGATCGCCTCGCTCGCCCCACCAACGGTGGTGCACCCCGCGACTCCCCGCAACACACAGGCCCGGCCGTGTGACCGGGGCTACTGCGTCACGGTGACGGTGACGCGCTCGAGTTCCAGCACGATCTCGCCGTCCACCGGGGGCGCGACATCGCCGAACCGGCAGGCGACGCGGAAGCGGCCGCGATGCATCACGAGCCACGAGTCGTCGGCGGCGACGTCGACGGTGAAGTCGCCCAGCGACGGGTCGCTGAGCTCGGGGTGCTGACGGCGCAGCGCGATGAGCGAGCGGTAGACCTCGAGCATGCGCGCATGGGCCGGATCGCCGAGCTCGTCCCAGTCGAGGGTCGAGCGCTCGACGGTGGCCGGGTCCATCGGATCGGGCACCTCGGACTCGCCCCAGCCGTGCCGCCCGAACTCGCGGCGCCGGCCGGTTCGCACCGCCTCGGCCAGCTCGGGGTCGGGGAACGACGCGAAGAACTGCCACGGCGTCGACGCCGCCCACTCCTCGCCCATGAACAGCATCGGCGTGTAGGGCCCGAGCAGCACGATCGCGGCGCCGCACGCCTGCAGATCGGGTGGGACCGTCGCCGAGATGCGGTCCCCCGTGGCGCGGTTGCCGATCTGGTCGTGGTTCTGGAGGTAGGCCAGGAACGACGCGCCGGTGAGCTCGCGGACGTCCACTGGCCTGCCGTGCGTGCGTCCGCGGAACGACGACCACGTCCCGTCGTGGAAGAACGCGCCGCGCAGGGTCTTGGCGAGCGCGCCCGGTGCCGCGAAGTCGGCGTAGTAGCCGTCGGTCTCGCCGGTCAGCCGCACGTGCAGCGCGTGGTGCAGGTCGTCCGACCACTGCGCGTCCATGCCCAGTCCGTGACTCGACCTCGGGCGCACGGTGCGCGGGTCGTTCAGGTCGGACTCCGCGATGAGGCTGAGCGGCCGGCCCAGGACGTCCGACATCCGCGCCGTCTCGGCGGACAGCTCCTCGAGGATCGGCATGGCTCGCGTGTCCACCAGGGCGTGGACGGCGTCGAGCCGCAGCGCGTCGACGTGGAAGTGCTCGAACCACATCATCGCGTTGTCGATCACGTAGCGGCGGACCTCGTCGGACTGCGGCCCGTCCAGGTTGAGGCCGGGCCCCCAGTCGCTCTCGCCGGCGAAATACGGACCGAACCGGTCCAGATAGGCGCCGGACGGCCCGAGGTGGTTGTAGACGACGTCGAGGACGACCCCGAGCCCGCGCGCGTGACAGGCGTCGACGAACCGCTTGAAGCCGTCCGGACCCCCGTACGGCTCGTGGACCGCGCTCCACAGCACGCCGTCGTAGCCCCAGCCGGCCGTGCCGTCGAACGAGTTGATGGGGAGCACCTCGACGAGGTCGACGCCCAGGTCGACGAGGTGGTCGAGGCGCTCGATCGCGGCGTCGAACGTCCGCCCCGGCGTGAAAGTGCCGATGTGGAGCTCGTAGATCACGGAGCGCTCGAGGGCGCGACCCGCCCACGCGCGGTCGGTCCATGCGAAGGCGTCCTGGTCGTAGACGCGCGACGCGCCGTGCACGCCGTGCGGCTGCCACGTCGAGCGCGGGTCGGGCAACGGCGTGTCGTCGTCACCGAGCAGGAAGGCGTAGTCGGTCCCGGCGGGCGCGTCGACGTCCGCGGTCCACCAGCCGTCATCCGCCCGTCGCATCTCGTGATCGACGTCGCCGATCCGCACGCGCACGCGCTCCAGGTCGGGGCACCACACCGTGAGCGTCATCGGTCCTCCCCTCGGACTAAAAGCGCCACCGGGTACCGGCCGAGCACTGCTGCGAGCTGCACGCGCCCGCCGTCGGCCGAGGAGCCGGTGAGGACATCGGTCCAGGAGCCGTCGGGCAGCTCCAGCGTGGTGTCTCCCCATCCGCCGGCACGCTCGAGCCCCGCCGGGAGCCGCGTCGCCAGCACGACGAGGTCCTCGCTGCGCGCGTATGCCAGCAGGTGGTCGGCCGCAGGACCGTCGGCGGCCAGCGGTCGGTATCCGCGGAAGAGCTCGGGTCGGTCGCGCCGAAGACGCAGCGTGCGCTGGACCAGCAGCAGCTTGGCGGCGCCGGAGGCGTCGACCTCCGGGAGGTCGCCACGAGACCGGTCGAGCAGCTCGCGGCGCAGGCCGTGGTCGACCTCGCGCCGGTTGTCGGGATCGACGAGCGAGAAGTCCCACAGCTCGGTGCCCTGGTAGACGTCCGGGACGCCGGGCATCGTGAGCTGGACGAGCTTCTGGCTGAGCGAGTTCGACCATCCGGGCGCGGCGATCCGGGCGACGAAGTCGTCGATCTGCTCGCCGAGCTCGTCCCGAACCCGGCGCGGCCAGTCGGCCACCGCCTCCTCGAACGCCTCGTCGGGCTCGGTCCACGTCGTGCGGAGCTTCGACTCCCGCGCCGCCTTGAGCAGGTAGTCGGCAAGCCGCTCGTCGCTGATCGGCCAGGCGCCGACGAGCGTCTGCCACGCGAGCAGGTTGAGCGACGGCTCGTCGATGCCGCACCGCTCGGTCCACGCGACGACCTTCTCGGCGAAGTCGTCGGCGACCTCGGCGAGCACGGCCATGCGGGCCCGGGTGTCCTCCGAGCGCTTGGTGTCGTGCGTCGTCAGTGCCGTCATCGTCGTCGGCTGCGATGCCTCGCGGGCGGCCGCGAGGCGGTGGAACTCCTCCACCCCGAGACCCCAGACGTCCGGCGAGCCGCCGACCTCGTTGAGCGCCGCGAAGCGGGTGTACCGGTAGAAGGTGGTGTCCTCGGTGCCCTTGGCGACCACCATCCCCGACGTCTGCTGGATGCGCGTCGCGAGCTCGCCGCCCGGATCGGCGCGCACCTGGCGGTCGAGCGCCGACAGCGCCTCGTCCAGGTCCGGACGCCGGGACCGGGCGCGCGCGATCGCGTCGGCCCACGTGGACCCGACCTCGGGCAGGTAGGAGCGGTAGACGCCGAACGCGATCATCGTCTCGGCCACGGCGGCACGGGTCGCCGCCTCCTCGACTCCCTCGACCAGCGCGGCGATCCGGCGCACCTCGGCGACCAGGATCTTGTCCGTGACCATGCGGCGGGCCTCCTGCTCGACCGCCGCGTAGTCGGTGGGGACGCCGAGCCGGCCGGCGAGACCGGTGAACGCCCGCTCTCCGGCGGGATCGAGCAGCACCCCGAAGACCTCGCGCATCGCGTCGTAGCCGGTGGTGCCGTCGACGGGCCAGCTCGCGGGCAGGTCCTCCCCCGGGTGCAGGATCTTCTCGATCACGATCCACGCGTCGGGTGCGGCCTCCCGCAGGCGCCGGACGTACTCTCCGGGATCGGCGAGCCCGTCGGGGTGGTCGACGCGCAGGCCCGTCACGTCCCCGGAGTCGACCCACCCCAAGATCTCGCGATGGGCCTGCTCGAAGACCTCGGGCCGCTCGACCGTCACGGCCGCCAGGGTCGTGATGTCGAAGAACCGGCGGTAGTTGAGCTCGCTGTTGCCCCGGCGCCAGTCGACCAGCTCGTAGTGCTGGCGATCGTGCACCTCCTGCGGGCTGCCGTGGCCGGTGCCCTCCGCGATCGGGAAGCGGTGGTCGAAGTAGGCCAGGTGGTCGCCCTCGACCGTCAGCTGCGCCACGTCGGCCGCGTCCCCGAGGATCGGCACGAGGATGCGCCCGCGCGACCAGTCGATGTCGAAGTGGCGGGCGTACGGCGAGGCCTCGCCCTCGCGCAGCACGCTGTGCCACCACGGGTTCGCCTCGGGCACCTCGACCGACATGTGGTTCGGCACGATGTCCACGACGACGCCCAGGCCGGCCTCGTGCGCGGCCGCCACGAGGTCGCGGAAGGCGCCCTCGCCGCCGAGCTCGTCACGCAGCCGCGTGGGATCGACGACGTCGTAGCCGTGGGTCGAGCCCGGCGTCGCCTCCATCACCGGCGACAGGTAGAGCGCGCCCACGCCGAGCGACGCCAGCTGGTCCACGAGACCGCGAGCGTCGTCGAAGCCGAACCCGGGCCGCAGCTGCAGCCGGTACGTCGATGACGGTGCGGTCATGAGCCGACCCGCTGCAGCACCACGAGCGAGCGCGGCGGAACGAGGAACGTGGCATGCGCGCCGAGCGTCTCTGGGCCCGGCTCCTGGACGACGCCGGTCGAGCTGTCGACGACGACGGCCCAGCCGGAGCCGTAGTCCTCCGGCGGGAGCGTGAACTCCGCCGGCTCGCTGTGGGCGTTGAAGGCGAGCACGAACGAGTCGTCGGTGACCCGCATGCCGCGCGCGTCGCGGTCCGCGATCGCGTCGCCGTTCAGGAACACCGCGATGGACTTGCCGAGCTCGTCCTCCCAGTTCTTCTCCTCCATCTCGTCGCCCGAGGGGGTGAACCACTCGATGTCGCGCAGCTCGTCGGCCTTGCGGACCGGCTTGCCCTCGAAGAACCGCCGACGGCGGAAGATCGGGTGACGCTGGCGGAAGGCCGCCAGGGCGGAGGTGAACTCCAGCAGCGCGCGCTCCTCCGCACGCGAGTCCCAGTCGACCCAGCTGACCTCGTTGTCCTGGCAGTAGACGTTGTTGTTGCCGCCCTGCGAGCGGCCGATCTCGTCGCCGTGCAGGACCATCGGGACGCCCTGGGACAGCAGGAGGGTCGCCATCAGGTTGCGGCGCTGGCGTCGGCGCAGCTCCAGCACCTCCTCGTCGTCGGTCGGTCCCTCGACGCCGCAGTTCCACGACCGGTTGTCGTCCGCGCCGTCGCGTCCCTCCTCGCCGTTCGCCTCGTTGTGCTTGTGGTTGTAGGTCACGAGGTCGTTGAGCGTGAACCCGTCGTGCGCCGTGACGAAGTTGATCGAGGCGTACGGCCGCCGGCCGTTGTCCTGGTAGAGGTCGGACGATCCGGCGATCCGGGAGGCGAACTCGCCCAGCGTCGCAGGCTCACCGCGCCAGAAGTCGCGCACGGTGTCCCGGTAGAGCCCGTTCCACTCCGACCACAGCGGCGGGAAGTTGCCGACCTGGTAGCCGCCGGGACCGACGTCCCACGGCTCGGCGATGAGCTTGACCTGGCTGACGACCGGGTCCTGCTGCACGAGCTCGAAGAACGTCGCGAGCTTGTCCACGTCGTAGAACTCGCGGGCGAGCGTCGCGGCGAGGTCGAACCGGAACCCGTCCACGTGCATCTCGGTGACCCAGTAGCGCAGCGAGTCCATGATGAGCTGCAGCGTGTGCGGGTGCCGCACGTTCAGCGAGTTGCCCGTGCCGGTGTAGTCCATGTAGTGCTGCTCGTCGCCCTCGACGAGCCGGTAGTACGCGCAGTTGTCGATGCCGCGCATCGACAGCGTCGGGCCGAGGTGGTTGCCCTCGCCGGTGTGGTTGTAGACGACGTCGAGGATGACCTCGATGTCGGCCTGGTGCAGCGCGCGCACCATGCCCTTGAACTCCTCGACCTGGCGGCCGGGGTGGGCGGCGTAGTCGGCGTGCGGCGCGAAGAAGCCGATCGTGTTGTAGCCCCAGTAGTTGGTCAGGCCCTTCTCGACCAGGTAGTGGTCGTTGAGGAACTGGTGCACGGGCAGCAGCTCGATCGCGGTGACGCCGATCGACTTCAGGTGCTTGACGATGGCCGGGTGGGCGATGCCGGCGTACGTGCCCCGCAGGGACTCGGGGACGTCCGGGTGCGTCATCGTCAGGCCCTTGACGTGGGCCTCGTAGATCAGCGACTCGTGGTACGGCGTCCGCGGCAGCCGGTCGTTCGCCCAGTCGAAGTAGGGGTTGATGACGATCGAGTACGGGACGTGACCCGCCGAGTCGTCCTCGTTCATCTGCTCGGGGTCGTCGAGGTCGTACGCGAACAGCGACTTGTCCCAGTGGACCGAGCCCGAGATCGCCTTGGCGTACGGGTCGATGAGCAGCTTGTTCGGGTTGCACCGGTGCCCGTTCTCGGGATCGTACGGGCCGTGCACGCGGAAGCCGTACCGCTGTCCGGGGGCGACTCCGAGCAGGAACCCGTGGTGGACGAAGCCGTCGACCTCCTCGAGGCGGACCCGCGTCTCGTTTCCGGCGTCGTCGAACAGGCAGAGCTCGACGAACTCGGCCGACTCGGAGAAGACGGCGAAGTTGGTGCCGGTCCCGTCGAACGTCGCACCGAGCGGGTAGGGCGATCCAGGCCAGGGCTGCACGGACTCTCCTCTGGGTTGGGGGCCGGTCACGCCGGTGGGCGCGCGGCCTGCATGGCGGCAATGCTTGCACGTACCCGGCGGTCGGCGAAGAACTCGTCGAGGTCCATCGGCAGGCGGATCCGCCAGTTCGGATACTCGTCGACCGTCCCGGGAAGATTGGGCTGCTGGAGCTGGCCGGCCGCGTCCGCCGGCGAGCTGAGGACCAGCCGGGACGCGGCGCGGGCGATCACGGCGTGGAGCGCGACGACGAGATCGTCCTCGTCGACGCCCTCGGCGCGCAGCAGGTCGAGCATGGCCGCGCGGTCGGACTCGGCCTCGGCGTAGGCCTCCTCCGCCGACCCGCCCAGCAGGCCGAGTTCGGCCTGCACGCGCACGCGCTCGTCCTGCAGCCATCCGGTGACGGTGGGCAGGTCGTGGGTGCTGATGCTGGCCATCGTCTCGGGCTCCCACTGCTCGGGCGGCACGTGCGGCTGGCCGGGTGCCTCCCAGTCGCGCTCGAACCAGAGCACGGCGGAGCTGAGCATCCCGCGCTGATGCATCGTCTCGGTGACCACGTCCTCGACGGTGCCGAGGTCCTCGCCGACCACGATGGCACCGGCCCGGGACGCCTCCAGGGCCAGGATGCCGAGCATGACGTCCGCGTCGTAGTGCACGTACGTGCCGCGGTGGGCGGGCTCGCCCGGCGGGATCCACCACAGTCGCCAGAGGCCGGCGATGTGGTCGACGCGGATGCCGTCGGCGTGGCGCAGGACGCTGCGGATGACGTCGCGGAAGGCGGCGTAACCGGACGCGGCGAGCCGGTCGGGTCGCCACGGGGGCAGTCCCCAGTCCTGGCCGAGCGGGTTGAAGGCGTCGGCCGGACAGCCGACCCGGACGTCCGAGGCGAACGTGTCCTGTTCGGCCCAGGAGTCCGCGCCGCCCGGGTCCACCCCCACCGGCAGGTCGTGCACGATGCCGACCGCCATGCCCGCCTCGTGCGCGGCCGCCCGCGCGGCGTCGAGCTGCTCGCGACACAGCTCCTGCAGCCAGGCGTGGAACGCGATGCGATCGGCGAGCGAGTCCCGGGCCTGCGCCACGGCCTCCCCGGCCGGGTCCCGTAGTTCCTCGGGCCACTGCCGCCAGTCCGCGCCGTGCCGCTCCGCCAGGGCCGAGAACGTGGCGAACGCCCTCAGGTCAGGGTCGACGATCTCCGTCTCGTGCGCGGGACCGGTCTCCCACAGCAGCTCGAGCGCGGCGAGCTTGGCGGCCCAGACCTCGTCGTAGTCGATGAGATCGGTGCTCGAGTCCGGCCTGAGCGCCAGCACGTCCCGCTGGGTCGACTCGTCCGCCTCGCGGAAGGCCGCCGTGTCGGTGACCCGGAGGTAGAGCGGGTTCGCGTAGCGGCGGCTCGACGGCGAGTACGGCGACCGCTGCAGGGGCTTCGAGGGCACGAACGCCTGGACCGGGTTCACCAGCAGCACGCCCGCGCCCTGCTCGGTCCCGGCCCGTCGGGCCATCTCCGCGAGGTCGCCGTAGTCCCCCATCCCCCAGGATCGGTCCGTGCCCAGCGAGTACAGCTGCAACATCCAGCCCCACGTGCGCGGGACCTCGGGCATGCGGCTCGGGGCGACGATGAGCGTCACGTCCTGCGTGTCCGTGACCAGGCGGTGCCAGCCGAGCGGCACGTCGAACAGCCGCTCGACGCGTGACGAGGTGCCGTCCTCCAGCACCAGGGTCGCGGGGACCTCCAGCTCACGCGTCGCGCCGGCGGTCAGGACGATCGTCGGCGGCAGGGCGGTCTGCGCCTCCCGCTGCCGCACGGCCTCGAGCTCACGCCGGATCGCGTCAGGGCCGCTCGCGTCGACGCCGAGCTGGGCCAGGACCGCCACGACGATCTCGTCGTCCACCTGCACCATCTCGCGATCGGACCCGCGGTACTCCGTCGCGACGTGGTGGGCAGCAGCCAGTTCGGCCAGCTCGCGGGAAGTCGTCACCCGTCCAGCATGGTGGCGTCCCACCGGCCCCGCCAACCGAGCGGCGGTTCTTCAGGGACGGTCCGCCGCACCTTCACTCAGGACTGTCGCTCGTGCGCGCGCGGCTCCGTCCGTTCGGCATCCGTCCCGTCGGCGTCCGGCTCCCAGCGCAGGAGGTCGCCGGGCTGGCAGTCGAGCACCTCGCACAGCGCCGCCAAGGTGGTGAACCGCACCGCCTTGGCCCGCCCGTTCTTCAGCACGGCGAGGTTGGCCGGCGTGATCCCGACCCGCTCGGCGAGCGTCCCCACGGCCATCTTCCGGCGCGCCAGCATCACGTCGATGTCGACGACGATCGCCACTCAGATCACCTCGTCGAGCTCGGACTGCAGGTGCCTGGCCTCGGCGTCCCGGGCGACCGCCTGCGCCAGCAGCGTCCGCATGACGTAGACGACCAAGGCGACACCGGCGGCCACGAGCGCGAAGCCGCAGATCAGGCCGACCAGGCCCGGGGCGACCTCATCCCCCGGCGTGGCGTGATTGGCGAAGCGGGCGACCACGGCGACGGCGAAGATCAGTGCCGCGGCCGCGGCGATCGCGCCGATCACGACGTCGACGTACCGGAAGGCCCGGTGGGAGAAGACGGTGCCGTGCGCGACCATCGACAGCAGTCGCCAGACGCACACCGCCACCACCTGCAGCGTCAGCACGCCGAGGACGCCGATGACGACCAGAGCCACCCTCGTGCCCGTCGGCTCCTCGTCGGTGTCGAGCCACAGCAGGGCGACCATCGCCACCTGCACCACGACGGACCCCACCAGCGCGATCGCTATCACCGCCCGCAGCACCCGGATCGCCCACACGCTCATCTTTCGGCTCCTTCGTGTCGCTTGTCGTTAGTAATCTATCGCAATTCGATAGGTCGAGCAACGACTCGAGCCGCTCGCGGGCCTCCGCGTCAGTGCGGTTCTTCGGTCACGCGCGAGTCGGTGAGGGTGAGCGCGCCCCAGCCGCTGATCACGCCGACGAGGACTGCGAGCACGGCGTACGTGATCCTCTCCCCCGCGAAGAACGAGGCCACCAAGGCCGAGGACCAGACGCCGGAGGGCAGCGTCGCCGTGACGAGTGCCGCGATGAGCGTGCCCACGACCGCGGTGCCGACGCTCGAGCCGACCTCCTGGGCCGTGTCGTTGAGCGCCGTGCCGATCGACGTGCGGTTCTCGGGCATCGCCTCCACGAGCGCGACCGCGCAGATCGTCATCACCGTCCGCAGGCCGATCGTCATGACGACCATCGCCACGGCGATCGGCGCGTAGCCGTGCTCGACGCCCCACGCGAGCCCGGCGAGCGCACCCGTCATGAGCGCCGCGCCCACCAGGCAGGCGACTCGGTGACCCAGTCGCTTCACCAGCAGCTCGGTGATCGGCGTCGCCAGGACCATCGTCAGGATCATCGGGAGGTTCGCCAGTCCGGCGCGCAGCGGACTCCAGCCGTAGGCGTACTGGAAGTGCAGGATCAGTCCGAACATGACGCTGGCCATCGCGATCGCCGTGCCGACCTGGGCGAGCGCCGCGCCCCGCACGGTCCCGTTGGAGAACACGCCGAGATCCAGCATCGGCGTCGGCGTCCGCCGCTCCCACCCGATGAACGCCGCGAGCGCGAGGCCGGCGCCGAGGACGCAGCCCAAGGTGGCGGTCGACCACCAGCCGTGCTCCACACCACTCGTGAGGGCGTAGCAGCCCAGGCCGATCGTGGCGATGCTGAGCACCGCGCCGATCAGGTCGAGCGCGTCGTCCGTGAGGTCCTCGGGCCGGTCGGCGGGCACCCCGAGCCGCACGCCGATCCAGGCGACCAGCGCGATCGGCGCGTTGACGACGAGCAGCCACTCCCAGCTGACGTGCACGAGCGCCGTGCCTCCCAGCAGGGGCCCGAGGATGAAGCCGCTCATCCCGACGACGATCATCAGCGTCATCGCGCGCATGCGCAGGGCCTGGTCCTCGAACAGGCGGAAGACGAGCGAGTTCGTGATCGGGGCCATCGCCGCCGCGGCCACGCCCAGGACCGCGCGTAAGCCGATGAGCTCGCCGGCGCTCCTCACGGCGACGACGGCGAGGCTCGCCACGCCGAACACCGCCAGCCCGACCAGCAGGACGCGCCGCCTGCCCAGTCGATCGGCCATCGACCCTGCCGTGAGCAGCAGCCCGCCGAAGGTCAGCGAGTAGATGCCCGTGACCCACTGCAGCCCGGTCGTGTTGCTGCCGAGGTCACGGCCGATCGTCGGCAGCGCGATCGTCAGCAGCGTGTTGTCGACCATCTCGACGAAGAACGCCAGACACAGCGCGGCCAGGGGAATCCACGCCGCGCGCAGCGACGGATAGGTGCGCGCGACCGCGCGGGTGGGGGCGACAGCTTCCATGAGATGACCTCTGAATCGAACGACGTTCGACTCTCGAACGCCGTTCGATACGATAGAACGACGTTCGATGGAAGACACGGATGGTGAGATGGGACGCATGACACCCTCCCCGGACCGCTCGCGCACCCGTCCCGCACGGGAGTCCCGCGGTCGAGTCACGCATTCGATGGAGGCGATCCTCACCGACGCCGTGGCCCTGCTCGACGAGGCCGGCGAGTCCGCCCTGACGTTCCGCGCCCTGGCCGCGCGCCTGGGTGGAGGCGTCGGCAGCATCTACTGGTACGTCTCGAACAAGGACGAGCTGCTGGACCGCGCGAGCGACCACGTCATGGCCGACGTCCTCGCGTCGACCGAGGCCCACCTGACGATGCCCGATCCGATCGACAGTCTGCGCGCGATCGCGGTGACGTTGTTCGAGGCCATCGTCGAGCGACCGTGGCTCGGCGCCTACTTCATGCGCAACACCGATGTGCAGCCCAACGCCATGCGGATCTTCGAGCGACTCGGCCAGCAGGCGATGCGGCTCGACCTCTCGTCGCAGGACAGCTTCCACGCGGTCTCGGCCATCATCGGCTTCGTCGTCGGCACCGCCGCCGACCTGGGCCAGCGCCCGCCGCCGGAGGTCCGCAACGGCACCGTCACGCGCGAGGAGTACGCCGCCGAGCACCTCGACGGCTGGCGCGAGCTCGACCCTGAGGAGTTCCCGTTCGTCCATCACATCCTCGAGGACTTCGCCTCCCACGACGACGCCGAGGAGTTCCGCGCCGGCCTCGACCTGCTGCTCGCCGGCCTACGCCTCCAGGCCGGGCGCTGACGCGCTGACTGGGTTCACGCTCGGGTGCGCCATGGGAAGGACGCTCGCTCGACCATGAGGGGAGGCTCCGGGCCTGCACCGGCCCGGAGCGCCTCAAGCACGATCTGGTGGGTAGCCGGGATCGGGGAGCACGTCTGTTCGCGCGCCACCGTAGGCCCGCGGGGTCGCGGATGCACGTCTGGAAGCGAGGCGGGCGACACGGACGGCGCTGGTGATCTTGACCGCCAACTGGATTGTGACGATCGCCAACGCCACGGGCAGGCTTCCGATCAGCACCGCGACGATGATCCCGGCGTTGTTCAACGCCTTGGCCGGGTGGGACCAGTTGTACCGGAACACCGTGGGATCGACCTCGGCGAAGTAGTTCGGGCTCACGATCGGCCACAGCAGGAACGAGAGCGAGAGCAGCTGGTCGATCACCATGAAGTTGAGGAGGAACAGGCCGATCGGCACCGCCAGGTCCGGCTGCTGCACGACGAGGCCCGCGGCCAGGATCGCGGTGCTCAGCCGATCGGTGCAGATGTCGAAGACCGCGCCGGCCCTCGTCTCCTGACCCAGGAGGCGCGCGACCAGTCCATCGAGGCTGTCCCCGAGCCAGTACGTGAGATAGCCGGCGATCAGCCACGGGACTGGGTCATCGACGACGAGAGCCGTGACCGCCAGGCACGCGGCCGCCACACCGCGGATCAGGGTGATCAGATTGGGGTACGTCAGGAAGGGACCTGGGCCCGGCAGGTGGTGGGTGGGCGACACCGCCTTGCTCACGGAGTCAACGTACGCCCTCCCCCGCCCGGCCGCCCGCTGTGCCGAACCAGAAGTCACGCACGCGTCGTCCTGGCAGGGGCCACCCAGCGCGACACGAACGTGACACCCGCGGGTGCGCGGGCGGCCGCTCGACGCGAGAAAAAGGAAGACCCCTCCGGAGAGAGGGGTCTTCTTCTGTGTCCGAGGGGGGACTTGAACCGGAGGGACACCTACTGGCATTCCAGCGAAAATCCGCATTCGCCTGGAATGCCAGTGGCCGTCTTCTACGGTTCCATCCCGTTACATCCGAAGTGTGCCCCCTAGGGGTGCACCGATCTGAAGTTCGTATGACCAGCGTAACGGGCACAGTGCCCCGCCCGTCGCCGCTCTCGTGTGCGCGGCCGATGCACCTCGGGGCTGATGGTTGTGGTGACCGCAGCCGCCGGGGCAACAATTGATGGAGCGAGGCAAGTCATCAGGAAACGGAAACTCGCCAGAGCGCTGCGCGCCCTCTCACACTTGCGGACATGGGCCGAATCACAGCAGCCCAAGATTTTCCAGGGGTGGGGAGACTCAAGCGTGTCGGCAAAACTCTGGATCCCGGTGAGGTCTGGGCCCTCACCAACCTGCCACCGCGAAAGTCGTACCCGATAGGTGTGGATATCGGCCGGGGGCAGCCCGGGCTACGACACGGGAATCAGCTCACTTGACTCTCGCAGAGTGACCCCCAACCGGCTCACTGCCGCTGAGCGAGAAGTCACGCCGAACGAGCCGCAGGAGTTCAACGGGTTCGACCCATCGCGTCATCGGTGTCGCCCCGCTCCGAAGATTGGACCTCTGGATACGTTCACCGGCACCTGGAATGCGGCCTTCAACGAGTCGCGACCCACGCGCCTCGAACGTTGCACTAGAAGCGACGCAAGGTGGCGACCAGCGCCTTGTTCTGTCCACCTGGCGCAAACAGGACGCCAGGGTGGTGGGTGACCGACGCGAGGCCAAGCGACTTCTGCCAATTCGCTGCGATCCTCACGCAAGCTGCGTCCCAGGCCGCAGCTTCCGCAGGGCTCAGGTCTCTGTGTGCCTCAGGGTCTGCAACTTCAATGCTGCTGAGGAACTTGGTCCGATTCAACGGTGCTGCCTTCAGTGCCACCAAGGCGGTTTCGGAGCGTGCAAGCTGCATGATCGCGCGAGCAGCGGCCCAGGCTCCGATTCCTTCACCCCGGAAGCGCTCATGGATACCGATGCTGCGCAGCAGGACGAGCGAGTCGTACCAGCCAATTTCGCTAGCATCCATCACTTCCTGAATGAACGGGTCGTCAGCGGCCCCTTGGGTGAGTGGCCCCAGGACATCGGCCAGGTCTTGAGCGAGGGCGTCACCGGCGTCGTAAATGGCAGGGCCATAGGGTCCAACGGCCACTTGGTCTCCGAACACCGGGTGACCCTCGTCGAGGTGCAGAACCATGAGCTCACACCCGCCGACGTGGACCGTAATCTCACCATCCTCAACGAAGATCTCCCTCGGGAACTCAGCAGTCAGGGCACCGACGTGGGCTGGCTCGAGATCGACGTCGACTTCCCACCCCGCGACGATCGAGCCGCGCCAGGAATCCCAACCGAAGTCATCGGATTCATCCTCCTGCCGCGAAGACAAGTCCACGGAGAGCTCAAGTCTCAACCATCCCGGCGCCGGGAGTCGTTCGTCTGCCATGAGGCGCACACTAGCCGCGCGAGCCGACAGATGCTCCGCCGCTAACGACGAAGGCCGCCTCCTCTCCCGCATCTCACCCTTTCTGTTCGCTGAGCGAGCCGCGGGTAACAGTGCGCCTAGTAATCACATCGTCGGAGCGTCGCTCCCCCTACAGAACGTTGGAGTGGACGTCCGTGATCGGCCAGAGATGGGACCCACGCGAGGGTGATCGTAGGCTGCAGGAAGCGCAGCATGAGAGTCAGAGCACGGACGGATACTGCCCTGAGCTTGGCACCTACATTCGCGTCTTGACGCCACCAGGAGAGCCATGGCCACCCTCAACACGGGAATCAGCCGGGCAAAATGAAAAGCGATCGGGCTGGCACCATTTTGAACCTGCGACCCCCTGTCGAGTCCGAGCTACAAACGAGCTGAGACGTTGGGTACCGAGAACTGCGGAAATCCCTCCAATGGTGGGGATGGCCCCTTCGGGTCGCTTCCGACGATACCCGACTACCTGCAACGTGAGCTTTGCCAATCAGGCCACAAAGCGGCCAGTAAGCGACGCCCTTCGTTCCGAATTCACTGAGGCCGCGTCCCGACTGAGTCCGCGCAAACCGATGCCCCTCTACGCGCACCGAGCGGTAGATGGCGTTGCTAAGTCACGCCATCTGTCACTGCGTCGATGCGGCCACGGCGAACCAGATTCACGGAACCCGGATACGATGTCTCATAGTAGACCGAGAGTTGGTGAGTGATGGGACCGCTGGAGACGTCCGTGATGCAGCGCCTGTGGGCTGTCGAACAGCCCCAGACCGTACGCGAGGTCCAGGAGTTCATGGCGACTGACCGGACCATTGCCTACACGACAGTCATGACTGTGCTGGACAACCTCCATGGCAAGGGGTTCGTGACGCGTGAACGTCAGGGCCGCGCCTACGTCTACAGCCCGCGCGAAACCCGCGAGGAGTACACCGCCTCATTGCTCGGCAACGCACTCGCCGACGGCGGGGACCGGCGCGGGGTGCTGATGCACTTCGTCGACCGCCTGGATGAGGAAGCCTTGGCGTCTTTGCGTCAACTCCTCCAAGAGCCGAGGAATGATTCCGAGGGCGTCCCATGAGCCATGCGGCGGGGTTCTTCGCCCTGGCAGGGGCATTCATGCTGGCCGGCCACTTCGGGCTTCGTCGTGCTCGTTGGAGTCATCGCTCCCCACGGCTCGCCATTGCGTTCTGGCAGGCCCTCGCGGGCGCGGTCGTAGTTTCCCTGCTGCTCGGGTCGATCTGCCTCGCACTGCCCGGGTTCTCGCCGGTGGGCACCGCAGGCGAGATCCTTCACGCTTGCTTCGTCGAGCTTCGGCGACAGTACTCAACCCCGGCCGGGGCGGCGGTCAGCGCCGTTGGATTCGGACTGTTCTTCCTGGTGATGTGGCGCGTTGCCCGAGCACTCACGAGGCATCATCGCGAAGCGACCCTCGCCCGCCGCCAGCACCGTCAGGCTCTTGCGCTCGTCGAAAGCCCACTCGGTCGGGACGTGGTCGTGCTCGATCACGGTTCCGCGGCTGTCTACTGCATTCCCGATGGACGCAGGTCGCGCCGGGGGAAGATCATCGTGACCCGCGGGGCCGCCGACCACCTGACCGCCAGGCAGTTGGAGTTGGTCCTGCGACATGAGCGAGTTCACCTCGCCGCGCGTCACGATCGTCTGGTCCAACGGTCGCTGGCTCTCGCGGAGGCACTCCCCCTCCTGCCCTTCTTCGGCGTCGCTCACCAGGAGATCGCCGATCTCGCGGAGATGCATGCTGACGACGGTATCGAGACCGAGGACGGCCCCGAACTTGCCTCAGCGCTGCTCCAACTCGCCGTCATGACCCCATCGCGTGTTCCCTCCGGCGCCTTGGCCGCCACAGGAGGCGCGACGCTGGCTCGGGCACGACGACTGGTTCAGCCGCAGCCGCCGCTCCGCCGGATGACCACTGGTCTGATCGTGGCGGCAATCGTGGGGACGAGTGCGGCGCCGGCGCTCCTGACCGCCTACTCGGGCGGGGAGAGCGGCTTCACTCACGCTTGTTGCAGTCGCCCCGCTCTCTTCTCATGACTCAAACGGCGGGCCGCCAATGCGACAACCCGAGGCACTCGAGGACCATGTACTATCTTACTTAGTAGATGGGTCAACGTTCGTTCTCGACCGACTTAGGGGTATGACCGTGGTGCCACAAGGGCCGATGGGTCCATGCGCTCGAGGTGCCGGTGAGCTCGGCGGGCTCCCATGATCGAACTGCAGGAAACCATCCTCTCCGGATCGCTGATCCTCGCGATGCTCGTAGCGGTGATCGCTGGCGTCGTCTCCTTCTTCTCACCGTGCTCCCTCCCCCTCGTGCCCGCATACCTCTCTTACGTCGCGGGAGTCGAGGGGCAGGAATCAACCGTGGCGCGCCAACTACGCGGCGAGGCTGCTCATGGCCGCGGGCGCACACTGGTCGGCGCCGGATTGTTCGTGTTGGGATTTGCTGCCGTATTCACCAGCTACGGCGCGCTCTTCGGCATCCTCGGTTCCCAACTAGTTGAGCACCAGGACCAGATCATCCGCTGGTCCGGAGTCCTCACGGTGCTGATGGGCCTGGGCTTCGCGTTGTCCGGCTCGGGCCTTCGGTTCGTGAACAGAACCGTCCGACTCAAGTACCGACCGCGCGTCGGCCTGGCCGGTGCCCCTCTGCTCGGAGTCGTCTTCGGAGTCGGCTGGACCCCCTGCATCGGACCCGCGCTCGCGGCGGTACTCGCTCTGGCCACGACGTCAGCCACCGCGGGACGCGGAGCTGGCCTCGCCTTCGCGTACAGCTTGGGCCTGGGGATCCCTTTCCTGATTGCCGCGTTCTCCGTGACCAACTGGATGAGACGCACCGCATGGGCTCGCAAGCACTCCGCGAACATGGCTCGAGTCGGCGGCGGTTTCCTCATTGCTCTGGGCGTCCTGCAACTGACCGGATGGTGGTCCGTCCTGATGGCTGCCACCCAAGGCCTTGTCGACACGTGGAATCCTCCGATCTGAAAGCGGTCCTGACGCGTGACTACTCCATCTCGAACCCCCCACCGCACCAGGAACAGGACTCTCGCAGCAGTTGCCGTCCTGGCGACGCTCGGCATTCTCGCGTGGTGGTGGTCCAGCAACGCGTCCACACCAACATCGGCCGCCAGAGCCGACGGAGGATCAATCATCGAGGAGTACGAATCGGCGGATCGCGTCCAGTCGCGGCCGTTCAAAGCTCGCTTGCTCAGCGGGAAGACCATCGACACGGACAGCTTGCGCGGCGAGGTGACCGTCTACAACGTGTGGGGTTCATGGTGCGTCCCTTGCGCGACCGAGGCACCTGACCTCGTCGAGGTCGCCCATCAGTACGGAGATGCGGTGACATTCATGGGCATCAACGTTCGCGACAACGAGGCGGCGGCACGTGCCTTCGAACGCGATTACGAGATCCCGTACGACAGCGTGATCGCTCAGGACTCCTCGACGGCGACATTGTCGTTCGGTGGAGCCCTGACGACTTCAGCGGTCCCCACGACACTCGTGGTGGATCGCCGGGGCAGAGTTGCCGCCCGAGTCATTGGTCCGGCCACCGCTGCGACTCTGCGAAGCCTGCTCGAAGCAGTACTCCAGGAGACGGACGACGTCCCGTGATGGCACAGAACCCACAGGTCCCGACCCACCAGATCCACGTGAAGAATAGGAAACGCACACCGATGAAGAGACTGTTCTGTATCGCGATTCTCGGGATCCTCGTCCTGTCCGCTTGCGGCAGCCCGTCAGAACGCGGCGGGAACGAAATTGCGAAGGGCGAGTCCGCTGACACGCAACAGATCCTGGAGCCGTATGGGCTCGCCGGAAAATCTGCAGATGAGGTGATCAACGAGTTGGATCGCCTCCCGGTGGGCCAGCGACCGACTGACCTGATGGCCTCGGTGAGAGCAGACGAGCTGATCCTCAGCGCTGACGACAGTGAAGGCAGCGTCCCGTTGGACCGTGACCGCTTCTACCTGTCCGCAGCACCCTTCATTTCGCAAACGCACGAGTGCTTCTTCCACTCGCTGACCACGTGCAAGGGCGAGTTGGGTGACACCGAGGTGCGCGTGAAGATCGTGGACAAGACCAACGACACGGTGATCGTGGACGAGGACGTCGAAACGTACTCGAACGGGTTCGTCGGATTCTGGCTGCCGGCCGACATCGAGGGGACCATGTCGATTCGCCTGGGCGACAAGACAGGGACTGTTGACTTCACCACGAAGCCGGACGCACCCACGTGCGTGACAACGCTCAAACTCGTCTGATTCGATGTGCCGCATGGGGTGGTCCGGGTGATCGTTTTCGAGACCACCTCGAGGGGACCGCTTCGCCGACTCTTGCCTGACTTCTCGGCCGCGCCCACGAGCCTGGTCCCACGCATGGGGTCTTCAGTCATCGCCATGAGCCTCGGGGGGCTCCTGGCGGCATCGTCCTTCGAGCCACTCGGATTCCGCGTGGCGGCTCCTGTCGCGATGGCACTCCTGTGGTGGGGAATTCAACGCGAGTCTTGGAGCCGTGCGCCAGTACTGGGCCTGTGCTTCGGACTCGCGTACATGCTTCCGCTGCTCTGGTGGTTGGACGAATCCATCGGCACGGCCGCGTGGCTGGCACTCGGTACGGCACAAGCTCTCTTCCTTGCGATCGCCAGCCTGGGCATCCGGGTGGTCCGCGACGTGCCTGCGGCGCCGCTGTGGGGCGGGCTGATCTGGGTCAGCGCGGAGACGATACGAGGCAGCTGGCCTCTGGGCGGGATGCCTTGGGGGCGACTGGGAGTCACCGCCCTCGATTCGCCGTGGGAGCCCGCCCTTGCTCACCTCGGTATCGCCGGCACCAGTCTGCTGGTGGCGACGACCGGGTTCGGGGTGGCCCACCTCGTCCTGCTCCCCCGGCGCGTCATGGTCCTGTGGCTCGTGATTCCGATGACCATCGGCCTGGTCGCGGCCACGCTGCCCTTCCGCGTCCCCAGCGTTGGATCCGCTCGAGTCGCGGTGGTTCAGGGCGGGGTACCGGGCGACGGCACCGACCTGGTCGCACACCATCGGACCGTCACCCGCAATCACCTTGCGGCCACCCAGCGGCTGGCGACGTCACTGACGGCGCAAGGGCGATCGGTGGACCTGGTGGTGTGGCCAGAGAACGCCACTGCCCTCGACCCGGCCGGGGATCCCGCCCTGAGTGAGGCGATCGGTGATGCGGCAGTGGCTGTCGACGCGCCAGTGCTCGTCGGCGCGATCGTCGACGGTCCCAGTCCTGAGCAGGCGTTCAACCGGGGAGTCCTGTGGTCCTCCGATGGCATTCCCGTCGACTCCTACACCAAAGCTCACCCGGTGCCGTTCGGCGAATACATCCCTTGGCGACCGATCATCGGTGACTGGTTTCCGCGCTTCGAGGAGATCCCTCGCGACATGCTGCCCGGGAACGGACAGATGCCGTTGCAGGTCAACGGCGTGCCGGTCGCCGACGCCATCTGCTTCGACGTGGCGCACGACGACGTGCTGCCCGCCCAAGTGAGACGCGGCGCTCGCGTGGCCGTGGTGCAGACCAGCAACGCCTCTTTCACCGGCACCGCTCAACCGGCCCAACAGTTCGAGATCACTCGCGCTCGAGCCGTCGAACTGGGCAGGGACGTCACGGTGGCATCGACCAACGGTGTCTCGGGGTTCATCTCAGCGGACGGCTCGGTCCGCGCACGGAACCAGTCCCGAGGCACCGAGGTGTTGGTCGAGACGGTGCAGCTTCGTGCTGGTCTCACTCCGGCGGTGCGCTTCGAGCAACAGCGCACGCTGGTGATCGTCGGTGGCGCCATGGTCGCCCTGCTTCTCGCAGCATGGCGATACGCGGCGTCGAGACGAGCCCGACGCGCCAGCGATCCCGCGTGAGGAGCAGCGCGCCGGGCTCCGTGCGTCGCGGGTCTCAGACTCCTGCGTAGGAGTGGAGTCCCCCGACCCACATGTTGACGCCGATGAAGTTGAACAGGAACGCGATGTACCCCGCGATGCTGAACCAGGCAGCGCGTTTGCCCCTCCATCCGGCGGTCGACTGCGCATGGAGGTACGCGGCGTAGAACACCCAGGTGATGAAGGCCCAGGTTTCCTTCGGATCCCAGCCCCAGTAGCGTCCCCAGGCTGCTTCGGCCCACACCGCGCCGGCGATGACCGCGAATGTCCACACGGGGAAGGCGAACACGATCAGCCCGTAGGAAACGCGCTCCAGCATCTCATCCCGTTCGGGGTGACGTCCGGGCCTGAACAGCTGGACGGCCGAGGTCACGGCTGCGACGGTGAACGCGCCGCCCGAGACGATCGCGGCCCCCACGTGGATCGCCAACCAGTACGAATCGAGAACGGGGATCAACGCGTCGACGGGCGTGTACAGGACCGTGACCGCGCTTCCGAGAGTCACGAGCACCAGTCCGATCACCCAGATCCCGAGCCTGTGGAGCGGATACCGGGACAGGCCCGCGACATAGGCTCCCAGAATCGCAGTCGAACCCACGATCGCGAACTCGTACATGTTTCCCCATGGCGCTCGCTCGGCCGCGATTCCGCGTGCCAGGACGGCGGCCGCATTGAGTACAAGGCCCATCACGACCATGACCGACGCGATCCGCGCTGTCCGCTCGCTCCACGGGGCGCCCACCTCGGGCGGGTGCTCGAGGTTGTCTCCCGCCGCTGAGGCCGCGGCGACGGGTGTGGTCACTGGTTCCTTCGCGACTCCTCGCTGCCGTGTGGTGCGTTGAGCCATGCTCACCGCATAGAAGCAGAACGCCAACGCGAGGATCATCATGGTGGCGACGACAAGGTCGTCCGACAGCCGAGACCAGGTCATGACGGGGTCCTTTCCAAGGATTCATTGAGGCTGAGTAGTTCTCGTTCGAGGCGGACCAGGTCCGCGGGGGGAAGATCCCTGCGGGTCAGCGACTGGCCGGCGATCTCCACCGTGACCGTCGGCCCGGAGTCAGTGGCACGGACCCACACCCGCCTGCGACGTATGACCAGCGACGTGGTGAGGCCGATCATCAGGAAGATCGCTGCGACCAGCGAGATCTCCTTGCCCGGGTCATAGGCGATCTGGAAGTTGGCAAACCGTGACACGCCATCGAAGGTGATGCTGCCGGCTCCGTCGGGCAGTTCCAACGAGTCGCCCACCCGCATCTGCTTCTGGGCCACTTCCTCCATGCCGTCGAGCTTGATGGCGTACACCGACTGAGGAGCACCCCGATCCATCCCGAGATCCCCCGTGTAGGCAGTCAGGTCCAGCCGAGGGGCAATCAACCCCGGGAACTGCGAGCGGTCGCCGTCGTTGGTGGGAGCCGTCGGCAAGAAGAGACCCTTGAAGCCGAGTTGTGTCGGTTGGGCGTTCGGCGCCTTGACGACGCCGTCGCTGGTGAAATTGTTCTCGATGGGCAGGAAGATCACCGGACCGGCGAACACGACCTCACCCGTACCGTCGCGGACCGTGACGCGCGGCGCGTAGCCGTGCCCCGTGAGGAACAACTTGGTTCCTTCGATGTCGAGCGGCTGATTGGGTTTGATACTGGCGGACTTCTCAGTTCCGTCGGCCTGCAGGTAGGTCACCGTGGCATCGAACTTGCGAGGCTCGCCTGCACGCGAACCGCTGATGGCGAACTCAGCGTCCAAGCCGTCCAGGGTGACCGAGAACGGCGTCAGCTCGTCCACACGGGTGAGGGCCGACCGTGAGAACTCGTCGTAGGACGACTCCACGTTGGTGAAGGTGTCGCCATCGGCCAGCGCCGCTCGACCTTCGAAACCGAGGAGCTTGCCACTGGCCATGCCCACCAGCAACAGCAACAGCGAGAGGTGGAACATGAGGTTCCCGACCTCGCGGACGTAGCCCTTCTCCGCCCGGACTTCCCCAAGCGCCTGCACGACCCGGTAACCGCGCCGAGACAGAACCGCACCTGCGTGCCGCAGCACCGAATCGCGGTCCGAGTACACGGCCAGCTCGCGATGACCTTCCATGCGTGACAAGCGCGTCGGAGCACGCGTCGGCTCCGCGCGACACTCCTGCCAGAGCTTCGCGCATCGAGGAAGGACACAGCCGGTCATCGACACGAGCAGCAGCAGGTACACCGCCGCGAACCACGGAGACGCGTAGACGTCGAACAAGAAGAGACGGTCGAGCCACGGCGCCAAGGTGGGATGGTCCCGGTAGAAACCTGGAACGGCCCCGGGGTTGGTCGCCACGTTCCGTTGTGGCAGGAACGATCCGGGGATCGCAGCGAGTGCGAGCAGGGCCAGCAGAATCACGGCCGTCCGCATCGATGTCAGCGTCCGCCACGCCCAGCGGCCCCAGCCCCACCCGTAGACAGTCCGGGTTGGCGTCGGCGACTTCGACTGATCTCTCTCCTTGAGCGCCTCGTCGACCATGGCTGGAGTCTACTATGCTTCCTAGTAGTTGAACTCTCGCCTTCAACGTGTGTGCGACCGCCCCGGTCGACCAACCGGGAGCCTCGGACCCGGCGCAGTCCCGGAGTCTTCATGGAACCTTGAGGACTGAGCGTGGTCGCTCTTCACATTCGGGAGGCAGACTCGCTGGCGTACTGAAGACGACCAGAGATGGAGAAAACCTGATGAAGAGGAAGCTGGCGGCTCTCACGCTGTTCGCGACGATCGGTCTCACCCTGGCCGCATGCAGCGACGATTCCGATGGCGGAAAGTCGAGCGACACGGGCTCCTCCTCCAGCCAGAGCGCCCCGTTCAATGACGCGGATGTCACGTTCGCCCAACAGATGATCCCTCACCACGAGCAGGCGATCGAGATGGCCAAGGTCGCCGAGACACGTGCCGGCACCGACGAAGTCAAGTCCTTGGCTGCCGACATCGAAGCCGCGCAGGGTCCCGAGATCGAGACCCTTGAGGGCTGGCTCGAGAGCTGGGGTGAAGACGTGCCGTCCGGGGAGATGGACCACGGGGACATGAACCACGGGTCCAGTGACGAAGGCGGCATGGCCGGGATGATGGACGAGGAGGACATGAAGTCCCTCGAGGATGCATCTGGCGCTGAGTTCGACCGCATGTTCCTGCAGATGATGATCGAGCACCACGAGGGTGCGGTCGCCATGGCCGAGACGGAAGTCCAGGACGGCGAGAATGCCGACGCGATCGCGATGGCACAGAAGGTGATCAGCGACCAGCAGGCTGAAATCGACCAGATGAACGGTCTCCTCGGGTCCTGACGCAGCGTTTCGCAGCATCTCCACCATGTTTCCGACCTGACGTCGGAATGGATGCTGCAGCCGACTGGCGTGCCGCTGGGTCACTTCCCCCCCCCAACCCGGCGGCACGCCGCCCTTCCAGATCGAGCGAGGTCGTGACAGGTTCCCGAAGAAGGAGTCGCAGCGCAGCCGCCAGCCCGACGGCTCCGCGGGGACACCGGCGCCGTCGGCCTCAGCGCGCGCGTATGACCAGGACCGCACGGATAGGACTACCCGCGTTGGCCGCAGCCGTGGTCGCAACCGCTCTCCTCGTCCCTGACATCGGCAAAGGGCAGAAACAACTCTCCGATGACCCAAGTTCCAACGGTTCGGATGCTCGGTCGGAGTTGCCACGTGCCAGACCGTCGCCGTCGCGGCCGGAGGACCAGGTCGAGAGCCGGGGCAGCCGTTCCGCCCGACCACCCGCGCGGCGATCCACGGTCCTGGACAAGCCGGTCAATGTCCCGGAGTCAGCGTCAGGCAGGTTCCAAATCGCACCTACGCCTTCTGTCCCGCGGAGATCCACGGCCACGACCATGACCTATCAAGTCGAAGTCGAGGAGGGCCTATCGTTCGCGCCGGCGGGCTTCGCGCGAGCCGTGGACGCCACCCTCAGCGATCCCCGGGGGTGGGCGTCCCCTGGCCACGAATTCACTCGCGTGGCGAACGATGCTTCAGTGAGGATCATTCTCGCGTCGCCACAGACGGCGGACGACCTGTGCGCTCCCCTTGACACCGGCGGTCGCCTCTCGTGCCGCAATGGGGACCGGGTCGTGATCAACGCCTGGCGCTGGGTGAATGGCGCCCCGTCCTACGAGAAGGACATCGGTGCCTATCGCCGGTACCTGATCAACCACGAGTTCGGCCATGCGCTCGGACTCCCCCACGCCGCGTGCCCAGCCAAGGGCGCGCCAGCTCCGGTCATGCTCCAACAGACCAAGACCCTCGATGGGTGTCGGGCCAATGCGTGGCCGACCGGGGTCGATCGACCCTGAGGCACCCTGTGGACGCTCGCGCTGTCCGACCAGATTGGTGGCCTTAAGCGGTCAGAAACAACACTCCACACGGCCTCAGCGTCCGCTGCGGGGCCCGCACGGCTGAGAGTCCTTCTCGACGGGCCGCGAGTCGTCGTCCTCGTCAGCCTCACCATGCGTTTCAGGCATGAGGAACAGCATCATCAGCGGGCAAGCGAGCAGCAGGATGAGCAAGACTCCCGAGGGTGGCGCACCCATGGCGAACGCACCGACCAGCACGGCCGCACTTACCGCGACGAACCACACCAGCGTGCCAATGAACCGGTTCATGTCGAACTCCACTCCCTGGGACGAACCAACCCAGCATCCGCTCCCCGACTCCTGATTGGGGCGCTGATTCCGTGAAGGTTCGCTGAAGATCCCGCTTCGTGAATCGGCCGGGTGCTGCTGGTCCTTGCTCGACAACACGCACAAGTGCGGCCACGCTGCCACGTTCGTTGTAAGAAGTCCCATTGCCCGGGAGTGAAAGGCCGAGCCGGTCACGCTGGAATCTTCAGGGAAGCTTCATTGCGCGATGAACATTCCGACACATCTTTCGTGTTGGCTCTAAAGGGATATCAGCAAGCGACCCGGAGATGACCTGCATGACGACACGAGCCGGCCACGCCGGAGTTCACGGTTACCGTCCACGACAGAAGGCTGTCACGTGAGTAACACCCGCCGCGCCTGTGTGGCCGTTGTCGGATCCGCCGTACTCGTGTCCCTGCTCGCGGCCTGCGGCACTCCCCGACCCGCCGCGGCGGCGACCCTTCCTCCACGGTGAACAGGCCCAGATGAGATGCCACGAACGCCACCGATCCCGACTCGACCGACCTCTTCGCGACGACCCCGTCCGGCGGATTGATTCGTTATCCCGCGAGCGATGGAGCTCGCGCGCGGACCGTCGTCGCACCGTCCTTGGCGTACATCGATGGGGGCCAGGACGGTCTCGTCGTGGGCATTGCAGCCACTGGACGTGTTCATGTGAGTCGCGACGGCGGTGAGAGCTGGAGAGCGGGAGGTGCGCTCCCGGACTCCCCGGAGGCACTCGAAGTGACGCCGGATCGCTGGTACGCAGCCGCGGGTGGTGCCGTCTTCGAATCGACGACCTCGGGTGCCACGTGGAGTCGCCTCACCTAGTCATGGTCTGTCCGGCGAAAGCCGCACATCGCTCCACGAGTGTGCTCCCCGAACGACCTCCCCTGGTCCTCGACGCGTCCCGCTCACGCCTGTTCCACGGCGGTCAGGGCGACTCAGAGGTGTGGTTCTTCGCCCGAGACGAGATGGTCCGCCTGGTTGAGACCCTCCCGCACCAATCGTGCGACGTGTCCGCTGAGGATCCGGTAGACCTGATGGCGACCGTCGCGCTGGGCGTCGACGAGACCGGCGAGGCGGAGCTTCGCCAGGTGCTGGCTGACCGCCGTGCGCGAGGCTTCGACCGCGTCGGCCAGTTCGCCGGCTGTGGCAGGTCCCTCCGTGAGCAACCACAGGAGCTCCAAGCGCGTGGGCTCTCCGATCAGCGCGAACACGTCAGCAGCCTCACGCAGGCGCTCGAGGTCGGGACGCTGCGGATGGTCCAGGCTCGAACGACGCGGCGTCGGGATCGGATCGCTCATGGTGCTGCCGATCCTGCCACCTCTGACTACCGAGTGAGTACCGGTCGGCGCGACGATGCCACGGCGGCCGCCAGTCCCAGGACTGAGATCGCGGTCATGACCGCAGCGGTGACCGGGACTCCGAATTGATCTCCCGTCCATCCAGCGACTGGGTAGGCGAACAGGAAACAGGCGTGGGACAACGAGTAGTTCGCGGCGAAAGCACCGGCCCGTTCGCCCTCGGTGACACTCCGGTTGATGACTCTTCCCGATGGCGTCAGGATCGCCGACGTCGCAGCGCCAATGACAGCCCAGATCACCAGCAGGGGCGCCCAACCATGGTCGCCTCCCGTCACGAGAACAGCCAGCACCAAAGCCGCGGGCACGGTGACGCCACCTGCGAGCATCAGCGTCCGGTCGCTGATCGTGTCGAGGAGTCGCGGTGCCGCCAACGCCACGACCATGGATCCGGCGCCGTAACAACCGAGCGCGACCGCCAGTGAGGTCGAGCTCAAGCCGAGTGTTTCGCGAACGACGACGACGGTGTTGACCAGGACGAGCGAGGAGGCGGCCGCGACCACCAGGTTCAACGCCATCAAGAAGCGCAGCGGCCCGCGCGTGACGAACAGGCGCATGCCATCTGTCGCGCGTCGCCAGAACGACACTTCCGCCTTGTGAGGCCGGACCGAAAGACCAGCCGTGATGACCATGACCGCAGAGACACCGAACCCGACGGCCGTCCCGGCAAACAGGACATGGAAAGACACCACGGTCAGGAGCGCCGCCGCGATCATGGGACTGACGAGCGATTCCAAGTCATACGCCAGTCGCGACAGCGACAACGCCCGCGTGTAGTCGCGCTCGTCGGGCAGGACCGCGGGAATCACCGCTTGGAACGTCGGAGTGAACGTCGCCGACGCGGTCTGCAGCACGAAGATCAGCACGTAGATCTGCCAGACCTCACTCACCCATGGCAAGCTCACTGCGACCCCGCCGCGCACCAGATCCGCCGCGACCATCACCCGACGCGGCGGCAGACTCGCAGTTGCCGCGGTCAGAAGCGGGGAAAGCAGCACGTAGGCGACCATCTTGATCGTCGACGCAGTAGCCACGACCGTTCCCGCCGATCGCGGCGCAACATCGAACGCCAGCAAACTCAACGCAACGGTCAGGAGGCCCGTGCCAAGCAGCGCCACCACCTGCGCACTGAACAGGTGCCGGTAGGCACGATGCCGCAGGACGGAACGCTCGACCAAGATCACTCGACAACGTTACGTGCGCACATCTGCACGTGTAAACATTCCGCGGGAGGATCTCGGTCAAGCGAATGATCCAACAGTCGGACGGGTACTGATCATGAAAGGGCGGTTCCCACCGGTCGTCAGACGCAGGTCACCCGCCGCCACCATTTCGAGGAGGAGGAACCATGGTTCACACGAAGATGCTGGATGCCTACCCGAAGGATCTGGGTCAGATCGACAAGCAGAAGTTGGCCGAGTGCATCGCAGCCTGCTTCGAATGCGCCCAAGCGTGCACGGCTTGTGCTGACGCGTGCCTGGCCGAGGACATGGTCGCCGAATTGACCACATGCATCCGCACCAATCTGGACTGCTCCGACATCTGCACGGCCACAGGCAAGGTGCTTTCGAGGCGCACCGCATACGACGCCGATGTGACCCGAGCGTTCTTGGAAGCCTGTGCCGTCGCGTGCAAGGCTTGCGGCGACGAGTGTGAGAGTCACGCCAGCATGCACGCACACTGCCGCATCTGCGCCGAGGCTTGCCGCCGGTGCGAGGAGGCCTGTCGCGACCTCCTCGCCAGTCTGGGCTGAGGCACGAGCTCCCTCAGGACGCCCGCTGCATCTCGGAGTTCTGGGTGGGATCGTTGTCGGGCTGCTGCCCGGGCAGCCGGAGTCGCTTGAGCAGCAGTGCGTTGACTGCCACCAACAAGCTGGAGCCGGACATCGACAAGGCGGCGACCTCGGGCCTGAGGACCAGGCCGAAGGACGGCTGGAAGACACCAGCCGCGATGGGTAGCGCGATCGCGTTGTATCCCACCGCCCAACCAAGATTCTGACGCATCTTGCGCAGCGTGCCTCGGCCGATCGTCAGCGCCACGGGGACGTCCAGGGGGTCCGACCTCATGAGAACGACGTCTGCGGCGTCGATCGCGACGTCGGTACCCGCGCCAACCGCGATGCCGACGTCTGCCTGCACGAGAGAAGGTGAGTCGTTGACTCCGTCACCGACCATCGCCACGGTGCGCCCCTGTGCCTGCAGTTGCTTGACCTGGTGTGCCTTGTCCTCGGGCAGGACATCCGCGATGACGTCGTCGATTCCCAACTCCTCGGCGATCCGCTCGGCGGTCGCACGGTTGTCGCCGGTGAGCATGGCGACCCTGATGCCCGCCTCGTGAAGTGCGGAGATCGCGGCGGCGGACGTCTCGCGGACCGCGTCGGCGATCCCGATCACCGCGACGACCCGATCATCGACGGCAACGAACACCGCCGTGCGACCGCCGGCGGCGATCTCGTCGCGCTGCGCACCCAGGTCACCGATGGTGATCGCTTCGGATTCCATGAGGCGACGGTTGCCGATGGCGATCTGGTGGCCGTCGACCTCGGCGAGGGCGCCGATGCCCGTGACGTTGCGGAACGCGGTGGCGCGCAAGCGCGGCACATCGGTTGCATCGACGTGGCGCACGACGGCCTGAGCGAGAGGATGTTCGGACTCTCGTTCGAGTGCGCCCGCGAGCGCCAGGACCCGATCGCGATCGAAGTCGCCGACAATGACGTCCGTGACCTCGGGCTCCCCCTTGGTGAGGGTGCCGGTCTTGTCGAAGACGACGGTGTCGACGCGCGCGGAGCTCTCGATGGCGGTGGCGTTCTTGAACAGAATCCCGCGTTTCGCGCCGAGGCCGGAGCCGACCATGATTGCTGTCGGCGTGGCGAGTCCAAGGGCGTCGGGGCAGGTGATCACGACCACGGTGATGGCGAACAGCAGCGCAGTCTGCACGCTTGCGCCGGCAGCGAGCCAAACCAGGAAGGTGCCGACTCCACCGACCAGTGCGACCAGAACGAGCCAGAATGCGGCCCTGTCCGCGAGTCGCTGTCCCGGCGCTTTGGAGTTCTGCGCCTGTTGCACCAGCGCGACGATCTGTGCCAGAGCGGTGTCAGCGCCCACCTTGGTGGCGCGCACCCGGATGGTGCCGCTCGCGTTGATGGTGGCGCCGATGACCCGATCGCCGGGCCCCTTGTGCACCGGGAGGCTCTCGCCGGTGACCATGGACTCGTCGACCTCCGACTCGCCCTCTTCGACGGTGCCGTCAGTGGCGATCTTCGCCCCCGGCCGGATCAGGAGAAGGTCATCGACCTCGACCTCGGAGGTGGGAACTTCGACCGGTTCGCCTTCGCGGAGAACGACCGCCAACGGCGGAGCCAGATCAAGCAACGTACGGATCGCGTCGTTGGCGCCGCCTCGTGCCCGCATCTCGAACCAGTGGCCGAGCAACACGAACACGGTGAGCATGACAACGGCCTCGTAGAAGACCTCACCGCCCCCGGTGACGGTGACTCCGAGGGAGTACAGCCAGCCGGCTCCGACGGCCACGGCCACCAGCACCATCATGTCCAGGGTCTTGGCCCGGAGCGCTCGCCAGGCACCGTCGAAGAAGATCCAGGCCGAGTAGAAGATCACCGGCAGGGACAGGATCAAGGCGAAGATGTCATCGCGCATCCCGAATGGAGCGGCCGCGTCGAAGCCGAGCATGTCCCGCCCCATCGGCGAATACAGCGTGATGGGTACCGCGAGCAGCAGGGCGACCAGGAATCGGTTGCGCATGTCGCGAACCATGTCAGCCATCGACATCGTCCCGTGACCGCCGTGGCCCATCGCATCATGCGGTGACGAGATCGGCGAAGCCGCGCCCGCGTGGCTGCTGCCCGCGTCGTGACCGTCGTGCTGGAGCTCGTGGTGGTGCTCGGCGTGCTCGTCACGGTCAGGCTCAAGCATCGGATCGCACACATGATTGGGAACCGACTGTCCCGCGCAGTGGAATCCGCATTCGCGCACCCAGTCCCGCAGATCGCTCACGCTGGTCCGCTTCGGGTCATAGGTGACGGTGGCCGTCTGGGCGACCGGGTTGGCATCGACGGAGAGCACCCCGGGCCGGCGCGACAGCATCGCTTCGGCGACGTTCTTGCTGGACGCCCACTGGACCCCAGAGACCTCGATGATGGCGGTGGTACCCCCGTCACGCTGCGCGTGATGGTCGCGGTGGCCGCTCGTGTGCTGGTGCGTCGTCATCGTCCTGCCTCCACATGGGAAAGGTTGGTCTTGTTTGAGTCAAGGCGAGCACGCGACGTCTCGGCTGTCTGGGTCGAGACGGGCTGGAAGCGCCGCAGTCGCAAGCTGTTCGACACGACGAACACCGAGGAGAACGCCATGGCGGCGCCGGCGATCAGCGGGTTGAGCAGACCGAGCGCGGCCAGGGGCAGCGCCGCAACGTTGTAGGCGAAGGCCCAGAACAGGTTGCTCTTGATGGTCCGCAGCGTGCGCCGAGAGAGCCGGATCGCGTCCACGGCGGCGCGCAGGTCGCCGCGAACGAGAGTGAGGTCGGAAGCCTCGATGGCGGCGTCGGTGCCGGTGCCCATGGCGATGCCCAGATTGGAGGTGGCCAGTGCCGCGGCGTCGTTAACGCCGTCTCCCACCATGGCGACCGTGCGGCCCTCGCGCTGCAAATGCTCGACAGTGGCGACCTTCTCAGCGGGGAGGACCTCGGCGATCACCTGCTCGATGCCCACCTCGGCGGCGACGGCACGGGCAGCGCGTTCGTTGTCACCGGTGAGCAGAATCGGCTCGAGTCCCAGCTCCTTGAGCTCGGCCACGGCCTGAGCACTCGTGGGCTTGATCGCGTCGGAGACCACGACGACCCCGCGGGCCGCTCCGTCCCAGCCAGCGGCGATCACGGTCCGGCCTTGCTGTTCCGCGGCCTCGACCACTCCCACCAGGTTCGCGTCGAGGGGTTGGTTCCACTCTTGGGCCAGCCAGCCGGGGCGGCCGGCCACGACCGCGTGGCCATCGACCATCCCGGCCACGCCGAGGCCTTGGGTCGAGGAGAATCCCTCGACATCGGACAGCTGCGACTCGAGTCGTTGGCTGGCGCCGGTGGCGATGGCCTGACCGATGGGGTGTTCCGAAGCGTTCTCGAGGGCACCGACCAGCCGGAGCAGATCGGCACTGGTCACACCTTCAGCGGGGACCACATCGACCAGCTCCATTTGTCCGGTGGTCACGGTGCCGGTCTTGTCCAGGACGATCGTGTCGACCACCCGAGTGGACTCGAGCACCTCCGGGCCCTTGATGAGCACGCCGAGTTGGGCACCGCGGCCGGTCCCGACGAGCAGTGCGGTGGGGGTCGCGAGACCGAGGGCGCAGGGGCAGGCAATGATCAACACCGCCACGGCGGCGGTGAAAGCAGCGGTGACGCTGTGACCAGTCAGCAGCCACGCGGCGAGCGTGACCAAGGAGAGCACGAGCACGATGGGCACGAATACGGCCGAGACTCGGTCGGCGAGTCGCTGGACCTGCGCCTTGCCGTTCTGAGCGTCCTCGACCAGCCGTGCCATCTGAGCGAGTTGGGTGTCGGCTCCGACGCGGGCGGCCCGGACCACCAGACGTCCGCCGGCGTTCACCGTGGCGCCCACGACGACATCACCGGGCCCGACCTCGACGGGGACCGACTCGCCCGTGAGCATGGACGCGTCGACTGCCGATGTACCGTCCTCGACGACGCCATCGGTGGCGACCTTCTCGCCCGGGCGCACCAGGAACCGGTCACCGACCTCGAGTTGGCCCACCGGCACGCGCACCTCCGTGCCGCCGCGCAGGACGGCAACGTCCTTGGCGCCCATGTCGAGCAGGGCGCGTAGAGCCGCACCGGACTGGCGCTTGGCTCGAGCCTCGAAGTAGCGGCCCGCAATGATGAAGGTGGTCACCGCCGCCGCGACCTCAAGGTAGATGTGGACGTCAGCTTCACCATCTGGGAGGAGGTCGAACGGCATCCGCATGCCAGTCATCCCGGCGTGGGTGAACAGCAACGCCCACAGCGACCAGAGCCACGCGGCGGTGACTCCGACGGAAATGAGGGTGTCCATGGTCGCTGCGCCGTGGCGCGCGTTGGTCACCGCAGCTCGGTGGAACGGGGCGGCCCCCCAGACGACCACGGGTGAGGCCAGCGTCAGTGAGATCCACTGCCAGTTGTCGAACTGCAACGCCGGAATCATCGACATCGCCAGGACCGGGACGGAGAGCACGGTTGAGACGATCAGGCGCTGTCGCCAGCTCGCAGCCTCCAGATCCCGTTCGTCCGGGTCACTGTCGGCCGAAGGGTCGTCACCGTTGGCCGCCTGAGTGGGCACGGTCGCGGTGTACCCGGTCGCCTCCACCACGCTGACAAGATCGGCAGGGGTGAGCGTCGTCGGATAACTGACCTTGGCCTTCTCAGTGGCGTAGTTGACCGTGGCCGACACACCCTCGACCTTGTTCAGCTTCTTTTCGATCCGCGCGGCGCAGGAGGCACAGGTCATCCCGCCGATGGCGAGCTCGACGTCGTGCAGCGCGTCGACCGTAGGGGTTGGTTGTGCCATGACTGTGACTCCTGCCTAGATTGAATCGGGATGCGCGTGAGGGTTTCGGTGCTCAGGCGAGTTGGTAGTCGCCGGCCTCGTCGAGGGCGGCGGCGACCTGGGCCTGGTCGAGTGGCTCGGCGCTCGCGACGGTGACTGTCGAGGTACCGCCGGCGACGAGGTCGACGCTGACGTCGGAGACCCCGTCGAGGCTCTTGAGTTCGCCGGTGACGGCGCTGGCGCAGTGGCCGCAGGTCATTCCGGTGACGGCGTAGGTGTTGGTGGTCATGTCGCTCTCCTTCGTCGCGGCGATGGTGATCGCCTCAGTGGTGGTGTCGGTCGAACTTTCGGACTGGGTGTTGGATCCGCAGCCGCATCCCCCGCAGCCGCACCCGCCGTCGCCGGCGGAGGAGTCGAGCAGTTGAAGATTGCGGCTGTCGTCTGACACGGACATGGGTGCTCCTTCGTTTGATGGATCGATCATGAGCGGACGAGTCGCCGGATCGCTGCGGAGGCCTCGTTGAGCTTCTGCTGGGCCTCGGCAGGGTCGGTGGGGTGCGTCAGGCAGTGTTCGAGATGCTGGTCGAGTAACAGCAGCGCGACCCCTTCGAGGGCCTTCGTGGCCGCCGACAACTGGGTGAGGATGTCGATGCAGTACTGCTCCTCGTCCACCAGCCGCTGCAGGCCACGCACCTGACCCTCAACGCGACGGAGCCTGGCGAGGACAGCCTGCTTCTCGGTGATGTATCCCGGTTCAACGGCCATCGCGAAACTCCTTCGGAAGATACCCCTTGGGGGTATCGGTCTTCGTGACTGACCATACCCCCACCGGGTGATGAAAAGCACGGCCGCGAAGAGAACTTCGTCGAACCTTCATGTTCGCCGCTTCCTGCCCTGTCAGACGCTGATGTCGTTCACCGAGTCGGTGTTGAACACGGCCATGATGGCCAGGGCAGTAGGTGAAAGGCCGCGAGGTTCTGTGATGTTTCGCTGAAGATCCGGGCCGTTCAGTCCGGGCGGACGAGTTACTTGAAGCAGGGAAAGCGCAACGTGAACGTCGTGCCGCTCCCGGGCCCGGCACTGGTCACCGAGATGCCACCGCCTTGTGCCTCCACGAGCGCCTTGGCGATCGCCAGACCGATGCCAGAGCCACCGTGGCCGCGGTCGCGGGCGCTGTCGGCGCGGTAGAACCGGTCGAACAGGTGCGGCAGGTGCTCTGCCGCCACCCCCTGGCCCGTGTCGCTGACGCGGTACTGGACCCAGTCATCGATGCGGCGACAGTCCAAGGTGACGGTCCCGCCCGTCGGAGTGTGGCGCAGAGCGTTGTCGAGCAGGTTGCCGAGCACCTGTCCGAATCTGTCGGAGTCAAGGCGGACCTGGCCGGCGTCGGCGAGTTCGCTGAGCAGGCGAACCCCCTTGGTGGCGTACCGGTCACGTGCGGCCTCGATGGCCGCCGCAGCAGCATCCGCTGCCGGCACGGGTCGCAGCGTGACGTCGAGCCCTTCCTCCGCTCGCGACACGGCGGTCATGTCCTCGGCCAAGCGCCGCAGTCGGCCTGTCGAGCCCCGGATGACGCCCAGGGTGTCGTCATCGAGGTACCGGATGCCGTCCTCGACGGCCTCGAGATGGGCGTCGATCGTGGCCAGGGGGGTCCGCATCTCGTGTGCCAGGTCGGCCAGCATGCTCCGGCGGGTCGACTCCGTCGCTTCGAGTCTCTCGGCGAGGCGGTTGTAGGTCAGTGCGAGCGAGGCGAACTCTTCACCCAGTCCCGGGTCGGGCACCCGGGCGCCGTACCGGCCGGCAGCGACCTGTGCCGCCGCCGCCGCGACGTCGCTGATCGAACGCTGAACCCGGCGGCTGAAGTACCAGGAGACGGCCAGCGCTGCGAGCACCGAGGCGATCAGCGCGAGAGAGATGGACAGAACCAGCGCGGAGGCGAAGGCCTCCTCCACATGGCGAATCTGTTCGGCGGTGTGTTCGTCACCGGCCTGTTGCAGGTGGTCGCTGAAGATGCCGGGGCCCACGACGGAAGCCACGAGCCACGTGGTCAGGGCCCCGGCCACGAGGACCAGGGCTTGGGCCACCAGGAGCCGAGCGGCGAACCGAGAGCGGACACGGGTCGTGTCCGCGCGAGCTCGGCGGTCGGTCACTGGCCGGTGCCCATCCGGTAGCCGACTCCACGGACGGTGCGGATGAATCGGGCCTGGCTGGCGTCGTCGTTGAGTTTGCGCCGCAAGTGCCCGACGTGGACGTCGACCAGATGTTCATCGCCGACCCAGGTGGGACCCCAGACGGTGTCGATGAGCTGCCGGCGGCTGAATGCCATCTGCGGGTGGTCGGAGAGAGCGGCCAGAAGGTCGAACTCGGTGCGCGTCAACGACACCGGTTCCCCCTCGAGCCAGACGTCCCGCCCCAGCGGATCGACGACCAACGCACCGAAGGTCCGGGCCCCCTCCACCTGGTCGTCTGCCCCATCCGGCTTCCGAGGTCGGCGCAGCAGTGCCTGGATCCGGGCCATCAGGATCCGAGGGCTGAAAGGCTTGGTCATGTAGTCGTCTGCCCCCACCGAGAGGCCGATCAAGGTGTCGACCTCCTCGCTGCGCGCTGTCAGCATCACCACATAGGCATCGGAGAATGTGCGCAATTGCCGACAGACCTCCACACCGTCCAGACTCGGCAGACCCAAGTCCAGCACCACCACATCCGGATCGACGGTTCGAGCGACTTCCAATGCCTCCATACCGTCGTGGACCACAGCCACCTCCAGGCCTTCGCGTTCGAGGTAGCTGCCGATGACCCCCGCAAGGTGCGTCTCGTCCTCGACGACCATCGCCCGCAGGCCCGTCGGGGGACGAACACCCGCGGCACCTCCCGCCGGTGAGCCGGCCGTTCCGTTGATCACGTCCTCGCCCATACCCGACATGATGGCAGTCCATCTGCCCTACCAGCCCAGATCAGCACCGCGGGCGGCCCATCCTTCAGCGAACCTTCACACGAAGACCACTATGTCGCCCTGGTGCCGGGTCGATCATTGAAAGTACGAGGCCCGACGGAGGAGCTGAGCACGATGATGGGTTGGTATCACGACGGCACGGGATGGGTCGGTTGGATCCTCATGACCCTGGCCATGGTCGCGTTCTGGGCGTTGGTGGTCGTTGCAGTGATCGCGATCTTCCGCGGCACTCAGAGCACTGATGCATCCCCTTCTGATCGCAGGGACCCGATGCAGATCCTTAACGAGCGGTTCGCCCGCGGCGAGATCAACGAGGACGAGTACCACGCCCGCAGCACCGTGCTGCGCACCTCGGGACGGTAGGAGAACCACCCACCTCTTGTCTCCGCACATGTCGGGTTTTGAAGCTTGACGCCGAAGCCACAACCCGAGCCAGGGGGCGACCCACCATGCCACGACATTCACCACGCCGAGACCGGCATGATGACCACGCTGCCCCACCGGACGAACGACTGACGATGCCCGCACACCACGTCCCGGATCGTGAGCTCAACTCGGAGGAACTCGCTCCGGCCGCACCTGACAACCACGTGGGCGTCTTCGGGACCGCATGGAACGCACTGACCGCTCTCGTCGGCGCCATCATGGGTCTGCTCCCCCACGTGCTGCACCACGTCGGCATTCTCGGCGGAGCGGTACTGGTGACCGGCGCGACCGGCAATGTGCTGTTCGCCGTCGTCGGACTGGTCTTCTCCATACCGATGCTGCGACGTCTTCATCGACGCTTCGACTCGTGGAAGGCGCCCGCGCTCGCGTTGGGTGTGTTCGCGCTGATGTTCTCCCTCTCGGCCTTCGTCATCGGTCCCGCCATCAGCAACGGCGACCAGGAACGGGTTCCCGTGCGGACCGTTGATCCGGACGACCACGAGGGCCACCACGGCTGACGACCCTCGTCACGACGCCAGCTGCTGCGTTGTCCCGGAGCCCAACGGGCGACCCGGCACTTCCGCAACGAGCGATTCTTCAACGAACCTTCACGAGACAACGCCGGTCACCTTCACCGGATGGCGAGAGCATCGAACTGGACCGGACATCCGCGGTCGATCAAGAGCTGGAGGCCATCATGGGTAAGCGTTGGATCATCAACATCACCCCTGCCGAACGCGTCGCTCGAGTGGTCGTCGGAGCGCTCGCCACCGTCGCCGGAATCGTGCTGCTGGCCGGCGGCTCATCCACCGGGGCTGTCGTCCTCGAACTGCTGCTGGTGGTGACCGGCCTCGACCTCATCGTCACCGGGGCGCTTGGACACTGCCCGCTGTACGCCAAACTCGGGCACATGCCCGCCTCCTTGAAAGGAAAGACATCATGAGTACGCCACACGGCATGGATCACGGTGCGCACACCGATGGGCACGCGGCGCACCATCTGCGGGAGTCCTCGCCGAGTTCCGAAGACCACCATGGCGGGCACGAGTCCGACAGCGTCGGCCACGGGACACATCGCGGTCATGGATTGATGATGATCATCTGCTGCATCCCGATGCTGGTCATCGCCGGCCTGCATTTCCTGACCGGTATTGCAGGTACCAACATCATCGTCGTCGCACTGCTGTGCACCGCGATGATGGCGGCCATGATTGAATCGCCCCGGGTTTCGTGGAGACTCGGTTACTTGGTTCCGGCCCCTGCTGGGGTCGGGGTTTCAACGTAGTGCGTGATGCGGTGGGTCGACCAGTGGTTCGCTTCGAACTCGGCGGGTGGGACCTGCCCGAGCTCGCCGTGCAGGCGCCTGTGGTTGAACCAGTCGACGTATTCGGCGACGGCAAGCTCGACGTCGCCGACTGATTTCCAGCCGCCCTTGGGACGCATGATCGGGTTGCGGATGCACTCGGCCTTGAATAACGAGTTGAACGCCTCGGCCATCGCATTGTCGTAACTGTCGCCCTTGCTGCCGACGGAAGCGACGGCGTCAGCTTCGGCGAGCCGCTCGGTGTAGCGGATCGCCCGGTATTGGACTCCGCGGTCTGAGTGGTGGGTCAGGCCGGCGACGTTCTGGCCGGTGCGTTGACGTTCCCAAAGGCCCATGTCGAGGGCATCGAGGGCCAGATCGGTGCGCAGCGAGGTCGAGACCTGCCAGCCCACGACCTTGCGACTGAACACGTCGATCACGAACGCTGCGTAGGTCCAGCCGGCATGCGTGCGCACGTAGGTCAGATCGGCCACCCACAACTGGTTCGGCGCCGCGGCCACGAACTTGCGGCTCACCAGATCCTCCGGCCGTTCGGTCTCAGCACCGTCGCCGATCGTGGTCCTGCGGGACTTCTCCCGCCTGATCCCGCGCAGGCCCTCGGCGCGCATCAACCGCTCAACGGTGCACCGAGCAACCGTGACTCCCTCGCGGTTCAGCGCGGCGTGGACCTTCCTGGCGCCGTAGACGCCCAGGTTCGCCCGGTGCACGACCCTGATGTCCTCGACCAGCTCGGCATCACGCACCGAGCGTTGCGAAGGTGGCCTGGTCTTGGCCGCGTAGTAACCACTCGGGGCGATCTGGACGCCGGCGTTCCTCAGCACCGCACAGATCGACTCGACCCCGACCTCGCGCCCATCGACCACGTCATGGCGATGAGCGTCGAGGTAGGCCACTACCTGCTGGTGGGGCGGTCGAGCTCCGCCGCGAAGAAAGCCGACGCCGTCCGCAAAATGTGATTCGCCCGCCGCAACTCGCGGTTCTCCCGCTCCAGCTCAGCCAGCCGCTGCGCGTCGCCAGTGGTGGTGCCCGGCCGGACCCCGCCATCGATCTCGGCCTGGCGCACCCAGTTCCTCAGCGTCTCAGGATGCATGCCCAGTGGTTCAGCCACTCGGGCGATCGCCCCCGACTTCGTCCCCGGATCTGCCCGGAGCTCGACCGCCATCCTCGTGGCACGCTCACGCAACTCGTCGGGATATTTCCTCGGTGCAGCCATGACTCTCATCCTCCATGGATTGAGAGCCTCCACCAGACCCGGGGCGATTCAGTGCCGAACCGGCGACCCTCGTGAAGAGCGATTCCGTGGGACACGGTCTTCGCCAGTGCGGAGTAGTCCTCATACCCGTACGTGGCGGGCATCGCCCGCGCCCGAGTACTGGTCGACGTGAACGGTCAGCTCCTTGGCGACGTCGGACTCGGCCGGGTTGCCGTTGTTCGACCATTGATCGCCGAGCACGCTGAACACGCCCTTCTCGTCCACCGGGTAAAATGACGGAATAGGGCGGCGGGGCACCGGCATCGGACGCTGCGCTGACGGCGCGGTCGACTGAGATGGCGTGACCGGTGCCCTGGCTCTGGGCGGTCGGTCCGTTGGAGACAGCCCATCCGGCAGGTCCTGACCTGCCGTCAGTCTCCTCGATCAGCGCTCCGAGCTTTGACTCGGCTCCGGGGTCAGCTCCCCACAAGGAGGAGTTACCGCCCGCGGCGAGCTGTTGCGCCTTAGCTCCCCCCAGTCCGGTCCACGGCAGTCCTGACACCACCAGCAGGAGGAGTCCGAGTCCCACGGGCAACCCGACCAGCGCATGGATGCTGCGGAGCCGAGCGCCCTTGATGCGTCGCTCGGTCGCCATCCTGCGGGGACGCCGGCCCAGGAAGAAGATGATGAACCCGGTGATCGTCATGACGATCGCCCAAGATGCGCCGAGTTCGATGATTCGATCACCCACGTCGCCGATGAGCAGGGTCCGTGTCATATTCGGCGGAGTGGGCGTCCACGACGGGGGGGAAGTTGAACGCCCACTCCTGGGAACAAACCTACTATGAACCGTAGTAGATCGTGCGCACGCTCACCGCGTCACGCCTTGTTTGCCATCCGCCGCCGTGGGCCACGGGTTCGCGCGACATCCACCGAGGCCCTTCGTCTGCTGGGACATGACGGGCGAGGACTCGCCGACGCCCGGGCAGGAATTATGACCGCTTCCGAGAGCGTGACCGAATTCGTGATTGACGAGGTAGGTGCGGTAGCGAACGAGGTCGGATCTATAGGCATCTGCGCCATGGGCCCATCGCCAGGCATTCAGGACAACCATCTCGCCGTTGCGACATGACAACCGTCCGCCCGTATCCAGCGGTCTGCAAAGCTGATCGGTCGTCGCGGGAGTGGCGAGTCGAATCCGGAACATCGAGTCCGTGGAGACTCTCCGGAACTTCTCGGTGGTCACCGACGTCCATCCGCGACCGTCGGACAGCACGTCATCGACGAACCGGGCCACGTCGTTCGCCGAGTACGGAAGACCTCCTTCGACCTCGACCGAGTAGGTGATCTCCCGACCAGACTCAACTGGCGCAGCGGGCTCAACGCCAGCGATGGCGAACCTCCCGCTTCCCGACTCGGGAATCGCCGGGGCCGCACCTGGTGTCCTGTCGCCGTCGCGGGAGGTGCGGCTCGCGGGCCCGTTGGTCTCACCTGAACTACGGCCCGGCGTCAGGGTTGTCGCAGTCGGGCGTGGTTGAGCCGCACCGGCCAGTTCCCTAGCACGGGTCGCATCCTTCACGCCCAGCTCATCGACCGCGTCACCGAGGACGATCGCACCCGCCAAGAACAGGATGGCCGAGAGAAAGCCATCGCCTGCTGCGCCTTCTCACCTTTCGCCGAGCGCCGGGGCGTGGTCGCCGCCGACGTGTTGCGTCCCGCCGGCCGGGGAGGAGGAGAGACGCCTGCGTGCGATGCGTGGCGCGCCACGCCGAGACCGCGGCCCCAGAGAGCAGGAGAAGACCGACGACCTCGGACATCACGTTCCTGGCACCTGCAATCGAGCTGACGGCACACTGAGGCGATCCCCGCCTGAGTTGCCGTGTGGGACGACTTACTATTGGCGATAGTAATGCGCCCAGTCCAAGGAGCGAACCGTTGACCAGACAGACCAAGATCGCCGCAGTCATCGCCGGCGTCGTCATCGCCGCACTGGCTGGCGTGTTCATGACCTCGGCGGGCGATGATTCCAGCGATCCGACCGCGGATGATGCACAGGCGCAAGAGGCTCTGAGCCGGACCGACGCCCATGTGCTCGGGAAGAAAGGCTCCAGCGATGTGACGTTCGTCGAGTTCCTCGACTTCGAATGCGAGGCCTGTGGTACCGCGTACCCGATCGTGGAGGACCTCCGAGAGAAGTACGCGGGTGAGGTGACCTTCGTTGCTCGGTACTTCCCGTTGCCGGGTCACTTCAATGCGGAGCGCGCCGCATGGGCCGTCGAGTCGGCGGCTCGTCAAGGCAAGTTCGAGCAGATGTACCGAAAGATGTACGAGACGCAGTCAACCTGGGGCGAGGCCCAGGAACCGCACGACAAGCTCTTCCGCGGCTTTGCTGAAGACATCGGTCTGGACATGAGCCAGTTCGACACCGACTACGGATCCGACGCGGTCAAGGCTCGGGTGCAGCGCGACATCGATGACGGAATCGAGCTCGGCGTTCGCGGCACTCCGACGTTCTACGTCGACGGAGAGCTCTTTGAGCCGCAACGCATCGAGGACTTCAGCCAGGCGATCGACGAGGCACTGGCGAGGTGAACGGCGCCGAGCACGGGTCGTCAACGCGCGATGGGGCGATGGCATGGCTGTTGTTGGTTGGCGGGTCCATCGGCTTGCTCGCCTCAGCGGTCCTTCTCGTCGAACGGTTCGAGCTCGCCGAGAATCCCGCCTACACCCCGTCATGCAGCTTGAATCCGGTATTGAGCTGCGGCTCGATCATGGAGTCAGCTCAGGCCGCGGTGTTCGGCTTCCCCAATCCGATCCTGGGCGTCGCGGCATTTCCCGTTCTGATGACCACCGGCGCGGCGATGCTCGCGGGCGCTGAGTTCCGGCGCTGGTTCTGGGTGGGACTACAGATTGGCGTCACGGCTGGCATGGGTTTCGTCTTGTGGCTGGTGTTCCAGAGCCTCTACCGGATCGGCGCGCTCTGCCCGTACTGCATGGCAGTGTGGGCCGTCATCATCCCTACCTTCTGGTACCTCACGCTTCGAAATGCCCGAGCACGAATCTTCGGGGAACGAGTGGCTGCGGCTCGAGTCACGCGCTGGGCCGAGGTGTGGCACGCGCCCGTCCTGCTGGTCACGTTCCTGTTTGTGTTGGGCCTGATCGGCGCCCGATTCTGGACTTACTGGTCGACGCTCGTATGAGTTGACCGAGCTCCCGTTCGCGTTCGCCGGAACGCGCAGGCCTGCCTCTCGGCCGCACGATCACAGGAGCGTCTGCCACGTCCCGATCCAGCCACGCATCTCCGCCAAGAAATCTCCCCACAGGCCGGTCACCTGCAAGAGGCCCAGACCGATCAGCATCACGCCACCGAAGCGGGTGATCGCCACAGTGTGCCTCCGGGCGAACTGGAACACCCGCATCGCCCGGCTCACACCCACGGCTGCAAGGACGAATGGCAAGCCAAGGCCGACGCTGTAGGAAAATGACAGGAGTGCTCCCCGGCCGGCCGTCCCCGACGTAGTCGCCATCGTCAGCACCGCGGCGAGCGTCGGTCCGATGCACGGCGTCCATCCGATTCCGAACATGACGCCGAGGAGAGGGGCACCAGCGAGTCCGATCCGAGGCTGGAACTTCGGACGAAAGGTCCTGGAGAGAAACGGCAGCGAGTCGAGCGCGCCGACGAACAGCAGACCCAGGATGAGTGTGAAGATCCCGAGCACGCGAATCAGCGCATCCTGGTAGTCCAGCAGGCTGCTTCCGAGCGCCCCTACGAGGGCCCCGTAGGAGGTGAAGACTGCGGCGAACCCGAGTACGAAAAGAGTCGTTCCCATCACGACGACTGATCGGCGGCGCGCGTCCGGACCCACCACCTCGGCCCCAGCGGCGCCACTGACGTAGGCGAGGTAGCCCGGCACGAGAGGCAGACTGCACGGACTGAGGAACGAGACCAACCCCGCCAACAGGGCGATGGGAATCGCGATCAGAAGAGGACCGTATGCAACGGTCTCACCGACCGAGTGCGCCACCATGCAAGTTCCTTTGCGACTAGGGCTGCGGCGCCGCGGACCTCTCGCTACGACCCTGAGGTCCGGCGTCGGCGGACTGGCGCCTATCTACTAGACATCTTAGTTGGCTGGTGACTGCGCTCCGACGCGGCCCGGACCCGGGCGAGTACGCGGCGCCGAGGAGGCTGCGCTGCCGCCTAGGCGCGTGTCTCACGTGACGCGACACGGGAACCTGGCCGCTTCACACTTCGCTGGCCGCCACTACGATGGGAGTTCGTACCGGAGGAGATCGGATGCACGGACTGGGTCCACTCGAGGGGACGATCATACAGGTGATGTGGTCGAGCGATGAACCGCGATCGGTTCGTTCGATTCACAGTTCCTTGGCCGCCGACAGAAAGATCGCCTACACCACGGTGATGACGGTCATGGACAACCTCTTCACCAAGGGGTAACTTCGACGAGAGCGCCAGGGCCGGGCGTATCTGTACACGCCCGCCGCCAGCCGCGAGGACCATACGGCCGCCCTCCTGGGCCACGTCCTTGCCGACGGGGGCGACCGTACGGGCGTACTGATGCGTTTCATCGAGCAGCTCGACGATTCCGAACTCGACGCCCTGCGGGATGCGGTCTCGAACCCCGAACGAACCAGGCCGGACGGCACGACGTGATCGGCGCGGCCCTGTTGCTGGCTTTCTTCGCCACGATGCTGCTGGCGTGCCAGTATGCGCTGCCCTCGGCGACTTGGCTGCATCGCGCACCCCGCTTGGGCATCGCCGTGTGGCAGGTCGCCATCGCGGCCGTTACCGTCTCATTCGTGCTGGGCATGATGGCCCTCACCATGCCAGGCCTCTCAGCTGCGGCCGCTCTTGCCGAGTTCGCAAGGGCATGCGTGATCGAACTGCAACGCCAGTACGCCCACCCGGGATGGGCGACTCTCACCACCGTGAGCCTGGCGATCTTGGGCCTCCTCGCCTGGCGGATGACGTCGACCCTCTGGTCTCAGCGGCGGGCCGACCTGCGCGCCCACCGCGATCACCTGGCAGACCTTGCGTTGGTGGCAGAGCCGGGTCACCAAGGAGTCCTCAACGTCGACCACGAGGCCGCCGCCGTCTACTGCCTCCCGGGCAATCGCCGCGCCGGAACGCACGACACCGTAGTGGTGACCACAGGTGCACGCGCAGCGCTCACCGATGCCCAGCTGGACCTCGTGCTGCGGCACGAGCACGCCCATCTGAACTCCCGGCACGCTCGACTCGTGGCACGTGCTCGGGCACTGAACCGGGCGTTCCCGCGCGTCGGCTTCTTCCGGGTGGCACGCGAGCAGCTCGCACTACTCGCCGAACTGCAGGCCGACGACGCAGCCAGGGCCGACGAACGTAGATCGTTGGCCGGCGCCCTCTATCAGCTGGCCATCAGGAACCAGCGAGTGCCCACGGCGAACGGACTCTCAGCGACCGGCTCCGATGTCATCCTGCGGGCCCGACGGCTGATGCGCCCCCATGAGCCGCTCGGACGCACCGCTCAGACGATTCTTGCCACATCCATTCTGCTTCTCGGCGCGACGCCGGTCGTCCTGTCGCTGATTCCTGGAGGCCTCAGCGAATCGCACGACTGCTGTTCCACCACAGGCGTCGTTGCTGCGTCGGAGGCGTCGGGTACCGGGGCGACGATCAGTCCCGCTCTCTCTGGCCGCTGACGAACGGCTCCTCCCCGGGTGGGGCCGCCATTGCCGATTAACTATCGTTCTTAGTAGATCATCTGCACGCCAGCGCCATCGATGCCCACCTGGCCCCGATGGCTGAGCGTCGCGCCTGAACTCAAGGAAGAACCGTGACCAACCAAGACCGCGCCCCTCACTTCTGCCGATCCCCCAGGACTCTCCTCGGCACTCCGCGGGGTAGGTGGCTGGTCCGTACAGTGACCGCAGCCTTCGTTACGCTCCTCGTGCTCGCTCCTGCCGTGCCAGCACAGGCGCACACGGGCCTCATCTCGTCCGATCCGGCGGACGACTCCACGGCGCAGACGACTCCCGAACGCATTCAATTGCGGTTCACCGACCCGATGTCCAGCGAGTTCTCCAAGGTCAGCATCACCATCGGCACATCGCCCCGGCGGGTATTGGTCGTGGACCCGGAGACTAGCGGGTCAACCGTCTCGGTGGATCTGTCGGACGTGGAATTGCCACCGCCCCCGCGCGGTTCCGGCGACGTCGCGTGGGATGTGGCCTACCGGGTGATCTCGGCCGACGGCCACCCCGTGGATGGCACCATCCGGTTCACGGCGCCACTCCCGCCGGCCACAACCTTGGGAGACACCGGCTCTCATGAGAGCAAGTCCCCGAAGGCAGAACCGTCGACCGCTGCCGCAAAATCGAATGGAGGCGACTTTCGAAGCACTGCCATTCTGATCGGAGTGGGGGTCGCCCTCGCTTGTCTGCTCCCACTGTCGATCTTGCTCTGGGTGATCAAGCGCGACCAGCGACGCCGGCGGGCGACCAGCGAATGAAACCCCTCGTCTCCCCACCGGCCCCACACTGAGTGGTTTTGCTGTGAGGTGGCCTTGCCAGCGATCGCGGGCGTGTGACTTCGCAGCGGAGTCGGCGTGAGCCGTGGCTTCAGCCTTGATCGGCGGTCGTGGGCGTTGACGCCACATCGCTGGCGGCTGCCTCAGGGGGAACGTTCGGGAAGTTTCGGTTGGCCCCGTTGCTCTGCCCAGGGTCGGTCGCGCTTTCGCCGAGCCACGGCTGCTGGGCTCGCCGCATCGTCCTCACGAACGACCAAAGGAGCAAGCCCACCAGCATGAACAGCCCCAGGGTGTAGATACCGGCCAGCCAACCGATGGGTTCGCTCCCGTCCGAATTGATCCCCTGCTCCATCATGATCTCGAGTGGGATCCTCACCAGCTCACTTCCTCGCACTGCTGAGTGGGGGCCAGCTCCGTCTGCAGCGTGGCGTGCTCGATCCCATAGGTGGTGGCCAGGACTCCTTGGGCCTTGGTCAGGACCAACTGCCCGTCAGAGCCCTTCTCCACCACGAGATGCGCGGTCGCGACGTTCATACCGGACGTGAGGGTCCAGAGGTGAAGGTCGTGCACGCCCGCGACGCCTGGGAGTGCTTCGAGCGTCTCGACCACCTCGTCCACGACGATGCCTTCGGGGACCTGTTGGCCGAGGACGGCCAGAACCTGTCGGCCAAGCACCACCGCTCGTACGGCAACGAAGATGCCGATCGCGACGGCGACGAGCGTGTCCCAGATGGGCTGTCCACTGACGGCCACCAGGGTGCCCGCGGCGATCACACCGACGCTTCCCGCAGCGTCGGCAACCACCTCGTAGTACGCACCCTTGACGTTCAGGGACTCGCGCGATCCCTCGCGCAGAAGCAGCATCGAGACGATGTTGACGACCAAACCGAGTGCTCCCACCACGAGCATCGTCCCGGTGGCAACCTCAGGAGCGTCGCCAATTCGACTGATCGCCTCGATGACGACATACGCCGCCACGCCGAGCATGATCAGCACGGTGAAGCCTGAGGCGAAGACCTCGGCCCGGTAGGAGCCGTAGGTCTTGCGGCCCGTGGTGTCCAGCCGCGTCGCAATCCGCGTCGCGACGAGCGCGGCCCCCAAGGCCACCACGTCGGCGGACATGTGCCCGGCATCGGAGATCAGGGCCAACGAGTTCGACATGAGACCGAAGACCAACTCGACGAGGAAGAACGCGAACACCAGCACGAAGGTGACGGCCAAGCGCCACCGGTGGCGACCCCCGGCGTGACCTGCAGCACCGTGGCCGTGCCCCGCGCCCATCACCGATCACTCTCCACGCCGGCATCGCCGCTGACACCGTGGCCGGGATCGCCGCTGACACCGTGCCCGGGATCGACTGCCAGGACGAGCTCGTGCAAGTCGCCCAAGGCGTGACCCAGCCGCTGATCGGCCAATTCGTACCGGGTGCGGCGCCCCTGCGGTACCGCGACCACCAGCCCACAACCCCGCAAGCACGCCAAGTGGTTCGAGATCGACTGTCGACTCACGTCCAACGCGTCGGCCAGGTCCGCTGGGAACGCGGGTGAGTCACGCAGGGACATGAGGATCTTGGCGCGCGTCGGATCGGACAGGGCGTGACCGAACCGAGCGAGCGCATCCAGAGCGGTAGAGGCTGCAACGTTCATGAACTGATAGTACATCGGATCCTGAATTCACTCAATTGTGTAGTCTCGATTCAGCGCGCACGGAGGCGTCTACTATGTTGAATAGTACTGGCGTCCCCGTATCGCCAGTCCAGAAGGAGTCGCAGTGTCACCAACGTCCCCGCCGGAGTCGCTTCCCGTCGCCATCGTGGGGGCAGGGCAGGCGGGACTGGCGATGTCACATGCTTTGCTCGAGCGGGGCCTCCGGCCAGCCGAGCACTTCGTAGTCCTGGACGCAGGATCCGCGCAGACGCTTTCCTGGCGTCGCCGCTGGGATTCACTCACCCTGTTCACGCCGGCTTGGCACACTCACCTACCTGGGCTTCGGATGCCAGGGGCTCAGCGGCGCCACCCGTCATCGAAAGATGTCGCCGACTACCTCGACCTCTACCGCGCGAGCCTGGGCGTGGAGCCAAAGTGGGATACGCGCGCCGTTTCCGTCCACCCACAGCGGGACGACTCCCTGGTCCTTCAAACGTCGACGGGATCGTTGCGCGCTCGCGCGGTCGTGGCGGCGACCGGGCCTTTCGTGATCCCCCAGTACCCCGGCTTCGCTAACGCCACAGCCGTCGACCGAGTCAACCTCCACAGCGACGCCTACCGGAACCCTGACCAACTCTCCGACGGTCCGGTCCTCGTCGTCGGCTCCGGCAATACAGGGATCCAGATCGCCAGGGAGCTCTCGGCTCATCGATGTGTGTCAATCGCCCAAGGCTCTCCACAACCGCGCCTTCCGCACCGGCTGCTCGGAGTCGACCTCTTCAGGTGGCTGCAACTGACGGGGGTGCTCTCGGTGCCGTCCGACGGTCGCGTTGGACGCCGCATCTCTCGGCGCGAGTTGGTGGTGGGCCCAGGCCTGGTCGACCTGGCCTCGAGAGGCGTCCACCTTCTGCCTCGTGCGGTGGATGGGAACCGCGACAGGATCTCGTTCGCCGACGGCGTCGACCGCAGATTCGAGTCGGTGATTTGGGCTACTGGCTATCGCAACGGGTTCGGATGGTTGCCCGAAGCGGTCGTCGGCGCGGACGGCACTCTTGATCAGCAGGACGGACGAACTCCGATCGCGGGCTTGTACGTCCTCGGAGACTCGTGGCTTCGCAACAGGGGCTCAGCGCTACTGGGAAACGTGGGCGCGGACGCCCGACTGATCGCCCGGCGCATCGTCCCGTAATCCGACAGGATCTCCCGAGCGCATGGAGATATGGCCTGGTGCAGAGCGCGCAGTCACGGACATCCGACTCGGACCTCTCGTCTCAATGGTCAGCGCTCAGTGTATAGTTCAGCGAGTGCTGACCATTGCTACACGACTCGACGTCATGAACCGGCTCGGCCGTGCCATGGCCGACCCAACGCGCTCCCGCATCCTGATGACTCTGCTCGAGGGACCGAGCTATCCCGCCGTGCTGTCGCGCGAGTTGGAGCTGACTCGCTCCAACGTCTCGAACCATCTGACGTGTCTGCGCGACTGCGGCATCGTGGTGGCCGAGGCCGAGGGTCGTCAGACACGCTATGAGATTGCCGATCCCCATCTCGCCGCCGCCCTTGTCGCCGTGGTGGACGTGACGTTGGCTGTGGACGTTCACGCGCCGTGCGTCGACTCGACGTGCACCGTTGCGGGCTGCTGCGAGACGCGAGCGGGCGCATGAGCGCGGCGTGTGGGTGCGAGCACGAGTCTGTCCCCACGACGGGCGAGGAGTTCGAGGACACGGAGCGACCGTGGTGGAAGGACAGAGGGGTCATGGTGCCCGTCTTCTCGGGTCTGGCGTTCCTCCTCGGCCTGGTCGCCGAGTGGTCCGGGGCGGAGACTCCGGCCCTGGCGCTCTTTTGGGTCGGCCTACTGCTGGGCGCCTCGACCTTCACTCCTGCCGCGATCCGGAACCTGTTCAAGGGCAAGCTCGGGATCGGGCTGCTGATGACGATCAGCGCGATCGGCGCTGTCATTCTCGGCTACGTCGAGGAGGCCGCGGCGCTGGCCTTCTTGTACTCGATCGCGGAGGCCTTGGAGGACAAGGCGATGGACCGGGCGCGCGGAGGGCTGCGGGCGTTGCTCAAGCTCGTGCCCGAGACGGCGACGGTTCTCCGTGACGGTGTCGCGGAGCAGGTCCAAGCCAAGGATCTGGTCGTCGGCGACGTGATGATGGTCCGACCCGGCGAGCGGATCGCCACGGACGGACTCGTCCGCTCAGGGCGGTCGAGCCTGGACACCTCAGCAATCACCGGTGAGTCGATCCCGGTCGAGGTCGAGCCGGGTGACCCGGTGTCAGCCGGGGCGATCAACAGTGCTGGCGCGCTGCAGATCGAGACCACTGCGGCCGGCACTGACAACTCGCTCACCACGATCGTGGAACTGGTCGAGCAGGCGCAAGCGGAGAAGGGCGACCGCGCCCGGCTCGCCGACCGGATCGCGCGCCCCCTCGTCCCAGGGGTCCTGATCCTTGCTGCGCTCGTCGCGCTCCTCGGATCGATCTTGGGCGACCCAGATGTGTGGATCACTCGCGCCCTCGTCGTGCTGGTGGCGGCGTCTCCCTGTGCGCTGGCGATCTCCGTCCCGCTGACGGTCGTCGCCGCCATCGGTGCGGCCAGCAAGTTCGGCGTGATCGTCAAGTCCGGCGCGGCCTTCGAACGTTTCGGCACCGTCCGCCACGTCGCCGTCGACAAGACCGGCACTCTCACCCGCAATGAGCCTGCCGTCACCGCGGTCCTGGTGGTCGAGGGCATCATCGAGGCTCAGGGACTGGGTTGGGCTGCCGCGTTGGAGCAGCACAGCACGCACCCGCTCGCCGCGGCGATCACGGCCGCCAGCCAGGACGTTCCCCTGTCTGCGGAGGTGACCGAGCAGGCGGGACACGGCATCGAAGGCACCGTCGACGGTTCGCAGATCACTGTCGGCAGCCCGCGCTGGCTCGACGCCGGAGAGCTCGGCGCGCGTGTCCAGGATCTGGAAACGCAGGGCATGACGGTCGTGATCGTCCACCGCAACGGCGCCCCGGTCGCCGCGATCGGCGTTCGCGACGAGCTGCGCCCCGAAGTTCCCGACGTTGTGCGCACCCTCTTCGATCACCGAGTGGGCGTGACCATGCTCACCGGCGACAACGCTCGAACCGCTCGAGCTCTCGCCGCGCAGGCCGGGATCGACGATGTCCGCGCCGAGCTCCGACCCGAGGACAAGGCCGCTGCGATCACCGAGCTTTCCGAATCGGGGTCGGTCGCCATGATCGGCGACGGCATCAACGACGCCCCGGCTCTCGCCGCCGCGGACATCGGCATCGCCATGGGAACCACTGGCTCCGACGCGGCGATCGAGTCCGCCGACGTTGCCTTCACGGGCCATGATCTGCGCCTTATCCCGCGGGCATTCGAACACGCGCGGCGTGGACGGCGCATCATCAACCAGAACATCATCCTGTCGCTGCTGATCATCGCCGCACTGCTTCCACTCGCACTGTTCGGTGTCTTGGGGCTCGCCGCCGTGGTCCTGGTTCACGAGATCGCGGAGGTCATCGTGATCCTCAACGGGCTGCGCGCCGCCCGCACTGCCACGCCGCGACTGGAGGGCTGATGCTGACGACTGTCGGTTCGGCCATCGGCCTGTTCGCGGCAACCAACATCGATGACATCGTGGTACTCACCGTGCTGTTCCTCGCCTCCCGCAACGGGAGTCCGCGCCCGTGGCAGATCATCGGGGGGCAATACCTCGGATTCATCACGCTTGTCGCGATCAGTGTGGTCGCCGCGCTCGGCTTGACGATCGTGCCGGATCAATGGGTCGGACTGCTCGGACTGATCCCTCTCAGCATCGGCATCTGGACGCTCATCCGCGGTTTGCTCCGCAAGCGCAACGGCGACGACAACGACTTGACCCTCGCAGCCGGGCTGTTCACCGTCGCCGGGATAACAATCGCCAACGGAGCCGACAACATCTCGCTCTACACGCCGATTTTTCGCACCAGCGCCCCCGCCGACGTCGCGGTCATGATTGCGGTCTTCCTCGTCCTCGTCGCCGTTTGGTGCGCCGCTGGACGACTGATCGGAACCCGCGAGGTCGTCACCGAGGCGCTGGAGCGCATCGAGCACTGGCTCGTGCCAACAGTCTTCATCGGCTTGGGCCTGTTCATCCTGATCGAGTCCGGGGTCATCACCCGTTTCTTCGAGGTCATCGGATGACCCGTCGACCGAGGGCGAATCAGGATTCGGCCGCAGGGGTGCACCGTGGGCGTCGCTGGCGGTTCGCGGTGACGGCCCTCCTGCTTGGCGGACTCGTCGTTCTTGTCGATCAGTGGACCAAGAGCTGGGCCGAGAGCACTCTCATCGAGGGTGAGCGGACGCCGTTGGTTGGAAGCCTGTTCGGCCTTCAACTGGCGTACAACCCGGGCGCGGCGTTCTCCTTCGGCGAAGAGTTCACGTGGGTGTTCGCCTTGGTCTCTGTCGCCGCCGTGGTCGTCGCAGTGGTTTTCGCATTTCGCGTCCGGCAGCTCGGTTGGACGCTCGTGGTCGGTGCGCTGGGCGGCGCTGCAGCCTCTCACGCCAGCGACCGGCTGTTCCGCGAACCAGGATTCGCCCGTGGACACGTCGTGGACTTCCTTGCCTACGGCAATCTGTTCATCGGAAATTTCGCCGACATCGTGATCGTCACGGGGGCGGCGGCCGGGGCCCTCCTGATGAGGCGCGAGGAGCGTGCCCGCGAACAGGCTTCGACTACGACAAACCACCGCCGGCAAATTCCCGAGAACCTTCCACCCGAGTACGACACGCGCTAAGAGATCCACCGGAGCGAACCCTTGTCTCTGGTGAGATGGGCCGTCGAGTCGCCGATCAACAATAACCGATGTACCTGGTCTTGCACGTCCTGAGCGGCGCTCTCTGCCTGCTTGCGACGGTCTCCAATCAGGTGCCGTGGAGGTCGAGCAGCCGGTACTCGAGCATCCGTCGAAAGTCGCGGTGCTCCGACGGGCATCGACCGGGCGTTCGCACTTGTGACTACTCATCTGTCACCTCTGACGAGCCGCATGACTGGCCGGATGCGTCCGCCCGTGAGGGCGGTCTCGATGATCTCGGAGATCAGTTCGTCGCCGGCCGGCAGCAGGTGTCCGTAGGTGTCGATGGTCGTGGTGATCGACTCGTGACCCAGGCGAGCTTGGATGTGTGGCAGTGGTGCGCCGCCGGCGATGAGCCAGGCGACGTGGGTGTGGCGCAGGTCGTGGAATCGGAACGGCGCGATCCCGGAAGCTTGAAGATCGCGCTGGAGCGGCTGCCACACGCGCTCGTAGAAGTCGCTGTTGTGGATCGCCAGTCCGGTCGGCGAGAGGAACACCACGTCGTCAGCCGGTCGACCCTCCACGAGCGGTCGTACCAGCTCCACGAGCGCTGGGGCGATCGCGACGGAGCGGCGTGACTTCGGGGTCTTGGGGTTGCCGAGGTGATGTCCGCGCATGGCGTGCTTGGGCCGCACGAGCTTCTTGAGCCATCCGGGCGTCTCGGTCTCGCCGTCCTCGCCGTCGCGCTTCCACGCCTTGTTGACCCGGACGGTGCCGTGCTCGAGGTCGATGTCGCTGCACCACAGGGCAGTGACCTCGCCGAACCGCAGGCCGGTGCCGACGGTGAGGGTGAGCAGGTCTTTGGCGTCGGCCGCGAGCTGGGCGGTGATGCGGAACTCGTCCTCGGTCAGGAAGCGCAGGTCGGCCTGAGATTGGCGGATCCTGGAGCGCTTGGGCGCGGTGCGCGCGCACGGGTTCACGTCGACCTGGCCTTCCTCCTTGGCGTAGGTGAAGATGCCGAAGAGCAGGCCGTGGTAGTTCGCCTTGGTCTTGATGGAGCGGTCCCAGTCGATCAGCCAGGCCTTGATGTCCTTCTCGGTGATCGCGTCGACCCGGCGGTGGAAGATTCGCGCGCCGCGGACCTCTGTGCGTGCCAAGACCTTCACCTGCGACAGGTAGCGCTTGCGCTGCCCTGGCGACAGGTCGACGATCTGGCGGACGTACTCCTCGGCCACCTCGGCGAAGTACGGCGGCGGCACGTAGTGGTCAGCGGGCGATCGGACGAACCCCTCACCCTTGACCCAGCCGTCGGGCCAGCGGTTGCCGGCTGCTTCGACCATCTTCTTGAAGCCTTCGGCGCGCGCGAGGTTCTGCGCGTCGGTGCCCGCGCTGAAGGTTTCGTCTTGACGGACCCCGCTGCGACCTCCACCCATCCGCCATTCGACGCGCACCGAGAGTCCGCCATCGGTCCTGCGTCGCTTCTGAATCCATGCCATCTCGGGTGCTCCTCTGACCCTCGTTAGGTGTCATCGGTGTGCCCCGCGGGAGCCCATGTGCCGCCATGGTGCCGCCATGGCCGCAAATGCAAAGTGGCCCCGTCTGCGTTTCCGCAGATCAGGGGCCACTTCGCATGTGTGTCCGAGGGGGGACTTGAACCCCCATGCCCGTAACCGGGCACTAGCACCTCAAGCTAGCGCGTCTACCTATTCCGCCACCCGGACGTGGTGCGTTTTCCTGCAGCACTGAACTCTAGCAAACCCTCCTCGCGCACCCCACCACCGGGCCCACCCGACCCGTCACAGCAGCTGGGATGCCGCGTGAATCACGAGTCCGGCCAGGCCGCCGACCACCGTGCCGTTGATGCGGATGAACTGCAGGTCGCGGCCGACGAACAGCTCGATGCGCTCGGCGGTCTCGTCGCCGTCCCAGCGCTCGACCGTCGAGGAGATGACGGTGGCGATCTCCGCGCCGTAGTGGTTGACGACGTAGGCGGCCGCGTCGCCGGCGGCGCGATCGACGCGGTCGGCCAAGGCGGGGTCGGACTGCAGCCGCTCCCCCAGCCGCTCGATCTCCTCGACGATCCGCCGGCGCAGCAGGCCGTCCTCGGCCCGCAGCGCGTCGATGAGGCCACGCCGGAACGAGTCCCACAGGCGGACCGCGGTGTCGGCCGCCTTGGGCTGGGTGAGCAGGCGCTCCTTGAGCCGCTCCGCCCGGGCCATCGTGTCGGGGTCGTGCTGCAGGTCGTCGGCCAGCTCGACCAGCCACTGGTCCAGCGTCCGCCGCGCGTCGTGCCGGGGATCGTCACGGATGTCCTCGAGCCACTGCATCGCCTCGCGGAAGAGCCGCTCCGAGACCAGGTTGGTGGCCCACCGCGGCGACCAGTCCGGCGCGCGCTGCCTGATGAGGTCGGTGATGCGCTCGGGGTGCTCGCGCAGCCACCCGGTCAGCTCGTCGAGTCCGAGGTCAACCAGGCCGTGGTGCGCGCCCTCGTCGAGCACCTCCGTCAGCAGCTGGCCGATGGCGGGACTCAGCGGCTCCTCGGCCATCCGCGGGATGACCATCTCGGTGAGGACTGCACGGACGTCGTCCTCCTTCACCCGCCCGAGCAGGTCGGACGTGACACGCGAGGCCTCGTCGACGACGCGGTGCGCGCGGCCGGGCGTCATGATCCAGCGGGCGGCGCGCTCGGCGGGCTGAGCCGTCGCGATCCGCTCGCGGATCACGTCCTCACGCAGGAAGTTCTCGGCCACGAAGTCCTGCAGGCTCGCGGCCAGCTGGTCCTTCTTGCGCGGGATGAGCGCGGTGTGCGGGATCGGCAGGCGCAACGGGTGCCGGAACAGCGCCGTCACGGCGAACCAGTCGGCGATCGCGCCGACCATCGCCGCCTCGGACGCCGCGTTGGCGTACCCCCATAAGCCGTCGCGACCGTGCGTCAGCGCGAACACCACCGCCGCCACCGCGAGCAGCGAGGTGGCGAGCGTGCGCATGCGCCGCAGTCCGGCCCGTCGCTCCTGGTCGTCGCCGAGCACGCCGAGCGCCGGAGCCATCGCGTCAGTCATGGACCAACCCTAGAATCCGAGCATGACGTTCAACGAGGGAGCGAACCTCGACACGAGCCAGGTCACCGGCGGCAAGGGCGGCGCGATCGTCGGAGGCGGCGTCGGCGGCCTCCTGCTGATGCTGCTGGTGGCGTTCCTCGGGGGCAACCCCCTCGGCGGAGGCTCGACCGGCTCGGGCTTCGACGTCAACCAGATCCTCACCGGCGGCTCGCAGTCCCAGTCGATCGACGTCAGCCAGTGCAAGACCGGCGCCGACGCCAACCGCGACGACGTCTGCCGCATCATCGGCACCGTCAACAGCACGCAGGACTACTGGTCCGACGCCCTCCCGGCCGACATCAACCGCCAGTACCGCGAGGCCCAGACCGTCATCTACTCCGGCGCCACGCAGTCGCCGTGCGGCACCGCGTCCAACGCGACCGGCCCGTTCTACTGCCCCTCCGACGAGCGCGTCTACATCGACGCCTCGTTCTTCGACGAGCTCAGCAGCCGCTTCGGCGCCGACGGCGGCAACCTCGCGCAGATGTACGTCGTCGCCCACGAGTACGGTCACCACGTCCAGAACATCCTCGGCATCCTGGCCCGCGGCCAGGACGGCCAGACCGGCCCGCAGAGCGGCGGCGTCCGCATCGAGCTCATGGCCGACTGCCTCGCCGGCGTCTGGGCCCACCACGCCGCCCAGACCCAGGACGACCAGGGCAACACGCTCATCCAGCCGCTGACCCGCGACGACATCGACTCCGCCCTCTCCGCGGCGGCGGCGGTCGGCGACGACCACATCCAGGAGGAGCTCGGCGGCGGCCGGGTCAACCAGGACTCGTGGACGCACGGCTCCAGTGAGTCGCGCCAGCGCTGGTTCATCACCGGCTACGAGTCCGGCAACCTGAACCAGTGCGACACCTTCGCCACGAACGACCTGTGATCGCGTGACCCGGCGTCTGGGCGTCGAGGTCTGGATCGTCCTCGGCCTCTCCCTCGGCCAGTCCGCCGTCTACGCGGTCCTCAGCCTCGTCCGCAAGCTCAGCGAGGGCCGGCTGCGCGACGCCACCGCCGGCCTCAACCAGTCCCGCGACGTCGTCCCGTGGCTCGACCTCACCTACCAGGTGGTGGGCATCGCCTTCGCGCTCGTGCCCGTCGCGCTCGCGCTGTACCTGCTGAGCCTCGACCGCGACGCTCCCCCGGTCTTCGCCCGTATCGGCCTCGACCGTCGCCGGCCGTGGCGCGACCTCGCGATAGGTGCCGGACTGGCCGCCGTGATCGGCCTGCCGGGACTGGGCGTCTACTTCGGCGGCCGCGCGCTGGGCGTCACGGCCGAGATCGTCACGGCTCCGGAGCTCCTGCACTGGTGGACCGTCCCCGTCCTGCTCCTCGCCGCGCTGCAGAACGCGCTTCTCGAGGAGGTCGTCGTGGTCGGCTACCTCATGACCCGCCTCAGGCAGCTCTCCTGGGGCGTCCCCGCGGCGATCGCCGCCTCGGCCGTCCTGCGCGGCAGCTACCACCTCTACCAGGGCTTCGGGCAGTTCGTCGGCAACGCCCTCATGGGCGTCGTGTTCGGCTGGTGGTTCCATCGCACGGGCCGCGTCATGCCCTTGGTCGTGGCGCATACGATCCTCGATGTCGTGGCCTTCGTCGGGTACGCCCTGTTCGCCGACGCCATCGGCCTGCGCTGACAATGGAGACGATGAGACTCGAGTTCGACCCGGCCCTGCCGATCGCGGCCCGCCACGACGAGATCCGCGACGCGATGCGCGACCACCAGGTCGTCGTGATCGCCGGCGAGACCGGCTCGGGCAAGACGACGCAGCTGCCGAAGATCGCCGCCGAGCTCGGCCGCACCAAAATCGCCCACACGCAGCCGCGCCGCATCGCCGCGCGCTCCGTCGCCGCCCGCATCGCGCAGGAGTGCGACGTCGAGCTCGGCGCCGAGGTCGGCTACGCGGTGCGCTTCGACGACAGATCCGGGCCCGAGACCGTCATCAGACTCGTCACCGACGGCCTGCTGCTGACCGAGCTGCAGCACGACCGCCGACTCGAGCGCTACGACACGATCATCATCGACGAGGCGCACGAGCGGTCCCTGGCGATCGACTTCCTGCTGGGCTACCTGCGCGACCTGCTCCCCCGCCGGCCCGACCTCAAGGTCGTCATCACGTCCGCCACGATCGACGTCGAGCGGTTCGCCGACCTCTTCGCGACGCCCGATCGCCCCGTCCCCGTCATCGAGGTCAGCGGCCGCACGTACCCCGTCGAGGTCCGCTACCGCCCGCTCGACCGCGAGGACGACGTCATCGACGGCATCGTCAGCGCCGTCCGCGAGCTGCCTCGCGACGGCGACGTGCTGGTCTTCCTGCCCGGCGAGCGCGACATCCGCGACACCGCCGAGGTCCTCGAGGGCAAGGGCCTGGGCGACGTCGTGCCGCTCTACGGCCGCCTCGCGGCACACGAGCAGCAGCGCGTCTTCCAGACCGGCCCGCGCCGGCGCATCGTCCTGGCCACCAACGTCGCCGAGACCTCGATCACCGTCCCGGGCATTCGCTTCGTGGTCGACCCCGGCCTGGCGCGGATCTCGCGGTTCAGCGCCCGCCTGAAGGTCCAGCGCCTGCCCATCGAGCGCATCTCGCAGGCCAGCGCCGCCCAGCGCGCCGGTCGCTGCGGCCGCGTCGCGGACGGCATCTGCATCCGGCTGTACGACGAGGAGGACTTCGAGTCCCGCCCCGAGTTCACCGATCCCGAGATCCTGCGGACCAACCTGGCCAGCGTCATGCTGCAGATGGCGGCGCTCGAGCTCGGCGACATCCGCGAGTTCGGCTTCCTCGACGCGCCCGACCACCGCGCCGTCGCCGACGGTCTCACCCTCCTGCGCGAGCTGGGCGCCCTCGCCCCGCGCCGCGACGGCGGCGACCGCCTCACCAAGGTCGGCCGCACGATGTCGCGGCTGCCGCTCGACCCGCGGCACGCCCGCATGGTCCTGGCCGCCGACCGGCTCGGCGTCCTGCCCGAGGTCCTCGTGATCGTCGCGGGCCTCTCCATCCAGGACGTGCGCGAGCGGCCGCTCGACAAGCAGCAGGCCGCCGACCTGCAGCACAAGCGGTTCGCCCAGCCGGACTCGGACTTCCTCTCGCTGCTGGCGCTGTGGCGGTACCTGCAGGAGCAGCGCGACGCCCTCTCGCACACCAAGTTCCGCCGCATGTGCCACGACGAGTTCCTGCACTACCTGCGCGTCCGTGAGTGGGCCGACGTCAACGCCCAGCTGCGGCGCACGGTGCGCGAGCTCGGCCTCAAGCCCGGCAAGGTGCGCACCGAGCCCGACGCCGACGCCATCCACCAGGCGCTGCTGCACGGCCTGCTCTCGCACGTGGGCCTGCGCGATCCCGAGGGCCGGGAGTACCTCGGTGCGCGCGGCGCGCGGTTCGCCGTCTTCCCCGGCTCGGGGCTGGCGAAGAAGCCGCCGCGCTGGATCATGGCCGGCGAGCTCGTCGAGACCTCGCGGCTGTGGGCGCGGGACAACGCCCGCGTCGACCCAGAGTGGATCGAGAAGGCCGCCGGGCACCTGCTCAAGCACCAGTACGCCGAGCCGCGCTGGTCGGCTCGCCGCGGTGCGGCCGTCGCCACGCAGCGATCCACCCTCTACGGCATCCCCGTGGTCGTCGACCGGACCGTGATGCTCTCGAAGCACGACGCGCCGCTCGCCCGCGAGCTGTTCATCCGCCACGCCCTCGTCGGCGGCGAGTGGCGCACGCACCACCGGTTCTGGAAGCGGAACCAGGACCGCCTCGCGAAGGTCGAGGAGCTCGAGGAGCGCGTGCGCACCCGCGGCATCCGCGTCGACGACGAGACCCTCGTCGACTTCTACGACGCGCGCATCCCCGCCGACATCGTCTCGGTCCGGCACTTCGACGCGTGGTGGAAGAAGCAGCCCGACAAGTCGGTCCTGGACTTCACCGACGACCTGTTCGAGCAGAGCGTCGACGCCGACGCGTTCCCCACCGAGTGGACCTCGCAGAGCGCCGACTTCGACGCGACGTTCGACGTGTCGTACCGGTTCGACCCGCAGGCCGCGGACGACGGCATCACGATCACCGTGCCCGTCGACGACCTGCTCACGATCGACGCCGACGAGTTCGCCTGGGGCGTCCCCGGCCGACGCCTCGAGCTGGTCACCGAGCTCATCCGCGGACTGCCCAAGGCCGAGCGCCGCCGGTTCGCGCCCGCCGCCCAGACGGCCGAGCGCGTCCTGCCCCGGCTCGACCCGGCGAACGAGCTGCGCTCCGAGCTGGCCCGCGCCCTCGAGGTGGACCGCCGGCTGATCGACCCGGCCGGCCTGCCCGCGCACCTGCGGCCCACGTTCCGCGTCGTCGACGGCGAGAAGGAGCTGGCGCAGGGCAAGGACCTCGAGGCGCTGCGCACCGAGCTCGAGCCGCGGCTGCGCCGCGACCTGCGCCAGCGCGCCCAGCGCGAGGAGCGCACCGGGATCAAGGACTGGGACTTCGGCGACCTCGACCGCACGCTGACGGCCGGCCAGGTCACCGGCTACCCCGCCGTCGTCGACGAGGGCGACAGCGTGGCGCTGCGCGTGCTGCGCACCCCGGCCGAGCAGCAGGTCGCGTCCACACGTGGGCAGGCGCGCCTGATCGCCCTGTCGACCGGCTCGCCCGTCACCACGATCGGGCGGTCGCTCTCGCTGCAGGACAAGCTGCTGCTGGCCACGTCGCCGCAGGGCGACGCCGCCGCGGTCATCGAGGAGTCGTGGCTGGCCGCGCTGGACCACCTCGTGGTGCAGCACGGCGGTCCCGTCTGGGACGAGGCCGCGTACCGGGCGCTGCGCGAGAAGGCGCGCGCGGACGCGGTGCCGCTGGCCGAGCGCATCGTGCGCCAGGCGATCGCGGCGCTGCAGGCGCTGGGCGACCTCGCGCCGGGCAGCGACGAGGCCGGCGAGGACGTGCGCGTGCAGGTCTCGTGGCTCGTCCACCCCGGGTTCATCCGGGACATGGGCGCCGACCAGGTCGGCCGGCTGCAGGTCTACCTGCGGGCGGCCGCCAAGCGGCTGACCTCGCCGAAGGACCCGGGCCCCGTGTGGGACCTCGAGGCCCGCTTCCACGAGCTCACGAAGGACCTGCGTCCGTGGCAGCGCCTCTCCGCGCCGGTCCAGCGGGTGCGGTGGATGCTCGAGGAGCTGCGGGTCAGCACGTTCGCGCAGGAGCTGCGCGCCGTGGGACCGATCTCGGCCCAGCGCGTCAGCAGGGCGCTGGACGAGCTGGGCCGAGAGATCTGACGGGTTGGGCTCAGCCGACGCCGAGCAGGTCGATCACGAAGACCAGGGTGCGGCCGGAGAGGCGGTGTCCGCCGCCGGCGGGGCCGTAGGCGAGCTCCGGCGGGGCGACCAGCTTGCGGCGGCCGCCGACCTTCATGCCGGGGATGCCCTGCTGCCAGGCGCCGATCAACTGCGGCAGCGGGAAGCGGGCGGACTGGCCACGGTCCCAGGACGAGTCGAACTGCTCGCCGGTCTCGAAGTCCACGCCCACGTAGTGGACGTCGACGACTCCGCCGGGGACCGCCTCGTCGCCCTCACCGACCGTGATGTCCTCGATGACCAGCTCGGTGGGCGCGGGGCCGGGGGTGAAATCGACTTCGGGCTTCTCACTCATGTCTGCCATCCTTGCACGCATGCGCGCTACCGTCCTTCACTCCCCCGGCGACATCCGACTCGACACGCTGCCCGATCCCGTGCTCGCGGCCGACACCGACGCGATCGTCCGCGTCGTCGCGGCCTGCGTGTGCGGCAGCGACCTGTGGCCCTACCGCGGCCTCAACAAGCCGCAGACGGAGCCGCACCAGATCGGCCACGAGCAGGTCGGCATCGTCGAGAGCGTCGGCAGCGACGTCTCGGGCCTCTCCGTCGGCGACTTCGTCATCGCCCCGTTCATGTACAGCGACAACACGTGCGCGCACTGCCGCAACGGCGTGCACACCTCGTGCGTCAACGGTGGCGGCTACACCGGCTGCCAGGCCGAGCTGGTCCGCGTCCCGCAGGCCGACGGCACCCTCGTGTCCGTCCCCGGCGAGGTCGACGACCAGCTGCTGCCGCACCTGCTCGCGCTGACCGACGTCTTCCCGACGGGCCACCACGCGGCCGTCGCCGCGGGTGTGAAGGCCGGCTCGACCGTCGCGGTCGTCGGCGACGGCGCGGTCGGCCTCTCCGCGGTGCTGGCGGCCAAGCGGCTCGGGGCGGCCACCGTCGTCGCGATGTCCCGCCACGAGGACCGTCAGCGCCTGGCCACGCAGTTCGGCGCCGACCACATCGTCGCCACGCGCGGCAAGGAGGGCGCGGCCGAGGTGCGCGAGATCCTCGACGGGATCGGCGCCGACGCGGTCCTGGAGTGCGTGGGCACGGGCGACTCGATGAAGCAGGCGTTCCTGTCGCTGCGCCCCGGCGGCACGGTCGGCTACGTGGGCGTGCCCCACGGCGTCGAGCTCAACGTGCCCGCCATGTTCGGCCGCAACCAGGCCCTCGCCGGCGGTGTCGCGCCCGTGCGCAACTACCTCGACGAGCTGGTCCCCGAGGTGCTGTCCGGCGACCTGAAGCCCGGCGCGGTGTTCGACCGGACCTTCGGACTCGACGAGGTCGCCGACGCCTACCGGGCGATGGACGAGCGGACCGCGATCAAGGCCCTCCTGCGGCCTTGATCGCGGCCCGGCCGGGTCACTTCAGCTGCGAGCTGTTCAGGCCCAGCAGTCGGCGCGCGACGATGAGCTGCTGGATCTGCTGAGTGCCCTCGAAGATGTCGAGGATCTTCGAGTCGCGCGCCCACTTCTCGAGGAACTCGGTCTCGCTGTAGCCCAGCGAGCCCGCGAGCTCGACGCACTTGAGCGTGATCTGGTTGCCCGAGCGGCCGGCCTTCGCCTTGGCCATCGAGGCCTGCAGCGAGTTGGCCTGCCGGTTGTCGGCCATCCAGGCGGCCTCGAGCGTCAGCAGCAGCGCGGCCTCCCAGTCGGCCTCCATCTGCAGGAACGTCGCGACGGCGTGCGGCTGGGTGGCCGGCGAGCGGTCGTAGTCGATCGTCATGCCCGCCTGCTCGATGAGGTCGCGCATGACCTCGAGCGAGGCGCGCGCGCAGCCGACGGCCATGCCGGCGACGAGCGGCCGCGTGTTGTCGAACGTGGCCATCGCGCCGGCGAAGCCCTGCTTCGTGTCGATCTCGGGGCTGCCCAGCAGGTTCTCGGCCGGAACCCGGCAGTTGTCGAGCACGATCACGGCGGTGTCCGACGCGCGGATGCCCAGCTTGTGCTCGAGCCGCTCGACGCGGATGCCCGGCAGCGACTTCGGGACGACGAACGACTTGACCGCCGCGCGGCCGAGGTCCTTGTCGAGCGTGGCCCACACGACCACGGAGTCGGAGCGCTCGCCCGACGTCACGAAGATCTTCTCGCCGTTGAGGACGTAGTGGTCCCCGTCCTTCGTGGCGGTGGTCTTGATGGCGGCCGAGTCCGAGCCGAAGCTGGGCTCGGTGATCGCCATCGACGCCCACGTGCCCTTGAACCGCTCGAGCTGCTCGTCGGTGGCGACCGACGCGATGGCCGAGTTGCCCAGGCCCTGGCGCGGCATCGACAGCAGCAGGCCGACGTCGCCCCAGCACATCTCGATGACCGAGAGCACCGACGACATGTTGGAGCCGTTGCGGACGCCGGTCTTGTCCTTCGCGGACTCCTTGACGCGGACGCCCGCCGCGCCGGCACCCGTGCCGGTGCCGGACTCGTTCATGCCGTCGATCAGCGAGGCCAGGAGGTCGAGCTCCTTGGGGTAGCTGTGCTCGGCGAGGTCGTACTTGCGCGAATTGGCGCGCAGGAACTCCTTGGCGACGTCGTGCGCCTGCTGGACGAACCCGCGGAACTTCTTGGGAGTGTCGAGGTAGATCATGATCGCTTCCGTCCTCAGACGAGGACCGCTCCTTCCATCACGCCGACGGCCCGCAGGTCGCGGTACCACCGTTCCACCGGGTGCTCCTTGACGAAGCCGTGGCCACCGAGCATCTGCACGCCGTCGGTGCCGATCTTCATGCCGTACTCCGACGAGAGGCGGCGGGCCAGCGCGGCCTCGCGGGCGTAGTCCGAGCCGCGCTCGGCGCGGGAGGCGGCCTTGAGCGTGACGAGGCGCATGCCCTCGAGCTCGATCGCCATGTCGGCGACCGTGAACGCGACCGCCTGGCGGTGGGCGATGGGCTCGCCGAACGCCTCGCGGGTGACGACGTACTCCTTGACGTACTCGAGGACGGACTTCGCGGTGCCCAGCGCCAGTCCCGCCCACGCGATGCGCGAGAGCCGGATCATGTCGCGGTAGTCGGCGGCCGAGCCCAGGATCGCGTCCGCCTCGACGCGCACGTCGGTCAGCTGCAGGCGCGACAGGCCCGCGGCGCGCAGGCCCATTCCGGGGTCGGGCGCGACGGCGAGGCCGTCGGCGTTCGCCTCGACGATGACCATCGACGGACCGCGGCCCTCGACGTCCGCCGCGACCACGAACAGCTCGGCCTCGGCACCGCGCACCGCGCCGGACTTGAGGCCGTTGAGGACCCACCCGGAGCCGTCGCGCTTCGCGACGGCCTGGAGGGCGAACGGGTCGAACAGCGGCTGCGGCTCGGCCACGACGAGGGCGGCGGTCGGGACGTCGCCCTCGGTGAACGCGGGCAGGTAGGTCTGCTGCTGGCCCTCGGTGCCCCACAGCGAGATCGCGGTCGCGACGGCCGAGGGCGCCATGCAGGCCACGGCCTGGCCCATGTCGCCGTGGGCGAGCGCCTCGGCCACGAGGACGCCGGTCACGGCCGAGCGCTCCTCGGCCAGGCCGCCGAGCGACTCGGGAATGTTGATCAGCGAGAGGCCGAACTCGCCGGTCTGGGCGAGCACCTCCTTGGGGGTGTCGTCCGCCTGCTCGGCCGCCTCGGCACCGGGGCGCAGCACCTCGGCGGCGAACTCGGAGATGACCTCGACGATCATCTGCTGGTCCTCGGTGGGCGTCAGGTCGAAGACGCCGGAGGGCTGGCTCGCGGCCGGTCGGTCACCCTGGCCGCCGCCGGCGACCTTGGTGAACGTGCGCTGCGCGGCGCCGATCGCCTGGAACCCGCTCCGGGTGCCACTGTGGACCGCGCGCTCGGCGAACCTGCGCAGACCGAGCCTGTCGAGCTTGTCGGACGAGGCCAGCTTGTTCAGCACGCGCAGTCCGTAGGCCATGGGGTCGTTGCCCGCCACGTTCACTCCCTCGATACGATGTGGAAACTGTCGTTTACAGTTTCACATACCGATGGTATCTGACTGGGACTCCCGTTGCCAGTGCTTCGGCGTGTCGATTCCTTCGTTACTCTGAGGCGTGCCTGAAACGCCCTCCGCCGACCAGTCCCGTCCCCTGCCGAGCGGGGGCTCCGTCCGCCCGATCACGCGCTGGGGCACGCCCGTCATGCACCGCGAGCTGCGCGACGTGACCGAGTTCGACGACGAGCTCCAGGAGCTCGTGGCGGACATGGTCGCCACGATGTACGCAGCGGAGGGCGTCGGCCTCGCCGCCAACCAGGTCGGCGTGGACCTCAAGGTCTTCGTGTTCGACTGCCCCGACGCCGACCAGCAGCGGATCACCGGCGTCGTCTGCAACCCCGTCCTGCGCCTGCCCGAGGGCGACGCACGCCGGCTCGACGTCCACGACGAGGGCTGCCTCTCGCTCCCGGGCGCGTTCACCGAGTGCGGGCGTCCCGACCACGCGTGGGTCACCGGCGTCAACCAGCACGGCGAGCCGGTCGAGTTCGAGGGCACGGGCCTGCTGGCGCGCTGCCTGCAGCACGAGACCGACCACCTCTTCGGCACGGTCTTCGGCGACCGCGTGCCCGAGAAGGCGCGCAAGAAGCTGTACAAGCAGCACCGGCAGCTCGCCGACGACTACCCCGACGACTGGCCCGTCGGCGAGGAGCCCGACGCCGACTGACCTTCCCCGCTGAGTTGCACGTTCCGCCGCTCGCAGACGGCGTGTCGCGGGCGCAACGTGCAACTCAGCGGGTCAGCGGCGGAACTGCCAGCAGGCGATCGCGGTCGAGGCGGCGACGTTGAGCGAGTCGATGCCCGCCGCCATCGGGATGATGACGCGGTGGTCGGACGCGCGCTGCCAGTGGTCGCTCAGTCCCGGACCCTCGGAGCCGACGATGACGGCCGAACGCTCGGCGGGGACGACCTCGTCGATCGGCACCGCGTCGTCGGCGAGCGTCATCGCGTAGGTCGTGAAGCCGTGCTCGCGCAGCAGGGCGGGCAGGCCGTACCAGTCGTCGATCCGGGCCCACGGCAGCGAGAACACGGCGCCCATCGCCACCTTGATCGATCGCCGGTAGAGCGGGTCGGCGCAGCGCGGCGACAGCAGCACGGCGTCGAAGCCGAGCGCGGCCACGTTCCGCATGATCGCGCCGATGTTCGTGTGGTCCACCAGGTCCTCGGCGACCAGGACACGGGTCGCGGACGCCAGGACGTCCGTGACGGCGCGCTCGAGCGGCCGGTGCATCGCCGCCAGCGCACCGCGGTGCACGTGGAAGCCGGTCACCCGCTCGATCGTCTTCTCGTCCAGCACGTAGGCCGGCGCGTCGGTCCCCTCGAGGACGTCGGCCAGGGTGTCGAGCCAGCGCGGCGCGAGCAGCAGCGACTTGGGCTCGTGGCCCGCGGCGACCGCCCGCTCGATCACCTTGGCGCCCTCGGCGATGTAGATGCCGCGCTCGTGCTCGACGCTCTGGCGCAGCTGGACGTCGCGCAGGTCCAGGTAATCGCGCAACCGCTCGTCGCCCGGTTCCTGCACTGCGATGAGGTCGGCCACCGCACTAGGTTAGGGGGCATGAGCCTCGACCGACCCGTGACTCCCGATCCGTACCCGCTGCTGCCCGCGGCGGCCTCGTTCACCGTCGTCAGCGACGACGTGACGGACGGCCAGCCGCTCAAGCCCGACCAGGTCAACGCCCACGGCGACACGTCGCCGCACTTGGCGTGGAGCGGAGCGCCCGAGGGCACCAAGTCGTTCGTCGTGACGTGCTTCGACCCGGACGCCCCGATCGTCTCGGGCTTCTGGCACTGGGTCGCGGTGGACATTCCCGCCGACGTGACCGAGCTGCCCACAGGCGCCGGCGCGAGCGACGAGAGCCTGCCGGGGAGCGCCTTCCACGTGCGCAACGACGGCGGCGGCCTCAACTTCATGGGCGCAGCGCCGCCGGAGGGCGACCAGCCGCACCGCTACTTCTTCGTCGTGCACGCCGTCGGCGAGGAGACGCTGGGCGTGGACGCGTCCGCCTCCCCCGCCGTCGTCGGCTTCAACCTGGCGTTCAAGACGCTGGGCCGCGCGATCATCCACGGCACCTGGCAGCACTGAGCAGCGGCGCCGGCAGCTACTTCGCGTAGCTGTCGGCGATCCCGCGCACCTTGTCGACGTACGCCATCGAGTTGTTGTACGCGAAGACCGCACGGACCCAGTCGTCCCCGGTCAGGTCCCTGTCGCGGTCGCACAGGTGGCGCGCCGCGCCGAGCGCGGCGTCGTCGATGTCGTGCGGATCGGCGCGGCCGTCACCGTCGGCGTCCGCGCCGTACTGCTCCCACGAGGACGTGAGGAACTGGAACGGGCCCACCGCGCGGTCCCACGTGTCGTCGCCGTGGAGTGCGGTCGACTCCTTCGTCGCCTCGATAGCCCGCGTGCCGTTCTCGCCGTTGAGCGGCGGGCCGATGATGCGCTTGCTGGGCACGCCCGCGGCGTCGAGCCCGGCCCCGCCCAAGGTGCCGTGGGCGGACTCCACCGAGCCGACGCCGGCGAGGGTGTTCCAGCACAGCCGGCACTGCGGCTGCGCCTCGCGCTGGGCGATCTCGGTGCGGGCATAAGCCTGCATCGCGCGGACGGGGATCTGCCGGCTCGCGGCCGTCTCGGCCACCCAGTCCTCGTCCGGCTCGGTGGTCGAGCCGTCCGCCAGCGGGACCTCCTGGGCCGCCTTGGCCGGCGGGCCGCTGACCGGGTCGTCCTCCGATCGGTCGACGAGCAGCCAGGCCACGACGGTCGCGACCGTGAGCAGCACGGCCGCACCGAGCACGATGATCCGGGGGCGACTCATGCCCCCACCCTGACAAGAGCGCCCAAGCGGGCTCAGGCCGTCGGCGGCTGGTCCGTCGGCGGCTCGTCCTGGGTCGAGACGGGCGACTCGGCCTGCTTGGCGGCGCGGATGGCCTCCTCGACGGCGGTGCTCGTCTCGGCCGGCGCGCTGGTCTCGCTGGCGACGGGCTCGTCGAGGTCGACCCGCTTGCGCGAGCCGCCGCCGTCGACCGGGATCGAGCCGACGACGTTGCCGATCGTGCTGAGCGCCGCAGTGACCTCGGCCGGGATGATCCACGTCGAGGCGTTGTTGCCCTGCGCGATCTTCGGCAGCGTCTGCAGGTACTGGTAGGACAGCAGCTTCTGGTCCGGGTTGCCGTCGTGGATCGCCTGGAAGACGGTCTCGATGGCCCGGCCCTCGCCCTGCGCGGTCAGCACGGCGGCCTGCTTCTCGCCCTCGGCCTTGAGGATCGCGGCCTGCTTCTGGCCCTCGGCCGACAGGATCGCGGCCTGCTTCTCGCCCTCGGCGGTCAGGATGGCGGACTGGCGCTCGCCCTCGGCGGTGAGGATCGCCGCGCGCTTGTCACGCTCGGCGCGCATCTGCTTCTCCATCGCGTCGATGATCGTGGGCGGCGGATCGATGCTCTTGAGCTCAACCCGGCTGACCTTGATGCCCCAGCGGCCCGTCGCGGCGTCGAGCTCGGCGCTCAGCGTCCGGTTGATCTGGTCACGGCTGGTGAGCGCGTGCTCGAGCGTCATGCCGCCGATGATGTTGCGCAGCGTCGTGGTCGTGAGCTGGTGGATGCCCTCGATGTAGTTGACGATCTCGTAGGTCGCCGCCACCGGGTTGTTGACGGTGAACAGGATGACGGTGTCGATCTCGACGGTCAGGTTGTCCTCGGTGATGACGCCCTGCGGCGGGAAGGACACGACCTGCTCGCGCTGGTCGACGCGGTACTTCACGCGGTCGATGAACGGCACGATCAGGTGCGGTCCGGGAGTCAGCGTGGTGCGGTACTTGCCCAGCCGCTCGACGATCCCGGCGAAGTTCTGCGGGATGATCTTCAGGCTCATCGCCACGGCGACCACCAGCAGCAGGACCAGCAGCACGAGGAAGACCAGCACGGCGTTGGCGAACATTCAGCTCTCCTTCCGGACGACACGCGCGGTGGCGCCGTCGATGGCGGCGACGAGCAGCTCGTCACCGGGTTCGTAGATGGCATCGGGGTCGACCGGACGCGCCGTCCAGAAGACGTCGCCGATCAGCACGCGGCCGGCGTGGCGCGTGACCTGCTCCTCGACGATCGCGAGGTGGCCGACGAGGCCGTGCTGGCCGGACGGCAGCGGCGGGCCGTCGTAGAGGCGCGAGACGATGCGGGGACGGACGAGGGCCAGCAGCGCGACGGACACGACGCCGAAGAGCGCCATCTGCAGCGAGATGGGCGCGCCGAGGCCGGCCGCCGCCGCGGCGCCGAACGCCGCGATCGCGAACATCAGGAAGACCAGCTCGCCGCTGGCCAGCTCGATCAGGCCGACCACGACACCGAGGGCGGCCCAGGTGAGCCAGATGTCGTCCCCGAACCAGTCCATGCGCCCCTCCTAGTTGGCTCGACGCCGCACCGGTGGGCGGCGTGCCGAGAACCGACCCGCGTCGTGCGTGACCTCGAGCCGCTGCCCGAAGGCCTCGGTGAGGTTCTGCGACGTGAGCGTCTCGACGATGGGCCCGGACGCTACCACGCGACCGTGGGATAGCAGCAGCGCATGCGTGAATCCGGGGGCGATCTCCTCGAGGTGGTGCGACACCATCACGAGCGACGGACCGCGGTTGTCGGAGGCGAGCGCCTCGAGACTGGCGATCAGGTCCTCGCGGGCACCCACGTCGAGGCCGGCGGCCGGCTCGTCGAGCAGCACCATCTCGGGGTCGGTCATCAGGGCGCGCGCGATGAGCACGCGCTTCTTCTCGCCCTCGGACAGCGTGCCGAACGTGCGGTCGGCGAGCGAGGCGATGCCGAGCTCGGCGAGCATCGCCATGGCGCGCTCGTGGTCCTCGGCCTCGTACTCCTCGTTCCAGCGGCCGAGGACGGCGTACGCGGCGGACAGGATGAGGTTGGTGACGGTCTCGTCGCCGGGGACCCGCTCGGCGATCGACGAGCTGGTGTGGCCGATGCGGGGCCGCAGCTCGAAGACGTCGACGGAGCCGAGTCGCTCGCCGAGGACCTCGGCGGTGCCCGACGTCGGGTGCATGTTGGCGGAGGCGACCTGCAGGAGCGTGGTCTTGCCGGCGCCGTTGGGACCCACGATCACCCAGTGGTCTCCGGGCAGCACACGCCACGACACCCCGTCGAGGAGCTTCTTGCCCGAGCGCACGATCGTGACGTCGGTCAGTTCGAGCACGGCAGTCACGTGACCAACCTATCGGTACGGGGCAATCGGGTGCCGATACCCTCGACACGATGAGCACGCCAGTCCCGGGACACGTCCCCACGCTCCAGCTGACCGCGCCCACGGTGCTCGTGACGATCAGCGGTCCCGACCGCACGGGCGTCTCCAGCCGGGTGTTCTCCGTCCTGTCCCGTCACGACGTCGAGGTCATCGACGTCGAGCAGCTCGTGGTGCGCGGCCGCCTCGTGCTGAGCGTGCTCGTGACGGAACCCGCCGACGCCGCCGCGTTCTCCGAGGACCTGTCGTCCGCGGCCGCCGAGCTGGGCCTGGAGGTCGAGATCGTCCACGGCACCGGCGACAACCGGCCGCGCCGCGTGGGCCGCTCGCAGGTGGTCGTGTTGGGCGCGCCGCTGCGGCCCGAGGCGATGGCGGCGCTCACGAGGGGCATCAACCAGCTCGGCGGCAACATCGACCGGATCGTGCGCATGGCGCGGTATCCCGTCACCGCGATCCGCATGGAGGTCTCGGGCGCCGATCCCGAGGCGCTGCAGTCCGAGCTGGCCGCGATCGGCCACGACCACGGCACGGACGTCGCCGTCCAGGAGCACGGCATCCTGCGCCACGCGCAGCGCCTCGTCGTGATGGACGTGGACTCCACCCTGATCCAGGGCGAGGTCATCGAGATGCTCGCGGCCCATGCCGGCTGCGAGGAGGCGGTCGCCGAGGTCACCGAGCGCGCGATGCGCGGTGAGCTCGACTTCGCCGAGTCCCTGCACGAGCGGGTCGCCCAGCTCGAGGGCGTCCGGGTGTCGGCGCTCGACGAGGTCTTCGCGAGCCTGGCCTACACCCCCGGCGCCCGCACGATGATCCGTACGCTCAAGCGGCTCGGCTACCGGTTCGCGCTGGTCAGCGGCGGCTTCACGCAGATCATCGAGCGCATCGCGAGCGACCTGGGCATCGACTACTTCGCCGCCAATGAGCTCGAGATCGCCGACGGCGCCCTCACCGGCAAGGTCGTGGGGCGCGTCGTCGACCGGGCCGGCAAGGCCGAGGCGCTGCGGGACTTCGCCCACCGCGCGGGCATCAACGTCCGGAACACCGTGGCGATCGGCGACGGCGCGAACGACCTCGACATGCTGGCCGCCGCCGGCCTGGGGATCGCGTTCAACGCCAAGCCGCTCGTGCGCGACCAGGCGCAGACGTCAGTGAACGTGCCGTACCTCGACGCGATCGTCTACCTCATGGGCATCACGCGCGAGGAGGTCGAGGCGGCCGACGCCGCCGACGACCCCCACTGACGCGGAGTCCTACTCGTCGTCCTCCAGGCGGAAGCCGATCTTCAGCGTCACCTGGTAGTGCTCGACCTCGCTGTCGACGATCTGGCCGCGGATGCCCACGACCTCGAACCAGTCGAGGTGGCGCAGGGTCTGCGAGGCGCGCGCGATGCCGCTGTCGATGGCCTCGCTGACGCCCTCGGGCGACGTGCCGACGATCTCCGTGACGCGATAGGTGCGGTTGCTCATGGCGCCATCGTGCCACGGCGTAGACTCGAGGCATGGCGCGCCGCGACTCCGAAGAGGTCCACTCGATCACGAGTGCCCGCGCGGCCAACAGCTCGCAGGTCGACCACCGTGAACGCAACTACCTCATCTCGATGGCGATCCGCGTCGCGTGCTTCCTGGCGTTCGTCGCCGTGGACCACTGGGTGCGCTGGCTCTTCCTCGTCGGCGCGGTGCTCCTGCCGTACGTCGCCGTGGTGATCGGCAACTCGGCGATCCGGAACGTGGGCGACGGCCCCTCGCCGTTCGGCGTCGACCGCAAGCAGTTGGACCGCTAGGTGTACCGATTCCTCCTCAGCCCGCGCTGGGTCGGGCTGGCGGTCTTCGCTGCGTTCATGGCCGTCGCGTGCGTGTGGCTGGGCGGCTGGCAGTGGGACCGTTACCACCAGCGGCAGGCCGCCAACGACGTCACGCGCGGCAACTACATGGCCGATCCGATCCCGGTCGAGCGCGCCCTCGCGAACGGCTGGTCGTCGAAGCTGGCGTGGCGCACCGTCACCGCCACCGGCACCTTCCAGCCCGAGGACGAGATCACCGTCCGGTTCGCGCAGCGCGGCAGCACGCCGGGCGTCGACGTGGTCACTCCCCTGCGGCTCACCAGCGGCGAGATCGTCCTGGTCGACCGCGGGTGGATGAGCGCGAGCCGCACGGGCGAGGCCCCCGACGACATCCCCGCCGCGCCCACGGGCGAGGTCACGATCACGGGCTGGCTCCAGCCGGACAGCACCGCCGACGCGGCCGCCACGACGCCCACCAAGGGCCAGGTCCGCGCGATCGACTCCTCGCGCTGGGCCGACCTGCTGGGCGCCGAGCCGCTGCCGGGCCACATCGCCCTGACGTCGCCCGAGCAGGATGGGCTCAAGGCGCCCGACGAGCCCGACCTCGGCTCGGGACCCAGCGGCTTCTACGCCGTCCAGTGGTACTTCTTCGCCGGCCTGGCCGTGTTCGGCTACTACTGGTTCGTCCGCACCGAGGTGCGCGAGCGGCGTCAGGCCAGGCTGACCAGGTCGGCGTAGGAGTCGTTCCAGATGTCCTCGTCGCCGTCCGGGAGCAGCAGCACCCGGTCGGGGTCGAGGGCCCGGACCGCTCCCTCGTCGTGGGAGACCAGCACGATGGCGCCCTCGTAGGAGCGGATCGCCGCCAGCACCTCCTCGCGCGAGGCGGGATCGAGGTTGTTGGTCGGCTCGTCGAGCAGCAGCACGTTCGCGCTGGAGACGATCAGTCCCGCGAGCGCGAGTCGCGTGCGCTCGCCACCCGAGAGCACCCCGGCAGGCTTCTCGGTGTCGTCGCCGGTGAACAGGAACGCGCCCAGGACGCTGCGCGCCTGGGTCTCGGTCAGCTCGGGCGCGGCGCGCTGCATGTTGTCGAGGACCGTCCGCTCGAGGTCGAGGGTCTCGTGCTCCTGTGCGAAGTAGCCGATCTTGAGGCCGTGCCCCGGGACCACGCTGCCGGTGTCCGGCGTCAGCGTGCCCGCCAGCATCCGCAGCAGGGTCGTCTTGCCGGCACCGTTGAGGCCGAGCACCACGACGCGGCTGCCCCGGTCGATCGCCAGGTCGACGTCGGTGAAGATCTCGAGCGAGCCGTAGGACTTGGACAGGCCCTCGGCCATGAGCGGCGTCTTGCCGCACGGCGCGGGCTTGGGGAAGTCGATCCTGGCGACCTTGTCGGCCTGGCGGACGTCCTCGAGGCCCGCCATCATCTGCTCGGCGCGACGCAGCATCTGCTGGGCGGCGGAGGCCTTGGAGGCCTTGGCGCGCATCTTGTTGCCCTGCGCGATGAGCCGCTCGGCGGTCTTGGTCGTGATCTCGCGCTCACGCTTGCGGCGCGCCTCGTCCGACTCGCGCTGGCGCAGGTAGTGCTTCCAGCCCATGTTGTAGATGTCGATCGTGGCGCGGTTGGCGTCGAGGTAGAAGACCTTGTTGACGGTCTCCTCCACGAGGTCCACGTCGTGGCTGATGATGATCAGCCCGCCGGAGTACGTCTGCAGGAAGCCGCGCAGCCACACGATCGAGTCGGCGTCGAGGTGGTTGGTCGGCTCGTCGAGCAGCATCGTGTCGGCATCGCTGAACAGGATGCGCGCGAGCTCGATGCGGCGTCGCTGGCCGCCCGAGAGCGTCGACAGCGGCTGCTCGAGGATGCGGTCCGGCAGGCCGAGCGCGTGCGAGATCGTCGCGGCCTCGGCCTCAACGGCGTAGCCACCGGCGGCGCCGAAGTCGGCGTCGGCGCGCGCGTACCGGCGCATGCCGTCCTCGGCGACCGACGAGTCCTCCGACGCCATGTCCTTCTCGGCCTGGCGCATGCGGCGCAGGGCGTCGTCGAGGCCACGGGCCGAGAGGATCCGGTCCCGAGCGGAGATCGTCAGGTCACCCGTCTTGGGGTCCTGCGGCAGGTAGCCGACCGTCCCCGAGCGGGTGATCGATCCCTGGGCCGGCTCGCCACCGGCGCCCGCCAGCATCTTGGTGAGCGTCGTCTTGCCGGCACCGTTGCGGCCGACGAGGCCGATCTTGTCGCCCTTGGTCACCCGGAAGGAGACGTCGGACATCAGGACGCGCGCGCCGAAGCGCAGCTCCACGTTGGAAGCGGTGATCATGGAAGAGCCTTCGTGAGGGGTGGACGGGGCGAGGTCGCGGGTCGAGCAGGGGCTCGCGCGTCACTCCAGCCGGATCATGTCCACCGAGGCAGTCTACGGAGCGATGCCCGCAGCGCGAAATCCGCGGGCGGCACGGGACCGGCCGCTCCCCCGCGCGACTTTCGGAACGGGATCCACGTTCCTCCGGGGAGGAAGAGTGGATCCCGTTCCGAAAGTCGGCAGGGCGGCGGCGTCGGGCCGCGGCTCGCGAAGCCGTCAGCCGATGTTGAAGCCGAGGGCGCGCAGCATCTCGCGGCCGTCGTCGGTGATCTTGTCCGGGCCCCACGGCGGCATCCAGACCCAGTCGATCCGGAAGTCGTTCACGAGGCCGTCGAGCGCGGCGCGCGTCTGGTCCTCGATGACGTCGGTCAGCGGGCACGCCGCCGAGGTGAGCGTCATCTGCAGCACGGCGTTGCTGTGCTCGTCGGTGTGGATGCCGTAGACCAGGCCGAGGTCGACGACGTTGATCCCCAGCTCGGGGTCGACGACGTCCTTCATGGCCTCCCAGACGTCGTCCTGGGTGGTGGCGCCGGCGGGCGCCACGTCGGGCAGGTCGCTGTGATCGGTGGTCATGAGTCCTCCTTGGCCGCCGCTTGCGCGACGGCGTCCTTCCAGGCCATCCAGGCCAGCAGTGCGCACTTCACGCGCGCGGGGAACTGGGCGACACCGGCGAAGGCGATGCCGTCCTCGAGTACGTCCTCGTTCGGCTCGACCTGGCCACGGCCCTGCATGAGCTCCTGGAACACGTCCAGCGTGGCCAGCCCGTCCTCGACGCTCTTGCCGACGACGAGGTCGTTCAGCACCGAGGCCGACGCCTGGCTGATCGAGCAGCCCTGGGCGTCGTACGAGATGTCGGCGACGCGGTTGTCGTTGACGTGCACGCGCAGCGTGATCTCGTCGCCGCAGGTCGGGTTCACGTGGTGGACCTGCGCCTCGAACGGCTCGCGCAGTCCCGCCCCGTGGGGGTTCTTGTAGTGGTCCAGGATGATCTCCTGGTACATCGCATCGACGTTGGCTGCGTTCATCAGGTCACGCTCCGAAGTACGACTGGGTGTGGCGGATGCCCGCGACGAGCGCGTCGATCTCGGCCTCGGTCGTGTAGAGGTAGAACGACGCGCGGGTCGTGGACTGCACGCCGAAGCACTGGTGCAGCGGCTTGGCGCAGTGGTGACCGGCGCGCACGGCGACGCCCTGCGAGTCGAGCAGCTGCGCGACGTCGTGCGGGTGCACGCCGTCCACGGTGAAGCTGATCGCTCCCCCGCGGTCGACCGGCTCCTTCGGACCCACGATCGTCACGCCCGGCAGCTCGTTCATCGCGGCCAGCGCGTAGGCCGTGATCTGCTGCTCGTGCGCGGCGACGTTCTCCATGCCGAGCTCGGTCAGGTAGTCCACGGCCGCGCCGAGGCCGACCGACTGCGCGATCGGCGGCGTGCCCGCCTCGAACCGGTGCGGCGGCGCCGCGAACGTCGTGGCGTCCATCGACACGGTCTCGATCATCTCGCCGCCGCCGAGGAACGGCGGCAGCTCGGCGAGCAGGTCGTAACGGCCCCACAGGACGCCGATGCCCGTCGGACCGACCATCTTGTGGCCGGTGAACGCGACGAAGTCGGCACCGAGGGCCGCCACGTCGACGGGCAGCTGCGGCACGGCCTGGGAGGCGTCGATGACGACGAGCGCACCGACCTCACGGGCGCGGCGCACGACCTCGGCGACCGTGTTGATCGTGCCAAGCATGTTCGACACCCACGTGACCGCGACGACCTTGGTGCGCTCGGTCAGCGTGTGCGAGTCCAGGTCGAGGCGACCCTCGGGCGTCACGCCGTACCAGCGAAGGTCGGCGCCCGTGCGCTGCGCGAGCAGCTGCCACGGCACGAGGTTGGAGTGGTGCTCCATCTGGGTCACCACGATCTCGTCGCCGGCGCCGACGCGACCGGCGTCACCGAGGACGCGCGCCACGAGGTTGAGCGCCTCGGACGCGTTCTTCGTGAAGATCACCTCGTCGCGACGCGGCGCGCCGATGAACGACGCCACCTTGTCGCGCCCGAGCTCGAACGCCTCGCTGGCCTCGGCACCGAGCTGGTGCATGGCGCGCGCGACGTTCGCGTTGTGCTCGAGGTAGTGACGCTCGATCGCCTCGACGACCTGACGCGGCTTCTGCGACGTGTTGGCGCTGTCCAGGTACACCAACGGGCGATCGCCCGCCAGCGTCCTGGAGAGGATCGGGAAGTCCTTGCGTACGGCCTCGACGTCGTAGCCGGTCATGATCAGACGGCCGCCTTGACGAACTTGTCGTAGCCCTCGGCCTCGAGCTGCTCGGCGAGCTCACGACCGCCGGTCTCGGCCAGGCGACCGGCCACGAAGACGTGGACGTAGTCGGGCTGGATGTAGTTCAGGATGCGCGTGTAGTGCGTGATCAGCAGGACGCCGCGGTCGCCCTGCGACGAGTAGCGGTTGACGCCGTCGGAGACGACGCGCAGGGCGTCGATGTCCAGGCCGGAGTCGGTCTCGTCGAGCACCGCGAACTTCGGGTTCAGCAGCTCGAGCTGGGCGATCTCGTGACGCTTCTTCTCGCCACCGGAGAAGCCCTCGTTGACCGAGCGCGACGCGAACGACGGATCGAGCGTCATGCGCTCGAGAGCGGCGTTGACGTCCTTGACCCACGTGCGCAGCTTGGGCGCCTCGCCGTCGATGGCGGTCTTGGCGGTGCGCAGGAAGTTCGCGACCGAGACGCCCGGGATCTCGACCGGGTACTGCATCGCGAGGAACAGGCCGGCGCGGGCACGCTCGTCGACGCTCATCTCGAGGATGTTCTCGCCGTCCAGCAGCACCTCGCCCTCGGTCACGTCGTACTTGGGGTGACCGGCGATCGAATAGGCCAGCGTGGACTTGCCCGAGCCGTTCGGGCCCATGATGGCGTGGACCTCGCCGGAGTTGATGGTCAGGTCGACGCCGCGCAGGATCTCCTTCGCGCCGTCCTCGGTCTCGACGGAGACGTGGAGGTTCTTGATCTCCAGGGTGCTCATGCGTTCTCTCCTTGGTTGGGGAGGTCGACCCACACGGTCTCTCCCTCGATCTTGGTCTGGTAGACGGGGACGGGCTCGGTCGCCGGCAGGCTGAGCGCCTTGCCGGTCCGCAGGTCGAAGCGCGAGCCGTGCAGGAAGCACTCGATCTCGCAGCCCTCGACGTCGCCGTCGGACAGCGGGATCTCGGCGTGCGAGCACCAGTCCTGGATGCAGTAGACGGTGTCGCCGTCGCGCACCAGGGCCAGGTCGTGGCCCTCGAACTCGATGCCCAGGGCCGCGCCCTCGGGGACGTCGGCGAGCTTCGCCACCTCGCGGAACGTCACGCGGTCACCGCCGCGGGAGCGCCGACCACGGTGGCCAGCTCGTCCTCGATGGCCGCCATGAGGCGGTCCTGCAGGTCCTCGACGCCGATCCGGCGGATGATGTCGTTGAAGAAGCCGTGGACGACGAGGCGCTTGGCCTCGGTCGGGTCGATGCCGCGGCTCTGCAGGTAGAACAGGTGCTCGTCGTCGAAGCGGCCGGTCGTGGACGCGTGGCCCGCGCCCGCGATGTCACCCGTCTCGATCTCGAGGTTCGGCACCGAGTCGGCGCGCGCGCCGTCGGTGAGCACGAGGTTGTCGTTGTGCTCGAACGTCTCGATGCCCTCGGCCACCTTGCGGATCAGGACGTTGCCGATCCACACGGTGTGCGCGTCCTGGCCCTGCAGCGCGCCCTTGTACTCGACGTTGCTGCGCGTCTTGGGCGCCGTGTGGTCGACGAACTGGCGGTGCTCGAGGTGCTGGCCGGCGTCGGCGAAGTAGATGCCGAGCAGGTCCACCGAGCCGCCGGTGCCGCGGTAGTCGACGTTGGTCGAGGAGCGGACGACGTCGCCGCCGAGCGTGAACTCGAAGAAGCGCACCGTCGCGTCACGGCCGACGCTGATGCCGTTCTGGACGCTGTGGACGGAGTCGTCCTCCCAGTCGGCCAGGTTGACGACGTCGAGCTGCGCGCCGTCGCCCACGAGGTACGTGACGTTCGTGGCGTACGTGGCCGAGCCGACGTGGTCGAACAGGATCGTGGCCTTCGAGAAGGGCGCGACCTTGACCACGACGTGGCCCCACACGGTCTGGTCGACCGAGCTGCCGGTGAGCGTGACGCGCGCGGGGGCGTCGAGCTCGCCGTCGATCGTCAGCAGCGCGGCGCCACCGGCGTTCTCGACCGCGAGGGCCGCGAGGCGGTCCAGCGGCGCGATGCCGCCGAGGGCCTTGGCCTCGTCGGTGGAGATCTCGCTCAGCGTGGCGCCGGCCGGCAGCTCGTCCTTCCACTGCAGGTGCGCGTCCGACGGCGTGCCGTCGAGCAGGCCACGCAGGCGCTTCAGCGGGGTGAAGCGCCAGATCTCCTCCAGGCCCGTGGGCTTGGGGTGGTCGGCGACGTCGTACGACGGCTCGGGGTGCAGGTGGGACTGGACGTGGTCCAGCTCCAGCGCCCCGGCCAGGTTCTGGTCGCTTCCCTCGATGGTCGCGGTCATCCGACAGCACCCTCCATCTGCAGCTCGATCAGTCGGTTCAGTTCCAGCGCGTACTCCATGGGGAGCTCGCGGGCGATGGGCTCGACGAAGCCGCGGACGATCATCGCCATGGCCTCGTCCTCCTCCATGCCGCGCTGCATGAAGTAGAAGAGCTGGTCGTCGCTGACCTTGGAGACGGTCGCCTCGTGGCCGAGGGTCACGTCGTCCTCGCGGACGTCGACGTAGGGGTACGTGTCCGAGCGGCTGATCTGGTCGACCAGGAGCGCGTCGCACTTGACCGTGCTGGCCGAGCCCTCGGCGCCCTCGTTGACCTGCAGCAGGCCGCGGTAGGACGTGCGGCCGCCGCCACGGGCGACGGACTTGCTCAGGATCGAGCTGGAGGTGTTCGGGGCGACGTGCACCATCTTGGCGCCGGTGTCCTGGTACTGGCCCTCGCCGGCGAAGGCGATCGACAGCGTCTCGCCGCGCGCCTGCTCGCCCATGAGGTAGACGGCCGGGTACTTCATGGTGACCTTGGAGCCGATGTTGCCGTCGACCCACTCCATCGTGGCGCCGGCCTCGCACGTGGCGCGCTTCGTCACCAGGTTGTACACGTTGTTCGACCAGTTCTGGATCGTCGTGTAGCGGACGCGGGCGCCCTTCTTCACGATGATCTCGACGACGGCCGAGTGCAGCGAGTCGGTCTTGTAGATCGGCGCCGTGCAGCCCTCGACGTAGTGGACGTAGGAGTCCTCGTCGGCGATGATCAGCGTCCGCTCGAACTGGCCCATGTTCTCGGTGTTGATCCGGAAGTAGGCCTGCAGCGGGATGTCGACGTGGACGCCCTTGGGCACGTAGATGAACGAGCCACCGGACCACACGGCCGTGTTGAGCGCGGCGAACTTGTTGTCGCCGACCGGGATGACCGTGCCGAAGTACTCCTCGAAGATCTCGGGGTGCTCCTTGAGCGCGGTGTCCGTGTCGAGGAAGATGACGCCCTGCTCCTCCAGATCCTCGCGGATCTGGTGGTAGACGACCTCGGACTCGTACTGCGCGGCGACGCCGGCGACGAGGCGCTGCTTCTCGGCCTCGGGGATGCCCAGGCGGTCGTACGTGTTCTTGATGTCCTCGGGGAGCTCCTCCCACGAGGTCGCCTGCTTCTCGGTGGAACGGACGAAGTACTTGATGTTGTCGAAGTCGATCTCGTCGAGGTCGGCGCCCCACGTCGGCATCGGCTTGCGCTCGAAGAGCTTGAGGCCCTTCAGGCGCAGGTCGAGCATCCACTGGGGCTCGTTCTTCTTCGACGAGATGTCGCGGACGACGGCGTCGTTGAGGCCGCGCTGCGCGCTCGCTCCGGCGACATCGGCGTCGTGCCAGCCGAACTCGTAGTTGCCGACCTCCTTCAGACCCGGGTTCAGGTCCTCGATCGAGGTCGTGTCGTTCGTGGTCGTCATGACGACTCCCCTTCGGTTGATGACACAGGGTTGTGTGACACAGCAGTGGTGGACTGGGTGGCGCGCGGCAGGTGCGTGGTGCAGACGCCGTCGCCGTGGGCGATGGTGGCCAGCCGCTGGACGTGCGAGCCCAGCAGCTCGCCGAAGATCTCGGTCTCAGCCTCGCACAGCTGGGGGAACTCCTCGGCCACGTGGGCGACCGGGCAGTGGTGCTGGCAGATCTGCTCGCCGAGCGCCGTGGAGCTGGTGGAGGCGGCGAAGCCGTCCTCGGTCAGCGCGCGGGCGAGCACGGCGGGCTGGTCCTCGACCGGCACGCCGGCCAGCACGCGCTCGTAGCGGCGGCGGAACTCGGCGAGGCGGGCGCGGGCGAAGGCGGTGACCGCCTCGTCGCCGCCCGCGTCGCGCAGGAACCGCAGCGCCTGCGCGGCGAGGTCGTCGTAGGAGTGCTCGAAGCCGTCGCGGCCGGCGTCGGTGAGGGCGAACACGCGGGCGGGGCGGCCCCGGCGGCGCTCGCCGCGGACGCGCTGCTCGCGGGCCTCGACCTGGCCGGACTCCAGCAGGGCCTCGAGGTGGCGGCGGACGGCCGCAGGGGTCAGCCCGAGTCGCTCGGCGAGGGCCGAGGCGGTGCTGGGACCGTTGGCCAGGATGCTCTCGGCGACGCGTTCGCGCGTGCTGAGGTCGTCGGCCGACGACACCTCATGACTCACGCGCACGTTTTTCACAACACCATTGTGACGTTAATGATTCCCCCCGTTCAACGAAGGCTCGCCTCAGTGAGCCGTGCCTCATCGCGACACGACGCTAGGGTCGGGCCATGGGGGCAACAGCAGCCGAGGTCGAGGCCGGTGGGCGCACCGTCCGCGTGTCGAGTCCGGACCGGGTCATCTACGAGGCGACCGAGCGCACGCCGGCGATCAGCAAGCTCGAGGTCGTCGAGTACTTCGTGACGGTCGAGGACGGGCTCATGCGCGCGCTGCGCGAGCGTCCCACCACGCTCGAGCGCTGGCCCAAGGGCTACCGCGAGGACATGGTGATGGCCACGCGGTCCGACAGCCACGGCGACGCGTTCTACCAGAAGCGCGTCCCCCAGGGCGCTCCCCCGTATCTCGAGACCGTCCGCATCCACTTCCCCTCCGGGCGGCGGGCCGACGAGATCTGCCCCACCGAGATCGCCGTGGCCGCGTGGGCGGCGCACATGGGCACGCTGACGTTCCACCCGTGGCCCGTGCGGCGCGCGGACGTCGACCACCCGGACGAGCTGCGCATCGACCTCGATCCCCAGCCGGGCACCGGCTTCCGCGACGCCCAGCGCGTCGCGAGGGTCGCCAAGGAGCTGCTCGAGGAGATCGGCATCCGCGGTTTCGCCAAGACCAGCGGCAACCGCGGCGTGCACATCTTCGCGCGGATCGAGCCGCGCTGGACGTTCACCGACGTGCGGCACGCGGCCCTCGCGTTCGGCCGCGAGCTGGAGCGCCGCGACGAGGGCGTCACGACGGCTTGGTGGAAGGAGGAGCGCGGCGAGCGGATCTTCGTCGACTTCAACCAGAACGCGCGCGACCGCACGATCGCGAGCGCCTACAGCCTGCGGCCGAAGCCCGGCGCCCCCGTCTCCACTCCCCTCACGTGGGACGAGCTGTTCGACGTCGAGGACCCCCGCGAGCTGAACCTCACGACCGTGCCCTCGCTGCTGGAGAAGCGCCCGGACCCGTGGACCGAGATCGACGACGTCCACCACTCGATCCAGACGCTGCTCGACTGGTACGACCGTGACGAGGAGAACGGCCTGGGCGAGATGCCCTACCCGCCCGACTACCCGAAGATGCCCGGCGAGCCGCGCCGCGTGCAGCCCTCGCGCAAGAAGCAGGACTGACGACGCTGAACCCACGTCGTCCGGAGGGGACCTAAGTCCTATCGGGCCACTTCGTGACAGTTCCTTCGGTACGCCGCTACTAGACGGTGACTTGCGTTTCATGAAGCGAACCAACATGGCTGCAGCCGTAGTCCTCTCGGTGCTCCTCGCGTCTGGATGTGCGACCAAGACCGGAGAGAAGTCCGATCCCGAGGTCGGGAGCAACGCGTCCAGTTCAGAAGCGCAGCCGGCTGAGGAAGCCTCGGACGAGGCGCCGGAGGACAGCACCCTCACGTTCGGCGAGACCTACAAGTATGAAGACGGCGTCTCCATCCGCGTGGGGAAGCCCAAGCCCTTCAAGCCCAGCGAGTACGCCGCTGCGGACGAGGCCCCGGCGTACCTCTCTTTCGAGGTCGTCATCGTCAACGGTGGCGCGGAGCCGTTCGACCCCTCCGTCAGCACCGCCTCGCTGCAGTCTGGGGACATCGAGCGAACTCCCCGCGTCCTGGCCGACGCCCCGGCTTGTCGATCCTGTGACGTGAGCGGCATCGAAGTGGGGCCGGCTGGATGGCCTGCCCCACTTCGGCGGGCTCTTGCAGCATGACCGACGCGCGCCGAACAGACGCTGCGAACAGGTCGGCCGCTCCCCTGTCGTCGTCACAAGAAGGTGATCCCGTCGTTCGACACATCGCGGGCCACTTCGGACGTGATTCGCTCAACGATCACGAGCGGATCAAGTGGGGTACCGCTGCGCTTGGATGATCCGCTCCGGAGGACCGTCCGTTCGGCTAGGGTCGCCGCGTGAGCCAGCAGAGGCCGCCCGCGGGGTGGTACGACGACCCGGCCGGGAGCGGCGGCCGCCGCTACTGGGACGGCCAGCGCTGGACCGACCGCGTGGAGGGGGCCGGGCGTCCCGCCTCGGCCGGCCGCCCGGCGGGCCGCGACCGGCTCCCCGACGGCTTCATGATGCTCAACGGGCAGCGGGTCCCGCTCGGACAGCTGAGCACGCCGGAGTCCACCTCGCGGCCGTCCGTCCTTCACCGCCCGGCCCGTCGCGGTCCGTTCGTGGCGGCGGCGGTCGCCATCGGGATCGTGCTGCTGTTCGTCGTCTCCTCGCTGTTCGCCATGGAGGACGTCGACCTGGGCGACGCCGGCGCGGACGGCGACGAGGGCGCGCTCTACACGCTCGAGGTCGACTCGCGCGCCGGCACGGGCGTCGACGTCGAGTGGTACGACGGCAGCGGCTGGTACCAGGAGAGCGCGGTCGACCCCGGCTGGAGCAGCGATCTCTCCGTGGTCGACGGCGAGGTCTACGTCCAGGCCAGCGCGAACGACGGGCGGGACATCACGACGTGCCGCATCGTCGACGCCGACGGAAGCACCCTGGTGCAGACGAGCTCGGCGTCGCCGGGTGGCGTCGCGACCTGCCGCTGGACCCCCTAGAGCAGCACGTCCCCGAGGTCGTACCGCGCGACCTCCTCGAGCTGCTCGTAGGTGCACGACTCCGGCTCGCGGTCCGGGCGCCAGCGCTTGAACCGCGCCATGTGGCGGAAGCGCGCCTGGTCGCCCTCGCCCTCCATGTGCTCGTAGCCGACCTCGACCACCCGCTCGGGGCGCAGCGGGACGAACGACAGGTCCTTCGTTCCGGTCCAGCGGCTCTGGCCGCCGGGCAGGCGACCCGACGCCTGGGCGGCCTCGTCCTGCCACCGGTCCCACGGGTGGGACTCGCCGTCCGTGAGCAGCAGGGGCGCGAGCTCGTCGATCAGCTCCGCCCGGCGCGCCTCGGTGAAGGACGCCGCCACCCCGACGTGCTGCAGGCGCCCGTCGTCGGCGTACAGGCCGAGCAGGAGCGAGCCCAGCAGCGGGCGCGACGCGGTCGAGTTCTTGTGCAGGCGGTATCCCGCGACGACGACGTCCGCCGTGCGTGCGTGCTTGACCTTGAGCATCGTGCGGCCGTTGGGCGTGTACGGGCCCGAGAGCTCCTTCGCGACCACCCCGTCCAGGCCCGCGCCCTCGAACGTGGCGAACCACTCCTCCGCCTCGTCGGGGTCCTCGGTCACTCGCGTGACGTGGACCGGGTCGGCCGCCGCCGCGAGCGCCTCCACCAGTGCCGGGCGCCGCACGGACAGCGGCTCCTCGACGAACGAGCGGTCGTCGAGCGCCAGCAGGTCGAACGCGACGAACGAGGCGGGCGTCTCGCGGCTGAGCAGGTCGACGCGGGACTCCGCCGGATGGATGCGGTTCGACAGCGCGTCGAAGCTCAGCCGGCCGTCCCGGGCGATGACGATCTCGCCGTCGAGCACGCACCGCGCGGGCGCGTTGGCACGGATCGACTCGACCACCTCGGGGAAGTACCGCGTCAGCGGCTTGCCCGAGCGGCTCACGATCTGGACCTCGTCCCCGTCGCGGAAGATGATCGCCCGGAAGCCGTCCCACTTCGGCTCGAACAGCCAGCCGTCGCCGCGCGGGACGGCCTTGGCGGACTTCGCGAGCATCGGCGCCAGCGGCGGCATCACGGGCAGGTCCATGGCCCCAACCTGCCACACCTAGAATGTTCCGGTGCCCTCGACGACGATCACTCCCGCCGTGGAGGTTCGCGACCTCGTCATGCACTACGGCCGCCGCGGCGACGTCGTGCGGGCCGTCGACGGGCTGAGCCTCACGGTCGAGCCCGGGACGGTCACCGCGATCCTCGGCCCCAACGGCGCCGGCAAGACCACCACGATCGAGACCTGCGAGGGCTTCCGCCGCCCGCAGTCCGGCACCGTGCGGGTGCTGGGACTCGATCCGGTCGCCGACGCCGCGGCGCTGCGCCCCCGCGTGGGCGTCATGCTGCAGTCCGGCGGGGCCTGGCTCGGCGTGCGCGCCGAGGAGATGCTGCGCCACATGGCCGCGCTGTACGCCGCTCCCCTGCCCGTCGAGCCGCTCGTCGAGCGGCTCGGGATGACCGGCTTCGCGCGGACGCCGTACCGCCGCCTCTCGGGCGGCCAGAAGCAGCGGCTGTCCCTCGCGATGGCGATCGTCGGCCGTCCCGAGCTGGTCTTCCTCGACGAGCCGACCGCCGGCCTCGACCCGCAGTCGCGCCGGGCGACGTGGGACCTCGTGGCCGAGCTGCGCGACCACGGCGTGACGACCGTCCTGACGACGCACTACATGGACGAGGCGCAGGAGCTCTCGGACTTCGTCCACATCATCGACGCCGGCCGCGTGATCGCCTCCGGCACGGCCGCCGAGCTCGTCACGGCCGGCGCCCGCAACACCATCCGCCTGCGCGCCCGCGCCGGCCTCGACCTCGACGCCCTGGCCGAGGAGCTGCCCGAGGGCTCGACCGCCACGGAGCCGAGCCCCGGCCACTACGTCCTCGCCACGCGGGTCGACCCGGCCGTCCTGCACCGCGTCACCGGCTGGTGCGCCGCCCACGACGTCCTGCTGGAGTCCGTGCTGGTCGAGCAGCAGACCCTCGAGGACCGCTTCCTCGAGCTGACCGGACGGGAACTGCGATGAGCCACCTCGACCTCTCCCCCGCGCCCGGCGCCGCCGCGCCCGCGCGCCGGCTGCTGACGCAGACCGCGATGGAGCTGCGGCTGACGCTGCGCAACGGCGAGCAGCTGCTGCTGACTTTCGTCATCCCCGTGCTGCTGCTCGTCGCCGGATCGCGCTCGGACCGCCTCGTCGGCGGCGACCGGCCGATCGACACGGTCGCGCCCGGGGTCCTGGGCCTGGCGATCCTGTCGACCTCCTTCACGTCCCTGGCGATCGCCACGGCGTTCGAGCGCCGCTACGGCGTCCTCAAGCGACTCGGCGCGACTCCCCTGTCGCGCTCGGGACTGCTGGGCGGCAAGGTGCTGGCGGTCGTGCTGCTGCAGCTGGGCCAGTTCGTCGTCCTGGGCGCCCTCGCCGTCGCGCTGGGCTGGCGTCCCGGTGGCGGCGCGACCGCCTGGCTGTGGCTCGTCGTCCTGGCCGTCCTCGCGACGGTCGCCTTCGGCGGCCTCGGGCTCCTCATGGCCGGCACGCTGCGCGCCGAGGCGACGCTCGCCCTGGCCAACCTGGTCTACGTGCTGCTCCTGGTCGGTGGCGGCGTCCTGCTGCCGCTCGACCGCTATCCGTCCGCCGTCGAGAGCGCGCTCACCGCGCTGCCCTCCGGCGCCCTCGGCGAGGGTCTTCGCCAGGCATTCGTGACCGGGTCCCCCGGTACGGTCGAGGTGGCGGTGCTCGCCGTGTGGGCCGTCGTGTCCGCGGGCGCCGCCGGAAGGTGGTTCCGATGGGAATGAGCACGGCGTCGCGCCGCACGGTGTCGCGGGCGACGGTCGAGAAGTGGGCGTGGGCGAACCTCGTCGCGAACACCCTCATCATCCTCACGGGCGGACTCGTCCGGCTGACCAGCTCGGGCCTGGGCTGCCCCACGTGGCCGCGCTGCACGGACGAGTCGTTCGTCCCGCACGGCGCGCTCGGCTGGCACGGCGTCATCGAGTTCGGCAACCGCACGCTCACCTACGCGCTCATGGTCATCGCGATCGGCACGCTCATCGCGACGTGGCGCTGGCTCGACGCCACCCGGCTGCAGCTGCGCCTGGCCCTCGGCATCGCCATCGGCATCCCGTTCCAGGGCGTCATCGGCGGCATCACCGTCCTGACGGACCTCAACCCGTGGATCGTCTCGCTGCACCTCGTGCTGTCGATGGCCCTCGTGGTCGCGGCGACCGTCTTCCTGGCCGGCGTCCGGCGCGAGGACGAGGAGCGCGTGCCCCGCACTCCCGCGCTCGTCGTGCGCGCCGCGTTCCTCGTCCTGCTGGTCGCCATCTACCTCGGGACGATCGTGACGGGCAGCGGTCCGCACGCCGGCGACGCGGACGCGCCGCGCAACGGACTCGATCCGGCGTGGTGGAGCCGGACGCACGCGATCAGCGTGTGGGTCTTCATCGCCCTGGTCGTCGCGGCCGTCGTGATGCTGCACGGCCGCGCCCGGCGCGCCGCCGTCCTCGTGCTGGCGGTCGGCCTGGCCCAGGGCCTGATCGGCTACGTGCAGTACTTCACTGATCTGCCGTGGGTCCTGGTGGCGGTGCACCTGGTCGGCGCGGCCGTCCTGCTGGCCGTGGCCACGCGCCTCGTGCTGCTGGCGCGGCCCGCCGCATCGTGAGCGCGCCCTCCTGGTCGGGCTCGCGGCTCGTCAGCACGAACCCGCGACCCGCGTAGAAGGCGATCGCGGCGTCGTTGCCCGCCATGACGCGCAGGATCACGGGGCGCTCCCCCGCCTGCTCGAGGACGGCGTCGACGAGCAGCCGGCCGACCCCGGCGCGCCGCGCCTCCGGCGCGACCCACATCGAGACCAGCTCCGGCTCCGCGCCGGGGCGGAGACCGATCATGCCCACGTCGCGGCCTGCGTCGACGGCGAGGTGGATCGTCCGGTCGCCGAGGGCGCGTCGCCACTGCTCCTCGGGCGCGTCGGCGCCGAGCAGGTGGGCCGAGCAGGCGAACGCGTCCGGGTCCTCGGCGAGCGCCCGCACGCGGACGTCGCGCCAGCGCCGCCAGTCGTCGGGGCCGATCGGCTCGATCCGCGGACTCACCCGACGCGGCCGTCGTCCGCGCTCAGCCTGCGGCGCATGGCCCACGAGCCGACGATGACCGCCGTGGCGACCAGCGCCATGGCGACCGTCACCATGATCCAGCCGACCACGAACAGGCCGCTCTCGTCGTCGGACCAGCCGGTCCAGCACGCGGCCGCGACGCCCATCGTGGCGCTCACGACGAACGGCAGGAGGTCGTTCCGGCGCGCGAGCCAGCCGCAGACGATGCCGACGACGAGCAGGACCACCACGAGGCCGGCGACCTGGCCGACGGTGTACTGGTCGTCCTCGTCGACGCCCAGGAAGATCCACCACGCGGCGAACGTGGCGACGGCGGGCAGGATCCAGCTCAGCATGGCTCGCATGGCCCGAGCCTACGACGCGTGCGCCGCGGGGGTCAGCCGAGGAAGGGGTCGACCGCGGCGGCGACGAACAGCAGCGCCAGGTACGCGTTCGAGAAGTGGAACAGTCGCATCGGCTTGATGATCGACAGCTCCTCGGTCTCGCGGGCGCGGGCGCGCAGGTCGTACGCCTCGATCAGGAACACGATGCCGAGCAGCATCGCCATCGCCGGGTAGAACCAGCCGGTGTCGGCGACGGGCCAGACCGCGACGGACGTGAGCACCGTGGCCCACGTGTAGCGGACGATCTGACGGCCGACCTCGGCCGAGGTCGTGACCGAGGGCAGCATCGGCACGGACGCGCGCGCGTAGTCCTCGCGGTAGCGCATCGCCAGCGCCCAGAAGTGCGGCGGCGTCCAGAAGAACACGACGAGGAACAGCAGGATCGGCGTCCAGGCGACCTCGTTGGTGATGGCCGTCCAGCCGATGAGCGGCGGGAAGCAGCCCGCGGCGCCGCCCCAGACGATGTTCTGGGTGGTGCGGCGCTTGAGGATCATCGTGTAGCCCACGACGTAGAACACGTTGGCCGCCAGCGCGAGCGCCGAGGACAGCCAGTTGACGAACAGGCCCAGCCACAGCGTCGACACGACGCCGAGGACGAGGCCGAACACGAGCGCGTTGCGGGTGCCCACCTGGTGGCGCGGCAGCGGACGGCGCGCGGTGCGGCGCATCTTCTGGTCGATGTCGGCGTCGACGACGCAGTTCAGCGCGTTGGCCGAGCCCGCCGAGAGCGCACCGCCGACGAACGTCGCCAGCACGAGCCACAGGTCCGGCACGCCGCGCTGCGCCAGGAACATCACCGGGACGGTGGTGAGCAGGAGCAGCTCGATGATGCGAGGCTTGGTGAGCGCCACGTACGCCGCGACCACGTCGCGCCGGCTCGGACGTTCGACGAGGGTGTCGTCAGCGGTCGTGTGCGGTAGGACGGTCACATGGCACAGTCTAATGCCCGGCGGATAGGCTCGAGACGCAGACCTCGTGTGACGACCGACGTGAACCCAGGAGTGCAGCGGTGACCAACGCCCCCCGATCCACCGAACCGACGATCGACTGGTCGGAGGTGGACGACCGTGCGGTGAACACCACGCGCCTGCTGGCCGCCGACGCCGTCCAGAAGGCCGGCCACGGCCACCCCGGCACGGCGATGAGCCTGGCGCCCGCCGCCTACCTGATCTACCAGAAGCTCATGCGGCACGACCCCGCCGATCCGACGTGGCTCGGCCGCGACCGGTTCGTGCTCTCGTGCGGCCACTCGAGCCTCACCCAGTACATCCAGCTCTTCCTGGCCGGCTACCCGATGTCGCTCGACGATCTCAAGAGCCTGCGCACGTGGGGCAGCCAGACGCCGGGCCACCCGGAGTACGGCCACACCCCGGGCGTCGAGGTGACCACGGGGCCCCTCGGCCAGGGCGTCGCGAACGCCGTCGGCATGGCCATGGCGGCCCGTCGCGAGCGCGGCCTGCTGGACCCGTTCGCCGGTCCCGGCGAGAGCCCGTTCGACCACGACATCTACGCCATCTGCTCCGACGGCGACCTGCAGGAGGGCGTCTCGGGCGAGGCCTCCTCGCTCGCCGGCCTGCAGCAGCTGGGCAACCTGACGGTCCTCTACGACGACAACAAGATCTCGATCGAGGACGACACCGACGTCGCGTTCACCGAGGACGTCGCCCTGCGCTACGAGGCGTACGGCTGGCACGTCCAGACCGTCGACTGGACCCACGGCGGCGGCGAGTACCGCGAGGACGTCCACGCCCTCGCCGACGCGTTCGCGGCGGCCAAGTCCGTCACGGACCGCCCCAGCCTCATCGTGCTGCGCACGATCATCGCGTGGCCCGCGCCGAACGCCCAGAACACGGGCGCGTCGCACGGCTCGGCCCTCGGCGCCGACGAGATCAAGGCCACCAAGGAGCTGCTCGGCTTCGACCCCGAGGTCGACTTCGCCGTGCCGGACGACGTGATCGAGCACACGCGCAAGGCGCTCGAGCGCGGCGCGGCGGCCCACGAGGAGTGGACGACGCGCTTCGACCTGTGGGCCGAGGCCAACAGCGAGCGCAAGGCGCTGCTCGACCGCCTCCTGGACCGTCGCCTGCCCGACGGCTGGGACGCCGACCTGCCGGTCTACGAGCCGAACGACAAGGGCGTCGCCACGCGCGTCGCCTCGGGCGACTTCCTGACCGCCGCGGCACCGCACCTGCCCGAGCTGTGGGGCGGCTCGGCCGACCTCGCCGGCTCGAACAACACGACCCCGAAGGACCAGCCGTCCTTCCTGCCGCCGCAGAACTCCACGAAGAAGTTCAGCGGCGACTGGTACGGCCGCGTCCTGCACTTCGGCATCCGCGAGCACGCGATGGGCTCGATCATGAACGGCATCGCGCTGCACGGGCCCACGCGCCCGTACGGCGGAACGTTCCTGGTCTTCAGCGACTACATGCGCCCGGCCGTCCGGCTGGCCGCGCTGCAGGAGCTGCCCGTCACCTACGTGTGGACGCACGACTCGATCGGCCTCGGCGAGGACGGCCCCACGCACCAGCCCGTCGAGCACCTCGCGGCGCTGCGCGCGATCCCCGGCCTCGACGTCGTCCGCCCCGCGGACGCCAACGAGACCGTCGCCGCGTGGACCGCGATCCTGCACCGCAGCCACCGTCCCGCCGCGCTCGCCCTGAGCCGCCAGAACCTGCCGGTCTTCCCGCGCGAGGGCGAGTACGCCCCCGCGTCCGAGACCGCCAAGGGCGCCTACGTCCTGCTCGACTCCCCCGCCGACCTGGGCAAGGACGTCCCCGACGTCGTGCTCGTGGCCACCGGCTCGGAGGTCCAGCTGGCCGTCGAGGCCCGTCGCCTGCTCGCCGAGGACGGGATCGCCGCGCGCGTCGTCTCGATGCCGTGCCGCGAGTGGTTCGAGGAGCAGGACGAGGCGTACCGCGACAGCGTCATCCCGCCGCACGTCCGCGCCCGCGTCGCCGTCGAGGCCGCGGTCGCGTTCGGCTGGCGCGAGATCGTCGGCGACGCCGGGCGCATCGTGTCGCTCGAGCACTTCGGCGCCTCGGCGTCGTTCGCCGAGCTGTACGACAAGTTCGGCATCACGGCGGCCGCGACCGCCGCGGCCGCGCGCGAGTCGCTGCAGGCCGCACAGCACGAGGGAGGCGTGCCGGTCTTCGCCCGTCCGACCGGCCCCGTCCTTCCCGACACCACCCACTGACCAGAGGAGATCGACATGACCGAACGACTCAAGGCACTCGGCGACGCGGGGGTGTCGATCTGGCTCGACGACCTGTCGCGCGAGCGGATCGAGACCGGCAACCTCGCCGAGCTCGTGAGCAGCGGCAAGGTGGTCGGCGTCACGACGAACCCGACGATCTTCGCCTCCGCCCTGTCCAAGGGCGAGAAGTACGAGCAGCAGGTCGGCGAGCTGCGCGCCTCGGGCGCCGACGTCGACGCCGCCGTGTTCGCCCTGACCACGACCGACGTCCGCGACGCGTGCGACATCCTGCGTCCCGTCTACGACGCCACGAACGGCCTCGACGGCCGCGTCTCGATCGAGGTTGAGCCGGGCCTGGCCAAGGACACCGACGGCACCGTCGAGATGGCCGAGCGGCTCTGGAACGAGATCGACCGCCCCAACCTCATGGTGAAGATCCCGGCCACGCGCGAGGGCCTGCCCGCCATCGCCGCCGCGATCGCCAAGGGCATCAGCGTCAACGTGACGCTGATCTTCTCGCTCGAGCGCTACCGCGGCGTCATGGACGCCTACCTCTACGGCCTCGAGCAGGCCGCCGCGGAGGGTCGCGACCTGTCGACGATCCACTCGGTGGCCTCGTTCTTCGTCAGCCGCGTGGACGCCGAGGTCGACGGCCGGCTGCCCCAGGACAGCCCGCTGCGCGGCAAGGCGGCGCTGGCCAACGCGTGGCTCGCGTACGCGGCCTACGAGGAGGTCTTCAACAGCGAGCGCGCCCGCGAGCTGCTCGCCAAGGGCGCCAACCCGCAACGTCCGCTGTGGGCCTCGACCGGCGTCAAGGACCCGGCTTACCCGGACACGCTGTACGTCAGCGAGCTCGTCGTCCGCGGCACCGTGAACACGATGCCCGAGAAGACGCTCGAGGCCTTCGCCGACCACGGTGAGGTGACCGGCGACACCGTGACCGGCCGCGCCGCCGAGGCGCAGGAGATCATCGACCAGCTCGAGGCACAAGGCATCTCCTACGACGAGGTCGTCGACAAGCTCGAGGTCGAGGGGCTCCAGAAGTTCGACGACTCCTGGGCCGAGCTCCTCGAGACCGTCCGGGCCGAGCTGAACAAGGGCTGACCATGGGCTACCGACTCCGCATCCACACACCGCTGGACGGAGCGGTGTCCGAAGCCGTGGACCAGCTCGTCGCCGAGCGGTTCGCGTCCCGCCTCTTCGACCAGGACGGCACCCTGTGGGGTCCCGCCGCCGAGTCGGAGGCCTCCATCCGGCTGTCCTGGGTGAACCTGGCCGAGTCGTCGCGGCCCCTCGTGGAGCGCATCGCCGCGCTCCGCGAGGAGCTGCACGGCCGCGGCATCACGCGCGTCGTGCTGTGCGGCATGGGTGGCTCGTCGCTCGCACCCGAGGTCATCTGCAAGGCCGACGGCGTGCCGCTCGACGTGCTCGACTCGTCACAGCCCGACATGGTCCGCTCGGCCATCCACGACCTCGAGTCGACCGTGGTGGTCGTGTCCAGCAAGTCCGGCGGCACCGTCGAGACCGACAGCCACCGCCGCATCTTCGAGCAGGCGTTCACCGACGCCGGCCTCGACCCGGCCGAGCACCTCGTGATCGTCACCGACCCGGACTCGCCCCTCGACAAGGAGGCGACGGCCGCGGGCTACCGCGTGTTCCGCGCCGACTCGCACGTCGGCGGCCGCTACTCCGCGCTGACGGCGTTCGGGCTCGTGCCCAGCGGCCTCGCCGGCGCCGACATCGGCCGCCTGCTGGACCAGGCCAGCGAGGTCGACGAGCCGCTGTCGGTCGACGACCCGCAGAATCCGGGCCTGCGCCTGGGCGCCGCCCTCGGCGTGGCGGCGCGCAACGGCGTCGACAAGGTCGTCGTGTACGACCACGAGGACCACAACGTCGGCGACTGGACCGAGCAGCTGGTGGCGGAGTCGACGGGCAAGGAGGGCACCGGCATCCTGCCGGTGGTCGCCCAGGCCCCCACCGACCCGGTGACCGCGGACGAGATCGTCGTCCACCTCGGCACCGACGACCTGCCGCAGCACGACTGGGCCGTCGCGCTGGCCGGCACGCTCGGCGACCAGTTCCTCATCTGGGAGGTCGCGACCGCGGTCGCCGGCCGCCTGCTCGGCATCAACCCCTTCGACCAGCCCGACGTCGAAAGCGCCAAGGCCGCCGCGCGTGAGCTGCTCTCCGGTGGCGCCAGCCTGCCCGAGCCGGACTCGGTCGACGGCACCGTCGAGCTCTACGGATCCACCGCCGGGTCCGTCGCGGAGGCGCTCGCCGACCTGCGCGACGAGGTCGGCCAGGACGGCTACCTCGCGCTGCAGTTCTACCTCGACCGTTGGGCCCACGCGGGCCTGGAGTCGCTCGCCCCGGCCCTGGCCACGCAGCTGGGCCGGCCCGTCACGTTCGGCTGGGGCCCGCGGTTCCTGCACTCGACCGGCCAGTACCACAAGGGCGGCACGCCGATCGGCGTCTTCCTGCAGGTCACGTGCGAGCCCGCCGAGGACGTGCCGGTCCCCGGCCGCGACTTCACCCTCGGCCAGTTCATCGTGTCGCAGGCGCAGGGCGACGCCCAGGTGCTGCGCGAGAAGGGACGACCCGTGCTGCGACTGCACCTGCGCGACCTGGACGCCGGCCTCGCCACGATCAAGGACGCCCTCGCGTGAGCCCGAACCCGCTGCGCGACCCGCGCGACCGCCGCCTGCCCCGCATCGCGGGCCCGTGCACGATCGTGATGTTCGGCGTGACGGGCGACCTGGCCCGCAAGAAGCTGATCCCCGCGATCTACGACCTGGCCAACCGCGGCCTGCTGCCGCCGGGCTTCGGCCTGGTCGGCTTCGCCCGCCGCGACTGGGGCGACGGCACGTTCGCGTCGCTGCTGAAGAAGGCGGCCAAGGCCGGCGCCCGCACCGAGTGGAGCGAGACCGTCTGGAAGCAGCTCGCCGCCGGCATCAAGTTCGTCCCGGGCCAGTTCGACGACGACGACGCGTGGGAGGAGCTCAACAAGACGCTCACCAAGCTCGACGAGAGCCAGGGCACGGGCGGCAACCACGCCTTCTACCTGTCGATCCCGCCGGGCCTGTTCCCGACCGTCGTGTCGAAGATCGACGAGCACGGTCTCGCCAAGCCCGGCATGGGCTGGCGCCGCGTCGTGGTCGAGAAGCCGTTCGGCCACGACCTCGAGTCGGCCAAGGAGCTCAACCAGCTGATCGGCAACGTCTTCGACAGCGAGTCGGTCTTCCGGATCGACCACTACCTGGGCAAGGAGACGGTCCAGAACATCCTGGCGCTGCGGTTCGCCAACCAGATGTTCGAGCCGGTCTGGAACGCCAACTACGTCGACCACGTGCAGATCACGATGGCCGAGGACATCGGCATCGGCTCGCGCGCCGGCTACTACGACGGCATCGGCGCCGCGCGCGACGTCATCCAGAACCACCTGCTCCAGTTGCTGGCGCTCGTCGCCATGGAGGAGCCGGTCGCGTTCGACGCGGGCAGCCTACGCGCCGAGAAGCAGAAGGTCCTGCGCAGCGTGCGGCTGCCCACGGACCTCGACAAGCACACGGCCCGCGCCCAGTACGTCGAGGGCTGGGCCGGCGGCCAGCCGGTCGTGGGCTACCGCGACGAGGAGGGCACCGACCCGAAGTCGCTGACCGAGACGTACGCCGCGCTGCGCCTCGACATCGAGACCCGGCGCTGGGCCGGCGTCCCGTTCTACCTGCGCACGGGCAAGCGCCTCGGCCGGCGCGTGACCGAGGTCGCGGTCGTCTTCAAGAAGGCCCCGCACCTGCCGTTCGAGAACATCGACGTCACCGAGCTCGGCCACAACGCCCTCGTGATGCGCATCCAGCCCGATGAGGGCGTCACGATGCGGTTCGGCGCGAAGGTGCCCGGCACCACGATGGAGATCCGCGACGTCAACATGGACTTCGTCTACGGCGGCACCTTCGTCGAGAGCAGCCCCGAGGCGTACGAGCGACTCATCCTCGACGTGCTGCTGGGCGATCCGCCGCTGTTCCCGCAGCACCAGGAGGTCGAGCTGTCCTGGGAGATCCTCGACCCCGTCATGGAGCACTGGTCCCGCAAGCGCTCGATCGACACGTACCCGGCCGGCACGTGGGGCCCGCAGTCCGCGATCGACATGCTGGCCCGCGACGGCCGCGTCTGGAGGCGACCCTGATGGACGAGATCCTCGAGGACACCAACGCGGCCGCGGTCGCGAAGGCGCTCACCCGGGGCCGCTCCCTGGCCGGCAGCCCGGCCATGGACATGGTGCTGACGCTGCTCATCATCACCGACGAGGACAACGTCGCCGAGGTGATGAAGTCCGCCAGCGTCCTGCAGCACGAGCACCCGGCGCGCGTGCTCGGCGTCATCCTCGGCGACGGGCGCGGGAAGCCGCGACTCAACGCGCGCGTCCGCGTCGGCGCGGGCTCGCCGGGCGAGTCGGTCCTGCTGCGCATGTCCGGGCCCCTCGTGAAGCACGCCGAGTCGGCCGTCCTGCCGCTGCTGCTGCCCGACTCCCCCGTCGTGGCCTGGTGGCCGGGCATCGGCCCGCTGGAGCCCTCGCTCGACCCCATCGGCCGGCTGGCCCGCCGTCGGCTGACGGACTCCGAGCGCACGCCCGAGCCGGTGCGCTGGCTGCACAAGCTGGCGCCCGGCTACAAGCCCGGCGACACCGATCTGGCCTGGACGCGCCTCACGCTGTGGCGCGCACTGCTCGCCGCCGCCCTGGACCAGACCTCGGGCACGGCCACCGGCGGCCGCATCCTGGCCGACGACGTCAACCCCGTCGCGGTGCTCCTGCAGGCGTGGCTCGAGTGTCGCCTGGGCGTGCCGATCGAGTTCGTCGACGACGACTCCGGCTCGCAGATCCAGCGGGTCACGCTGTTCACGGACGTCGGCGACATCGACATCCGGCGCACCGACGAGATGACGTGCGAGTTCAGCGTCCCCGGATCGTCGCCGCGCGTCGTGCCGATCCGCCGCCGCACGATCCCCGAGCTGCTGGCCGAGGACCTGCGCCGCCTCGACGCGGACGAGATCTACGGCGAGACGCTCCAGCACCTGGTGACCGGAAGGGACTGACATGGCGATCGAGGTCTTCGACACCCCCGGGCTGCTGGCCCAGGCCGTCGCCCGCCGGCTCGCCGCCCGCGTGACCGAGGCGGTCTCCGCCGGCCGCACGCCGACCGTCGTGCTGACCGGCGGCACGATCGCCGGGAAGATCTACGGAGAGCTCGCCCACGACGCCGACTGGCGGGCCGCGGAGTACTGGTGGGGCGACGAGCGGTTCGTGCCCGAGGGGCACGAGGACCGCAACGACCGCCAGGCGCGCGAGGGCTTCCTCGACCGGTTCGAGGTGCCCGCCGAGCACGTCCACGCGATGCCCGCCCACGGCTGCGACCAGTCGATGGCCGAGGCTGCGGACGCGTACGCCGAGACGCTTCCCGACGACCCGTTCGACGTCGTCCTGCTGGGCGTGGGCCCCGATGCGCACATCGCGTCGCTGTTCCCCGGCCACCCGCAGGTCACCGAGACCGAGCGCCGGGCCGTCGAGGTCTTCGACTCTCCCAAGCCGCCGCCGCAGCGCATCTCGCTGACCTACCCGGCGCTCAACCACACCCGCGCCACGTGGTTCGTCGTGTCCGGCGAGGACAAGGCCGAGGCCGTCGCCAAGGCGATCGGCGGCGCACCCGTCGAGCAGGCACCCGCGGCGGGCGCCCGCGGCCTCGAGGAGACCGTCTGGTTCCTCGACCGCGGCGCCGCCTCCCGGCTCAGCTCGTAGCCCACGCTGGTCGAGTGCGCCGCGAGGAACGAGCGGCGTGTATCGAGACCACGCTCCCCCGGGTACGAGGAAGGGACCACGGATGGATCCGTGGTCCCTTCGTCTGACCGGGTTTCGAGGCTTCGGGCGCTGAGCGCCCTCGCGCCTCAACCTCATGGGGCGGTGGGCCGCTGAGCGGCCTCGGCCCTCAGAAGATGATCTCGCCGGTCTTGCGCTTGCTGCGCAGGGTGTCGAGGGCTTCCTTGAGGATGTCCGCGGCCTCGGTCTCGGAGCGGCGCTCCTTCACGTAGGCCAGGTGCGTCTTGTAGGGCTCGATCTTCGGCGCATCCGGCCGGTTCTCGGAGTCCATGCTGGCGGGCATGCCGCACTTGGGGCAGTCCCACTCGGTCGGGACGTCGGCCTCGACCGAGAACTGCAGCGTGATCGAGTGATCGTTCACGCAGAAGTACGAGACGGCCTGGCGCGGGGCTGCCTCGCCCCGCTCGGCCTCGCCCATGGGGCCCGCGCCGATGCGGCTGCCACGAATGGCGCCGGCGGCCATCAGTTGCTCACCTTCAGCAGCAGGCCGAGCGCGAAGATGCACACGGCCCACACGACGGCGACGCCGATCGTGATGCGGTCGAGGTTGCGCTCGGCGACGGACGAGCCGCTCAGCGAGCTGGAGACGCCACCGCCGAACATGTCGGACAGGCCGCCGCCACGCCCCTTGTGCATGAGCACGAGGACGATCATGAGCAGGCTGCTGAGGGTCAGCAGCACGGAGAACGCGATGATCACGTCTTCCCCTTCGTCAGGACCCCGCGAGGTCGGGCATGTCGTAGAACCGGGCGATCCCGGCGAACTCCTCCGCGACCAGGCTGGCCCCACCGACGAGCGCGCCGTCAACATCGGGCTTGGCCATGATCGCGGCCACGTTCGCCGCCTTGACCGATCCGCCGTAAAGGATACGGGTCTGGTCCGCCGCCTCGGTACCCCAGGTCTCGGCGAGCCGCCCGCGGATGGCCGCGCAGACCTCCTGCGCGTCCTCGGGGGTGGCCACCTCGCCGGTGCCGATGGCCCACACGGGCTCGTACGCGATGACGAGTCCGGCGACCTGCTCGGCGGTCAGACCGGCCAGCGATCCGTCGACCTGGCCCAGCGTGTACGCGACGTGCTCGCCGGCCTGGCGGACCTCGAGGCCCTCGCCGACGCACACGATCGGGGTCATGCCCGCGGCGAGCGCCTTGCCCGCCTTGGCGTTGACCAGCTCGTCGGTCTCGCCGTGGTACTCGCGGCGCTCGGAGTGGCCGACCACGACGTAGGAGCAGCCCAGCTTGGCCAGCATCGCGGCCGAGATCTCGCCCGTGTACGCGCCGCCGTCGTGCGCCGACACGTCCTGCGCGCCGTAGCCGATCGCCAGCTTGTCACCGTCGACGAGCGTCTGGACGCTGCGCAGGTCGGTGAACGGCGGGATCACGACGACCTCGCTCTTGGCGTAGTCGTGCTTCTTGTCCGACAGGGTCCACGCCAGCTTCTGGACGAGGACCACCGCCTCCTGGTGGTTCAGGTTGGACTTCCAGTTGCCCGCCATCAGCGGCGTACGGCTCATGCGCTCTCCTCCAGCACTGCCAGACCCGGCAGCGTCTTGCCCTCGAGGTACTCCAGGCTCGCCCCGCCGCCCGTGGAGATGTGGCCGAACTGGCCGTCCTCGAAGCCGAGCTGGCGCACGGCCGCGGCCGAGTCGCCGCCGCCGACGACCGACAGGCCGTCGACCTCGGCGAGCGCCTGCGCGACGGCCTTGGTGCCGGCGGCGAACGCCTCCATCTCGAAGACGCCCATCGGGCCGTTCCAGAAGACCGTCTTCGCACCGCGGACGACGTCCGCGAACGCGGCGGCGGACTCGGGGCCGATGTCCAGGCCCATCTGGTCGTCGGGGATCGCGTCGACCGCGACCGTCGTCGCGGGCGCGTCGGCCTTGAACTCCGGCGCGACCACGACGTCCGTGGGCAGGACGATCGACACGCCGAGGTCGGCGGCCCGGTCGAGGTAGCCCTTGGCCACCTCGACCTGGTCCTGCTCGAGCAGCGACGAGCCGACGCCGTGGCCCTGGGCCTTGAGGAACGTGAAGACCATGCCGCCGCCGATCACGAGCGTGTCGGCCTTGGTCATGAGGTGATCGATGACGCCCAGCTTGTCCGAGACCTTCGAGCCGCCGAGCACGACGGCGTACGGGCGCTCGGGCGACGCGGTGAGTCGCTGGAGCACCTCGACCTCGGCCCGCACCAGGCCGCCGACGGCCGCCGGCAGGCGCTTCGCGACGTCGTAGACGCTGGCCTGCTTGCGGTGCACGACGCCGAAGCCGTCGGACACGAACACGTCCGCCAGCGCCGCGAGCTGATCGGCGAACGCGCCGCGCTCGGCGTCGTCCTTGCTGGTCTCGCCCGCGTTGAAGCGAACGTTCTCCAGCAGGGCGACCTCGCCGTCCTTGAGCTCCTCGGCGGTCCGCTGGGCGTCGACGCCCACCGTGTCCGCGGCGAACCGCACGCTCTGGCCCAGCAACTCGCTCAGCCGCGACGCGACGGGCTGCAGGGAGTACTGCGGGTCCGGCTCGCCCTTCGGCCGGCCCAGGTGGGCCACGACGAGGACGCGGGCGCCCAGGCCGGTCAGCTTCTGGATGGTCGGCACGCTCGCGCGCACGCGGCCGTCGTCGGTGATGGTGGCACCGTCGAGCGGCACGTTCAGGTCGCTGCGGACCAGGACGCGCTTGCCCTTCAGGTCCCCCAGGTCATCGATCGTCTTCACGCGGCAGGCCTCAGAGCGAGGAGCCGACGAGCGACGCGAGGTCGACGAGGCGGTTCGAGTAGCCCCACTCGTTGTCGTACCAGCCGACGACCTTGACCTGGTCGCCGATGACCTTGGTCAGCGGCGCGTCGAAGATGCACGAGTACGGGTCGGTCACGATGTCGGTCGAGACGATCGGGTCCTCGTTGTACTTGAGGTACTTCGAGCCCTCGGCGGCCTTGCGGACGATCTCGTTGATCTCCTCGACCGAGGTCTCGCGGCTGGCCGTGAACGTCAGGTCGGTGGCCGAGCCGGTCGGCGTGGGGACGCGCAGCGCGTAGCCGTCGAGCTTGCCCTTGAGCTCGGGCAGCACGAGCGACACGGCCTTGGCGGCGCCGGTCGACGTGGGGACGATGTTCAGCGCGGCGGCGCGGGCGCGGCGCAGGTCCTTGTGCGGCGCGTCCTGCAGGTTCTGGTCCTGCGTGTAGGCGTGGATCGTCGTCATCAGGCCGCGCTCGATGCCGATGCCGTCGTTGAGGGCCTTGGCCATGGGCGCGAGGCAGTTCGTGGTGCACGAGGCGTTCGAGATGATCGTGTGCGACGCCGGGTCGTACAGGTCGTCGTTGACGCCCATGACGATCGTGATGTCCTCGTTCTTCGCCGGGGCGGAGATGATGACCTTCTTCGCGCCGCCGTCCAGGTGGGCCTTCGCGGCCGTGGCGTCGGTGAAGAAGCCGGTCGACTCCACGACGATGTCGGCGCCGACGGAGCTCCAGTCGAGGTTGGCGGGATCGCGGTCCTCGAAGGCGACGATCTTCTGGTCGCCGACGTAGATGGCCGTGTCGTCGAAGTTCACGTCCGCGTCGAGACGGCCCAGGATCGAGTCGTACTTGAGCAGGGTGGCGAGGGTCTTGTTGTCCGTCAGGTCATTGACGGCCACGATCTCGATGTCGGCACCGGCGGCACGGACCGCTCGGAAGAAGTTGCGGCCGATGCGGCCGAATCCGTTGATACCTACGCGAACAGTCACGGGAAAGCTCCTGAGTAGCCGGGGTGGACTCGCTTACATCCTCACCCTACCGACGACGCCGGACGAGCGGCACCGGGTCCCGGTACGACGAGACGTCTCAGCCGTCGCCGAGCTGGTCGGGGTTCAGGCCCGCCTCGGTGTCGTCGATGCCGAGGTCGTGCGCCCGCTTGTCGGCCATCGCCAGCAGGCGGCGGATGCGCCCGGCGATCGCGTCCTTGGTCAGCGCGGGCTCGTGCAGCTGGCCGAGCTCCTCGAGGCTGGCCTCACGGTGCTGCACGCGCAGCTGGCCGGCGAGCCGCAGGTGGTCGGGGACGTCCTCGCCGAGGATGTCGAGGGCGCGCTGGGCGCGGGCGCCGGCCGCGACCGCCGCGCGGGCCGAGCGGCGCTGGTTCGCGTCGTCGAAGTTGGCCAGCCGGTTGGCGGTGGCCCGCACCTCGCGGCGCATGCGGCGCTCCTCCCAGGCCAGCAGGGTCTCGTGCGCGCCGAGGCGGGTCAGCAGCGCGCCGATCGCCTCGCCGTCGCGGATGACGACGCGGTCGCCGCCGCGGACCTCGCGGGCCTTGGCCGAGACGCCGACGCGGCGGGCGGCGCCCACCATGGCGAGCGCGGCCTCGGGCCCGGGGCAGCCGATCTCGAGGGCCGAGGAGCGGCCGGGCTCGGTCAGCGAGCCGCGCGCCAGGAACGCCCCGCGCCACGCGGCGACGGCGTCGCACGAGGGGCCGGTGACGACCTGCGGGGGCAGGCCGCGAACGGGACGGCCACCGCCGTCGACGAGGCCGGTCTGGCGCGCCAGCAGCTCGCCGCCCTTGGCGATGCGCACGGTGTAGAGCGTGGTCTTCCGGACGCCGGCGCCCTGCTGGACGATGATGTCGCTGTCGTGGCCGTAGACGTCGGCGATCTCCTGGCGCAGGCGACGCGCGGCGGCCGCGGTGTCCAGCTCCGCCTCGATCACGATCCGCCCCGAGACGATGTGCAGGCCGCCGGAGAAGCGCAGGACGGTGGAGACCTCCGCCTTGCGGCAGCACGCCTTCGTCACCGGGATCCTGGCGAGCTCCGCCTTCACCTGTGCCGTCATCGCCATTGAGAAATCAGCCTCCAGTCCTGCGGTCCGAGAACCCGCTCGGGCCACTCTATGCCTGTGCTGGTGAGGTTCGGGCAAAGGTTTGCGCAAAGACCCGCGCCAGCGCGGAGGGATCGTGCTGGTCGGGCCGCTCCGGCGACCGCACGGGCGCCGTCACGAGCTCGGCGCCGAGCTTCTCGGCCGCCCGGCGCAGGTCCGTCCGGTCGGCCTCGGCGCTGGTGTCGGCGATGACGACGTCGAGGTGCAGGGACGGCGCGTGCTCGGCGAGGACCTCGAGGTGCTGCCCCGGCGTGAGGTGGTCCGACTCCCCCGGCTGGCCGACGAGGTTGAGCACGAGCGCGCGCTTGGCCGGCGTGCGCAGCAGCGCCTGGCGCAGCTCGGGGACGAGCAGCGTGGGCATGACGCTGGTGAACCACGAGCCCGGTCCGACGGTGACCCACTCCGCGCTCTCGAGCGCCGCGACGGCCTGCGGGCACGCCGGCGGGTCGGCCGGGTCCAGGCGCACGGTCTCGATGCGCGCGGGCGTCGTGGCGACCTCGGCCTGGCCGCGCACGACCTCGACGGTGTCGTCGTCGTTGCGCACGTCCGCCTCGATGTCGAGCGGGACGTTGGCCATCGGCAGGACGCGGCCGCGGGCGCGCAGCAGCTCGGCGACGAGGTCGAGGCCGGCGACCTGGTCGCCCTCCATGTCCCACAGCGCCGCGAGCAGCAGGTTGCCGACGGGATGGCCGGCGAGCGGTCCGTCGCCGCCGAAGCGGTGCTGCAGGATCTCGGCCCACGCGCGGCCCCAGTCGTCGTCGCCGCACAGGGCGGCCAGCGCCATGCGCAGGTCCCCCGGCGGCATGATGCCGAGCTCGGCGCGCAGCCGGCCCGACGAGCCGCCGTTGTCGGCGACCGTCACGATGCCCGTGAGCCGGTCGGTCACCCGCCGCAGCGCGGACAGCGTGGCGGCCAGCCCGTGTCCCCCGCCGAGGGACACGACCTTGGGTCCACCCTCCACGGGGGTGGTCACTCGCGGCCCAGGTCTCGGTGGACGACGAGCGTGCGGACGCCGCGGTCGCGCAGGCGCTCGGCGAGCGCCTCGGACATCGCGACGCTGCGGTGACGGCCACCGGTGCACCCGATGCCGACGCTGAGGAACAGCTTGTCCTCGTGCAGGAACCCGTTGGTCAGCATCGACAGCAGGTCGACGTAGCGGTCGAGGAACTCCTGCGAGCGCGGCTGGCGGTAGACGTACTCGCGCACCGGCTCGTCCTGGCCGCTGAGCGGGCGCAGCTCGTCGACCCAGTACGGATTGGGCAGGAAGCGCATGTCGGCGATCATGTCCGCGTCGATCGGGATGCCGTACTTGAAGCCGAAGGACACGACCGTGACGTGCAGGCCGCGCTCGGAGTCGTCCTCGAAGGCCTCACGCACCCGCGCGGCCAGCTGGTGGACGTTGAGTCGGCTGGTGTCGATCACGAGGTCGGCGCGGCCACGGATCGTGCGCAGCAGCTCGCGCTCGCGGGCGTAGCCGTCCATGAGCCGACCCTGGCGGCTCAGCGGGTGGGGACGGCGCGCGGCCTCCTGGCGGCGGACCAGCACCTCGTCCGAGGCCTCGAGGTAGAGCGTGCGGACCTTCACGCCGAGCGGCCGGACCGACTCGATCGCGTCGACGAGCCCGGAGAAGAACGTGCGCGAGCGGGAGTCCACCACGACGGCCAGGCGGTCGATGTCCTCGGCCGCCTCCACCGAGGAGACGAGGTCCTCCAGCATGCCCGGGGGCAGGTTGTCGACGACGTAGTACCCGAGCTTCTCCAGCGCCTTGGCCGCGGTGCTGCGGCCGGCCCCGGTCATCCCCGTCACGAGGACGCACTCGGTGATCTTCGTCATCATCGGTCTCAGTCCTCCAGGATCTCGCCCGTGGTCATGTTCACGGCGGGGGCCGCCGGCTCGCCCTCGTGCAGGGCCGCCACGATGGATTGTGCCGTAGCCGGACCGATCCCGGGCACGGTGGCGATCTCGTCGGCCGTCGCGGCGCGCAGCCGCTTGAGCGAGCCGAACTGCTTCATGAGCGCCTTGCGCCGCGTCTCGCCCAGGCCGGGGACCGTGTCGAGGACGCTGACGATCATCGACTTGCTGCGCCGCTGGCGGTGGTGCGTGATCGCGAAGCGGTGCGCCTCGTCGCGGACGCGCTGCAGCAGGTAGAGACCCTCGCTGGTGCGCGGCAGGATCACCGGGTCCTCGTCGTCGGGCAGCCAGACCTCCTCGAGGCGCTTCGCCAGGCCGCACAGCGCGACGCCCGTGACACCGAGCGCCTCCATCGCCTGGCGGGCGGCCGCGACCTGCGGCGGGCCGCCGTCGACCACGACGAGGGAGGGCGCGTAGGCGAAGCGGCGCGGCTTGCCGGTCTCGGGGTCGATGCCCGGCTCGGCGTCGCCTTGGCGCTCGAGGGCGCGCAGGTGGTGCATGAACCGGCGCGTGATGACCTCGTGCATGGCGGCGACGTCGCTCTGGCCCTCGTGCCGGACCGTGAAGCGCCGGTACTCGGACTTGCGCGGCAGGCCGTCCTCGAACACGACCATGGAGGCGACGATCTCGGTGCCCTGCAGGTTCGAGACGTCGAAGCACTCGATCCGCAGCGGCGGCTCGGGCAGGTCGAGCGCGGCCTGGATCTCCTCGAGCGCCCGGCTGCGGGCCGTGAGGTCGCCGGCGCGCTTGAGCTTGTGACGGGCGATCGCCTGCTTGGCGTTCTGCTCGACGGTCTCGAGCAGGCGGCGCTTGTCGCCACGCTGCGGGACGCGCAGGGTCACGCGCGAGCCGCGCCGCTCGCTGAGCAGGTCCTCGACGGCCTCGTGGTCGGCCGGGAGCGCCGGCACGAGAACCTCGCGCGGGATGGCGGCGGGCGCCACGTCGGCGTAGAGCGTCATGACCGCGTTCTGGACGAGCTGCGGGAAGTCGGCGTCGTCCTCCTTGTCGGCCACCCAGCCGCGCTGGCCGCGGATCCGGCCGCCGCGGACGTTGAAGATCTGGACCGCGACCTCGAGGGGGTCGTCGACGAAGCCCAGCACGTCCGCGTCGGTGCCGTCGCCCAGGACGACGGCCTGCTTCTCCAGCGCGCGGCGCATGGCCATGAGGTCGTCGCGATACTTCGCCGCGAGCTCGTACTCCTGGTTGGCGGCGGCATCGCGCATGCGCTGCTCGATCGACCGCTCGAACCCGGCGGTCTGGCCGCCCATGAACGACAGGAAGTCGTCGACGATCTCGCGGTGCTCCTCGGGCGAGACCCGGCCGACGCACGGCGCCGAGCACTTGCCGATGTCGCCGAGAAGGCACGGGCGGCCGGCGGCCTTGGCGCGCTTGAAGACGCCCATGCTGCACGAGCGCATCGGGAAGACGCGCAGCAGCGTGTCGACGGTGTCGCGGATCGCCCACGCGTGGCCGTACGGGCCGAAGTACCGCACGCCCTTCTTCTGTGCGCCGCGCATGACGAGCACCCGCGGGATCTCCTCGCCCACCGTGACGGCGAGCCAGGGATAGGACTTGTCGTCGCGGTACTTGACGTTGAAGCGGGGGGCGAACTCCTTGATCCAGGAGTACTCCAGCGCGAGCGCCTCGACCTCGGTGTTGACGACCGTCCACGTCACCGAGGACGCGGTCGTCACCATCTGGTGCGTGCGCGGGTGCAGGTTGCCGACGTCCTGGAAGTACGAGTTCAGCCGCTGGCGCAGGTTCTTGGCCTTGCCGACGTAGATGACGCGGCCCTGCTCGTCGCGGAACCGGTACACGCCCGGGTCGGTCGGGATCTCCCCCGGGCGTGGCCGGTAGGTGGACGGGTCAGCCATGGGTGGGCCCCTCCCCCGCGCTCACGACAGCAGCGGCGCGAGGAATCGGCCGGTGTGCGAGTCGGGGTTGGCCGCGACCTCCTCGGGCGTGCCCTCGGCGACGACGGTGCCGCCGCCGCTGCCGCCCTCGGGGCCCATGTCGATGAGCCAGTCCGACGCCTTGATGACGTCGAGGTTGTGCTCGATGACGATGACCGAGTTCCCGGCGTCGACGAGGCGCTGCAGCACGATGAGCAGCTTGCGGATGTCCTCGAAGTGCAGGCCGGTCGTGGGCTCGTCGAGCACGTAGACCGTGCGGCCCGTGGACCGCTTCTGCAGCTCGGAGGCCAGCTTGACGCGCTGCGCCTCGCCGCCGGACAGGGTGGGCGCCGGCTGGCCGAGGCGCACGTAGCCCAGGCCGACGTCGACGAGCGTGCGCAGGTGGCGCGCGATCGCGGGGATGGCCTCGAAGAAGTCGACGGCCTCCTCGATCGGCATGTCGAGCACCTCGGCGATCGTCTTGCCCTTGTAGTGCACCTCGAGCGTCTCGCGGTTGTAGCGGGCGCCGTGGCACACCTCGCACGGGACGTAGACGTCCGGCAGGAAGTTCATCTCGATCTTGATCGTGCCGTCGCCGTGGCACGCCTCGCAGCGGCCCCCCTTGATGTTGAACGAGAAGCGGCCCTGCTGGTAGCCGCGCATCTTCGCCTCGGGCGTCTGCGCGAACAGCTTGCGGACGTGGTCGAACACGCCGGTGTACGTGGCGGGGTTGGACCGCGGCGTGCGGCCGATGGGCGACTGGTCGACGTGGATGACCTTGTCCACGTGCTCGATGCCCTCGATCGTGCGGTGACGGCCGGGGATCGTGCGCGCCTTGTAGATCTGTCGGGCGAGCGACGTGTAGAGGATGTCGTTGACCAGCGTCGACTTGCCCGAGCCGGACACGCCCGTCACGGAGACGAGCTGGCCGAGCGGGAACGCCACGTCGACGTCCTGCAGGTTGTTCTCACGCGCGCCGCGGACGACGAGCTGGCGATCCTTGTCGCGCGGGCGACGCACCTCGGGCACCGGGATGGACGCCCGTCCGGCCAGGTACGCGCCGGTGAGCGAGTCGGGGTTGGTCAGCAGCTCGTCCACGGGACCGGACACGATGACCTGGCCGCCGTGCTCGCCGGCGCCGGGGCCGATGTCGACGACCCAGTCCGAGGCCCGCACGGTGTCCTCGTCGTGCTCGACGACGATGAGCGTGTTGCCCAGGTTCTTGAGTCGCACGAGCGTCTCGATGAGGCGGTGGTTGTCGCGCTGGTGCAGGCCGATCGAGGGCTCGTCGAGGACGTAGAGAACGCCGACGAGGCCCGCGCCGATCTGCGTGGCGAGTCGGATGCGCTGCGCCTCGCCGCCGGACAGCGAGCCGGCCGCCCGGTCGAGCGCGAGGTAGTCCAGGCCGACGTCGAGCAGGAACCGCAGGCGCTCGTGGATCTCCTTGAGCACGCGCTCGCCGATCTGGCGCTCGCGGTCGGTCATGTCGAGGTCCTGCAGGAAGTCCGCCGCGTCCGCGATGGACATGTGCGTCAGCTCGGCGATGTTCTTCGGGCCGTGGCGCTCGGACGACAGCGTGACGGCCAGGATGACCGGCTTGAGGCGCGTGCCGTGGCACGTGGGGCACGGGACCTCGCGCATGAAGCCCTCGAGCCGCTCGCGGCTGGTGTCGGAGTCGGTCTCGGCGTGGCGACGCTCGACGAACGCCTTGGCGCCCTCGAACTCCGCCCAGTACGAGCGCTGGCGGCCGTAGCGGTTCTTGTACTGGACGTGGACCTTCGTGGAGTGGCCGTTGAGCAGCGCGTCCTGGAACTCGGGCTTGAGGTCGCTCCACTTGGTGTCGACGTCGAAGCCGAGCTCGTCGCCGAGGGAGCGCATGAGGCGCAGGAAGTAGTCCGACACCTGGGTGTAGGTCCACGCCGTGATGGCGCCCTCGGCGAGCGTCTTCTCCGGGTCGGGCACGAGCAGCTCGGCGTCGACCTCCTTGCGCGAGCCCAGGCCGTGGCACTCGGGGCAGGCGCCGTAGGGGGCGTTGAACGAGAACGAGCGGGGCTCGAGCTCGTCGACCTGCAGCGGGTGGTCGTTGGGGCACGAGAGTCGCTCGGAGAACCGGCGACGGCGCTTGGGGTCCTTCTCGTCGAGGCCGACGTAGTCGATGATGACGAGGCCGTCGGCCAGGCCGAGCGCGGTCTCGATCGACTCGGTGAGCCGCTGCTTGGACGACGGCTTGACCGTGAGGCGGTCGACGACGACCTCGATCGTGTGCTTCTTCTGCTTGGTCAGCTTCGGCGGCTCGTCCGCGAGCATGTGCATCTCGCCGTCGACGATGGCGCGGCTGAAGCCCGAGGACTGCAGCTGGCGGAACAGCTCGACGTACTCGCCCTTGCGGCCGCGGATGACGGGCGCGAGCACCTGGAAGCGGGTGCCCTCCTCGTCGTCCTGGATGCGGTCGACGATCTGCTGGGGCGTCTGGCGGCCGATCGGCTCGCCGCACGTGGGGCAGTGCGCCCGGCCGGCGCGCGCGTACAGCAGGCGCAGGTAGTCGTAGACCTCGGTGATCGTGCCGACGGTCGAGCGCGGGTTGCGCGACGTGGACTTCTGGTCGATCGACACCGCGGGCGACAGGCCCTCGATGAAGTCGACGTCGGGCTTGTCCATCTGGCCCAGGAACTGCCGGGCGTACGAGGACAGCGACTCGACGTAGCGGCGCTGGCCCTCGGCGAAGATCGTGTCGAACGCGAGGGACGACTTGCCCGAGCCGGACAGGCCGGTGAAGACGATGAGGGAATCACGAGGAAGATCGAGGGACACGTCCTTGAGGTTGTGCTCGCGCGCACCCCGGACCACGAGACGATCAGTCACCTGTCCAGCGTACTGAGCGGGCCTGACAGAAACCTCTCGACGAGTAGCCTTCGTGACATGACGTACACCGGACAGGTCACGGTCGGCGGCCCCGCGGACACGCGCGAGGCGGGCGACCTGGTCATCACCAAGATCGCCGTCGGCCCGATGGCCAACAACGCCTACCTGCTGCGCTGTGCGCTGACCGGCGAGCAGGTGCTCATCGACGCCGCCGACGAGGCCGGGCGCCTGCTCGAGCTGGTCGGCGACGGCGGCCTGGCGAGGGTCGTCACGACGCACCGCCACGGCGACCACTGGCAGGCGCTCGCCGAGGTCGTCGAGGCGACCGGCGCCGAGACCGTCGCCGGCGAGGACGACGCCGACGAGCTGCCCGTGAAGGTCGACGTCCGGGTCCGGACGGGCGCGCGGGTGCGCGTCGGCTCGTGCGAGCTCGAGGTCATCGAGGTGGTCGGCCACACGCCCGGCTCGATCGTGCTGGCCTACGACGACCCCGACGGCATCACCCACCTGTTCACCGGCGACTCCCTGTTCCCCGGCGGCGTCGGCCGCACGTGGTCCCCCGACGACTTCCTGCGGCTCGTCGACGAGGTCGAGACCAAGCTCTTCGGACGGTTCGACGACGACACGTGGTTCTACCCGGGCCACGGCGACGACTCCAACCTGGGCGCCGAGCGCGCGAGCATCCCGGACTGGCGGGCCCGCGGATGGTAGCCTCCGGCTGCTTCGCCATGGCTGGGTTGCGCCGAAGGCGCCCTTTCAGAAGGTGACGGGGAGCGACTCGATCCCGAAGACGAAGCTGAGCTGGCGGAACTCGAGCTCGGCCTCGGGGACGGCGAGGCGCAGGTCCGGGAAGCGGTTGAGCAGCTTGGGCAGCGCGATGCGCAGCTCCATGCGCGCCAGCTCGGCGCCGATGCAGCGGTGGATGCCGTGCCCGAACGCGAGGTGGCCGCTGGCCGGCACGCGGAACGGGTCGAACGTGTCGGCGTCGGGTCCCGCCACGGCCGGGTCGCGGTTGGCCGCGCTCAGTGACACGAGCAGCACGTCGCCGGCCTTCACGCGGGTGCCGAACAGGTCCATGTCCTGCTTCGCGAAGCGCGGGAACGCCACCTGCACGACCGAGAAGTAGCGCAGCAGCTCCTCGATGACGCGGTCCACCGTGGCGCGGTCGCCGGAGCGGACCAGCTCGGCGTAGGCCGGGTCGCGCGTCAGCATGATCGTGCTGAGCGCGATCATGCCGGCCGTGGTCTCGTAGCCGCCGGTGAAGACGCCGTCGGCCAGGCCGGCGAGGTCGACGTCGCTGATCAGCTCGCCCTCGTCGCGGATGATCTGGCCGATGAGGCCCGGGCCGGGCTCCTTGCGCTGGCGCGCCACCGCGTCGAAGAGGAACTCGCGCTGGGCCGAGACCGCCCCGAACGCGGCCGCTCCCCCGTGCGTGGCGTCGAACCGGGCGCTGCCGAGCTTGGAGAACGCCTGCGTGTCCTCGTAGTCCAGGCCCAGCAGGGCGCAGATCGTGTTGAACGGGATCGGGAACGCCAGCTCCTGGGCGAGGTCGGCGCCCGGGCCGGCCGCCTCGAGGTCGTCGAGCGCCCGGTCGACGATGCCCTCGATGACGGGCTCGAGCCGCGCGAGGCGGCGCATCGTGAACTCGGGCGTGACGATCTTGCGCAGCCGGGTGTGCACGGGCGGGTCGGTGAAGCCCAGGCCGCCGATGTCGTCGGACGTGGCCGGGCCGTCGCCGGAGAACAGGTGACGGATGTCCGTGGAGTACGCGTCACGCGCCGTCAGCACCTGTCGCGCCTGCTCGTGGCCGGTCACCAGGTAGGCGGTGAAGTCGAACGGCAGGTCGAGCCGGTGCAGGGGCTCGCTGGCGCGGATCTGGGCCATCCGGGGCAGCGGATCCAGCCCGATGCGCTGCAGCGGGGCCTTCGTGGTCTCGGGGATGAACGAGAAGCTGGCGAGGTCGATGCCGCGCTTGCTCACGTGGCGCCGGGCCACCGACGCCAGCACCTTCGAGCGCAGTCTGCGCAACATCGTCACCGGGACACAATATCGGTCGCGGTTGCCGGATCCGAGGCTTGGCGCGACTCTGGTGGAAAATCGTCCCAGGGAGGCGCCATGACTGCCACCGTCGACCGACCCACCGAGCTCAGGCGCGTCCTGGGTCCCAAGCTCCTCCTGCTGTTCATCGTCGGGGACATCCTCGGCACCGGCGTCTACGCCCTCACCGGCCAGGTCGCCGCGGAGGTCGGCGGTGCCGCCTGGCTGCCGTTCCTCGTGGCGTTCGTCGTGGCGCTGCTGACCGCGCTGTCGTACCTCGAGCTCGTCACGAAGTACCCGCAGGCGGCCGGTGCCGCGCTGTACGTGCACAAGGCGTTCGGCGTGCACTTCCTCACCTTCATGGTCGCCTTCACGGTCATGTGCTCGGGCATCACGTCGGCGTCGACGGCGTCGCGCGCGTTCGCCTCCAACCTCGCCGTCGGCATCGACTGGAAGGCCTCGAACATCGAGATCATGCTGATGGCGCTCGGCTTCATGCTGCTGGTCGCCGCCATCAACCTGCGCGGCGTCAGCGAGGGCGTCAAGACGAACGTCGTGCTCACGCTCATCGAGCTCTCGGGCCTGCTGCTGGTCATTCTGGTCGGCTTCTGGGCCATCGCCGGCGGCGACGCCGACTGGGGCCGCGTCGTGGCCTTCGACACGCCCCAGGACAAGAACGTGTTCCTCGCCGTCACGACGGCCACCTCGCTGGCGTTCTTCGCGATGGTCGGCTTCGAGGACGCGGTGAACATGGCCGAGGAGTGCCACGAGCCGAACCGCATCTTCCCCAGGATCATGCTGACCGGCCTGGGCCTGACCGGCGTCATCTACGTCCTCGTGTCGATCTGCTCCGTCGCGCTCGTGCCCGTCGGCGAGCTGGCCAAGAGCGACACGCCGCTCGTGATCGTCGTCGAGCGCGGCGCGCCCGACATCCCGATCGACCAGATCCTGCCGTTCATCTCGATGTTCGCCGTGGCGAACTCGGCGCTCATCAACATGCTGATGGCGAGCCGCCTGCTCTACGGCATGGCGAAGCAGGGCGTCATCCCCATGAGCCTGTCGAAGGTGAGCCGCCGCCAGACGCCGTGGGTGGCCATCGCGTTCACGACGCTGCTGGCCCTGGGACTGATCGCCTACGTGTCGAACGCGAGCGAGGACGCCGTCGCCGTGCTCGGCGGCACGACCAGCCTGCTGCTGCTCGCGGTCTTCGCCGTCGTGAACCTGGCGGTCCTGATCCTGCGCCGTGATCACGTGGAGCACTCGCACTTCCGCACCGCGGCGCCCGTGGCGCTGCTGGGGTCGCTGACCTGCCTCTACCTCGTGACGCCGCTGTCCGGGCGCCCGGCGTCGCAGTACGAGGTGGCGGGGATCCTGCTCGTCATCGGCCTGCTGCTGTCGGTGCCGATGTACTTCCTGAGCCGCCGCCGCGGCGAGAGGCTCGAGGTGAGTCACCCCGACGACCTCCCGCCGCACGGCATCCCGTGACGGGACTCAGTGACCGCCGACGCGGTCCGGGTACTTCTTGCTGTACCAGAGGCTCGCGACGGCCGTGATCGTGAGCGTCAGGATGATGACGCCCAGGCTGAGCAGCGTCGGGACCTCGGGCACCGGGACCGGGCCGATGTGGTGGACCGGGTGGCCGTCGTTGATGAACGGCAGCTCGTTCTCGTGCAGCGCGTGCAGGACCAGCTTGATGCCGATGTAGAACAGCAGGAACGCCAGGCCGTACGACAGGAACACGAGGCGCTGCAGCAGGTCGCCGAGCAGGAAGTACAGCTGGCGCAGTCCCATGAGCGCGAAGACGTTCGCCGTGAAGACGATGTACGGCTCCTGCGTGAGGCCGAAGATCGCGGGGATCGAGTCCAGCGCGAACAGGATGTCGGTGGTGCCCAGCGCGATGATGACGAGCGCCATCGGCGTGATGGCGCGACGGCCGTTCTCGCGCACGACCAGCTTGAGGCCGTCCCACGTGTCGCTCAGGTTGAAGCGCTTGCGCGCGAAGCGGACGACGGCGTTCTCGACGTCCTCGTCCTCGTCGTCGTTCTTCGCCAGCTTGATCGCGGTGTAGATGAGGAAGGCGCCGAAGATGTAGAAGATCCACGAGAACTGCTCGATGGCCACCGCGCCCAACGCGATGAAGATGCCGCGGAACACCAGCGCCAGGATGATGCCGACGAGCAGCGCCTCCTGCTGGTACTTCCGCGGGACCGCGAAGCTGCTCATGATGATGATGAAGATGAACAGGTTGTCGATCGAGAGGCTGTACTCGGTCAGCCAGCCGGCGTAGAACTCGATGCCGTACTGGTGGCCGTGGAAGCCCCAGACCCAGGCGCCGAAGGCGACGGCGAGGCCGATGTAGAAGGAGAGCGCGATGGCGCACTCCTTGGTGGTGGGCTCGTGCGGCTTGCGCGCGATCACGACGATGTCGAACAGCAAGATGGCGATGGTCACCCCGAGGGTGATGCCCCATTCCAGCAGGCTGACGTTCACAGGCGGTCCTCAGTTCTCTCCGGGTCGTCAAGACTCGGAGGTCTCTTCCGCCGACACGTCGGTCGACCCGGGCTCCCGGGGTGGTCGACGATGACCCCCGTGCTGACGAGATGCCGGTGCTGGGAATACTCCCCTCCGCCGGTCAAGTCTCTCAGCCGACCCCAACGGTCGCCAACTCAGGTGCCGGCGCCGATCATGCCGCGCAACTCGCGCTTGAGCTCGCCGATCTCGTCGCGCAGGCGCGCGGCGACCTCGAACTGCAGCTCGGCCGCGGCCTGGTGCATCTGGTCGGACAGCTGGTCGATGAGGCCGGCCAGCTCCTCGGACGGCAGGTCCGCGAGGTCCTTCGTGTGCTGGCCGAGCGGCACCGGGGCGCCCTTGCGCCGGTGGTCGCCCGTGGCGGCGAGCAGCGCCTTGGTGTCCTCGTCCTCGCGGGCGAGCATGTCGGTGATGTCACCGATCTTCTTGCGCAGCGGCTGCGGGTCGATACCGTGCGCCTCGTTGTAGGCGATCTGCTTGGCCCGGCGGCGGTTCGTCTCGTCGATCGCCGACTCCATCGAGTCGGTCACCCGGTCGGCGTACATGATGACCTGGCCCGAGACGTTGCGCGCCGCGCGGCCGATCGTCTGGATGAGCGAGCGGCCCGACCGCAGGAAGCCCTCCTTGTCGGCGTCGAGGATCGCCACGAGGCTCACCTCGGGCAGGTCGAGGCCCTCGCGCAGGAGGTTGATGCCGACGAGGACGTCGTACTCGCCCATGCGCAGCTCGCGCAGCAGCTCGACGCGGCGCAGGGTGTCGACCTCGCTGTGCAGGTAGCGCGTGCGGATGCCCGCCTCGAGCAGGTAGTCGGTCAGGTCCTCGGACATCTTCTTGGTCAGCGTGGTGACCAGGACGCGCTCGTTGCGCTCGACGCGGTCGTTGATCTCGCCGATGAGGTCGTCGATCTGGCCCTTCGTGGGCTTGACGATGACCTCGGGGTCGATGAGGCCGGTCGGGCGGATGACCTGCTCGACGACGTCGCCCTCGACCTTGTTCATCTCGTAGTCGCCCGGCGTGGCCGACAGGTAGACGGTCTGGCCGATGCGCTCGAGGAACTCGGGCCACTTGAGCGGTCGGTTGTCCATCGCGCTGGGCAGCCGGAAGCCGTGCTCGACGAGCGAGCGCTTGCGGCTCATGTCGCCCTCGTACATCGCGCCGATCTGCGGGATCGTCACGTGCGACTCGTCGACGACGAGCACGAAGTCCTGCGGGAAGTAGTCCAGGAGGCAGTTGGGGGCCGATCCCGGCGGGCGGCCGTCCATGTGCAGCGAGTAGTTCTCGATGCCCGAGCAGGTGCCGACCTGCTCCATCATCTCGAGGTCGTAGGTGGTGCGCATGCGCAGTCGCTGGGCCTCGAGCAGCTTGTTCTCGCGCTCGAGCACCTCGAGCCGCTCCTCCAGCTCGCGCTTGATGCCCTCGATCGCGCGTGCCATGACCTCGGGACCCGCGGCGTAGTGGGTGGCGGCGCCGACGTACAGCTCCTGGTCGTCGCTGAGCACCTCGCCCGTGAGCGGGTGCAGCGTCATGAGCCGCTCGATCTCGTCGCCGAAGAACTCCACCCGGACCGCCATCTCCTGGTAGACGGGGAAGATCTCGACGGTGTCGCCCTTGACCCGGAACGTGCCACGGGTGGAGCTGACGTCGTTGCGGACGTACTGGGCCTGCACGAGCGTGCGCAGCAGCTGGTCGCGGCCCATCTCGTCGCCGACCTTGAAGCCGATCATGCGGTTCAGGTACTCCTGCGCCGAGCCCAGGCCGTAGATGCACGAGACCGTGGCGACCACGATGACGTCGCGGCGCGTCAGCAGCGACCACGTGGCGGAGTGGCGCAGCCGCTCGACCTCCTCGTTGATCGAGGAGTCCTTCTCGATGTACGTGTCCGTCTGCGCGATGTACGCCTCGGGCTGGTAGTAGTCGTAGTACGAGACGAAGTACTCGACGGCGTTGTTGGGCAGCAGCTCGCGCAGCTCGTTGGCGAACTGCGCGGCGAGCGTCTTGTTCGGCAGCATGACCAGCATCGGGCGCTGCAGCTGCTCCGCGAGCCACGCGGTGGTGGCGGTCTTGCCGGTGCCGGTGGCACCCATCAGCACGACGTCGTTCGCGCCGCCCCGGATGCGCTTGGTGATCTCGGCGATCGCGGCGGGCTGGTCGCCGGCGGGCTTGTACTCGGAGACGACCTCGAACGGCGCCACCTGCCGCGTGAGTTCGGAGACTGATCGCATGGTTCGAGCCTACGGGCGGGCACCGACAGTTTCCCGGGGAGCGAGTCACCGACCGAGGCGCTCGTCCGGCGGCACCCCCAGCGCCCGGATCGTCGCCGCCAGTCCTCGGTACTGCCCGACGAGCAGGCACAGCTCGATCGCGTGCCGCTCGTCCCAGTGGGCGCGCAGCATCGACCACGCCGCGTCGTCGATGTCGTCGGTGCGCAGCAGCTGGTCCGTCGCCGCCAGCAGCGCCGCGTCCGGCGCCGACCACCCGGGCAGGCCCTTCTCGCGGACGCGCGCGATCTCCTCGACCGTCAGGCCCGCCCGGCGGCCGAGCCGCTCGTGGTGGCGCCACTCGTACTCGCTGTGGCAACGGTCGGCGACGCGCAGGATCACGAGCTCGGTCTCGCGACGCGGGATCCGGCCGGCCAGCAGCAGCGCGCCGGACCAGCCCAGCCACGCCCGGTACAGCCACCGGTGCCGGCCGAGCGTCGTGAACAGGTGCGCCTCGCGGACCCGCGTGGCGCGCGACATGAGCCGCCCCAGCGCGTGGTTCACGAGGCCGAGCCCGTCACGGTCCCCCGGCGTGACGCGAGGACCCCGGCTCATCGCCGCTCCCCCGTCGCCTGCGCGACCGCGCGCACGAGCTGCCGGTTGAGCAGCCTCATCGCTGCCGAGTAGGCCCAGGGGAGCCAGCGCTGCGCGAGGTGGGCCAGCCGGACGTCACGGGAGGTGTAGACCCAGTAGCGGCGCCGCCGCACTCCCCCGACGATCGCCTCGGCGGCGTGCTCGGGCGAGACGGCGTGCCGCAGGAACCGCTCCTCGATCCGCCGGACGGAGGGCGCGGAGCGATCCACCCCGGCGACCTCGAGCGAGTCGACGAGCGGGGTCGCGACGGCCCCGGGGCACACGAGGCTCACGCCGATCCGGTGGCGCCGCAGGTCGAACCGCAGGACCTCGCTCACGCCGCGCAGGCCGAACTTGCTCGCGCTGTAGGCGGCGTGCCACGGCAGCCCGAACAGCGCGGCCGCGCTGGCGACGTTGACGACGTGTCCCCCGCGCCCGGCGGCGATCATCGGCGGAACGAACGCGGACAGGACGTGCACGGGTCCCATCAGGTTGACGTCGAGCATCCGGCGCCAGTGGTCCTCGGTGAGCGTCTCGATGGTCCCCCAGGCGGAGATGCCCGCGACGTTGAGGACGACGTCCACCGAGCCGTGCGTCGCGTGGACCTCGTCGGCGAGGCGCCGCACGGCGGCGGGGTCGGTGAGGTCGGCCGCCCTGGCCAGCAGCACCTCGGCGCCCTCGGCACGGAGGGCATCGGCGAGGGCGTCGAGTGCCGCCTGGTCGCGGTCGGTCAACACGAGCCGGGCCCTCTCGCGGCCCAGGACGCGCGCCGTCGCGCTGCCGATGCCCCCCGTGGCTCCAGTGACAAGACAGGACTTGGTACGGATGTCCAGTTCTGCCATGGCGTCAGCCTAGGTGCCGGGTCGTGGAAGGACAACGAGGAATCCTCGGACGCCCGAGCATCCGACGCACGCGGGTCGAGCGCGAACCTATAGGCTGATTCGCATGGCCATTGTCGAGCGTCGGGCCCAACGAACCCGCGAGATCCTCGATGCGACGCGCATGCTCTTCGACGAGCGTCGCATGCGGGACGCGCAGATCGAGGACATCGCCCGAGCCGTCGGCATCAACCGCGCGATCATCTACCGGCACTTCACCACGAAGGAAGAGCTCTTCGCGATGACGCTGGTGGACTACCTCCACGAGCTCGAGACGCGCCTGGCCAAGTCCGATGCCGAGGGCCTGTCCCCACTCGAGCGGATCGACATCATCACGAACGAGTTCCTCGCCTACGGCAGTGAGTACCCGGCGTTCGTCGACTGCGCGCAGTCGCTGCTGCGCCACCGCGGCTCCGAGCTGCTGGAGCAGATCAGCCTCGAGCGCCTCACCGAGCTGGGCGCCGCGATCAACCGCTGCTTCGTCCACATCACGACCGCGATCCAGCACGGCAACGAGACCGGCGACTTCGACGTCGCCGACCCCGAGCTGATCGCCAACATGATGTACACGCAGGGCCTGGGCATCTTGAACCTCGTGACGTTCCAGCGCTCCATCCGCGAGCTCAACTCGGGCATCCCCACGATGGACAACCTGCCGATGCCCGAGGTCGTCGAGCTGGCGAAGCGCTCGGTCCGCGCGATCGTCCAGAAGACCAGCTGAGCGGACCTCCCCCGACACGCGAACGGGGCCGGTGACAGTCGCCACCGGCCCCGTTCCACGTCTGCGTCAGCGCTCGAGGATCGCGACGACGCCCTGGCCGCCGGCGGCGCAGATCGAGATCAGGGCACGCCCCGAGCCCTTCTGCTCCAGCAGCTTCGCGGCGTTCGCGATGATGCGACCGCCGGTCGCCGCGAACGGGTGCGCCGCGGCCAGCGACGAGCCCTTCACGTTGAGCTTGTCGCGGTCGATCGCTCCGAGCGGGCTGTCGAGGCCGAGGCGCTGCTTGCAGAAGTCCGCGTCCTCCCACGCCGCGAGCGTCGACAGCACCTGGCCGGCGAACGCCTCGTGGATCTCGTAGAAGTCGAAGTCCTGCAGGGTCAGGCCCTGGCGCTCGAGCATCTTCGGCACGGCGTAGGCGGGTGCCATGAGCAGGCCCTCGCCGCCGTTGACGTAGTCCACCGCGGCGGTCTCGAAGTCGACGAGGTACGCCTTGACGTCCCAGCCGCGACGCCCGGCCTCCTCCTCCGAGGCCAGCAGCGCGACGGAGGCGCCGTCGGACAGCGGCGTGGAGTTGCCGGCCGTCATCGTGGCGGCCTCGCCGAGCTGCTTGCCGAAGACGGGCTTGAGCCTGGCGAGCTTCTCGACCGTGGAGTCGGGACGCAGGTGGTTGTCGCGCTCGACGCCGTGGAACGGGGTGACGAGGTCGTCCTGCCAGCCCGACTCCCACGCGGCGGCCAGGTTCTGGTGCGAGCGGGCGGCCAGCTCGTCCTGCGCCTCGCGGGTGATGCCCCACTCGTGCGTCGTGAGCGCCTGGTGGTCGCCCATCGACAGGCCGGTGCGCGGCTCGGCGTTGCGCGGCTGGTCGGGCGCGAGGTGGCTGGGGCGGATCTTCGCCAGCAGCTTGAGCAGCGCCTTCCTGTCGCCCTTCGCGTTGGCCTGGTTGGCCTGCAGCAGGATCTTGCGCAGCTTGTCGTTGACCGCGAGCGGCGCGTCCGACGTGGTGTCGGTGCCGCCGGCGATGCCGAACTCGATCTGGCCGAGGGCGATCTTGTTGGCCACCTGGAACGCGGCCTGCAGGCCCGTGCCGCACGCCTGCTGGATGTCGGTGGCGGGCGTCGCGGGCGAGAGCTTGGAGCCCAGGACCGTCTCGCGCGTGAGGTTGAAGTCGCGGGCGTGCTTGAGGACGGCACCGGCGACGACCTCGCCGGCGCGCTCGCCCTCGAGGCCGAAGCGCTCGACCAGGCCGTCGAGCGCGGCGGTCAGCATCTCCTGGTTGGAGACGCCGGCGTAGACCGTGTTGGAGCGGGCGAAGGGGATGCGGTTGCCGCCGATGACGGCGACCCGGCGGACGGTGCGGGCCTCGGGGGCCGCGGCCTTCGACGCCTTCGTGCTGGGCTTGTCAGCCATGGGAAACCTTTCGTCTGCGACTGGGTCGCGCTCATCTTTGCCGTGACGCTGCCGTGCAGGCTACAGTCGGTACAACGCGTCGGATACCGATGGTATCCGAAGATCCGAGAGATAGGACGAATGCCGCGATGAGCGACCGTTACAAGTCGATGATCCAGAACCCGATCGGGCAGTTCCTCGTCAAGAACCTGGGCCTGCCGAACCCTCCGGAGCTCAAGCGCTACAGCGGCGGCGCACTCGTCGACGGTCCCGTCCTCATCGGTGGCGACGGCCTCGTCGCCGCGGACCTGCCGGGGCTGCTCAAGGGCTCCGGCATCGACACCACGACGGTCCGCGCCGAGGGCCGCCGCTACGCCGGCCTCGTCTTCGACGCCTCGATCATCGACTCCGCCGCCGGCACGGTCGCGCTGCAGGAGTTCTTCACCCCCGTCCTGCGCAGCCTCGCTCCCAGCGCCAAGATCGTCGTCATCGGCGTCCTGCCCGAGCGCGCCGGCTCGGTCGGCGCGGCCATCGCGCAGCGCGGCCTCGAGGGCTTCGTCCGGTCGCTCGGCAAGGAGATCGGCGCCAACGGCAGCACCGCCAACCTCGTCTACGTGACGCCCGAGTCCAAGGACGCGATCGCGTCGACCCTGCAGTTCCTGCTCTCCCCCAAGTCCGCGTTCGTCGACGGCCAGGTCGTCCGCCTCGGCACCACCGACCTGGTCGAGGCCGACGAGGTCGCCGACCCGGCCAAGCCGCTCGCCGGCAAGGTCGCCCTCGTGACCGGCGCCTCGCGTGGCCTGGGCGCCGCGATGGCGCGCACGCTGCACCGCGACGGCGCCACGATCATCGGCCTCGACGTCCCGCCGCTGCAGGAGGACCTCGACCGCCTCATGGGCGAGCTCGGCGGCAGCTCGATCGTGTGCGACATCACCGCCGAGGACGCGCCCGAGACCATCGCCGCGGGCTTGGGCGACGGCGTCGACATCGTGGTCCACAACGCCGGCATCACGCGCGACAAGCGCCTGAAGAACATGAAGGCCGAGAACTGGGCGAAGGTCGTCGACATCAGCGTCGGCGCCCCCGAGCGCATCACGGCGCACCTGCTGGAGAGCAAGCTCATCCGCCCGGGCGGCCGCGTCATCGGCATCTCCTCCATCGCCGGCATCGCGGGCAACAACGGCCAGACCAACTACGGCACCGCCAAGGCCGGCGTCATCGGCTTCGTCCAGGCGCTCGCCCCGCAGGTCGCCGCCGACGGCATCACGGTCAACGCGATCGCGCCGGGCTTCATCGAGACCGACATGGTCAAGACGATGCCGCTCGGCATCCGCGAGGCCGGCCGCCGCCTCAGCTCGCTGTCGCAGGGCGGCCAGCCGGTCGACGTCGCCGAGGCGATCGCCTGGTACAGCCACCCGGGCTCGTCGGCGATCTCGGGCAACGTCGTGCGCGTGTGCGGCCAGGGCTTCCTCGGTGCCTGACGTGACGACGACGCGCACGTTCGACAAGGCCCCGGCCGGCCTGCCGCTCATGGTCAAGGCGGCGCTGCCGGCCCTTCCCGTGATCGGCGGCCTGCCGGGCATCAAGCACGAGAAGGGTGGGCTGCCCCGGACGGTCCTGCGGCGCACGCAGGTCGTGACGGACCTGGCCCACCTCGAGCGCTACAACGACGTGTGCGGGTTCGCCCGGGCCGAGACCGTGCCGGCGACCTACCCGCACATCGCGGCCCACACGCTGCACCTGACCCTCATGACGGACACGGCGTTCCCGTTCCCGCCCATGGGGGCCGTGCACCTGCGCAACCGGATCACGCAGTACCGGCCGATCGGCCGCGAGGAGGTCTACGACCTCACGCTGCGCGCCGACGCCGACGAGCCGCACCCCAAGGGCCGGCTCATCTCGCTCGTGAGCGAGGCGCGGATCGGCGGCGAGATCGTCTGGGACGAGACCATGACGGTGCTGTTCCGCAGCCGCACCGGCGGCGACGAGACCACCGCTCCCCCGCTCGCCGGCGTCGAGGCGCCCGAGGGACCGGTGAGCTGGACGCTCGGTGGCGACCTGGGCCGGCGCTACGGCGCGGTCTCGGGCGACCGCAACCCGATCCACCTGTACCCCGTCACGGCGAAGGCGTTCGGCTTCCCGCGCCAGATCGCGCACGGGATGTGGACCAAGGCGCGCTCGTTGGCCGCCCTGCAGAACCGGCTGCCCGACGCGTACACGGTGGACGTCGAGTTCAAGAAGCCGATCCTGCTGCCGGGCACTGTCCGGTTCGGCGCGTCGACCGACGGCGACGTCACGACGTTCGGCGTGCGGGACGCGCGCCAGGGCGTCCCGCACCTCGTCGGCCGCATCACCCCGGCCTGACCGACCCGCTGAGTTTCACGTTCCGCCCGCGACACGCCGTGCGGAGCGGGCGGAACGTGAAGCTCAGCGCTCCTCGCGCGGCTTCACGGGCCGGATGAGGCCCTCCTGCGCGACGGACGCCACGAGCGTGCCGTCCTGCGTGAAGACCCTCGCGGTCGACAGGCCACGGGCGCCCGAGGCGGACGGCGACGTCTGGTCGTACAGGAGCCACTCGTCGACCCGGAACGGGCGGTGGAACCACACGACGTGGTCGAGGGACGCGGGCTGCACCTTGGGCGAGCTGATGAGCACGCCGTGCGGCACGAGCGAGGCGCCGAGCAGGCTGAAGTCGCTGTAGTACGTGAAGAGCGCGCGATGCAGCAGCACGTCGTCCGGCAGTCGCTCGCTGGCGCGGAACCACATGCGCTGCACGACGGGCGTCGTGGCGCGGCTCGGGTCGTCCTCGGGACGCGGGTCGCCGACGTACCGCATGTCGAAGCCGCCCCACTCCTGCTTCCACTGCTCGGCGCCGTCGGGGCTGATGTACTTCACCAGGTCGACCATCGGGGTGCCGTCGTCCGGGCCCGGCGTGGACGGCAGGACGTCCTGGTGGTCCCAGCCGTCCTCCTCGCGCTGGAACGACGCGGTCATGTAGAAGATGACCTCGCCGTGCTGGCGCGCGGCGACGCGACGGGTCGCGAACGAGCGGCCGTCGCGGACGTTCTCGACGTCGTAGATGATCGGGATGCTCGGATCGCCGCCGAGGATGAAGTACACGTGCAGCGAGTGCAGGTGCTTGTCGTCGGCGACGGTGCGCTGCGCGGCCATCACGGCCTGGCCCGCCACCTGCCCGCCGAACACGCGCTTGAGCCGGGACTTCGGCGGCTGGCCGCCGCGGAAGAGGTTGACCTCCAGCTGCTCGATCTGGAGCAGGTCGACGAGTTCGTTCACGGTCGCGGGCACGAACGCGATCCTATCGGGATCGGCGCGTGGCACCGGCCGTCAGCGCTCGAGACCACCCGTAACCGTGGTCACAGGTGGAGCAACCACGGACAAGGCGCAGCCTTTCACCCTTGGTCGTTCTTGCGCTGATTCGCGAGGAACTGCTCGAGCTGGCTGGCGAGCTCGTCGCCGGTCGGCAGGCTGGCGTCGTCGGCCAGGAGCGACTCGGCGGCACCGCGGCTGAAGATGTCGTACTGCTCCTCGAGGCCGTGGAGCACGCCCTCGCCGTCCTGCTCGGCGATCTGCTGCTCGATCTCGGAGATCGAGTCGGGCTGGCGCGCGCGCAGCTCCTCCAGGTCGAGGCTGAGGCCGAGCTTGAGCGCGACGGCCTCCAGCAGCGCGAGCGCGGCCGTGGGGTACTCGATCTGAGTCAGGTAGTGCGGCACGTGCACGACGTAGCCGATCGCGTCGAGGCCGTGCTCGCGCATGCGGAACTCCAGCATCGACTGCGCCGACGACGGCACGGTGACCTCGGCGTTCCAGAAGTTCTTGCGGTCGACCAGCTCGGGGCGGGTGCCGTGCATCGTCAGCAGCGGCGGCCGGGTGTGCGGCACGCCCATCGGGACGCCGCCCAGGAACACCGTCAGCGGGACGCCGAGCTCGCTGATGACGTCGATCGTCTCGGCGGCGAACGCCTCCCAGCCGAAGTCCGGCTCGGGACCCGAGAGCAGCAGGTACGGCGTGCCGGCGAGGTCGTGGTGGCGCGTGATGCGCAGCGTCGGCTCGACGTAGTCGACGTAGTGGTCGCGGCGGAACGTGATCGGCGGGCGGCGCGCGCGGTAGTCGAACATCGAGTCCAGGTCGAACTCGTGGACCACCTCGGCGTCCTCGGTCCGCAGCTGCCCGGCCGCGAGCAGCGAGGAGGAGCCGGCACTGAGGAACCCGTCGAGCGCGACGATCAGCGGGATCGGGTCGCGGTCGAGGTCATCGGAACGTCGTCGTGAGAACCACTTCGGAGTCAACGTCACCACCTGCTTCGTTCATTCCGCGAGGCGACGGCGGGTGTCCGCCGCGATGGCCTCGGCCGTCAGGCCGAGGCGACCGAGGATCACGTCGCGCTTGGCGTGGTCGAGGAACTGCTGCTCGACCGCGTGGATCCGGACCGGCACGTGCACGTCCTCGTCGCTGAGGGCGTGCAGGATCGTGGAGCCGACGCCGCCCTGACGGCCGTTGTCCTCGATCGTCACGACGAGGCGGTGCTCGCGCGCGAGGTCGACGATCGCGGGATCGAGCGGCTTGACCCAGCGCGGGTCGACGACGGTGGCGCCGAGGCCGGACTGCTCGAGCTCGCGGGCGACCTCGACGGCCGTGGCGGCCATCGTGCCGACGCCGACGACGAGCACCTGCGGATCGGTGCCGCGGTGCAGCACGTCGATGCCGCCGATGCGCTCGATCGCCTCGAGGTCGGGCGCCACGGCGCCCTTCGCGAAGCGGACGACGGTGGGGGCGTCGGCGATGTCGACGGCCTCGCGCAGCGCCTCGCGCAGGCGGGCGCCGTCACGCGGCGCGGCGAGGTGCAGGTTCGGGACGATCTGCATGATCGACATGTCCCACATGCCGTTGTGGCTCGCGCCGTCGTCGCCCGTGACGCCCGCGCGGTCCAGCACGAACGTGACGCCCAGCCGGTGCAGGGCGACGTCCATGAGGACCTGGTCGAAGGCGCGGTTGAGGAACGTGGCGTAGACCGCGACGACGGGGTGCAGGCCGCCCATCGCGAGGCCCGCGGCACTGGTCACGGCGTGCTGCTCGGCGATGCCGACGTCGAGGACGCGGTCGGGGAACTTCTCGGCGAACGCGTCGAGGCCGGTCGGGTAGAGCATGGCCGCGGTGATGCCGACGATGTCCGGACGGTCGTCGGCGATGCGGACGATCTCGTCGCGGAAGACCGAGGTCCAGCCGGCCGGCGCGATGCTGATCGCCTCGCCGGTGGAGCGGTCGAACGGGTGCGACTGGTGCATCTGGTCGTTCTCGTTCGCGACCGCGATGTCGTAGCCGTGGCCCTTCGTGGTGATCGCGTGGACCAGCACGGGTCCGCGGTAGTTACGGGCGGCGGAGAGCACGTGCTCGAGGGCGCGGCGGTCGTGGCCGTCGACGGGTCCGAGGTACTTGATGCCGAGGTCCTCGAACATCCCCTGCGGCGCGAGGGCGTCCTTGAAGCCCTTCTTGATCGCGTGCAGCGCCTCGTAGGCGACGCCGGCGACCTTGGGCCCGCCCGTCATGCGGTCCTTGATGGCGCTCAACGCGGACTCGTAGCGGGGGTTGGTGCGGATCTCGGTGAGTCGGTTGGCCAGGCCGCCGACCGTGGGCGTGTACGAGCGGCCGTTGTCGTTCACGACGATCACGACGTTGCGCCGGTTGTCGGCGCAGATGTTGTTGATCGCCTCCCACGCCATGCCGCCGGTCAGCGCGCCGTCGCCGATCACCGCGACGACGTGGTCGTCCTTGCCCTGCAGCGCGTTGGCGCGGGCCAGTCCGTCGGCGTAGGACAGCGACGTGGAGGCGTGCGAGTTCTCGACGAAGTCGTGCGGGGACTCGGCGCGGCTGGGGTAGCCCGAGAGGCCGTGCTCCTTGCGCAGGTCGCCGAAGCGGTCGGCCCGCCCCGTCAGCATCTTGTGCACGTACGCCTGGTGGCCCGTGTCCCACACGATCTTGTCGTTCGGGGAGTCGAAGACGCGGTGCAGCGCGATCGTCAGCTCGACGACGCCGAGGTTGGGCCCGAGGTGTCCGCCGTTGGCAGCGACCGACTCGATCAGCAGCTCGCGGACCTCGGCGGCGAGCTGCGCCAGCTCCTCGTCGGACAGGCCTCGCAGGTCGGCGGGACCGGACACGGAACTGAGGACGGAGGCCATTGCTCCATCGTAACGAGGGCCCCTCAGCCCGGCGGTGCGACCGGCCGATCGGCTCAGCCGATCGGGTGGAAGCGACCGCGCGCGTGGGCGACGCCGGTCGCGTCCACCAGCTCGATCTCGCCGACGGGCCCCGTGACCTGGTGCGCCCAGCCGACCTCGCGCACGTCGGCGACCGTGAGCCCGCACCACGACCGCTCCCGCAGGCGCGGACCCCATCCCGAGTCCGCCCAGTCCCCCACCGTGAACATCCCGCCCGGCGCCGGCGCGAGGCCCGCGAAGACCTCGGCGAGCCAGTCGTCCCCGGCCTGCAGCACGCTGACGGCGGCCCGCGCACCGGGCACGAGCTCCTCGCCGAGGTCGGAGTCGGGGTCGACGAACAGCGTCACGAGCGGCTCGGGCCCGTCCACCAGCACGATCGAGGAGACCGTCAGCCCCACGCGGCCGCGCCCCTGCCCCGTCGCGACGACCGTCGCGGGCGCGGGCAGCCGGCCGCGCAGCCGCCGGAACGCGTCCTTGTCTCCCTCGGCCGGCACGAACGGGTGATCGGTGTGGATCGTCACTCCCCCATCCCACCACCTCGCGGCGGCGGACGACGGAGCGCCCGCCACTCGTCGAGTGGCGGGCGCTCCGGGCGATGCGGTGCTCAGTCGAGCAGCGAGCGCAGCACGTACGGCATGATGCCGCCGTTGCGGTAGTAGTTCGCCTCACCGGGCGTGTCGATGCGGACGACGGCGTCGAACTCGACGTCGCCGGCCTTGACCTTGACCGTCTTGGGCGTGCGGCCCTCGTTGAGCTCGGTGATGCCCGTGACGCTGAAGGTCTCCTCGCCGGTCAGGCCGAGCGACTCGGCGTTCTGGCCCTCGGGGAACTGCAGCGGCAGGACGCCCATGCCGATGAGGTTCGAGCGATGGATGCGCTCGTAGCTCTCGGCGATGACGACCTTGACGCCCAGCAGCGCCGTGCCCTTGGCCGCCCAGTCGCGCGACGAGCCCGAGCCGTACTCCTTGCCCGCCAGGACGACCAGCGGGATGCCGGCGGCCTGGTAGTTCTGCGCGGCGTCGAACACCGTGGTGACCTCGCCGTCAGTGGAGAAGTCCCGCGTGAAGCCGCCCTCGGTGCCCGGCGCGATCTGGTTGCGCAGGCGGATGTTGGCGAACGTGCCGCGGATCATGACCTCGTGGTTGCCGCGACGCGAGCCGAGCGAGTTGAAGTCCCGCGGCTCGACGCCCTTCTCCATGAGGTACTTGCCGGCGGGGCTGTCCTTCTTGATGGCGCCGGCCGGGCTGATGTGGTCGGTCGTGACCGAGTCGCCCAGCTTGAGCAGGACGCGCGCGCCCTCGACGTCCTGGACGGGCTCGGGCTGCAGGCCCATGCCGTCGAAGTAGGGCGCCTTGCGGACGTACGTGGAGTCCTCGTCCCACGCGAACGTGTCGCCGTCCGGCGTGGGCAGGTTCTGCCAGCGCTCGTCACCGGCGAAGACGTCGGCGTACTCCTGGCTGAAGGTCTCGGACGAGATGGCGGACGCGATGACGTCCTCGACCTCGGCCGGCGACGGCCAGATGTCCTTGAGGTAGACCGGGTTGCCCTCGGAGTCGGTGCCGAGCGCCTCGGTCGTGATGTCCATGTCCATCGTGCCGGCGAGCGCGTAGGCCACGACCAGCGGCGGGCTGGCCAGGTAGTTCATCTTGATGTCGGGGTTGATGCGGCCCTCGAAGTTGCGGTTGCCCGACAGCACCGAGACGACGGCGAGGTCGTTCTCGTTGACGGCGGCGCTGACCTCGGGGATCAGCGGGCCCGAGTTGCCGATGCACGTGGTGCAGCCGTAGCCGACCAGGTTGAAGCCCAGCTTGTCGAGGTACGGCGTCAGGCCGGCGCGCTCGTAGTAGTCCGAGACGACCTTCGAGCCCGGGGCCAGCGTCGTCTTGACCCACGGCTTGCGCTGCAGGCCCTTCTCGACGGCCTTCTTGGCCAGCAGGGCCGCGCCGATCATGACCGACGGGTTGGACGTGTTGGTGCACGACGTGATGGCCGCGATCGTGACCGCGCCGTGGTCGAGCTCGAACTGCGTGCCGTCCTCGAGGGTCACCATCGCGGGGTTGCTCGGGCGGCCGCCGTCGGTCGGAGCGCAGGACGCGTAGTCCTTGGGCGCGCTCTTGCCGTCGTCGTGGCTCGAGACCGGGTCGGAGGCCGGGAACGTCTCGGCGACCGCCTCGTCGTAGCCGGTCTCCTCGTTGGCGGCCGGCGGGACGCCGGGCTTGCGGTCGCCGTCGACCTCGTCGGTGGCGTAGTCGGCCAGCGCGCCGCGGAAGCCCTGCTTGGCGTCGGCGAGCGTGACGCGGTCCTGCGGGCGCTTCGGGCCGGCGATCGAGGGGACGACCGTCGACAGGTCGAGCTCGAGGTACTCGGAGAAGCGCGGCTCGGCCTCGGGATCGTGCCACAGGCCCTGGGCCTTGGCGTAGGCCTCGACGAGCGCGATCTGCTCGGCGCTGCGGCCGGTCAGCTCGAGGTACTTCGTGGTCTCGGAGTCGAGCGGGAAGATCGCGACGGTCGAGCCGTACTCGGGGCTCATGTTGCCGATCGTGGCGCGGTTGGCCAGCGGGACGGCGGAGACGCCGGGGCCGTAGAACTCGACGAACTTTCCGACCACGCCGTGCTGGCGCAGCATCTCGGTGATCGTGAGCACGAGGTCGGTCGCGGTGGAGCCCTCGGGCAGCTCGCCCGACAGCTTGAAGCCCACGACGCGCGGGATCAGCATGCTGATGGGCTGGCCGAGCATCGCGGCCTCGGCCTCGATGCCGCCGACGCCCCAGCCGACGACGCCCAGGCCGTTGACCATCGTGGTGTGCGAGTCGGTGCCGACGCAGGAGTCGGGGTAGACGACGCCGTCGCGCTCGAACACGACGCGCGCCAGGTGCTCGATGTTGACCTGGTGGACGATGCCGGTGCCCGGGGGGACGACCTTGAAGTCGTCGAACGCGCCCTGGCCCCAGCGCAGGAACTTGTAGCGCTCGCCGTTGCGCTCGTACTCGATCTCGACGTTGCGCTCGAACGCCTCGGGCGTGCCGAAGACGTCGGCGATGACGGAGTGGTCGATGACCATCTCGGCCGGCGCGAGCGGGTTGATCTTGTTCGGGTCGCCGCCGAGGTCGGCCATCGCCTCGCGCATCGTGGCGAGGTCGACGACGCACGGCACGCCGGTGAAGTCCTGCATGATCACGCGGGCGGGCGTGAACTGGATCTCCTTGTTCGGCTCCTCCGCGGGGTCCCACGCGGCCAGGGCCTTGATGTCGTCGGCGGTGATGTCCGCGCCGTCCTCGGTGCGCAGCAGCGCCTCGAGCAGGATCTTGAGGCTGAACGGCAGGCCGGCGACGTCGAGCCCCTCGCCCTGCACCGCGTCCAGTCGGTAGTAGTCGTAGGACTTGTCCCCGACCGAGAGGGAGTCCTTCGCCCGGAATGTGTCGACGCTCATGGCTTCTCCTTCGCTGGTGTTCCCATGGTGCCTCCGCGTGGCGGCGCGTGGGCGGTCGAGATGACCTGAGTCACCAGATATCTTGATGTCAAGATAAACGATACCAAACGATCCCGGTCCTGCCCGGCTCAGGCGACCCTCACCTGAGCTCGGCGAGCCGGGCCACCAGGGCCCGTCCCTCCTGCACGCGCTTCTCCCACGTGGTGCCCACGATCAGCAGGACGAAACCGGCCAGCGCGATGAGGATCCAGCGCGGCAGGCCGAGCGCCGTGGGGCCGACGTTCGCCAGCACGAGCAGCAGCACGACCGACGCGCCGGCGGCGACCGGGGCGCCCCAGCGCAGGACCGCCCCGGCCCCCAGGACGAGCAGGGCCACGAGCCCCAGCAGGGCGGCCCGGAGGCTCGTCGGGTCACCCAGCGCCTGCGGCAGCGAGGGCAGCAGGGCCATGGCCAGTCCGGGCGCGAGCGCGTTCCAGGAGCGGACGCCCGGATGCGTGCGCAGGCGCCACACGCCGGCCGCCAGCAGCACGACCGCGAACGGCGCCGTGTACGCCTCGACCGTGTCGACGCCGCTGGCCGCGAGCCGCGCGACCCATGCGCACGCGACGAGGCCGACGGCGACCCAGCGCAGGTACGGACGGTCCTCGTCGAGCAGGCCGACCACCGCCGCCGCGACCGCGCCGATCGTGCACTGCAGGGCGACGTCGGCGAGGTCGTCGCTGCCGGACGTGACGGCGAACAGGAACGCCAGGCCGGCGACGATCTCGAGCGCGAGCCGGTGGGCCGGCAGCTCGTCGAGCGCGAGCGACAGCAGCAGCGTCGCCGCGGCGAGGCCCGCGATGACGGTCCCCTGCCACCCGGTCTCCACGTCGGCCAACGCGAGCACCTGGCCCACGGTCGCGATGGCCGCGCCGACGGCGAGGCCCGCCGACACCGCGGAGACGACCCGGCGCTCGCGCACCGGGTCGTCGTGACCGACGACCGCGCACACGGCGAGGCCGGCCGCGGCGAGGCCCCAGGCCCACGCGGTCACGTCGGCGCCACCGGGGACGACGACCATCGCGAAGCCCGCCAGGACCGGCGGCACGAGGGCGGTGGGCCACGGCGCGCGGGCCAGGCCCACGGCCAGTGCCGCGCCGACGGCGACGAGCACCGCCGCGTGCACGAGGAACGGCAGCAGCGTCGCGGACACCGACGTGACGACGGCGAGCGCGACGAGCAGCTGCGCGACCGGCCCCCACCAGCCCTCGGGCGCGAGGACCGGCGAGCGCCAGCGGCGCACGGCCACCCACGCGAGCAGGACGGGCGCCGCGACGGCGAGCACCCACGCGCCTTGGTCGAACTCGATCTCGACGGGACGCACCCACACGTCGGCCGGGGAGGAGAACCAGCTGGCCGCGTCGATGCGCTCGAGGTTCGTCATCGCGACGGCGATCAGCCAGAAGATCGGGGCCAGCGCGCCCACGAGGGCCGCCCAGCGCAGGCCGGTCGCCCAGCCGCCGGGTCCGGTGGCCAGCCACGCGAGGGCCGCGACAGCCACGCCGACGACCACCACGCCGACGGTCCGGTCGACGTCGAGGTCCCACGCCCAGCCGGCGCTGGCGACGCCCAGCAGGAAGAGGACGACGACGACGGACGAGGCGACGAGCCACGGTCGGAGCGACGCGACGAGCCGGGCGGCGACGGCGAGCACCGCGGCCAGCACGATCGCCGGGAGTGCCTCGGCGACGGTGACGACGGGCGTGTCGGCGACGGCGGCGCCGAACGCCAGCGCCACGAGCAGGACGCCGACGCCCGCGACGGCGAGGCCGCTGGTCCACACGGCCCAGAGCAGGCCGGCGCGGCGTGCCACCGCGGCCACCGCGGCGGGGACGACGAGCGCGATGAGGGCCGCCCAGAACCACAGCTCGGCGGCACCGAAGTCGTCGCCCAGCCGGACGAGGACCGCGGGCGTGCTGATCCACGTGGCGAGGCCGGCCGCGAGCTGCGGCACCACGAGCTCGTGCTCGACCGACGCGCGGGCTCGGCGCACGACCGTCACGGCGACGGCCGTCAGGACCGCGGTCCAGGCGACCGAGACCAGCGGGAAGTCGCCCCAATCGAGGCCGAGGAGGCCCTCGGCGACCGCGGCGAGGACGTCCACCGTGACGAGGCCGGCGAAGACGGCCCACAGGGCCTCCGCCGTGCCGAACAGGCGGCGCCGGGTCGCCCACGCGGCGCACCACCCGGCCGCGCCCGTGAGGGCGAGCAGGATGACGGCGCGGCCCAGGATGCCCAGGCTTCCCCACGCGACCGTCGCGAAGATCAGTCCGGCGACCACGAGGCACACCGCGCCGAGCGCGAGCAGCACGGACCCCGTCGACCACGACGAGCCCGGCGCGGGCGCGAGCGGCGTGTACTGCGGCCCCGGCTGCGCGTGGGCCGGCTGCGGCGACTGCCCCGCCGTGGCCGGCCGGACCGGTGCCGGTCCGGGCTGAGGCGCCTCCTGCAGCGCGCGACCCTGCGCGACGAGCCGGTCGGCCTCGAGGAACAGCGACCAGAGGCGGTGCGCGGGCGCCGACCCCAGCGGGAAGTCGCAGTGCGGGCAGCGGGGCTCCCCCGCGATGGCGCCTCGGCAGGCTGGACACGCATGGGGGTCGGCATACTTCACGGGGTGACTCAACCTCACCCGTCACACCGGCGCAAGCACCGCCACGCACGCGTCACGCGGGAGGCCGCGTGAACGACGCGCGGGAGCCGGCTGCGCGCCCGATGAGCGACGCCGAGGTGGTCCGCGTGCTCCTGGACCGCGCGGGCACCACGTTCGCCCAGGAGGCCGGCATCGCGCTGGAGGACGAGCCGGCGCCGTTGTGGCAGCTGCTCGTGCTGAGCCTGCTGCTCTCGGCCCCCATCCGCTCGACGGCCGCGGTCGCCACCGCCCGTGAGCTGTTCGCCGCCGGCTGCACCACGCCGCGACGGACCCGCGACCTCCCGCGACGGACGCTGGTCGCCGCGCTCGGGCGCGGTGGCTACCGCCGTTACGACGAGCGCACCGCGACACGGCTCGCCGAGCTGTCCCGTGCCGTGCTCGACGAGCACGCCGGTGACCTGCGCCGCATGCACGAGCGGTGCGAGGACGTGCCCGCCCTCGCCGCCGCCCTCCAGGAGTTCACCGGGATCGGGCCGACCGGTGCGGGAGTCTTCCTGCGCGAGGTCCAGTCCACCTGGCCCGACGTCGCGCCGTACGTCGACGGACTCGCCGCGCGCGGTGCCGAGCGCCTCGGTCTGCCGGCCTCGGGGCCCGAGCTCGCCCGCCTCGTCCGGCGGGAGGACCTCGCCCGGCTGGTCGCCGCCTGTGTGCGCGCCGCGCGGGACCCGCGCCTGCTCGCCGACGTGACGAGGTCCTGAGCCGGGGCCGTCGGTGCGGTGGTGCCCCGGCGATCGCGGGTCTACGGTCGATTCATGGGGGCGATCGTGGACGAGGTGCGGGTGGCCGTTCCCGTGCGCACCGCATACGACCAGTGGACGCAGTTCGAGACGTTCCCGCGGTTCATGCCCGCGGTGAGGGACGTCGAGCAGGAGCGGCCCGCCGTGACCCGCTGGGTCCTGGGGCTCGGACCCCTGCACCACGAGTTCCACGCCGAGACCCTCGAGCAGCATCCCGACTCGCTCGTGCAGTGGCGCAGCCTGGACCGACGCCTGCACCACGAGGGCGCCGTCACCTTCGAGTCCCTCGCTCCCGACCTGACCGCCGTGCGGGTGGAGCTGCGCCTCGACCCCCGGCCGCCGGTGGGCGCCCTGCTCCGGCCGGCCGTGCAGCGCCTGCTCAGGTCCCAGCTGGAGCACTTCAAGACGTTCGTCGAGGGCATGGGCGAGGCCGGCGAGGCCTGGCGGGGAACGATCCACGACGGCCGGGTGCAGCACAACTACGACGAGTCCCCCACCACCATCCCGGGATGGCCGCACGGGTGACACCCGGCGGCGCAGTCACACGGGTCACCGCGGCGAGAGGCAGCGCACGATGAGCAGATCACCGGACGACGGGACGAGCGACGACCTGACCGTGTCGCCACCCAAGGACTGGGCGGCCGGGGTGCCGGCCGTCGCCCACGCCCTCGAGTACTCGCTCGACCAGACGTCCCCGCGGCGGACCGCGCTGACCCTGCTCAACATGAACCAGGTCGACGGCATCGACTGTCCCGGCTGCGCCTGGCCGGATCCGGCGCCGGGCCACCGGCACCGGAACGAGTACTGCGAGAACGGCGCCAAGCACATCAACGACGAGGCGACGACGCACCGCGTGACGGCCGACTTCTTCCGCCGCCACAGCGTCACGGAGCTCAGCGAGCGCTCCGACGAGTGGCTGAACCAGCAGGGCCGGCTCACCGAGCCGATGGTGAAGCGGCCCGGCTCGGAGCACTACGAGCCGATCAGCTGGCACGAGGCGTTCGGCCTGCTCGCCGACGAGCTCACCTCCCTCGACTCGCCCGACGAGGCGACCTTCTACACCTCGGGGCGCGTGAGCAACGAGGCCGCGTTCCTGCTGCAGCTGTTCGCCCGCGCGTTCGGCACCAACAACCTGCCGGACTGCAGCAACCTGTGCCACGAGTCCAGCGGGTTCGCCCTGCACGAGACCATCGGCGTCGGCAAGGGCACGGTCAGCCTGCTGGACCTCGAGCACGCCGACCTCGTCCTGCTGGTCGGGCAGAACCCCGGCACCAACCACCCGCGCCAGCTGTCCGCGCTCGAGCGGACGAAGCTGAACGGCGGCCGCATCATCGCCGTCAACCCGCTGCCCGAGGCGGGCCTGAAGCGGTTCAAGAACCCGCAGAAGCCGCGCGGCGTGATCGGCAAGGGCGTGCAGATCGCCGATCGGCTCCTGCAGATCCGCGTCGGGGGCGACCTCGCCCTGTTCCGCGCGCTCAACCGGCTGCTGCTCGAGGCGGAGGACGCGGCGCCCGGCACCGTGCTGGACCACGAGTTCATCGACGCCAGCACCGTCGGGTTCGAGGAGTTCAGCGAGCACGTCCGCGCCACCGAGTGGTCCGATGTCCTGGCCGACACCGGACTGACGCGGGAGGAGATCGAGGCGGTGCGCGACGAGGTGCTGAGCGCCCACCGCGTCATCGTCTGCTGGGCGATGGGCCTGACCCAGCACCGCCACGCCGTCCCCACGATCCGCGAGATCGTGAACTTCCTGATGCTGCGCGGCAACCTCGGCAAGCAGGGCGCCGGCGCATGCCCCGTGCGCGGGCACAGCAACGTCCAGGGCGACCGCACGATGGGCATCTGGGAGCAGATGCCGGACGAGTTCCTGGACGCGCTGCAGGAGGAGTTCGGGTTCGACCCGCCGCGGCACCACGGCCTCGACTCCGTGAACTCCATCCGCGCCATGCACGAGGGCCGGGTCAAGGTCTTCATGGGCGTCGCGGGCAACTTCGTGCGCGCCGCTCCCGACAGCAACTTCACCGAGGAGGCCATCCGGCGGTGCCGGCTGACGGTGCAGGTCTCGACCAAGCTCAACCGCTCGCACGTCGTCTGCGGCGAGACCGCGCTCATCCTGCCCACCCTGGGGCGGACCGAGCGTGACGTGCAGGCCACGGGCGAGCAGTTCGTCACGGTCGAGAACTCCATGAGCGTCGTGCACACGTCCCGCGGCCGGCTGGAGCCGTCCTCGCCGCTGCTGCTCAGCGAGGTCGCCATCCTGAGCCGGCTCGCACGCCGGACGCTCGGCGACGACCACCCGATCCCGTGGGCGGACTTCGAGGCCGACTACGGCGCCATCCGCGACCGGATCTCGCGCGTCGTGCCCGGCTTCCACGACTTCAACGCCCGGGTCGCGCGCCCTGGCGGCATCCCGCTGCCCAACCCAGTGAACGAGGGCGTGTTCCCCACGCCCGTGGGCAAGGCCGTGTTCACGAGGAACAGCGGCGAGCCGCCTCGGGCGCCCGCAGGGCACCTGGTGCTGCAGACGCTGCGCTCGCACGACCAGTGGAACACCACTCCGTACACGAGCAACGATCGCTACCGGGGCATCCACGGGAGCCGTCGCGTCGTCATGGTCAACCCCGAGGACCTCGCCGAGCTCGGCCTCGCCGAGCGTGAGGTGGTCGACGTGGTCTCGGTCTGGCCGGACGGGGTGGAGCGTCGCGTCGAGGGCTACGAGCTCGTCCCGTACCCGACCCCGCGAGGCTGTGCCGCCGCCTACTACCCCGAGACGAACGTGCTGGTGCCCCTGGACGACGTGGACGCGATCAGCAACCAGCCGGCGTCGAAGGGCATCGTCGTGCGGCTCGAGCGGGTCGCGGACCGGGCGGCGTCGCCGGTCGCGGCTGGGTGAGCCCGGCTCAGGCGCCGGCGCGGGTCAGCACCGCGACGCACTCGACGTGGTGCGTCATCGGGAACAGGGCGAACCCGCGCAGCGACTCCAGCGCGTAGCCGTGCTCGCCGAACGTGGCCAGGTCCCGCGCGAGCGCGGCGGGGTCGCAGGCCACGTAGACGATCCGGCGCGGCGACAGCGCGGCGATCGCCGGCACGGCCTCCTTCGCCCCCGTGCGCGGCGGGTCGAGCACGACGACGTCCGCCCGCTCGCCGAGCAGTCCGCGGCGCAGCGCCCGCTCGACCGGCGCGTGCATCATGGCGGCGTTCGCCAGGTCCGCGAGGTTGCCCCGCGCGTCGGCCGACGCGCGCCGGTTGCCCTCGACGCTGACCAGCTCGCCGGGCGCGCACGCCGGCGCCAGGAAGGCCGAGAACAGGCCCGCCCCGGCGTACAGGTCGAGCACCCGGTCGCCCGGCCGCACGTCGGCGCCCGCGATCACGGCGTCCACGAGGGTCGTCGCCGCCGCGGGGTGCACCTGCCAGAAGCCGGACCCGGAGACCGAGAACCGGCGGCCGTGGACCTCCTCCACGACGATCCCCGTGCCGGCCCGGACGCTGCCGTCGGACGCCACGACGCCGTCGACCTGCGCCTCGAGGGCGTCGTCGATCGTGGCGTCGGTGACGAGCAGTCGCTGGCCGGTCGAGGACGCGATGGACTCGACGCGCGGCTCGTCCCACAGCTGGTCGCTCACGCGCGGGTGGTTCGGGTGCGCGATGGGGCACGTGGGGACGGGGACGACCTCGTGGCTGCGGTGCTTGCGCAGGCCCACGTAGCCGTTCTCGGCGACGGACCACACGACGCGGGTGCGCCAGTCGAGCAGCGGGCCGACGGCCTCGACGCGGCCGTCCCACTCCAATCCCGCCAGGCGCTGCAGCTGCTCGCGCACGACGTCGGTCAGCAGGGTCAGCTGGCCCTCGGCGGAGACGTGCTGGAAGTCGCAGCCGCCGCACAGCCCCGGTCCGGACAGCGGGCACGGCCGGGGCACGCGGTCCGGCGACGGCGTGATGACCTCGATCGCGTCCGCGCGCAGGAACCGCTTGGAGCGCTCGGTGATGTGGATCCGGACGGTCTCGCCGGGCAGCGCATGCCGCACGAAGACCACCTGGCCGTCGAGCCGCGCGACGCAGTGGCCGCCGTGCGCGACGGGCCCGACCTGGACGACGGGATCGCTCATGGCCGGTCCGCCCCGATGCCCCGGCGGACGTCGCCGGGACTTGGCCGCGTGTCCAGCGGCGAGGCGTTCTTCGCCGAGGCCAGCTGGAACGGCACGCTCACGACGAGCACGCCGGGCACGAACAGCAGCCGGGCCTTCAGCCGCAGCGCGGTCTGGTTGTGCAGCGCTTGCTCCCACCAGCGGCCGACGACGTACTCGGGCACGTAGACCGTGACGATGTCGCGCGGGCTCTCGGTGCGGCGCTGCTTCACGTGGCGGACGATCGGGCGCACGATCTCGCGGTACGGCGAGTCGAGGACGCGCAGCGCCACCGGGACGCCGAGCTCCTCCCAGCGCTTCGTGAGGGCCTCGGTCTCCTCGTGGTCGAGGTCGACCGTGACGGCCTCGAGCGAGCTGGGTTTGGAGACCCGCGCGTACGCCAGCGCCCGCATCGTCGGCTTGTGCAGCTTGCTCACCAGGACCACGGCGTGCACGCGCGACGGCAGCGCGACGTCGCCGGAGTCGATCTCCAGCTCGGTCGCGACGTGGCTGTAGTGGCGCGAGATCGACCGCATCACGACGAACACCGCCACCATGGCCAGGATCGCGATCCACGCGCCCGACAGGAACTTCGTGATCAGGACGATCACGAGCACGACGGCCGTCATCGCCAGGCCGAACGTGTTGACGGCCCGGGAGCGCTGCATCCGGCGTCGCGTGGCGGGGTCCTGCTCGCTGCGCAGCTCGCGGGTCCAGTGCCGGATCATCCCGAGCTGGCTCAGCGTGAAGGACACGAAGACGCCGACGATGTATAGCTGGATGAGCTTCGTGACCTCGGCGTCGAAGGCAATGATGAGCACGCTCGCGGCGGCGGCGAGGGTGATGATGCCGTTGCTGTACGCGAGCCGGTCGCCGCGCGTGTGCAGCTGGCGCGGCAGGAAGCCGTCGCGCGCCAGGATCGAGCCCAGCACGGGGAAGCCGTTGAAGGCCGTGTTGGCGGCCAGGATGAGGATGACGCCCGTGCAGGCGATGACGAAGTAGAACAGCGGCGGGAAGCCGTCGAAGAGCGCGCCCGCGAGCTGGGCCAGCACCGTCTCCTGGACGTGGCCCTCCCCCACCGGCCGGCCGTCGAGCAGCAGCTGGTGCGCCGGGTCCTCGACGTACCGCACGTGCATGAGGTCGGCCAGCACGATGATGCTCATCAGCATCGCGATGGAGATGCAGCCGAGCAGCAGCAGCGTCGTGGCGGCGTTGCGGCTCTTGGGCTTGCGGAAGGCCGGCACGCCGTTGCTGATCGCCTCGACGCCGGTCAGCGCCGCACAGCCCGAGGAGAACGCGCGTGCCAGCAGGTAGGCCATGGCCAGGCCCGTGACGGCGCCGGTGAACGGCTCCTCGGGAGCGATCTTGTACTGCGCGCTCTCGGCCATCGGCAGCGACCCGGCCGCATACTTCACGAAGCCCCAGACGGCCATGATCCCGATCGACGCCATGAACAGGTACGTGGGGATGGCGAACGCCGAGCCCGACTCCTTGGTCCCGCGCAGGTTCATGGCGGTCAGCAGCGCCACGAGCGCGACCGCGGCGGTCGCCTCGTGTCCGTTGAGGAACGGCAGGGCGGCGGTCGCGTTCTGCACGCCCGACGAGATCGACACGGCCACGGTGAGGACGTAGTCGACCATCAGCGCGCTGGCGACCGTGAGGCCCGCGTTGGGCCCGAGGTTGACCGTGGCGACCTCGTAGTCGCCGCCGCCGCTGGGGTACGCGTGCACGTTCTGGCGGTAGGACGCGACGACCGTCAGCATGACCACGACGACCGCCAGGCCGATCTGCCAGTTGAACGCGTAGGCCGACAGCCCGGCCATCGAGAGGGTCAGGAAGATCTCGTCCGGCGCATAGGCGACCGACGACAGCGCGTCGCTCGCGAAGACGGGCAGCGCCACCCGCTTGGGCAGCAGCGTCTCGTCCATCTGGGAGGTGCGCAGCTTCCGCCCGATCACCGCGCGTTTCAGCGCCCCGGTCAATCCCACCCGGTCGATGCTAGACCCCCGCAGAAGCGGTGTAGCGTCGCCGTGTGCACATCGTGATCATGGGGTGCGGCCGCGTCGGAGCGACGCTGACCCGCAGCCTCGAGTCACGCGGTCACTCGACCGCTGTCATCGACTCCGACCCGGGCGCGTTCCGCCGCCTGGGACCCAGCTTCTCCGGCCTCACCGTGACGGGCATGGGCTTCGACCGCGACGTGCTCAGCGCCGCCGGGATCGAGCGCGCCGACGGCTTCGCGGCCGTGTCCAGCGGCGACAACTCCAACATCATCGCCGCGCGGGTCGCCCGTGAGCTGTTCGGCGTCGAGAACGTGATCGCCCGCATCTACGACCCGGGCCGCGCCGAGGTCTACGAGCGGCTCGGCGTCCCCACGATCGCCACGGTGCCGTGGGCCGCGGACCAGGTCCTGCGCCGGCTGCTGCCCGCCGGGTCCGAGCCCATATGGCGCGACCAGTCCGGCCGCCTGCGCCTGGACACGGCCTACGCCCCGTTCGCCTGGGTCGGCCGCACCGTCGCCGCCCTCGAGGCCGACACGGGCGCCCGGGTCGCGTTCATCACGCGCCTCGGCGCCGGCGTCCAGGTCACCGGGGACTCGGTGATCCAGGAGGGCGACTTCCTCAGCCTCTTCGTCGTCGACGAGGACGCCGACCGCACCCTGGCCGCCGTGGCGGCCGGACCGAAGGGGGACGACTGATGCGCGTCGTCATCGCCGGGGGCGGCGCGGTCGGCCGCTCCGTCGCGCAGGAGCTCATCGAGAGCGGCCACAGCGTCCTGATCATCGAGCGGTCCGCCGCGTCGATGCGGCGCGACCGCGTGCCGGACGCCGAGTGGCTGCTGGCCGACGCGTGCGAGCTGTCGACGCTCGAGGAGGCGCGCCTGGACACGTGCGACGTCGCGATCGCGGCCACGGGCGACGACAAGGCCAACCTCGTGATGTCGCTGCTGGCCAAGACCGAGTTCACGGTGCCGCGCACCGTCGCCCGCGTGAACAACCCCAGCAACGAGTGGCTCTACGGCGAGTCCTGGGGCGTCGACGTGGCCGTGTCGACGCCGCGCATCATGGCGGCGCTGGTCGAGGAGGCCGTCGCCGTCGGCGACCTCGTGCGGCTGTTCACGTTCCGCCAGAGCGAGACGAACCTCGTGGAGCTGACCGTCCCGGCGGACTCGCCGCACGTCGGCCGCCGCATCGGCGACATCGACTGGCCCGAGGGCGTCACGGTCCTGGTCATCCTGCGCCAGCACGAGACGCTGCTGCCCGAGTCGGACCGCACGGTCGAGGCGGGCGACGAGCTGCTGTTCGTCACGCCCACCGACAGCGAGGCGGCCCTGGCGGCGCTGCTGTCGGCCAAGGACGCCTGAGCTACGCCTCGGGCTCGGGGTCCCCGGACGACTCGAGCGGGGTGCTGTTGCGGCTCAGCAGCCACACCATCGCCAGCAGCGCGGCGATCTGCAGCGGCCAGCCCATGACGATCTTGGACGCGCCCAGCCAGGCGATCTGGTCGGCCAGGTAGAGCGGGTACTGCACGACGACGCGGGCGATGCACGGCAGCGCGAACAGCAGCGTGAGGCGGTTGCACAGCCGGCGCATGCCGGGATCGTCGCGCCAGCCGGACAGGTCACCCACGAGGGCGCCGATCATCAGGCCGATCGCGGGCCAGCCGATCAGGACGGTGGCGATCAGCACGGCCGCGTACCCGGCGTTGTAGATGATGCCGGGCAGGAAGACGTCGCGCGCCTCGCCCGAGCGCGACGCGAAGATCGCGGCGATGCCGATCCCCACGAGCGCGTTGATGACGAACTGCGGGTTGGACCGCTGGACCACGCGCACGATCAGCAGCACGGCCGTGAGCGCCGTGGCGACGATCAGGGCCAGCCGCAGCTCGCGGGTGGTGAGGTAGCAGACCGTGAAGACGGCCGTCGGGACGGCGGCCTCGACGATGCCGCGGGCGCCGCCGAAGGCCTCGGCGAGCTTCTGGCGGACGAGCTGCTCGACGGTCGCGACGTCGGCGGCCGGCCGCTCGGGCTCGCTCACGAGGCGTCCAGCCGGTACGCCGGGTTGTACATGACGCGCTCGGTGCCGCGCAGCCCGATGCGCGCGGTGGCCGTGAGCGACCGGCCGGGGCTGATGCCCTCGATCCGCCGGCGGCCGAGCCAGATGAGCGTGATCGAGCCCGTGCCGTCGTACAGCTCGGCCTCGAGCGCGGTGGCATCGCCTATCGGGCGCAGCGCGACGCTGTTGAGCACGCCGTGGACCTCGGTCACCTCACGGGAGGGGACGTCCTTGATCGCCGCGCAGCCCGCGGCGACCGTGCGGCGCCGCAGCTCGTCGTCCTCCTGCCGCTCGACCGAGTACCGGTCGACCCAGCGCGAGACCAGTCCGGCCATCACTACTCCTCGATGCGCTGTGCGTCGGGCGGCAGGGTCAGCGGCAGCGACTCGCGCAGGATCCGCGGCTCGTCGCCGCGGCGCACGCGCAGGTCGCGCAGGACCTCCATGAACACGCCCTCGTTCGTGGACTCGAGACCGGCGGCGCCCAGGATCGTGGCCCGGACGACCCAGCGCGGGCCCTCGATGCCGATGAAGCGGGCGGGCTGCACGGCGGCGGAGCCGTCGGGCGCGGTGGCCGGGAACTGGGCGAGCAGCTCGGTGCCGAACGGTCCCTCGATCTCCTGGTAGGTGCCCTGGCGCTCCTCGACCTGCTGACGCAGCTCCTCGCGGACGCCGTCCCACGTGCCGCCGCTGCGCGCACCGGCGAAGGGCCGCAGCTCGACGGCCGATCCCTCGGCGGTGACGAGGACCGCCGTCACGACGTCCTCCTCGGTGGGCAGCTGGATCTCGATGTCGGGGCGCATCCGGATGAGCAGGCTGCCCAGGTCGACGTACTCGTCCGCCGAGCCCACGGGACGCTCCGTGACGTCGAACGGGCCGTCGGCGCGGTGGCCGGTGACCTCCACCGGCTCGGGGGCGGCCGCCGGCGCCGGGGCGCCCGCGTCCTTGTTCTTGCGACCGAACATCACTGTCGTCCTTCCGTCGATGCCCCGATCGAGGCGTGACCACCCGAGGAACCGTACCCGCCGCTGCCGCGCACCGAGTCCGGCAGCGCGTCGACCTCCACGAAGCGGGCGTGCTCGACGCGCTGGACCACCAGCTGGGCGATCCGGTCGCCGCGCGCGATGTGCACGGGCTCGTGCAGGTCGTGGTTCACCAGCAGCACCTTGATCTCGCCACGGTAGCCCGCGTCGATCGTGCCGGGCGTGTTGACGACCGAGAGCCCGTGACGCAGCGCCAGCCCCGAGCGGGGGTGGATGAAGGCGGCGAAGCCCTCCGCCAGCGCGATCGCGATCCCCGTCGGCACGAGGAGCCGCTCCCCCGGCTGCAGCGTGACGTCGACCGTCGAGACGAGATCGGCGCCCGCGTCGGCCGGGTGCGCGTAGGACGGGATCGGGACGTCGTCGGCCAGGCGACGGATCAGGACCTCGGTCACGGTGGCGACGATACTGCGGTCACCCACCATCGGGCACAGTGGAGCCGTGCACACGACCTCCCCCCGTCACGTCGAACGCCTCACCGCCTCGGGCCTGTGGTGGGCCATGGTCGTCCTGCTGGCCGTCGTCGTGGGCTGGCTGCTGCTCGTCGCGACGTCGCCGACGGTCGCGGCCGCCGCCGCCCTCGCCGCCCTCGTCCTGCTCGGCGCGGGCCTGTGGCGCTACGGCTCGCTGCGGATCGTCGCCGAGCCCGGCCGGTTCCGCGCGGGCGAGGCGCACCTCGAGGAGCCGCACCTGGGCCGCGTCGAGTCGCTCGATCCGGCGGCCTGGCGTGCCGCGCTCGACCGCGCCGGCGCCGACCGCGCCTTCCTGCTGACGCGGCCGTGGATCGACCGCGGCGTGCGCGTGGAGGTGGTCGACGACGCCGACCCGACGCCCTACTGGCTCGTCTCGTCGCGCCGTCCCGACGCGCTCACGCGCGCCGTGGGCCAGACTGGTGCCCCCGAACGAAGGAGCACCGATGGCCAGGAAGCGCCCGACCCCGACGGAACCTGATCCGGCGACGACGACCTCTGCCGCAGAGGCGCGCGTCGCGAGGGGACGCGGCCGTGGTGCCTGGAAGGCCCTCGACGCCGGCTCGGGCCTGCTGGCCGCCGCGCTGGCGCCGCGGGTGTCGAACGTGGCGTGGCGGCTGGCGACCGGACGCAAGCCCCCGCGGCACACGCGCCACCCCGACCTGAGCACCAAGGAGGCCGTGGCGTGGGCCGCGGTCGGCGGCGCGACGGTCCAGGTGGTGCGCACGGTCCTGCGTCGCAGCGCGGCCAGCTACTGGGTCAGGTCGACCGGCGGGCTGCCGCCGGGCATGCGAGCGCTCGACGACCGACAGCACTGAGCCCCACGTCCGGCCGGGCCCCGCAACGGGCGTCGGCCGGCCCGTGGGGCCCGGTCGGTACGTCGGCGTCTCAGTCGGCGCAGTCGCGGCAGATCGGCGAGCCGTTCCTCTCGGTCGCCAGCTGGCTGCGGTGGTGCACCAGGAAGCAGGACATGCAGGTGAACTCGTCGGACTGCTTGGGCACGACCTTGACCGCGAGCTCCTCGTGGGAGAGGTCGGCGCCGGGCAGCTCGAACGACTCGGCCGCCTCGACCTCGTCCTCGTCGACCTTGCCCGAGTTCTTCTCGTGGCGACGCGCCTTCAGCTCCTCGATGCTGTCCTCGGACTGCTCCTCATCGGTCTTGCGCGGGGCGTCGTAATCGGTTGCCATCAACTCTCCATGCTCGTTCTCGTGGAACTTCGTCGTGTTCTTGTGGAACGCGCAGATTCAACCACACGGGTCAAGACCCCACGCATCCGCAAGCCTCAAGTCCGGCGGGTCCGCCGATATTCCCACTCCTGGGGCCCGCGCGCGACCCGAGCGAGCGCCCGTGGCGCGGCGCGTCCGACGCCTCAGAACCCACAGCGGCGCACGAGCGCCAGGAACTCCTCGGCGCGCGCCGCGGGCGCCGCCACGACGAGCCGCTCGGTGGGCTCCCCGTCGAGGCCGGTGACCGTCACGCCGGCCTCGCTCGCGACCAGGCCGCCCGCCGCGACGTCCCACGGCTTCAGCCCCTGCTCGACGTAGGCGTCGAGCCGTCCCTCGGCGAGATCGGCCAGGTCCAGGGCCGCGGCACCGATGCGGCGGATGTCGCGCACGTGCGGCAGCATCCGGCCGACGGCGGCGGCCTGCTGCTCGCGCACCGCGACCACGTAGTTGAAGCCGGTGGCCACGAGCATCCGGTCCAGCGGCAGGTCGGGCGGGCCGGTCAGGCGGACCGGCTCGGGCCCGTCGACGCGCCACGCCCCTCCCCCGCGCGTCGCCTCGTACGCCTCGCCCGTCGCGATGTTAACCACGACGCCGACCTCGACGACGCCCTCGCGCCGCGCGGCGATCGCGACGGCGTAGCGCGGGATGCCGTAGACGAAGTTGACCGTGCCGTCGATCGGGTCGACGACCCACTCGACGCCGGACGTGCCCGGCACGTCCTGGCCCTCCTCGCCGACGAAGGCGTCGTCGGGACGCGCGGCCAGGATGCGCGCGCGGATGAGCTCCTCGCACGACCGGTCGATCTCGGTGACGACGTCGGTGGGGCTGGACTTCGTCGCCGCGACGCCGACGCGTCCGGCCGGACGCAGGGACCGGACGTGCTCGACCGCCTCGGCGGCGACGACGCGCGCCAGGTCGAGCAGCTCCGTCACGCCAGGACCGGGCGCTGCGAGCGCGGGTTCACGCAGCAGTTCGCCGGGCAGGTGTCGGCCTTCGGGCCGAGCTCGCCCAGCGCCGGCCGCTCGGGCGACTCGCCGCGCTCGGCCGACGCGCGCTCCAGCACGAGCTCGCGGATCATGCCCGCGTAGCGGGGGTCGGCGTTGGGGCTCGCGGCGCGGGCGAACCGCAGGCCGAGCTTCTCGGCCGTGGCCTTGGCCTCGGTGTCGAGGTCGTACACGACCTCCATGTGGTCCGCCACGAAGCCGATCGGCACCAGGACGACACCCGTGACGCCCTGCTCGGCGAGCTCCTCGAGATGGTCGTTGATGTCGGGCTCGAGCCACGGCTGCGACGGCGGGCCCGAGCGCGAGCAGTACGCCAGCGTCCATCCCGGCAGGTCCAGGCGCTCCGCCACGAGGCCTGCCGCGGACAGGTGCTGGCGCTCGTACAGGCCGCAGCCGGGACCGCCGCTGGCCTCGTTCATCTGCTCGGGCACCGAGTGCGTGACGAAGACGACGTGCGCGTCGTCGCCGACCTCGTCGAGGGCCTGGCGCGTGGCCTCGGCGAACAGCTCGATGAAGACGGGGTGGTTGAAGTGCTGGCGCAGCCGATCGAGCCGGATCGGCCGGTCGTGCGAGACCTCGTACAGGTTCTCGCGGTACTGGCGGCAGCTGGAGTACGACGAGTACGCGCTGGTCATGAAGCAGATCGCCCGCTGGACGCCGTCGGCCTCCATCCGGTCGACGGCCTCGGCCAGGTACGGGTCCCAGTTGCGGTTGCCCCAGTAGACCGGCAGGTCCAGGCCCTGCTCGGCGAAGTCGGCGCGCAGCGCGTCCAGCAGCGCGCGGTTGATGTCGTTGATGGGCGACTTGCCGCCGAAGCCGAAGTAGTGCTCGCCGACCTCGACGAGGCGCTCCTTCGGGATGCCGCGGCCGCGCGTCACGTTCTCGAGGAACGGCACCACGTCCTCGGGCTTCTCGGGGCCTCCGAAGGAGACCAGCAGGAGGGCGTCATAGGGCCGTGCGTCCATGCGCCCAGTCTCCCACCTCGGTGGTCACGCGGCGCGGAGCCCTACATTGGTGCGACCATGCTCTCCTCGTACCGCACGATCCTGGCGACCCCCGGCGCCCCCGCGTTCACGGCGGCGGGCGCACTCGGCCGGCTGCCCCTGTCGATGACGGGCCTGGGGATCGTGCTGCTGATCTCGGAGCGCACGGGCGAGTACGGGCCGGCGGGCCTGGTCATGGCCGTCTACGTGGTCGTGTCGGCGGTCTTCGCACCCGTCCAGGGCCGCCTCGCCGACCGCGTCGGCCAGGCTCCCGTCCTGCTGGCCGCCGGTGCGCTGTTCGTGGCCGGCTTGATCCTGCTCCTGCTGACGGTGGACACGAGCCTGGCCGCTGCGGCGGTGGGCGCCGCCATCAGCGGCGCCGGCGCGCCCCAGGCCGGCAACCTCGTGCGCGCCCGCTGGACGCACGTCCTCGCGGACCGCTCGCGCCTGCAGACGGCGTTCGCCCTCGAGGCCGTCCTCGACGAGGTCGTCTTCATCGTCGGGCCCGTGCTCGTCACGGTCCTGACCCTCAGCGTCCTCGACTGGTCCGGGCTCGCCGTCGCCGGCGCGGCGGCGATCGTCGGCGCGTGGGGCCTCGCCGCGCAGCGGGCCACGCAGCCGCCCCACACGACCCGGGACCACGGTCCGCGCGTGCCGTTGCCATGGGGGCTCCTCGGCCCCCTCGTCGTCGCGGCGGCCGGGCTGGGCGTCCTCTTCGGCGCCAACGAGGTGCTCATCGTGGCGTTCACGAAGGAGGAGGGCCAGCCGGGCGCGGCGGGCATCGTCCTCGCGATCTTCTCGGCCGGCAGCCTGCTCGCGGGACTCGTGATCGGCGCGCTCCCGCCGCCGGTCGATCCCGTCCGGCGACTGCGGATCGGCACGCTCGGCCTCACCGCGTTCCTCGCGCCGCTGCCGTTCGTGCCGAACACCGTCTGGCTGGCGGTGTTCTTCCTGCTGGCGGGGCTGATGCTGTCGCCGACCCTCATCACCGCGGTCCACCTCGTGGAGCTGAGCGTGCCGCCGTCCCGCCTGACCGAGGCGCTGACGTGGACCACCACCGGCATGTCCGCCGGGACCGCCGGCGGCGCGGCCGTCTCCGGCCACCTCGTGGACCACTTCTCGGTGCCGGTGGGCTTCGCACTGCCCGTCGCGGCCGCCCTGATGACCGCCACGGTCGCCCTGCTGTACCGCGATCGGCCGTGGGTCCGCGCGTGAACGAGCCGACGCCCCGGCGCGTCTCCACGGATTCGCAGGATGGTTCCCTAGGATCGAAGTCGGTGGCAGCAGCGACACGGGGAGGCTCGAACATGCGGGAACTCGCGACCGTGGGACTCAGCGACGACGGACGCTTCCTCGTCGCCCGTGACGCGACCACCGGTGAACGGTTCCGGCTCAGCATCGATCGCCGGCTCACGTCCCTGGTCGACCGCACTCCCGTGGGGTCCAGCCGTTCCGGACAGATGGAGATTCCGATGGAGAGCTCACTTTCCCCCCGAGACATACAGACCCGCATCCGCCGCGGCGAGTCGGTCGAGGAGGTCGCCGAGGCGGCCGGCATCACCGTCGAGCGCGTGCACGGCTTCGCGGTTCCCGTGATCGCCGAGCGCGAGTGGATGGCCCAGTCGGCGCGCGCCACGTCCGTGCGCCGCAAGCACGTCGGCGGCCACGCCGTCGCGCTGTCCGAGCTGGCCGACGCGGCCCTCGCCGAGCGCGGCATCTCGCCCGAGTCGGCGCGCTGGGACGCCTGGCGCCGTGAGGACGGCCGCTGGACGGTCCAGGTCGACCTCGAGGACGGCGCCGCCACGTTCCTGTTCGACCCCAAGAGCCGCTACGTCGTCGCCGACGACGACGCCGCGCGCAGTCTCGTCGGCGATCTGGCCACCCAGGAGCAGCACGACATGGCGCTGGCGGACCTCGTGCGCGAGGCACCCGAGGCGTTCGACGCCGCCGACGCGCCCGTCGACACCGCTCCCCTGGTGCGCTCGATCAAGGAGGCGCGCGACCGTCGCGCCATGGAGCAGGCCGTCTTCGAGGAGCCCAAGCCCGAGGTCGTCGACGACCACGAGGACCAGGCGCTCGAGGAGCGCGTCGCCGTCCCGGACACGCCGAAGCCGCGCAAGAAGCACTCGCGCCGCTCGGTCCCCAGCTGGGACGAGATCATGTTCGGCGGCTCGTCCTCCGACTGAGGTCACTCAGCGGCATCCGGGGTCTCGATACGGCGGCTCGTTCCTCGCCGACCTACTCGACCGCCGGAATCGCGGCTGCGTCAGCCACCCGGTGATCGAGTAGCTGACGAGCGAAGCGAGGCGTGTATCGAGATCACGCCCCGCCGGGGCGGTGCTCAGTCGAACGGCAGGACGTCCGGGGACAGCACGCCCGCCTGCGCCCGCGCGGCGGTCATCCGCCGCCGGTGGTGACGGCGGCACAGCACCTCGTACCCCACCAACGGGCGCGGGCGGTCGGGGTCCTCGACGTCGCCCACCACGATGACCTCGCCCTCGGTCACCATCTCGCCGTCCTCGGTGCGCGCGTTGTGCGTCGCCCGGGCGCCGCACCAGCACAGCGTCTCGACCTGCAGCGGCAGGACCCGGTCGGCCAGCTCGATGAGCCGGCGCGAGCCCGTGAACAGGTGCGTGCGGAAGTCGGTGAGGATCCCGAAGCAGAACACGTCGATCGCGAGCTCGTCGGCGACCTTGGCCAGCTGGTCGATCTGCTCGGCGGTGTAGAACTGCGCCTCGTCGCAGACGAGGTAGTCGACGCGGCCGCCCGAGGTCAGCTCGCCCACGACGTCGTTCCAGAAGTTGAGGTCGTTCCCGACCTCCACCGACGGCGTCGACAGGCCCAGCCGGCTGGACAGCACGGCCTCCCCCGCCCGGTCGTGGGACGAGTAGATGCGCCCCACCCGGCCGCGCGCCCGGTGGTTGTGGTCGAGCTGCAGCGCGAGGGTGCTCTTGCCCGAGTCCATCGTGCCGGAGTAGAAGACCAGTTCTGCCACGTCGCCTGCCTCGTCCTGTCTACTGCGTGGACACGAGCACGGGGATGCGCCGCTCGCGCCCGGTGATGGAACCGTGGAAGCCCCGCAGCTTCAGCTCGATGCTGAAGACGTCGGAGGCGAAGACCGCGAAGTCGTCGAGCGCCGCGACGACGACGTCACCGAACCGCCCTCGGACCGCGGGGTCGAGCGGCCCGAACCACTCCTCCGCGTCCTCGCGCAGCCGCACCTCGGCGCGGTCGCCGAGCTTCTGGCGCCACTTCTTGGCCACCGCCCGCTCGGAGCCCGAGCGGGTGTGGATGTGGCGGAAGCGCGGCTCGCCCGCGACGAGCACGACGTCGTTGCGCAGGCCCGGGTGGTCGACGAGGTCGAAGCGGTCCGCGACCGGCACGTCGACCATGCCGTGGTCGGCGGTGACGACCAAGACGACGTCGTCGGGCAGCGCCGCGCGCAGGTCCTGCACGTCGCGGTCGACCTGGGTGAGGACCGTGCGCCACTCCTCGGAGGCGACGCCGTGCCCGTGCCCGGTGTGGTCCAGGGACGGCTCGTACGCGTAGACGAGCGAGCGGTCGCCCAGCTCGACGGCGTCGACGACGGCCGCCAGCCGGTCCCACGGCCGCTTGGCGCCGACGAACGGCACGCCACGCTGGCTGCATAGCGTCAGGCCGCTGTCCTCGAAGTCGGGGTTGTTGACCACCGTGACGGCGACGCCGTCGTCGGCCAGCCGCTGCAGGACGTTGCGGTGGGGCTGCCACTGCTCGGGGTCGACCGAGTCGTGCCACGACAGCGTGTTGAGGAACCGCTGGGTCCCGGGGATGCGGCACGTGTAGCCGGCCATCCCGTGCGTGCCGGGACGCAGGCCCGTGCCGAGGGAGGTCAGGCTGACCGACGTCGTGGACGGGATGCCCGCGAGGACGCCCTCGACGTTGGGCAGCGCGGCCAGGTGCGGCGCCAGCTCGGCGTGCTCGCGCACGAGGTCCAGGCCCATCCCGTCGACGAGCAGCACCACGAACCGGTCGGCGCGCGGCAGGCCCAGGACGTCGGTGAAGCCCGGTGCGCCGAGGGCGGCACCCACCGAGGTCATCACCTCGTGGATGCCCGCGCGTGCGGCGGTCATCGAGCTCCGGAGACGGTCGTGGCGGCCGTGAGCTCGCGGGCGAACTCCAGCAGGCCCTCGACGGCGGCGCCGCCCTCGGCCGCGGCACTCAGCCGCAGCGAGAAGTCGTCGCCGCTGATCGAGCCCGTGTAGCCGTGGTCCGCCTCGCACTCGGGGTCGTCACAGCGGGCGGGCTCGAGCTCGACGCGCGAGACGGCACCCCACGAGATCGTGAGGAGGGCCTCCTCGAGCTGCTGCGTGGCGGCCGAGACCATGCGCGTCACGACGACGCCGGCGACCCTCGACAGCGGGACCGCCTCGACGGAGGTCGACGTGTACGGCTTCGGCAGCAGCGTGTCGCCGGGGTGCTCGTCGGTGTGCGTCAGCAGCAGGCGCGACGGCGTGAGCACCAGCACGGTCATATGCCGGCGGATCTCCTCGCGGTCGAACGTGGGCTCGTGGTGGACGACGAACGCCTCGGCCGGCTCGCCCGCGAGGGCGTCCTGCAGGGCGCCCGAGACGATCTCGGGGTAGTACCCGCTGACCGAGATCGCGGCGAACAGGTCCTGCGTCCGATCCTGGATCTTCGTCACCGGCCCAGCGTATCCGCCGAGGCATCGGGCTGGCTCAGCCGCCGGACGAACCAGTCGCCGCGGCTGTCGGACGACGGGATCACCTTGGCGCGCGCGCTCAGCGCGGTGTAGCCGTCGGCGTTCACGAGCACGGGCTCGAGGTCGAGCGAGACCACCTCGGGCAGGTCGTCCTTGAGCGCCGCCAGCCGCAGGACGATGTCCTCGAGCGCGGCGGTGTCGACGGCCTCGCTGCCCCGGTAGCCGAACAGCAGCGGGGCGGCGCGGATGCCGCTGATCATGGCGCGCGCGTCGACGTCGGTCAGCGGCGGGATGCCGTAGCTGCGGTCCTCGAGCAGCTCGCTGGGGGCGCCGGCGATGCCGAACGAGACGAGCGGGCCGAAGAGGCGGTCCTCGGTGGCGCGGAAGGCGACGCCGACGCCGCGCGGAGCGGACTTCTGGACGAAGAACGTCGTGTCGGGACGCATGCCGCGCCACGTCATCATCGAGTCCCACGCCTCGGCCATGTCCTCGGCGTCGTGGATCTCGCGCCAGATGTGGTCGAGGTCGGGCCGGGCGCGCAGGTGCTCGCTGCCGGCCTTGAGGACGACGTCCCAGCCGAGCTTCTCGCCGGCCGCGATCGCCTCCTGCTTGTCGTGCACGTTGATCCACGTCCACAGGTCGATGCCGTAGCAGGACAGCAGGTAGTGGACCTGCTCGGTGGACAGCACGGCACCGCGCGGGGCGATCGTGAGGATGTCGCGGATGAGCGCCTTCGCGTCGCCCGAGCGGTGCTCGGCGGCGACGTGGTACTCGCCGTGGTCGCGCGACGCCCACTCGGCGTAGTTGACGGCCCGCGCGAGGGCCTTCACGGCCGCCTCGGGAGCGGCGTACGACGGGACCGAGCCGCGGCCGGCGGAGCGGCCCTGCAGGTCCGGGACCCGCAGCAGGACCGGGATGCCCTTGCTGGCCAGGAACGTCGAGACGATCGGCTTGTCGGACTGCTCGCCGATCGCGGCGAGCACATTGGCGACGGCGTCGCTGTCGGTGGAGATCGGCGGCGTGTACAGGCACACGAGGGCGTCGACGTCGGGTCGCGCGACGGCGGCCTCGATCGCGACCTCGAACTCCTCGGCGCCGGCGTTGGCGCCGAGCGAGATCGGCGGCGCGACCTGCAGGCCCTGCGACTTCGCGGCGTCGGTCACGATCAGCGCGACGGCGTCGGAGTTGCCCACGACGGCGATGCGGTTGCCGCGCGGCAGGGGCTGGTGAGCCAGCAGTTGCGCGACGTCGAACATCTCCTCGAGGTTGTCGACCTGGATGACGCCGGCCTGGCGGAACATCGCGTCGACCGCCTGCTGCGGCGCCGACGTGCTGCGCACGGTGTGGCCGACCGGGACGCCCTGCGTGGAGCGGCCCGACTTCACCGCCACGACCGGCTTGACCTCGGAGACGCGGCGGGCGAGGCGCGAGAACTTGCGCGGGTTGCCGATGGACTCGAGGTACAGCAGCACGACCTCGGTGCTGTCGTCCTGCTGCCAGTACTGCAGCAGGTCGTTGCCGGAGACGTCGGCGCGGTTGCCGGCCGACACGAACGTGGACAGGCCCAGCCCGCGGGCCGCGACGGTCTCGAGGATCGCCGAGCCGAGCGCGCCGGACTGGCAGAAGAACCCGACGCGGCCGGGCGGCGGCATCGTGGAGGACAGCGAGGCGTTGAGCTGGACGTCGGCGGCGGTGTTGATGATGCCCAGGCAGTTGGGGCCGATGAGGCGCAGGCCGTGCGTGCGGCACAGGTGCAGCAGCTCCTGCTGGCGGGCGCGGCCCTCGGCGCCCTCCTCGGCGAAGCCGGCCGAGATCACGACGAGGCCGTGGACGCCCTTGGCGGCGCAGTCCAGGACGACGTCGTTCACGTGCTCGGCGGGCACGGCGACGATCGCGATCTCGACGTCGCCGGGGATGTCGCGCACCGTCGGGTAGGCGGTCAGGCCCGAGACGGCCTCAGCCTGGGAGTTCACGGCGTAGACGGTGCCGCCGTAGTCGCCCAGCACGAGGTTGCGCACCATCGCCTGGCCGATCGAGTCCTGGCGGCGGCTGGCGCCGACGACGGCGACGCTGCGGGCATCGAAGATGCGGGCGATCGAGGCGGCCTCGGCCCGCTGCTCGCGCGAGCGCATGACGCCCAGCGCGGAGTCGGTGGGGTTGATCTCGAACGTCAGCCGCTGCACGCCGTCCTCGAGGGTGCCGCTGATGGTGTAGCCCATCTCACGGAAGACCTGCAGCATGCGCACGTTCTCGGGCAGCACCTCGGCGGTGAACTCGGTGAAGCCGCGCTCGCGGCCGGCCTGGGCCAGGTGCTCCAGCAGCAGCTGGCCGATGCCGCGGCCCTGGTGGGCGTCCTCGACGAGGAAGGCGACCTCGGCCTCGTCCTCGGAGACGGCGTCGTAGCGGCCGACGGCGATGATGTCGTCGTGCTGGGTCACCACGAAGGCGACCCGGCGGTCGTGGTCGACCGTGGTGAAGCGCTTGATGTCGCGGTCGGACAGCCGCGGGTAGGGCGCGAAGAAGCGGAAGTACTTCGACTCGGCCGAGACGCGGTCGTAGAACGCGACGAACCGTGGGGCGTCCTCGGGCACGATGGGGCGGATCTGCGCGACCCGACCGTCCTTGAGGAGGACGTCGGCCTCCCAGGCGGGCACCGGGTGAGGCATCGCGGTCGTCAGCCCGACTGGTTCGCTCACACTCACGAGCACAAACCTACCCCGGTCGCGGCGGGTCGCGGGTCAGCGCCGGGACGGGTCGCGGGAGAATGGCCCGCGTGACTGCTTCCGGTACCGAGACCGTGGACTTCGAGGAGCACATCCTCGACACCGACGTCGGCGACGAGATGCGCTCCAGCTTCCTCGAGTACGCCTACTCGGTCATCTACGCGCGCGCCCTGCCCGACGCCCGGGACGGGCTCAAGCCCGTGCAGCGGCGCATCCTCTACACGATGGACGAGATGGGCCTGCGGCACGACCGCGCCCACGTCAAGAGCGCCCGCCCCGTCGGCGAGGTGATGGGCAAGCTGCACCCGCACGGCGACAGCGCGATCTACGACGCGCTCGTCCGGCTCGTCCAGCCGTGGGCCCTGCGGCTGCCGCTGCTCGACGGCCACGGCAACTTCGGCTCGCCCGACGACCCGCCCGCCGCGATGCGCTACACCGAGATCCGGATGGACGAGGCCGCCGAGGCCATGACCGCGTCGCTCGACGAGGACACGGTCGACTTCAAGCCCAACTACGACGGCCGCCTGCAGGAGCCCACCGTCCTGCCCTCGGCCATCCCCAACCTGCTGGTCAACGGCGCCTCGGGCATCGCGGTCGGCATGGCCACGAACATCGCGCCGCACAACCTCGTCGAGGTCGTGCAGGCGCTGCGCCACCTCATCGACCACCCGGACGCCGACCTGGACGCGCTCATGCGCTTCATCCCCGGCCCCGACCTGCCCACGGGCGGCAAGATCGTCGGCCTCGAGGGCGTCCGCGACGCGTACGCCACGGGCAACGGCTCGTTCAAGATGCGCGCCACGGCCCGGATCGAGAACGTCACCGCCCGCAAGAAGGGCATCGTCGTCACCGAGCTGCCCTACAACGTCGGCCCCGAGAAGGTCATCGAGTCGATCAAGAAGCTCGTCCAGGCCAAGAAGATCCAGGGCATCTCGGACCTGAAGAACCTCACCGACCGCACGCACGGCCTGCGCCTCGTGATCGAGGTCAAGAACGGAATCGTCCCCGAGGCGCTGCTCGAGCAGCTCTACCGGCAGACGCCGCTGGAGACCTCGTTCGGCATCAACGCCGTCGCGCTCGTCGACGGCCAGCCGCGCACGCTCGGCCTGCGCGAGATGCTGCAGGTGTACCTCGACCACCGGATCGACGTGGTGCGCCGCCGCACGACGTACCGCCGCGACAAGGCCGCGGCCCGCCTGCACCTGGTGGACGGCCTGCTCATCGCGATCCTCGACATCGACGAGGTCATCCAGCTGATCCGCTCGTCCGAGAACCGCGGCGAGGCGCGCCAACGCCTGATCTCGGTGTTCGACCTGTCCGAGCTGCAGGCCGAGTACATCCTCGACCTCCAGCTCGGCCGCCTGACGAAGTTCTCGCGCCTCGAGCTCGAGCGCGAGGCCGACGAGCTGCGCCGCACGATCGAGCAGCTCGAGGCGATCCTGGCCGACGAGGGCGTCCTGCGGGCGCTCGTCGGTGACGAGCTCTCCCAGATGGCGCAGAAGTTCGGCACCCCGCGACGCACCGTGCTGCTGGAGTCCGCGGGCGTCCCCGCCCCGGCCGCCAAGGGCGCGTCCATCGAGGTCCCGGACGACCCGTGCTGGGTGCTGCTGTCCTCCACCGGACTCGTCGCCCGCACGTCCGACGACGCCCCGCTGGGCGAGATCGGCCGCCGCGGCAAGCACGACGCCGTCGTGTCGGTCGTCCGCGCCACGGCGCGCGGCCAGATCGGCGTGGTCACGTCCGCCGGCACGGTGCACCGCCTCGAGGTCCTCGACCTCCCCGCGCTGCCGCCGACCGCCGACGCACCCCGGCTGCAGGGCGGCGTCCCGCTGACCGAGCTGCTCAGCCTCGACGGCGACGCGCTCGCGCTCATGACGTTCGACGAGGACGTGCCCGGGCTCGCGCTCGGCACGCGCTCGGGCGTCGTCAAGCGGGTCCGGCCCGACCACCTCAGCAACCGCGACTCGTGGGACCTCATCCGGCTCGAGGACGGTGACCGCGTCGTGGGCGCCGTCCCGCTGTCCACCGGCGAGGAGGACCTGGCCTTCGTCACGTCCGAGGCGCAGCTGCTGCGCTTCTCGGCCTCGCTGGTCCGCCCGCAGGGGCGCTCCGGTGGCGGCGTCGCCGGCATCAAGCTGGGCGCCGGCGCGCACGTCGTGGCGTTCGGCGCGGTGGGCGACCTCGAGGGCGCGCACCTCGTGACGGTCGCCGGCAGCTCGGACGCGCTGCCGGGCACGCAGGCCGGGTCGGTCAAGGTCAGCCCGCTGTCGATCTACCCCGCCAAGGGTCGCGGCACGGGCGGCGTGCGCTGCCAGCGCCTGCTCAGCGGCGAGGACGAGATCGTCTTCGGCTGGGTCGGCGACGGCACGCCGATCGCCTCGGCGGCGTCCGGCTCCCCCGTCGACCTGCCCGAGCCGGTCTCCAAGCGCGACGCGTCCGGCACCCCGGTGGCGCAGCCCATCGCGGGCGTGTCCTCGTCCGCGCGCGGGCTCCCCGCCTCGCCGGACGTGCCAGACTGACCGTCGTGTCCACACGACGACTGCTGACTGCCCTGGCCCTCGGCGGCGCCCTCCTGCTCGGCGGGTGCACCGGGGACGACGACGGATCCGCACCGGCGGACGAGCGGCTCGACGCCGCCGCGTCCGCGCTCGAGGACGCCGAGTCGTTCGAGATCTCGCTGTCGACGCCCGAGCTGCCCAGCGGCGCGAAGGGCCTGCTGTCGGCCAAGGGCGTGGGCGACCACTCCCCTGCGTTCGAGGGCGAGGTCACGGTCGTCGCGGGCGGCGCCTCGATCGGCGCCGACGTCATCGCCGTGGACGGCAAGGTCTACGCCAAGACCGGCTTCGCACCCGTCTGGGCACCGCTCGACCCGGCCTCGCTCGGCGCCCCCGACCCCGCAGCTCTCGTCGGCAAGGACTCCGACTCCGGCCTCGGCTCGCTGCTCGGCGCCACCGAGGACGTCGAGGCCGGCGACCAGTCGCGCGACGGCAAGCAGGTGCTGACCGAGATCACCGGCACGATCCCCGGCGGGCGCATCCAGGACCTCATCCCGAGCGCCGACGAGTCGGCCGACTTCGACGTCACGTACCGCCTGACGGACGACGACGAGCTGCACGACGCGACCCTCACGGGGCCGTTCTACGGCGACGCCGACGTCACGTACACGCTCACCCTCGATCCGCGCGACGAGCCCGCGGACATCACCGCTCCCTGACGACGTGGCGACCCGGGAGCTGGCCTCGCGAGGCCTGCTGGCGCTCGCCGCGGTCGCGATCGGCTTCGCTGCGGCCGACACGTACGTCGTCGTGCTGGCGCTGCCGGACATGATGACGGCCGCCGGCCTGACGGTCGACGACCTCCAGCGCGCCGCGCCCATCGTCTCGGGCTTCCTGCTCGGCTACGTCGCGGTGCTGCCGCTCATCGGGCGCGTGTCGGACCTGCGCGGCCGCGTGCCCGTCCTGCTGGGCTGCCTCGTCGTCTTCGCGATCGGCTCGGTGATCACCGCCGCGGGGTACGACCTCACCACGATCGTCCTGGGCCGGCTCGTCCAGGGTATCGGCGGCGGCGGGCTGATCCCGCCGACCCTCGCCCTGATCGCTGACACCTGGCCCGCCGAGCGGCGCGGCCTGCCGCTCGGCATCGTGGGCGCCGTCCAGGAGCTGGGCAGCGTCGTGGGCCCGCTGTGGGGCGCCGCGATCCTGGCGTTCGGCACGTGGCACGACATCTTCTGGCTCAACGCGATCGTCGGCCTCGTCATCGCCGCCGCGCTGCTGCGCCACCGGCCGGCCCCCGGCGCCGTGCGCCCCGACCTGATCGGCCTCGTGCTGGCGCTCTCGGCGGGCGGATGCCTGCTGCTCGTCATGCTCGAGCCGGAGTCCCTCACCACCGGTGTCACGAGCGGCCTCGCGTTCCTGCCCGTCACCGGCGAGTCCCGCTGGCTCACGCCGCTCGCCCTGGCCGGCTACGCGCTGCTCGCGCTGTTCGCCGTGCGCCAGGCCACGGCGGCGCGCCCGCTGCTGGACTGGCGTGGGTGGGCCGAGATCGCCCGCGAGACGGACCTGTGGGGCGCCGCGGCGCTCACCGTCGCGCTGGGCGCGATCATCGTGACCTTCGCCAGCGCCGAGCCCGAGGCGGCGGCGCTCTCTGAGGACGCCGTCGTCCTCCTGCCGCTCGCGGTCGTGGCCCTGGCCCTGTTCGTGTGGCGCGGGCGACGTGCGGCGAACCCGCTCGTCCCCCGCGGCGCGCTGGCGGCCCGGCCCGCGTGGGGCGCCGTCGTCGTCTCGTTCTTCGTGGGCGCGGCGCTCATCGCGGCGCTGGTCGACATCCCGTTCTTCGCCCGCCTGACGATCGCCCCCGGCGACCAGCTCGAGGCGGCGCTCGTCCTCGTCCGGTTCCTCGTCGCGCTGCCGGTCGGCGCCGTGCTGGGCGGCTGGCTGCTGCGTCGCTGGGCCGCCGGACCGCTCACCGCCGCCGGCCTGGTCCTCGCGGGCGCCTGCTTCGTCGTCATGGCGAACTGGGACGCCGAGGCCCTGGAGTCGCCCGTCGCCTCCACGGTCGTGCTGGCCGCGTGCGGCCTGGGCTTCGGCCTCGCGATCGCGCCGGTCAACGCCGCCCTGCTGGAGCACACCGCCGACGAGGTCCACGGACTCGCGAGCGCGCTCGTCGTCGTCGCCCGCATGATCGGCATGCTGATCGGCATCTCGGTGCTGACCACCCTGGGGTTGCAGGCGTTCCACGGAGCCGTCGCCGACCTGCCGCCGATCGAGGAGCTGTGTCCCGGCGCCTCCTCGTCGTGCAAGGCGTACACCACCGCGATGCGGGGCGCCGGCATCGCGCAGCTGCAGGCGGTGTTCGCGGGCGCCGCGGTGGCCGCGTTCGCCGGCGCCGCCCTCGCCCTGCTGCTCCTGCGCCGTCGCGCTACGTTTTCCTCGTGACCACCACTTTCGATGACCTTCTGGAAGCCAACCGTCGCTACGCCGAGGACCACGAGGGAGGTTTCGACGGCATCGCCCGCGCAGGCGTCCTCATGGTGACCTGCATGGACTCGCGCATCGATCCCCTCGCCATGATCGGCCTCAAGGAGGGCGACGCCAAGATCCTGCGCAACCCCGGCGGCCGTGTGACGGACCAGGTGCTCGTCGCGATCGTGCTGGGCGTGAGCCTGCTGCAGGTCAAGCGCGTCCTGGTGATCGAGCACACGCGCTGCGCCATGGCCTCGTCGACCGAGGACCAGGTCAAGGAGCGCATCGCCGGGTTCACCGGTACCGACGCCTCGTGGATGTCGATCGGCGTGATCGAGGACCAGCAGGCCACCGTGCGCGCCGACGTGCACAAGGTCAAGAGCCACCCGCTCGTCCCGGACTCGGTCGAGGTCGGCGGCTTCATCTACGACGTCGACTCGGGCCTGCTGACCCCCGTCGACTGACGGGCGTCAGGGAGCCAGCGCCGCCAGCACCTCGCCCGCCGGAACCGGCCGGGCCTCCCGGAAGCCGGTTCCGGCCCAGAGGTGCAGGTGGTCGCGATCGGCGTGCTGCGCCGCCCAGCGCCGCATCGGCGACGTCAGGTGGTGCACGGCCGGGTAGGCCGGCGGGGCTGGTCCTCGTACCGGTCGCTGAACGCCGTGCGGATCCCGCGAGCGACCCGGCCGGTGAACGCGCGCATCGTGGAACTCGTCGACGCGGGGTCCGCGAGCGCCTCACGGTGCGTGGGCCTCGTCCCGGCCTCGTCGGTCCGCAGCAGCGCGGTGCCGACCGCCACCGCCTCGGCACCGGCGTCGAGGACGTCGCGGATCGCGGAGGCGTCGGACAGTCCCCCGGCGGCGACGACCGGGACGCCGGTCGCCGCGCGGACCGCGCCGACGAGCGTCCTGAGGTCGTCCGTCCCGGGAGCCCGGCGCTGGTCGAACGTCCCGCGATGACCGCCGGCCGCCGCCGACTGGACGATCAGTCCGTCGGGGTCGAGCTCCGCGGCCGCCCGGGCCTCGTCGGCGTCGGTGACCGTCAGGAGCAGCCGCGAGCCGGCCCTGCGCAGGCGCGACACGACCGAGGCGTCGGGCAGGCCGAACGTGAAGCTGACCCACGGGACCGGGTCACGGACCAGGAGGTCGACCTTCGCGTCCCAGTCGTCGTCGTCGTGCTCGACCACCGGCCCCACCGCGGCGCCCAGCGCCTCCACCTCGGCGGCGATCAGGTCGCGGTAGCGCCGCACCGCCTCCAGGTCGACGGGCTCACGCTCGGGGACGAACAGGTTGACGCCGACGTCCCCCGCCACGGTGCGCGCCTCGGCGACGTCGTCGGCCAGCTGCGCCGCCGACCGGTAGCCCGCCGGGACGAACCCGAGGGATCCGGCGCCGGCGACGGCACGCAGCAGCTCCGGGGTGGTCGGCCCGCCGGCCATCGGCGCCGCGACGACCGGCGAGGTGAGGTCCAGGCTCCGCATGAGCCCATCCTCTCCCCCGTTCGTGCGTGCCGGGGAACCCCCACGGAACGTCAAGCCAGCAGCCGGGCCTTCGCGCGCGTGAACTCGTCGTCGGTGAGATCGCCGGCGTCGTGGAGCGACGCCAGCTCCTGCAGCCTCGCGACGAGGGCGTCCCCCGCTCCCGGTGCCGGAGCGGCCGGCTGCTCGAGTGCCTTGCGCTTCGACCGGCGGCTCATCGCGCGGGCCGTCGCGGCACCGGTGCCGGCGATCACGGCCGCGCCGGCGGCGGTCCTCATCAGGCCCGGTCGCGCGAACGTGAAGCCGAAATCGGGGCGCAACAGCATGGCTCGGTCCTCCTCCTGCCCGCGCCGGGGACGCGAGGTGGAGTCCGCGGCAGGTCCAGCGCACCCAGTACACGCGAACGGGCTCGACCGAGCCTCATCCCCGTCGGATGAGGCCGCGGCGACCCGCCCGCGTGGGAGGCAGTGAGCTGTCAACCCTTCCCCGCGCCCGCCGGTAGCTGGTCAACCGAATACGGGTCGGATTCCGTTGACCGCTCACCACCACGCGACTGGGTGCTCAGTGCCGGTACGGCGCGTAGACGACTCTGCGACCCCTCCGTCGCCAACCCGGCATCGGGATCAGGCCGCGCACTGCGTCATAGCCCGTCTCGCGCACGACCTCGCCGTTGAGGAGAGTGACCTCCACGAGGGAGCGCTTCGGGCCGAAGGTCTCGACAACGCGTCCGGCTATGACCGCTCGCGCAACATCCTCGATAAACTGCACGTCCTCCATCGTCGCCTCGAGCTCCCAGCGTCCGCCGTGATGGCCCGCCTGGAGCTGCAGCGCACCGTCTCCATCGCCGCCGTACTCGATCCAAGAAAAACGCAGGGCCCTCGTCGACGTGGGTTCCACGTCGAGAAACCTGATGCCGGACAGCTCGCCGCGGTTGATGGTCGCGTGTCCCTCACATTCCCGGGCCACCTCGAGCGCGAAGGCGTCTAATCGCCCTTGGACGAGATCATCCACGACTGTGCCGACCGTGAGTCTCGGACACGTGCGTCACGACAGGCAGCCCGGTCAGGCGTCGATCAGGTCGGCGTCGATCTCGTAGGCGCCCTGGATGATGAACTCCTTGCGCGGCGGGACCTCGTTGCCCATGAGCAGCTCGAAGACCTCGGCCGCGGCCTCGGCGTCGTCCACCGTGAGGCGGCGCAGCGTGCGGTGGCGCGGGTCCATCGTGGTCTCGGCCAGCTGGTCGGCGTCCATCTCGCCGAGGCCCTTGTAGCGCTGCGGGGCGTCCTTCCAGCGGATGCCCTTCTTCTTCAGCTCGGCGAGCTTGCGCTGCAGCTCGGGGTCGGAGTACGTGTAGATGTACTTGTCCTGCCCCTTCTTGGGGTTGACCAGCTCGATGCGGTGCAGCGGCGGGACGGCCGTGTAGACGCGACCGGCCTCCACGAGCGGGCGCATGTAGCGGAAGAACAGCGTCGCCAGCAGGCAGCGGATGTGGGCGCCGTCGGAGTCGGCGTCCGCCATGAAGATCACGCGGCCGTACCGGGCGGCGTCGAGGTCGAACGTGCGGCCCGAGCCGGCACCGACGACCTGGATGATCGACGAGCACTCGGCGTTCTTGAGCATGTCGCCGATGCTGGCCTTCTGGACGTTGAGGATCTTGCCACGGATCGGCAGCAGGGCCTGGAACTCGGCGTCGCGCGCGGACTTCGCCGTGCCGAGCGCCGAGTCGCCCTCGACGATGAACAGCTCGGAGCGGTCGACGTCGTTGCTGCGGCAGTCGGCCAGCTTCGCGGGCAGCGCGCTGGACTCGAGGGCGTTCTTGCGGCGCTGCGTGTCGCGGTGCTGGCGCGCGGCCAGACGCGTGCGCGAGGCGCCGACGACCTTCTCCATGACCTGGCGGGCCTTGGCCTTCTCGGCCGTCTTGGTGGACGTCAGGAACGACTTCAGCTCGCGGGTGACGATCTTGTTGACGATGCGCGTCACCGGAGGCGTGCCGAGGACCTCCTTGGTCTGGCCCTCGAACTGCGGCTCGGCCAGGTTGACCGTGACGACGGCCGTCATGCCCTCGAGCACGTCGTCCTTGATGACGTCCGGGTCGCCGTTCTTGAGCAGGCGCGTGTTGCGCAGGACCTCGTTGAAGACCTTCGTCAGGCCGCGCTCGAAGCCCGAGACGTGCGTGCCGCCCTTGGGCGTGGCGATGATGTTGACGAACGACTTCATGACGGTGTCGTAGTCGGTGCCCCAGCGCAGCGCGATGTCGACGCCCAGCGTGCGCTCGACGTCCTGCGGCGTCATGTGCCCCTTCGTGTCCAGCACGGGCACGGTCTCGACGAACGTGTCCTCGCCCTGGATGCGGACGACGTCGCTCACGGGGGCGTCGGGCGCGAGGAAGTCGCAGAACTCGGAGATGCCGCCCTCGTGCAGGAACTCCTCCTCCTGGGGCTCCTCGCCGCGCTCGTCGCGGATGACGATGCGCAGGCCGGGGACCAGGAACGAGGTCTGGCGGGCGCGCGCGACGAGGTCGTCGTACGAGAACTGCGCGCCCTTGATGAAGATCTGCGGGTCGGCCCAGTAGCGCACGCGCGTGCCGGTGCGGGCCTTGGCGACCTTGCCGACCTTGTGCAGCGTGTTGTCGGGCGTGAAGTCGGCGTCGACGTGGTCGCCCTTGAACGTGCCGGGGACGCCGCGCCGGAACGACATGGCCCACGTGGCGCCGCCCTTGTCGACCTCGACGTCGAGGCGCGCGGACAGCGCGTTCACGACGGAGGCGCCGACGCCGTGGAGGCCGCCCGTGGCGTTGTAGGAGCCGCCGCCGAACTTGCCGCCCGCGTGCAGCTTCGTGTAGACGACCTCGACGCCGGTCAGGCCGGTCTTGGGCTCGACGTCGACGGGGACGCCGCGGCCGTTGTCGCGGACCTCGACGGAGCTGTCGGCGTGCAGCAGCACCTCGATGTTGGTGCAGTGCCCACCCAGCGCCTCGTCGACGGAGTTGTCGATGATCTCCCACAGGCAGTGCATGAGCCCGCGCGTGTCGGTCGAGCCGATGTACATGCCGGGGCGCTTGCGCACCGCCTCGAGTCCCTCGAGAACGAGCAGGTTGCGCGCGTCGTACGTCGAAATGGTCCTGTTCCTCCTGGTCCGGTCCCCCGGCCTCCACGGTATCGAGCCGAGCCAGCCGTCCAGCACGGACACGCGGGACCCAGCGCGTCGGCGTGCCCTTGGCGCGGTGAGAGAGTATGGATGGAGATGTTCGATCACCGACGAAACGAGGACACCGTGACGGCAACCGCCGAGTTCCCCGCCCTGACCTCAGCCGACCGCTGCGACCGCTGTGGTGCGCAGGCTCTTGTCCGTGTCGAGCTCGCGTCCGGTGCCGACCTGGTGTTCTGTGGACACCACGCCCGCCAGCACGAGCCCCGACTGCGCGAGATCGCCGTCGCGTACCGCGACGAGAGCGACAAGCTGTCGGTCTGACCCACCCTCCGAGACCACGACGGCCCGGCCCCCTCACGGGGACCGGGCCGTCGTCGTGTGCGGCTCAGTACTTGAAGACGCCGTAGGCCTTCGTCTGGGTGACCGCGCGCCAGTGCTCGACGTAGGAGTCGTACACGTCCGGGTCGGTCGTGATCGTGGTGATCTCGTCGCTGGCCACGAGGTTCGAGCCCGTGAGGTTCGCCGAGCCCGAGAGCGTGAGCTTCACGCGCGAGCCGGAGCGCGGCCAGGCGCGGCCGTTGGGCAGGCGCTCCTCGGGGTTGAGGGCGTTCGGCTTGAGCTTCGCGTCGACCAGGATCGTCTTGTCGTGGATCTGCGCGTACGCGGCGTCGACCTCGGTGCGCGACGTCTTGAGGACGTCGAGGATCGGCTTGCACACGCGCAGCAGCTGGAAGCAGTGCTCGCGGTAGTTCTTCTTCCAGTCGTCCTTGAACGCGACGATCGAGATCCGGCAGCCGCCGTTGTTGAGCGCCGCGAGCTTGTACGCCAGCGCGATGCGGCGGTACTTGAAGCGGTTCTCCATCACGCGGATGCGGCACTGGTCGTCGGGGACGATCCGGTTGAGCATGTTGAGGATCGGGTCCCGGCCGTTGGTGGGCGTCGCGCGCAGCGGCGAGACGTGGACCGTGTAGTTCGCCAGGTTGGAGTACAGGATGCCGCGGCTGGCGTACGCCCCGCTGTAGCCGTCACGCCCGGCGGTGCGGTAGCCGTAGCGGCTCTTGCGCTTCGCGATGTAGCGCATGTAGTCGCGACCGATGTTGCGCTCGGCCCACATGTCGTTCCAGACGCCGCGCATCTGGTACCAGAGCTTCTTGTCGTTGTAGATCGTGGTGCCGTTGTTGAACGTGCGCTCGGCGCTGCGGCCGCCGAAGTTGGACGAGCCGGTCCAGACGACGCCGCGGGCCGGGCGGCCGCTGCGGGTGTAGGTGTCGCTGACCATCACGATCTTGGAGTGCATGATCGCGCCGCTGACGCGCGACAGGCACGCCATCGACTTGCCGCGGCCGCAGGCCTTGTACCTGCCGTACTTCGTGGCGTTGAGCTGCTTGCGCAGCTTCTTCGACGCCGGCGAGTGGTGCGCATCGGGGTGGATGAAGCGCACGTTGACGCCGGCCTTGGCGGCGCGGACGAGCTCGCGGCCGACGCGCACGGAGTCCTCCATGCGCGAGTTGCCCGCGTACACCCACGTGGAGCGGCGCATCTTCTTGGACTTGTACTTGCCCGCGGGGGTCTTGTACGAGCCCCGGATGAGGCGCTCGAGGTCGTTGAGCAGCGAGTAGTCGCGGTTCGAGGCGCCCTGGTCGAAGTACGGGCGCGAGAAGTTCGCCTCGACGTCGATCGGGTAGGCGGAGCCGTACGGCCGGCCCTTGGTGGCCGCCGCGGCGGCGGTCGCCTGCGGAGCGACCTGCGCCTGCGGCTCGGCCTGGGGCTCGGGCGTCTGGACCGCGGCGGGCTCGGCGGCGGGAGCCTCGTCGGCGCCGAAGGTCGACGTGGCGGCCACGAGCGGCAGCACGAGGGCTCCGATCGCAGCGACGCTCGCGAGCCGAAGTCGATGGCTGACGATCACAGAGAAACTCCCCGAGGCGTTGAGAACAGTCGCATCAGACTAACCCATCAGCATCTGCCGTCGCGTGAGCGCGGGCGGCAGGGGCGCGCCGGTAGAGTGGCCGCGTGGCGCGCATTCTGCTGAAGGTTCACCATCCCGCGCTCGAACCGGCCGACGCCGCCACGGTCCTGGACCGCAACCTGATCGGCAACAACGTCGGCAACCTGGCGTTCAGCTACGCCTCCGAGCGGCTCATGACGCACCCCGGCGACGAGGTCACCGCGGCCCCCACGGGCCCCTGGTTCGCCGACCCCGCCAGGGTGAACCGCGAGTTCGACCACGTCGTGTTCCCGCTGGCCAACCACTTCCGCGCCTCGAACCTCAAGGCCCTCGACCGGCAGGCCGCCGCGATCGAGCAGCTGACCACCGGCTTCACCGTCCTGGGCGTCGGCGCCCAGGCCGACCTCGACGGCAACGCCCCGCGCGCGGAGCGCGAGGCCGTCGACCGCGCCACGCGACGCTTCGTGCGCGCCGTCCTGGAGCGCGGCCCCTCGATCGGCGTCCGCGGCGACTTCACGAAGGAGTACCTCGTCGGCCTCGGCTTCGAGGAGGACCGCGTGGACGTGATTGGCTGCCCCTCGATGTTCCTGCACGGGCCCGACCTGCCGCTGCGACTGCCCGCCGCGATCGCCGACGACGACCCGATCGCCATCACGATCTCGCCCTACGTCACGCAGATGGGGCCGGTCCTGCGCAACGCGCTGCGCCGGCACCCGCACCTGACCTACTTCGGCCAGGACCACCGCACGCTGAGGCTGCTGCTGCGGGGCACTCCCCTGCCGGGCGACGACCCCCTGCTGCCGCTGCACCCCGAGCACCCGGTGTTCGCGCCCGGCCGCACCGTCTTCCCGCTGAGCATCCCCGCGTGGCAGGAGGAGCTGCGGCGCCGGCACTTCGGGTTCGGCACGCGCATCCACGGCACGATCGTCTCGCTCGTCTCGGGCACGCCCGCCGTCCTGCTGGCGCACGACTCGCGCACGCTCGAGCTGGCCCGGTACCACCGGATCCCGTTCGTCCGGCTCGACGAGCGCGACCCCGAGTCCATCTCGGCTCCGGACCTGTACGCCGAGGCCGACTGGTCGGCGCTCGTCGACGGCCACCGCGAGCGCTGGGAGACGTACGCCGCGTTCCTCTGCCGTCACGGCCTGCGGCACGGCTTCGGCCCCGACGGCGGGGTCGAGCGGTTCGACGCCGCGGTCGACGCCGTTGCCGCCGATCCCGGCTACCCGCCGGCGGTGCGCTCGGACGCCGGTCCTCCCCCGCTGCTGCGCCGCGCGGCGCGCGCGGTCCGCCGCCGCCTGCGCTGAGGCCCGGTCTCGGCGCTCGCGCGACCCGAGAGCGCCCAGCCGGTGATCGAGATCAGCTCGTTACGTGGTCTCGATACACCGGGTCGTTCCTCGCAGGCACTCGACCACCAGAAAGCAGAACGCCCGCCCGGCGGTGCCGGGCGGGCGTTCTGGAAACCTGATGATCAGTCGAGGTAGTCGCGCAGGACCTGCGAGCGCGAGGGGTGACGCAGCTTGCTCATCGTCTTGGACTCGATCTGGCGGATGCGCTCGCGCGTGACGCCGTAGACCTTGCCGATCTCGTCGAGGGTCTTGGGCTGGCCGTCGGTCAGGCCGAAGCGCATCGACACGACGCCGGACTCGCGCTCGCTGAGCGTGTCCAGCACCGCGTGCAGCTGCTCCTGCAGGAGGGTGAACGACACGGCGTCGGCCGGGACGATCGCCTCGGAGTCCTCGATGAGGTCACCGAACTCGCTGTCGCCGTCCTCGCCCAGCGGCGTGTGGAGGGAGATGGGCTCACGGCCGTACTTCTGGACCTCGACGACCTTCTCGGGCGTCATGTCCAGCTCGACCGCCAGCTCCTCGGGCGTGGGCTCGCGGCCCAGGTCCTGCAGCATCTGGCGCTGGACACGGGCCAGCTTGTTGATGACCTCGACCATGTGGACCGGGATGCGGATCGTGCGCGCTTGGTCGGCCATGGCGCGGGTGATCGCCTGGCGGATCCACCACGTGGCGTACGTCGAGAACTTGAAGCCCTTGGTGTAGTCGAACTTCTCGACCGCGCGGATGAGGCCGAGGTTGCCCTCCTGGATCAGGTCCAGGAAGAGCATGCCGCGGCCCGTGTAGCGCTTGGCGAGCGAGACGACGAGACGCAGGTTGGCCTCGAGCAGGTGGTTCTTGGCGCGGCGGCCGTCGATGATGATCCACTCGAGCTCCTCGCGGAGCTTGTCCGCGACGCGCTTGGACTTGGCGAGCTTCTCCTCGGCGAACAGGCCCGCCTCGATGCGCTTGGCGAGCTCGACCTCCTCGGCCGCGGTCAGCAGCGCGACCTTGCCGATCTGCTTGAGGTAGTCCTTGACCGGGTCGGCCGTGGCTCCCGCGACCGTCACCTGGACGGCGGGCTCGTCGGTGTCGTCCGCGCTGGAGAGCGTGAAGCTGGCCTCCTCGTCCTCCTTGAGGGTCGGATCGGTGGCCAGGTCCTTCTCGAAGACCTCGTCGGCGATGTCCGGAAGCACCTTCTTGCCGTCGGCGTCGACGGCGGCGGGGGCCGGCGTCTCGAGCACGTCGGCGAGGTCGACCTCGTCGGTGAGCACGACGTCGTCGGCGACCTTCTTGGCCGCGGTCTTCTTCGCGGCGGCCTTCTTGGCGGGCGCCTTCTTGGCCGCGGCCTTCTTGGCAGGAGCCTTCTTCGTTGCCGTGGCGGGCGCCTTCTTCGTGTTCGCTGCCTCTTCGGTCTGGGCGGCACGAGTCACCGGAACATCAACCTCACAACGTCGTTTCGGGGCATGACAATGAGGCCTGCGGTCAACCTCTGGCACCAGTGTGCCACGGCGCCCAACCCTACCCGCGAACCGGTCAGCCGACGGACCAGGTGTGGACCGGCTCCCCCTCGTGCATGTGCTCGGCGTAACGGCGCGTGACCGCGCGCATCGTGTCCAAGACGTCCCGGCCCTTCTCGTGCGTGCGGTCGAACTGCGAGATGAGCCACGTCGCCCCGTTGCGGCCCGTCGCGCAGCGACGCTCGATGATCTGCAGGTACTGGTCGATCACGGCGGAGTCCACGCCACGGCGCTCGAGCCCCACGTGCGCCAGCGGCAGCAGGTGCTGCAGGACCAGCTCGCGCACGGGCCCGGTCCCCACGCCGGGCCAGAACACCTCGGCCTCGATGCCCGCCTTGGCCGCCGCGTGGAAGCCCTCCTCGGCCGCCTTGAACGGCAGCTGGCTCCACACCGGGCGCTCCTGCTCGGTCAGCGCGGTGACGAGCCCGTAGAACAGGGCCGCGTTGGCGACCGTGTCGGGCACGGTCGGGCCGGCGGGCAGCAGGCGGTTCTCGACGCGCAGGTGCGGCTTGCCGTCGACGACGTCGTAGATCGGGCGGTTCCAGCGCCAGATCGTGCCGTTGTGCAGGCGCAGCTCGGGCAGCATGGGGATCCGGCCGGCCTCGATCTCGGCGACCGGGTCCTCGTCCTCGACGATCGGCAGCAGCGCCGGGAAGTAGCGGGAGTTCTCCTCGAACAGGTCGAACACCGAGGTGATCCACCGGTCGCCGAACCACACCCGCGGGCGGACGCCCTGGGCCTTGAGCTCGTCGGTGCGGGTGTCGGTGGCCTGCTCGAACAGCGCGATCCGGGTCTCGTGCCACAACCGCTTGCCCAGCAGGAACGGCGAGTTCGCCCCGACCGCGGTCTGGACGCCGGCGATGGCCTGCGCCGCGTTCCACGTCGGCGCGAAGTCGTCCGGCTCGACCTGCAGGTGCAGCTGGGTGCTGGTGCAGGCCGCCTCGGCGATGATCGTGTCGATCGTGGTCCGCAGCCGCTCGACGCCGTTGATGACGATGTGGATGTCCTCGCCGCGCGCGGTCAGGATCTGGTCCGACAGCAGGTGGTAGCGCGGGTTCTCCGAGATCGTCTCGCGGGTGAGGTGCCGTGCGTCCAGCGTCGGCAGGATGCCGATCATGAGCAGCCCCGTGTCGACACTCTGCGCCTTGCTCTGGGCCGCGTTGAGGTCGTCGCGCATGCGCTCGGCCATGTCCGCCAGCCCCCGGCCGGCGACAGGCGACGGCGGCACGTTGATCTCGACGTTGAACCGGCCCAGCTCGGTCTGGAAGTCCTCGGTGGCGATCGCGTCGAGCGTCTCGAGGTTGCGCAGCGCGGGGTCGCCGGCCTCGTCGATCAGGTTGAACTCGATCTCGACGCCCACGTGCGGGTCGGGCACGGAGAAGTCCTGCTGCCCCAGCATCGCCGCGAGGACGTCCAGGTTGCGCCGGACCTTCGCGCGGTAGCGGGCCCGGTCCTCACCGGTGAACTCGCGGGCTTCGACGTCCTGTCCCATGGCGCCCAGCGTATGGGCAGGAGCGGGCACCTCGCGCGCCGAGCGAGCGGCACCCCCGCCTCATGCGCTGAGCTCCGGGGCGTGCCACCGGTCCGGGTGCAGCCCCGACTGCAGCAGCTCCATCAGCAGCCGCGCCATCGTGTAGTCGGGGTCGAGGCGCAGCGCCTCCTCCAGCGCCACGGCGGCCCGCGCACCGTCCCCCGCCTGCCACGCGGCGAAGCCAGCGAGCGACAAGGGCGCGGACGCGAAGTCGGGCACCGCCGTGCGGCTGACCGACGCCCAGACGGCGTGCATCCCGAGGGCGTTGTCCCGGTCGATCCGCACCCACTCGGCGTCCCGGACGCTGACCGCGGCGACCAGGACTGCGATCTCGACGCGGTCGCCGTCGGTGAGCCGCTCCCCCGCCAGCGCGCGGTCGACGAGCGAGGCCACCCGAGCACGCTCGACGGCGGGCACGTCGCCCGCGTCGGGCCGGAGTGCCCGCGCGACGAACGCGTCGATCGCCTCGTCGTGCGCGGCGTCGAGCCAGCGCAGCCGCTCGCCCCGGGGTCCGGCGACCTCCGCGTACAGCGCCGCACGGTCGTCGAGGATGACCCGGCCGGCCGCGACCGCCCGCACGCGCGCCTCGTGGTGCTCGCTGAGCCGGTAGGGCTCGCCCTCGGGCGGGGCGCCGGGCGCGTCCGACCAGACCCGCTGGTCGTCGGCCCAGAGCACGAGCCGGCACCGCTCGGGCGGCAGCGCGTCCCGCAGCGCGAGCACCATCGCCCGCGCCCGCTCGGCGTCGGCGGACACCGCCAGCACCAGGAAGCCGTCCGCGCCGGCGCGCAGCAGGTGCGGCGCGAGTCCCGTGGCGAGGTCCGTCTCGCCGCCCGGGTCGGGCAGGTCGTGCCGCAGCCGGAAGCCGAACCGGCTGCGCTCGCCGTGGACGCACAGTCCGATGACGCTCTCGCGCGGGACGAACCCGAACATCGCGGGCAGGGTGTTGAGCAGGTCCTCGTGGGTGGTGGCGCGGTAGGGCGCCTCGTGCTGGGTCATGCCTCGACCCTCTCGGCCCGAGCGGCTCGGCAGAAGGGCCGTCGCGCGCGCTGTGGACGGCCGGTGGCCACGGCCCCGGACTGTGGACGAGCGGACGTCAGCGGCGACGCGCGCGGCGCGCGAGCCAGGCTCCGGCACCGGCGGCGAGAGCCGTGACGAGGCCCACCGCGACCGCGATCTCGCGCGGTCCCGCGCCGGGCGGCACGTCGGCCGCCTCGCGCACGGCGAGGCCCGGGTCGACGACCTCGGCGGTCGCCTCGAACCCGGTCGTCGCCGGCGCGGGCGCGGACCCGTCGGCGCAGCGCTGGCGGACGGCGAGGTCCACCGTGTCGCCGGGCTCGGCGCCGATGCGCGCCGTGAGGATGACCTCGGCCACGTCGCCCGGCGGCACTCCGGGTCCGTCGGCCTCGAGGAGCGGTCCGTCGAGCCGGACGCTCCAGCCCTCGGGCGCCGTCGCGCCGACGAGGGCCGACCCTGCCGGCACCTCGACCGACAGGCCGGTCGTGGCGGACGACCCGCAGCCGTCCCGCAGGGCCAGGACGAGGGCGGTCGTGCCGTCGCCCTGGGGGACCGCGGCGTCGACCGTCACGTCCGCGTGGGCCGGCACGACCGGCCCGAGGACGCCGACCGACGCGAGGGCGACGACGGCGGCGAGCCGAGCTGCACAGGTCGTCATGGGACCTCCACCTCCGCGAAGACGACGGGCTCGTCGAACCGCGACAGCCGCACCGCGACGGCCAGCTTCCACGTGCCCGGCAGGGGCAGGTCGAGGGTGCCCTCCCACCGGCCCGGGGCGGTGCGCGACAGCGGGCGGTTCATGGCGCCGACGCCGGCGTCGTCCGACGAGACCTGCAGGCGGGGCACCGCGTCGAGGTCGACCTCTCGGCCGTTCGTGTCGACGAGCGCCACCTGCACGGCGTTGGTGCCGCGGCGCACGGGCGAGACCACGACCCGGAGGCGATGGGACTCCCCCAGCTCCAGGTCGGAGCGCTGCACGGTCGGGACGCCGGCGCGCACGACGTCGGCGCGGGCCGGGGGCGTCTGGCCGACGAGCGCGCCGGTCGCGACGAGGACGGCCGCCAGAGCGAGCGCCTCGGCGGCGACGGTCCTGCGCAGCAGCCGCGCCGCCGCGGCGGTCTCGCGCCCCCGGAGCCGCGGCACCAGCTCGAGCCGGTTCCACGCGGCGAGGACGACGACCGGCGCCAGCAGCGCCACCTTGACCAGGACGGCGCGTCCGTACGCGCTCTCCCACAGGGCGGGGAGCGAGCCGGCGATGCGCCAGAACAGGACGGCACCGGCGACCGCGAGGGCCACGAGCACGACGACGGCCACGGAGGAGAACCGGGCGACGGCGGCGGCGCGCTCGACCGGCCGCAGCGACGAGGCGGCCAGGACGACGCCCAGGCCCAGCAGGCCGCCCCACCACAGGGCGCCGGCCCCGACATGGACGAGATCGGCGGCCAGGACGAGCCACGCGGGGCCGTAGCTGCGGGTGTGCCCGACCGGCAGCAGCGAGGCGAGCAGCAGCGCGATGCCCGCCGCAGCGACGGCGCCGGGGCGCGTCCGGCCCCACAGCGCGGCGGCCGCGCCGGCGGCGGTGAGCAGGACGGCCACACCCGCCGACGAGCCCAGTCCGTCCCGCCACGCCTCCGGTCCCAGCACCGACGACAGCGGTCCACCCGCCTCCCACAGGGCGATGACCGGCACGAGGCCGAGCGAGGCGAGGACCGCGAGCGCGGCGAGTCCGACCGTGAACCGGCCCGTCCGGCGGTCCACGTCGCCGTCGCGTCGCACCCCCGCGGGCGCGATGAAGGCGCAGAACGCGACGAGGCCGGCGAGGCCGAGCACGCCCGCGTACCGCAGCCCCTCGACGACCGTCCGCACGAGGTTGAGCTCACGCTGGGCCTGCGAGGCCGGCACCGCGACCGCGCCCGGCGTGGCCTCGCCGACGGCGAACGTGAACCCGCCCGTCACGGGATGGGAGTCGGCCGAGACGACCCGCCACGTCACGACATGCGAGCCGGTCGCCAGCGGCTGCTCCGGCGTGATGCGCAGGACGCTGCCCGTGACGGTGAAGGTCGCGGGCTGCTCCTCGCCCCGCGCGTCCAGCAGCGCGTTGTCCGTGCGCGCGAGCGTCACGGGCTCGCTGAACGTCACCGTGAGCTCGGAGGGTGGCGAGGCCAGCACCTGTCCGTCGCTCGGCGTGCTGCCGATCGCGGACGCGTGGGCCTCGGCCGGGAGCGGCCAGCCCACGAGGAGCAGGAGCCCGGAGAGCGCGGCCAGCAGCCGCGCTCCCCGGGCGCCGAGGGCGAAGGTCACGCGCGCTTCCGCGTGCGCCCCAGCGCGAATCCGCCGGCGGCCAGGCCGAGGGCGCCGAGCACGACGCCGGCCCAGCCGAGCGCGTCGGTGCCGGTCCCGGCCTCGTCGGCGTCCTCGTCCGCGGAGTCCGACGTGCCGTGGCCGTGACCGTCATCGGTCGCGGCGGTCGTCTCGATGAACGGGGCCGGCGACTCGGGCTCGTCCTCACCCTCCTCGTACGTCTGCGTCCAGGCGGTCTCGCCCTTCTCGCAGGTCTGGATGACGGGGAAGACGACCTTCTCCCCCTCCTCGTCGGGCAGCGGCAGCTGCAGCGCGACGGCGTCGCGCAGGCCGTCCGGCAACGGCTGCTTCGCGGTGTAGACGACCTCCGCGACGCGCTCGGTGGCCGCCTCGCCGTGGCTGTCCTGCGTCGAGGACGCGAGCTTCGCCATCTTCTTCTCGACGGTCCAGTTGGGGTTGACCGTCGGGGTGACGGCGATGATCGACTCCGGGATCTGGATCGCCAGGCGCGTCGTCGGCGAGGCCTCGCAGCCGTGACCGACCGAGAAGGTCAGCACGCTGTACGAGCCCGCCGCCGTGGACGAGGGCGTGACCGACACGTGGGCCGAGGCGGTGCCGGCACCCGCGAGGACGAGCGCGCCGGAGCCGAGGGCGAGGGCCGCCACACGGGCGGCACGGTGGGTGGTGGACATGGTCTTCTCCTGTGTTCATGACCGCCCGGAACGGGCGGGACGAGGTCACCCGCAGGCGCGGGTGACCGGGACGCTCACGACCCGGGAGAAGGGCGGGCCGCGGCGCACGACGACGTGGTCGAGCAGGCTCGTGACGAGGGGCGGCGGGGACGGCGCGACGGGGCGGGTCACGGGGCGCGGGCGCGAGCGCACCGGTCCGACGACGACGGCGACGCGGCGCCAGGCCGCCCACCAGAGGCGCTCGGCACCGGCCACGCCGGCGGCCATCAGCGCGACGCCGGCGAGGTGCGCGGCGACCATCGCGGCCGACGTCGGCAGCACCTGGTGCCCGTGGACGTAGCCGGACAGGGCGTGGACGGCCAGCTGCGGCAGGGCCAGCAGGACGAGCGCGCCGGCGAACCTGATCCGGTGTGCCGTCGCCCACCACGTGAGTGCGGCGACACCGGCGGCGACCGGAACGAGCGCGACGGCCGGCGGCGCCTCGCCGCTGCCCGCCACGTGGGCGCCGACCGCCAGGAGCATCCCCCACAGGGTCACCAGGCCGGCGCGCAGGAGGCGCGGCGCGGGAGCGACGGGGGTGGACACGGTCGCCAGCGTAGGCCCTGCCCGGCCGGACGCCGCCGGGCGTGACCGAAAGTTCACAGCAGCGTTACGGACAGCGCCGGCGCCACCGTCGAGACGCGCGCGGACACGACGGTGCCCCGGCCGTTCGGCCGGGGCACCGTCAACGTGCGGCCCGACCCGCGACAATGGGGCCCATGCGTCCGACGGCCTCGATCCTGCACCTGGATCTGGACGCGTTCTTCGCGTCGGTCGAGCAACGGGACAAGCCTTCCCTGCGCGGCAAGCCCGTGATCGTCGGCGGCGTCGGCCATCGCGGCGTCGTCTCCACGGCGTCGTACGAGGCCCGCCGGTTCGGGGTCCGCTCGGCGATGAGCATGGCCGAGGCGCGGTCCCGCTGCCCGCACGCCGCGTTCCTGTCCGGCCGCTTCGACGCCTACCGCGAGGCCTCGGGGCTCGTCATGGGCCTGCTGCGCGAGCTCTCCCCCGCCGTCGAGCCGCTCTCGCTCGACGAGGCGTTCGTCGACCTCGCGGCCCGCGAGGACTTCGACCCGGCCGCGGTGCCGGAGCTCGTCGACCGCCTGCGCGCCGACGTCACGCGCGTGACGGAGGGGCTCACCGCCTCGGTCGGCGTCGCGACGTCCAAGCTCATGGCCAAGATCGCCACCGAGATCGACAAGCCCGACGGCTCGTTCATCGTCGCCCCCGGCACCGAGCGCGACCTGCTCGAGCCCATGCCCGTCACCGTCATCGCGGGCGTCGGCCCGGCCACCGCCGCGCGCCTGCACCACGTCGGCATCACGCGGGTCGGCGACGTGTGGCGCCACTCCGAGGCCGAGCTCGTCGACCTGCTCGGCCAGGCGGCCGGTGCTTCGCTGCACCGGCTCTCGCGCGGGATCGACGACCGTGCCGTGAGCTCGCACCGCGAGAACAAGTCCGTCAGCACCGAGGACACCTTCGAGACCGACATCGTCGACCGCGGCGAGCTCGGCCTGATCTGCGACGCGCTCGCGCGCAGGACCGCCGCACGCCTGCGCAAGGCCGGCCTGTCCGGCCGGACGATCACGCTCAAGGTCCGGTACCACGACTTCAGCACGCACACCCGCTCGCTCACGCTGGCCGCGCCCACGGATCAGCCGCGCGTCATCGCCCAGACCGCGCGCCGCCTGCTCGACGCGACGGACACCGGCGGCGGCCTGCGGCTGCTGGGCGTCGGCGTCAGCGGCCTCGCCGACTGGGTCCAAGACGACCTGTTCGCCACCGACGACGCCGAGCTGCCCGAGGAGGCCGAGGACCTGCTCCCCACGCCGGCCGATCCGCCGCCACGGCAGGAGTGGTCGCCCGGCCAGGACGTCCACCACGCCGAGCACGGCGACGGCTGGGTGTGGGGCCGCGGGCTGGGCCTGGTGACGGTCCGGTTCGAGACCCGCCACACGCCCGTCGGACCCGTCCGGACCCTGCGCGCCGACGACCCCGAGCTCGTTCCCGGGCATCGCACGACGCGGTCGGAGCCGGCCGGTACGGTCGAGGAATGACCGACGCCCGGCCCGCCGTCCCCCACGCCCCGCGCCGCCCCCAGGAGCGGACCCACCACGGCGACACCGTCGTCGACGCGTACGACTGGCTGCGCGACAAGGAGGACCCGGCGACGATCGCCTACCTCGAGGCCGAGAACGCGTGGGCCGAGGACACGACGGCGCACCTGGCGGACCTGCGCGAGCAGCTGTTCACCGAGATCAAGGACCGCACCCTCGAGACCGACATGTCGGTGCCGCTGCGCCACGACCGCTGGTGGTACTACACGCGCACCGTCGAGGGCAGCCAGTACTCGATCCGCTGCCGTGCGCCGCTGGCCGGCCCGGACGACTGGGAGCCGCCGGCGGTCGCGCCGGGGACGGTCCCCGCGGGCGAGGAGGTCCTGCTCGACGCGAACGCCGAGGCCGAGGGTCACGACTTCTTCTCGCTCGGCGCGTTCAGCATCTCCGACGACGGCGACCTGCTGGCCTGGTCCGCCGACACGGCCGGCGACGAGCGGTACACGATCCGCATCCGGCGGCTCTCCACCGGCGAGGAGCTCGCCGACACGATCACCGACACCGCGCCGGGCGCGACCTGGTCGGCCGACGGCCGCTACCTGTTCTACGTCACCGTCGACGACGCCTGGCGGCCGCACCGCGTGTGGCGGCACGAGGTCGGCGGCGACGCCGAGGACGTCCTCGTGTTCGAGGAGCCCGACGAGCGCTTCTTCGTCGGGGTCGGCCGCAGCAGCTCCGAGCGCTTCCTCGTGATCGCCGTCGGCTCCAAGGTGACGTCCGAGGTGCGGCTGCTCGACGCGCAGGATCCCACGGGCGAGTTCGCCGTCGTGTGGCCGCGCCGCGAGGGCGTCGACTACTCCGTCGAGCACGTCGTCGCGGGCGGCCGCGACCACCTCGCGATCCTGCACAACGACGGCGCCGTCAACTTCGAGCTGGCCATCGCGCCGCTGGAGGACCCCACCGCGACGCGCGTCCTCGTCCCCGGCTCCGACGAGGTCCGCCTCGAGGCGGTCGACGCGTTCGCGCGCCACCTCGTGCTCTCGTACCGCCGCGACGCCACGACGCGCCTCGCGCTCATGCCCATCGACGGCGACGCGATCGGCGAGCCGCGCGAGCTGGACTTCGACGCCGAGCTGTTCACGTGCGGCCTGGGCGGCAACGCCGAGTGGGACCCGCGCTACCTGCGCATCGGCTACACGTCCTACGTCGAGCCGGCCACGATCTGGGACCTCGACCCCGCCACCGGCGAGCGGATCCTGCGCCGCCGCGCACCCGTCCTGGGCGACTTCGACCCGGCCGACTACGAGCAGCACCGCGCGTGGGTCCGCGCGGACGACGGCGCCCTCGTCCCGCTGTCGATCGTGTGCCGGCGCGGCACGCCGCGCGACGGCTCGGCACCCGGCCTGATCTACGGCTACGGCTCGTACGAGATCAGCCTCGACCCCGACTTCTCGATCTCGCGGCTGAGCCTGCTCGACCGCGGCTTCGTGTACGCCGTGGCGCACGTGCGCGGTGGCGGCGAGATGGGCCGGCGCTGGTACGACGACGGCAAGCAGCTGGCCAAGCGCAACACCTTCACGGACTTCATCGCGTGCGCGCGCCATCTCGTCGCCGAGGGCTGGACGTCGGCCGACCGTCTCGTCGCCGAGGGCGGCAGCGCGGGCGGCCTGCTCATGGGCGCCGTCGCCAACCTCGCCCCCGACGCGTTCGCCGGCATCTTCGCCGACGTGCCGTTCGTCGACCCGCTCACGTCGATCCTCGACCCGTCCCTGCCGCTGACCGTCATCGAGTGGGACGAGTGGGGCGACCCGCTGCACGACCCCGACGTCTACGCGTACATGAAGGGCTACGCCCCGTACGAGAACGTCACCGACCAGCAGTACCCGAGGATCCTCGCGGCGACGTCGCTCAACGACACGCGCGTGCTCTACGTCGAGCCGGCGAAGTGGGTCGCGCGCCTTCGCGAGGTGACCGGTGCGGAGCGCGAGGTACTGTTGCGCACGGAGATGTCCGCCGGCCACGGCGGCGTCAGCGGCCGGTACGCCGCATGGCGCCAGCGGGCCTGGGAGCTGGCGTGGATCATCGACACCGCGGGTGTGACCGACGCGAAACCAAGAAACTCCTGAGAACGGAATCCTCAGCCGATTCCGGTCGTTGTACCCGGTGAAGCCACCGTCAGGAGGAATCACTGTGGAAGACCGTGAATTCGAGGGCAAGGACAGCGTCGGCATGTACCTGTCCGAGATCGCGCGCACCCCGCTGCTCGACGCCGAGCGCGAGGTCGAGCTGAGCCGCACGATCGAGGCAGGACTGTACGCACGTCACCTGCTCGAGACCGGACGGATCGGCCGCGCCAAGGGCGGCGCGCCCAAGCGCGCCACGCGCGAGGAGCTCGAATGGATCGCCGAGGAGGGCGACCGGGCCGTCCAGGAGTTCGTGCAGGCCAACCTGCGCCTCGTCGTGTCGATCGCGCGCAAGTACGGCCGCGCGCAGATGCCGATGCTCGACCTCATCCAGGAGGGCAACACCGGCCTGATCCGCGCGGTCGAGAAGTTCGACTACGCGAAGGGCTTCAAGTTCTCGACCTACGCCACGTGGTGGGTCCGCCAGGCCATCACCCGCGGTGTGGCGCAGCAGGCCCGCGTCGTGCGGCTGCCCGTCCACGTCGTGGAGGAGCTCAACCAGGTCTCCGGCGCCCGCCGCAACCTCGAGCGCCAGCTGGGCTACGACCCGGACCCGGCCGAGATCGCCGAGGAGCTGGGCATGGACGTCGAGCGCGTCATCGACCTGCTGTCCTGGGGCCGTGACCACGTCAGCCTGGACTCCCCCGTCGACGACGACGGCGACACGAGCCTGGGCGACCTGATCGCCCGCGACAGCGCGCCCGGTCCGGACCTGGAGATGCTCGACCACGACGCCCGCGACCAGCTGCTGGCGCTCGTCGACCGTCTCGACGCCCGCGAGGCCGACATCGTCAAGGCCCGCTACGGCCTGCTCGACGGACGCCAGCAGAAGCTGGCCGACATCGGCAAGCGCCACGGCATCTCGGCCGAGCGCGTGCGCCAGGTCGAGCGCCAGGCCATCGCCCGCCTGCGCGAGATCGCCGATCCCGAGCTGGCCGCCTAGCCGGCCGGGGGCGTCCGCAGCAGCGTCCCCGGCCCACACCGACGCCCGGGTCGACGAGGTCCTCACCTCGTCGGCCCGGGCGCACTCATGTGCCCGCTGCCCCGTCGCGCTCGAGGATCGCCGAGCGGACCGCGTCGTCGTAGCGCAGGAAGTCCTCGGGGACGACCGCGAACGACGTGGTCCCGCTGACCACGGTCTCGTTGCCCATCGACTCCACGAGGCTGGCGGCCGTGGTCACGTCGACGTCGGTGAGCAGCGCCACGACGGGCGTCGACAGGGCCGGGGGGACGAAGGCGGACGCCACGCCCGGCAGTCCGATCGCGGGGAGCTGCTTGCCCTGGACGTTGGCGGCGCGCTGCAGCATCTCCAGGTACGTCAGCGTCTCCGGCCCGCCGATCTCGATCACCTGGCCGCATGCCTCGGGATCGTCGATGACCTCCGCGAGGTAGCGCACGACGTCCTCCAGCGCGACGGGCTGCGTCCGGGTGCGGAGCCACGACGGCGCCACCACGCCCGGGAGGACGTCGACCAGCTGCCGGATGATCTCCCACGACGCGCCACCGTGCCCGACGATGATCCCGGCTCGCACCGCGGTGACCGGCACGCCGGCCTGGCCCAGGATCGCCTCGACCTCCCGACGGGACCGCAGGTGCGCCGACAGCTCGTCGTCGTCCCGTCCCAGCCCACCGAGGTAGACGATCTGCTGCACGCCCGCGTCGAACGCGGCCCGGCCGAAGCTCTCGGCGGCCTGCGCATCCTGCTCCTCGAAGTCCGGCGAGCCCAGCAGGTGCACGAGGTAGTACGCGACCTCGACGCCCTCCATCGCCGCCACGAGGCTGGTGCGGTCGTGGACGTCCGCCTGCACTGGCGTCCCCGCGCCGCGATAGGCCTCGGGGCGTCGGGTCATGGCCCGGACGTCGTGGCCGGCCGCCTCGAGGCGACGGACGAGCCGGGATCCGACGAAGCCGGACGCACCGGCCACCATAATCGTGCGGGGCATGACTCGAGTCTGCGCGAGCGGACACCCGTTGTCGCGGCGATGCCGCTGCGGCTCGTCAGCGACGGGTCGCCGAGCGCAGCGACGACCAGACCTCGTCGACGCGGGCGGTCAGCTGCTCCAGGGTGCCGGTGTTGTCGATGACGACGTCGGCGGCCGCGAGCCGCTGCTCGCGCGTCGCCTGGGCGGCGATGCGTGCCCGGGCGTCGGCCTCGGTCATGCCGCGGTCCCCGACCATGCGGGCGACCTGCACGTCCTCGGGGGCGTCGACGACGATCACGACGTCGCACGCGGCGGCGGCGCCCATCTCGACGAGCAGCGGGTTGTCGTGCACCACGACGGCGTCGGGTGCCGCGGCGGCCTCGCGGGCGGCGGCCAGGTCGCGGATCGCCGGGTGCGTGATGGCCTCGAGGTCCTTGAGGGCGGCCGGGTCGGCGAAGACGATCGAGCCGACGTGGGCGCGGTCCATGGAGCCGTCCGCGGTGATCGCCTCGGGCCCGAACCGCTGGGCGATGAGCGCGAGCGCCGGGCTGCCGGGCTCGACGATCTCACGGGCCAGCCGGTCGTAGTCGATCACGACGGCGCCCAGCTCGGCCAGGCGCCGGCTGACGGTGCTCTTGCCGGACGCGATGCCGCCGGTCAGCCCGACGCGCCGGGCCATCAGGACGTCCTCACAGAGTGCCGGCGCTGCCGACGGTCGTGACGTGGACGTGGTCGTAGTGGTTGGCCGTGTCACCGCCCCGGTCGCTCATGCCGCGCCAGCCCTCGCCGCCGCGCTGGACGGTCCAGATGCGCTGCTCGTAGATGAGGTAGTCGACGCCGAGCGCGACGCGGTTGGCCTGCAGGAACGCGGCGATCTCCCAGCCCAGCTGGCCGCGGACCATGATGTCCAGCGAGTGGCCCGTGGCGTGCTCACCACGGCCGGCGACGCCGCCGTAGCTGGCGACCTGCGGGAAGCGCGCGCACACGGCGCGGTAGACGCGCACGGTGTCGGGCTGCAGGCCGGACTCGACCGACGAGCCGCGCGCGCAGGGCGCCTGCGAGATCGTGCCCTCGGTGGGGCCGAGCTTGGGCTCGCTGTCGTCGATGAGCTTCGTGGCGACCCAGCGCGAGAGGTCGTTGTGGATGATCTCGGTCCAGCCGCCGCGCGTGGTGCCGGTGACCTGGACGGTCTTGCCCTTGCCGATCGTGGCCAGGACGGGCGAGTCCGGGTCGGAGTCGGCGCGGACCGGGACGGTCTTCTGGGCGTACATCGTGCCCTCGACGCGGGCCTCGGCCTTGACGCTCGACGGCAGCGGAGCACGCTCGACGCTGCTGCGGCTGGCGCGGGCGGGGGCGGAGCCGTCCAGCGCCTCGGTGACGATGTCACCCTGCGAGGCCGGCGCCACATCGGCGGCGGTGGCCACCGTGGCGACGGTGGCGGGCGAGGAGCCGAGCGTGGCGACCGCGGCGACTCCCAGGGACGCGACACCGGCGGCGATGCCGCCGTGACGACGCGCGCGGACGTACCACGGGTCTCGGACCACCGGCTTGCGCCGGCTTCCGGGCTTTCGAGCGTGGGTCATCGATACCAAACGGGGGTCGGGGGAACGGCCGTTCGCCAGTCAACCATACTGGCGGCGCAGATCCCAGAGCCTTTCCCGAACTCACGCCTGAGGCGGTGACCGATGTCATACGGCTCCTCCCCCGAGGTCGTCCCGGCCGACGTGCTGCGCGCCCTCGCCGGCCGGATGGCGGCCGGGCTGGCCCGCCGTGGCGTCGCCGAGGGCGACCGCGTCGTCGTCGCCCTGCCCAACGGCGTCGAGCTGCTCGCGGCCGTCTGGGCGTGCCTGGGGACGGGGCGAGTCCCGGTGCCGCTCGACCCCCGGCTGACGCCGCACGAGCGTGGGCCGATCCTCGAGGACGTGTCCCCCGCGCTCGTGCTGGACTCGCTCGCCCGACTCGACGAGCTGCTCGGCGAGGAGGCCCTCGAGCTCGACCCGGCGCCGCGCTGCCGTCCCATGCACTTCACCTCCGGCACCACGGGCCGCCCCAAGGGCGTGTGGTCGGGGTTCTGGGACGAGGACGACGCGCGGTCGGCCGTGCTCGAGGAGCGCGAGCTGTGGGGCTTCGCGGCGACCGACGTCAACCTCGTCGTCTCGCCGCTCTACCACTCCGCTCCCCTGCGGTTCGCGCTCGGCACGGTGCTGGCGGGCGGGGCCGTGTGCGTGCTGTCGGCCTTCACCCCGGAGGGGTTCTGCGAGGCGGTCGAGCGGGTCCGCCCCACGACGATGTTCTGCGTCCCCGCGCACCTGCAGCGACTCCTCGAGCACCTGCGGACCGCGCCGGCGCCGGACCTGTCCTGCTTCCGGCTCGTCGCGCACGCGGGCGCACCGTGCCCCGAGCCGGTGCGGCGCGGCACGCACGCGGTGTTCGGCACGGACGTCGTGTGGGAGTTCTACGGATCGACCGAGGGCCAGTTCACCGCCTGCCCGGCACCGGAGTGGTCCGCGCACCCCGGGTCCGTCGGCCGCGCCCGGCCCGGCCGGGTCATGCTCGTCGACGACGAGGACGAGCTGTGGTGCGTCGTCCCGCCGTGGGGCCGGTTCGAGTACTGGGGCGATCCCGAGCGGACGGCGCAGGCCTGGCGCACGACCGAGCACGGTGCCGCGTTCACCGTCGGCGACCTCGGCCGGATCGACGAGGACGGCTTCGTGTACCTCGACGCCCGCCGCACCGACCTGATCATCAGCGGCGGGGTGAACGTCTACCCCGCCGAGGTCGAGGCGGCCCTCGTCGAGGTCCCGGGCGTCACCGAGATCGCCGTCTTCGGGCGCCCCGACGAGCGGTGGGGCCAGCGCGTGTGCGCCGCCTGGGTGGGCGAGGCCTCCGAGGAGCAGCTGCGGTCCGCCGCGCTGGAGCGGCTCGCCCCGCCCAAGCGGCCGAAGCAGTACGAGCGCGTCGAGGCGCTCCCGCGCACGGCGACCGGCAAGGTGCGCCGCACCGAGCTGTGAGCGCTCAGGCGGACTCGACGCAACTGAACGAGCGCCGGTACGCCTGCGGGCTCGTGCCACGGACGGCACCGAAGTGGTGCCGCAGCGTCGCGGCGTTGCCGAACCCGACGCGCTGCGCGATCTGCTCGATCGGCAGGTCGGTCGTCTCGAGCAGCTCCTCGGCCATGGCGACGCGGCGGCCCAGCAGCCACTGCCACGGCGTCGTGCCGGTCTCGTCGCGGAAGCGGCGCGCGAACGTGCGCTCGGACATGTGCGCGCGGCGCGCGAGCGCGGCGACCGTGAGCGGCTCGGCGAGGTGCTCCTCGGCCCAGTCGAGCACGGGGGCGAGCGTCTCGGCCTCGACGACGGGCATGGGAGCCCGGACGAACTGCGCCTGTCCCCCGTCGCGGTGCGGCGGCACGACGATGCGCCGGGCCGTCGTGGCCGCGACCCGGGCGCCGTACCACTGGCGCATGAGGTGCAGGTTGGCGTCGATCCCGGCGGCCGATCCGGCCCCGGTCACGATCGGTCCGTCCTCGACGTAGAGGACGTCGGTGTCGACGATCGCCTCCGGGAACGTCTCGGCGAGCTCCGCGCCGTAGCGCCAGTGGGTGGTGCAGCGCCGTCCGTCCAGCAGGCCGGCGTGGCCGAGCTGGAACGAGGCGGTGCACGAGGCGACGATCGTGGCGCCGCGGTCGTGCGCCTCACGCAGCGCCTGGCTCACGCGCGGATCCTCGGTCCGGTAGTCGCGCTTGGCGGCGAGGGCCACGAGGTCCGCGTCGGCGACGGCCTCGAGGCCGTGCGTGATGACGAAGCCGAAGCCCGAGGAGCCGCTGACGATGCCCGGCTCGGGGGTGCACGCGACGAAGTCGAAGACCGGGTTGCCGTCGTCCGGGTGGTACTGCTCGCCCCACACCTCGGCCAGCACGCCGATGCCGAACGGCTCGGCGTTGGCGGACACGATCATCGCGACCTTCGTCATGACGGCTCCTTGGCGGGTTATCGACGGGACCTGTCATTCCCGCCACTGTTGGCAGGATACCACTGAGCGCAGGATTGTTGCCATGATCATCCTCCTGCTCCTGCTGGCCGCGATCGCCGCCGTCTCGGCGGCCGGTCTGTGGTCGACCATCGCCCACGACGGACTCGGCGTCCGCCCCACTCCCCGCAGTCACGCGCGCGACCCGTTCGGTGCCGTCCAGGACTCCTGACCGCCGCCGACGAAAAGAACGAGGCCCCGACGATCAGGTCGGGGCCTCGTTCGCGTCTCAGGCGGAGATCACTCGCCGCCGGTCAGCTTCTCACGCAGGGCCTGCAGCGCCTCGTCGGACGCCAGCGAGCCACCGGCGCTCTGGTCGTCGTTCGACGGAGCGGAGGTGTACTCGCCCAGGTTGCCGGCCTCGAGGTTGGCCTTCTCGGCCTCCGCGACCTGCTTCTTGTGGGCCTCCCAGCGCTCGTGCGCCTCGGCGTACTGACGCTCCCAGGTGGCGCGAGCCTCCTCGAAGCCCTCCTGCCACTCACCCGTCTCGGGATCGAAGCCGTCGGGGTAGATGTAGTTGCCCTGCTCGTCGTAGGACGAGGCCATGCCGTAGAGCGTCGGGTCGAAGCTGTCGTCGCTCGCGACCTCGGTCTCGTTGGCCTGCTTGAGCGACAGCGAGATGCGGCGACGCTCGAGGTCGATGTCGATGATCTTGACCATGACCTGGTCGCCGATCTGGACGACCTGCTCGGGGATCTCGACGTGACGCTCGGCCAGCTCGGAGATGTGCACGAGGCCCTCGATGCCCTCCTCGACACGCACGAACGCGCCGAACGGGACGAGCTTGGTGACCTTGCCGGGCACGATCTGGCCGATCTGGTGGGTCCGGGCGAAGTGCTGCCACGGATCCTCCTGGGTCGCCTTGAGCGACAGCGACACGCGCTCGCGCTCGAGATCGACCTCGAGGACCTCGACCGTGACCTCGTCGCCGACCTGGACGACCTCGTTCGGGTGGTCGATGTGCTTCCACGACAGCTCCGAGACGTGGACCAGTCCGTCGACGCCGCCGAGATCGACGAAGGCGCCGAAGTTGACGATCGAGCTGATGACGCCCTTGCGGACCTGGCCCTTCTTGAGCTCGTTGAGGAAGTTCTGGCGCACGGCGGACTGCGTCTGCTCGAGCCAGGCACGGCGCGACAGGACCACGTTGTTGCGGTTCTTGTCGAGCTCGATGATCTTCGCCTCGAGCTTCTGGCCGATGTACGGGTCCAGGTCGCGCACGCGGCGCATCTCGACGAGCGACGCGGGCAGGAAGCCGCGCAGGCCGATGTCCATGATCAGGCCGCCCTTGACGACCTCGATGACGGTGCCCTCGACGACGCCGTCCTCGTCCTTGATCTTCTCGATGTCGCCCCAGGCGCGCTCGTACTGGGCGCGCTTCTTGCTCAGGATGAGACGGCCTTCCTTGTCCTCCTTCTGGAGGACCAGGGCCTCGACCGAGTCGCCCACCTGGACGACCTCGTTCGGGTCGACGTCGTGCTTGATGGACAGCTCACGCGAGGGGATGACGCCCTCGGTCTTGTAGCCGATGTCGAGCAGCACCTCGTCGCGGTCCACCTTGACGATGGTGCCGTCGACGATGTCGCCGTCGTTGAAGTACTTGATGGTCTGATCGATCGCCGCGAGGAAGTCTTCCTCGGTGCCGATGTCGTTGACCGCAACCTGCGGGGCCGCAGAAGCGAGGCCAGAAGTCATGTAGAGGGGCTCCGATGGATGGATGGAATTGAAGTTGGACAGGATCCACGCCGGAATCCGGGCAGGCCGAACCCACAGCGCATCTCTCAGTCTACGACACGGGGGCCCTCCCGTAAAACCGCGCGTCGAACTCTCTCCTCACTCACCCAGGAACGCCTCTAGGGCCCGCACGTAGAGGTCGACGTCCGCCGCCGCCATGAGCTCGCGGGCCGAGTGCATCGCCAGCTGGGGCGCTCCCACGTCGACCGTGAGCATGCCCGTGCGGGCGGCGCTGAGCGGGCCGATCGTGGAGCCGCACGGCAGGTCGGCGCGGTGCACGTAGCGCTGCAGCGGCACCTCGGCGCGCTCGCAGGCCTCGGCGAACGCGGCGGTGCCCCGGCCGTCCGTGGCGTACCGCAGGTTCTGGTTGACCTTGAGCACCGGTCCCCCGCCGAGGGTGATCCGGTGCAGCGGCTCGTGCCGCTCGACGTGGTTGGGGTGGGTCGCGTGCGCCATGTCGCCCGACGCGCAGACCGAGGCGGCGATCATCCGGTGGTACTCCTCGCGGCCTCCCCCGGCCGCCAGCACGATCCGCTCGAGGACGGTCGACAGCAGGTCCGACTGGGCGCCGCGCTCGGAGGTGCTGCCCACCTCCTCGTGGTCGAACAGGGCGAGCAGCTGGCCGTGCGCGGCCGGCTCGGCCTCGACGAGCGCCCGCAGCCCGGCGAAGCACGTCGCCTGGTTGTCGAGTCGCGGGGCGGCGACGAAGTCGTCGTGAGCCCCGACCGGGCCCGAGGGCAGCGTGTCGGCCGTCATGAGGTCGAAGCCCACGACCGCGGCGGGGTCGACCCCGGACTCGGTGGCCAGCCACGGCAGGAACGCGGCGGGCTCGATCGACCACAGGCCGTCGAGGTGCCGCTGGCGGTCGGGCGCGCCCGCCTGGTCGCGGTCGAGGTGGATCGCGAGGTTCGGCACCCGCACGACGGGACGCCCGGCGTCGACGAGGTGCTCGGCGCCGTCGCGGGTGACGAGGCGGCCGGCGATCGTCAGGTCGCGGTCGAGCCAGGTGGACAGGATCGGGCCCCCGTACGGCTCAAGCGCGAGGACGCCCAGGTCCTGGCGGGACGCGTCGTGGTGCTGCTTGAGCCGCAGGTTCGGGCTGTCGGTGTGGCCGCCCACCACGCGGAAGCCGGCGCTCGGACCACCCTCCCCCGGGGTGCGCCAGGCGACGAGCGAGCCGCCGCGGACGACGTAGTAGGCGCCCGCCTCGCGCGGCCAGGCCTGCTCCTCGGACAGCCGGGCGAAGCCCGCTCGCTCCAGCTCGGCGGCCGCCGTGGCGACGACGTGGAACGGGGTCGGCGAGGCATCGACGAAGCGGCACAGGTCGGCGGCGGAGGGCGACATGGCGTCACTGTAACGACCGACGCCGCCCCCGGAGCGGGGGCGGCGTCAGACGGAAAGGCGACGTGGTTCAGACGGTGGCGTACTCCGCCGAGTCCGCGTCCTCGCGACGGCGCGAGGCCCGGACGTACAGCAGCGCGCCGATCAGGATCAGCACGAGGCCGCCGATGATGCCCACGAGCGGGATCGTCGTGTTGATCAGGCTGAGCAGCATCGCCTTGCTCTTGTAGTCGTCGACGTTCTCCTGCACGTAGTCGTCCGTGTACTCGAGCGTGGCCTTGGTGGTCGTGGCACCACGCTCGCCGTCGACTTCGAGGTACGAGTCCTGCGACTCGCCGCCCTTGATGATCGCGCCGGTGACCGGCTCGACGTACAGGGTGCGGGTGTTGGAGTAGATGCGGTCGGCCTTGACGCTGTCACTGGCCTTGCGACCCACGAGGTTGCCCGGGACGGTGATCTCGCCGGACTTCTGCGGCGCGATCTCCTGGACGAACTTGTAGACCTTGAGACCCTTGATCTCGGTCTCCTCCTCGAACTCGGCCGGCGTCGCCTTCTTCAGCGTGCCGTCCCAGAACTGGTACGTCTTCTTCTGCGTGTCGAACGGGAACTTGAAGTACAGGCCCTCGAAGGGGTCCTCGTCCGTCTCGCCGCTCGCCTCGCTGACGGCGCCGTCCCAGCGGACCGTCTCGGCCGAGTTGCGCTGGAAGGCGACCGTGTCGTTCGAGCCCGCCAGCGGCGTCTCGGTGCCCGAGCAGTCGAAGTCGGGCGTGTCGGTGCACACGTAGCTGTTCCACACCGCGACGTCCTCGTCGAGCTCGTCGGACGCCTCCTTCGACAGGTCGACGTCACCGGTCACGACGCGCACCGAGCGCAGCGGGCCGTTGGTGATCGTCAGGTCGTTGTCGACGTCGAGGTATTCGGCGTCGGCACCGGGCAGCGTCTCCGACGTGCTGGTGGTGGTCTGGTTCAGCGGAACCACGGCCAGACGGTCGTACATGTAGAACTTGGACAGCAGGCCGAGCACGAGCACGAACGCGCCCAGACCCAACACGACGATTCCGAACTTCTTACCCACCAGGGGCTCCCTTCCCAGTCTGTGATCGGGCACACGCTACCACCGAGTAGGCTTCCGATGTGACAGACACCACCGTCGAGGAGCGCCCGGTCACGGCAGCCCCTGATGCCCCAGCAGTTTTTCCGGTCACCTCGGTGGCTCTGGTGCTCATCGCCGTCAGCATCGTCATCAAGGCCTGGGCAGTCTCGGGGTCCTGGTACTACGAGGACGACTTCGTGTTCCTGTCGTCCGTCGCTCGCGGGGAGAACGACCTCGACTGGTACTTCTCGCGATACGACGTGCAGTTCATGCCGCTGGGACTCGGACTCGCGACCATCGCCGGTTCTGTCGGCGGTTTCGCGTGGTGGCCGGCCGCATTGCAGATCGTGCTGCTCTACGCCGCAGGCGCAATCGCCTGCTGGTGGATGCTCGTCCGCGTGTTCGGGTCGACCCCGCGCATCCTGGTGCCCCTCACGTTCTATCTCTTCTCTCCGTTCCTCGTTCCCGCGGTGATGTGGTGGGCCGTCGCGATCAACGTGGTCGCGGTGCAGGCGTTTCTCTTCGTCCTCATCGGCAGCCACATCGAATACCTGCGTACCCGTAGGACGCGCTGGCTGGTCATCGCCGGCATTGCGCTCATCTTCATCGCCGGCTTCTACGCCAAGTCGTTGATCGTGACCGCGGTTCTCGGACTCTTCACAGCCTCGTATGCCACGGGACCGGGACATCCCGGTCGCCGGTTGCTCGAAGCGGCCAAGGGGTGGTGGCGGATCTGGGCGCTCTACGTAGCCATCGGGGCGCTCGTCGTCTGGGCGTACCTGCGCGAGGACTCCGCCGGCACGAGCGGGTCGTCCGGCGTGCCGGACTTCGCCGGAGTGTTCGAGAGCCTCATCCTTCGCAACCTGATCCCGGGACTGCTCGGCGGACCTTGGTCGTGGGTGGATCTCGGCGGCTTCCCTCGCCAGCTCTCGGGAGCCCCGGACTTCGCGGTGGCCGCCGCGCTCACGGTCGTCGTCGGTGCGTTCGCGTTCGCGATCCATCGCTGGCGCAACGCGTGGTTGCCCCTCATCTTCCTCGCGCCGCCGGTAGCAGTGACGTTCGCGTCGGTCGCCTCTCTGCGGAGCTCGCGCTTCTCCTCCCTCGTCGGACTCGAACCTCGCTACTGGGGTGACGTGCTTCCCTACTTCGTGCTGGCCCTCGCCGTCTCCGTCATGGCCGTCCCGGGACTGCCGCTGGTCCGTCGCCGCCGCAATCGCGCACCGCTGGACGTCCCTCCCACGGCCGTGGCAGCGATCGCACTCGCCTACGTTGCGTCCTCGCTTGCCAGCACGCTGGCCTACGTCAGTCCGTGGCACACCGACTTCCCGGCACGACAGTTCGTCACCGGCGCCGTGGGCAACGCGGAGGCCGCGGGCGCACCACTCACGGTCGCGAACGTCAGCGCGCCGCCGAATGTCGTCCTCGGGACGCTGTATCCCTACAACGCCCCTGGACACCTCTTCGCGCCCTCGCCCGGGCTCATCGACGCCGTCGAGGCCGGCGTGGATCTCGACATCCTCGACGCGTGGGGCAACCCCGTGCCCGCCCGCCCGAAGGCCGACAACGACGTCGACCTTGTGGACACGCGGTGCATCACGGGCTCGGGACGCATCCGCCTGCCCTACAAGACGTTCGACTTCCCGTTCTGGGTGACCGTCACCGCCACGTTCGACGCGTCGGCTACCGTCTTCGTGTCCGCCGGAACCGAAGGACACACGCTGCGAGTACCGGCGGGGCGCCACGCCTTGACGTTCCGATCGCGGGGGCGGTTCGATCGCATCGATCTCTCCATCGGCGGAACGACGACCGCGTGTCCCGAAGCGGTCCGGATCGGCAGCGAGTTGGAGGTGGCTCCGTGACGACACCGCTCACCACGAGCACGAACCGCTTCGCGCAACTGGACTCCATCCGCGCTGTCGCGGCCATCATGGTCGTCGCGACGCACTGCTGCTTCTGGGCGGGCGTCTACACGCGCGGCACGTGGGGCACGGCGACGCAGCGACTCGAGGTCGGCGTCGCGATCTTCTTTGTGCTTTCGGGGTTCCTGCTGTCTCGTTCTCACCTGCGGCGCAGTCGCCACGGGACGCCCACCGACCCCGTCGGCGCCTACGCGCTCAAGCGCGCCGGGCGCATCCTGCCCGTCTACCTCATCGCCGTCGTCGCCGCGTTCCTGCTGCTCGACACGAACGACGGACTGGGCTGGCGTCGCTTCGCGCTCAACCTCACGCTCACCGACTTCTTCGTGAACCCGCAGCTGCCGTTCGGCCTCACGCAGATGTGGAGCCTCTCGGTCGAGGTCTCCTTCTACATCGTGCTGCCCCTGATCGGCGCCGCCTGGCTCGCCCAGACGTGGCGGCCGGTCTCGACGATCCTGCTCCTGCTGGCCCTCGGCGTCCTCGGCGTCGTCTACCTCGGCGTCACGACGGCGCAGGGCGAGAGCCTCGCGTCCCGCTGGCTGCCGTCGTACTTCCTGTGGTTCGCGCTCGGGATCGCGCTGTCGATCGTCGAGATCGACGGCGGCGCGAGCCGGTTCACCGCGGCGCTGCGTCGATGGGCCGCCGACCGCACGGCGTGCTGGCTGCTCGCGCTGGGCCTGTTCTTCGTCATCTCGACGCCTATCGGCGGCTCTCCGCTGCTCGTGGCGCACTCGGCGTCCGAGCTCGTGCTGCGACACGTCTTCTATGCGGCGATCGCCGTGCTCGTCGTCGCACCGTGCGTGTTCGCCACGAACGACGGCGCCGCGCGCGTGCTGTCACACCCGTGGTTCCGCCACCTCGGCCACACGTCGTACGCGCTGTTCTGCACCCACGTCATCGTGCTCGAGCTCGTGCTGAACGCCGTCGGGTACGAGCTGTTCAACGCGCCCGTCGTGCCGCTCTTCCTCCTCGTGCTCGCCGTGAGCCTCGTGGTGTCGGAGGTCCTCTACCGCTTCGTCGAGAAGCCTGTGATCGACGCCGTTCACCGCCGCGCCAGCGCGGCCCGCGCCACGGCACCGAGGCAGACAGCCGCCAACGCCTGAGCGGCACCGGTCGAGACGATCTCTCCGTCCGTCACCGCGACGACGACCGACGCGCCCATGGACACCGCCACGACGGCGGTGGGTGCCCATGGCCGACGACACGACGCGAGCGCGAAGCCGATCGTGCCTGCCGCCAAGCCACCGATCCCAGCGAACGTCAGCCCCGTCAGCAGGAGCAGCGCTCCAACGGCCCATCGCGGAGCCCAGCTGCGGGCCGTCGCTATCCGGTTGCGTCCGCCAGCGAGCAGCGCTGTCACCAGCAGCAGAGCCGCCGCACCCGCGCCGACCCCCAAGGCCGCCGTGTAGGTCTGCGACGCAGTGAACTCGGGTTCGGCCCGCTGCGACGTCCAGAAGCCCTGCTGCCAGCCGTTCACCACGGCCGGCTCTCCTCCGGCGTTATCCGACCACGCGGGGTTGCTGTTGCCACGGGTCACCTCGAGGCTGAACGGCGCGTCCGAGGCGAGCGCGTCGGCGCGGCTCATTCGCACGGACTCCGGCACGACGGACGCGAGGGGCGTCAGGTCGACCTGCTGGCGACCGGCGGGTGTCTCGACGGGATCGCACGACGTCACGTTGAAGGACTCGCCGCGGAGCAGGCGACGGAGCGTGGTGCGGCCCTCGACCGGCACCTGCCCGTCGTTGATCGACAGCGGCGAGCTCGACCCGCACGTCAGGTCGACCGTTGCCCCCGTGTCCAGTCGCGGGACAGTGTCACCGATCGTCAGCTCGGCGATCCCGACGGGCAGGGTCTCGAACGTCCCGTCGCTGCGGAAGTCCCGCGCGTCCTCGGCGGAGATCAACGAGACCGAGAGCTCGCTCGTCGTGATGGGCTCGGGCAGCGTCGCCACGCCGTTCGCCACCGTGGCGCTGAGGCGGAGGTCACCGGTGCGCACGATCACTCGCGAGGCGGACGACGCCGGCTGGCTCACGGGGGTCTCCAGCTCGATCTCCGAGACCCGGACTGGGCGCTTCCAGGTCAGCCGGATGGTCGGATTCGTGTCGGCGGGGTCGGCGGTCCAGGCCGTGTCCGGCGAGCCATCGAGCATCTGCACAGACGACGAACCCGGGTCGCCCGTGATGGACGACGAGGTCGTGACCTGCACGTCGCGGCCACGCTGCGCAAGGCGTTCCAGGCCCTCGGACGCCACGGCGCGCATCGACGCGCTTACGTTCCACTCGTGCCGATCCTGGAGCGTGAAGCCGCGCTCGATACCGCCGGCGTCCTCGGAGAGGTCCTCCTGGCCGGCGCGACAGCGCAAGGTGTCGCTGAACTCGACGCAACCGGGGCGGCGCACGGTCCCCAGCCCCAGCACGACCTCGTCCGGATCGGACCAGGCAGCCGGCATCGTGGGCAGCTCGAGCCGGCGCTCGATGCGCACACCGGTCAGATCGACGTCGGACAGCTGCGCCTCGCCCGCGTCACGACGCACCTCGATGCGGACAGTCTTGGCCAGGCCGAGTGGCAGGGAGGCCGGCTCGTTGCCCTCGAGAGTCACCTCTTGACGCTCGCCGTCGAGCACGACCGTGGCGGTCTGCAACTCACCGTCTGGAAGGCCTCCACGCAGCGTCACCTGCGAAACCGTGCGGGCGCGGTCGAGGCCGATCTCGATCCAGCCCCGCTTCGCGTCAGCGCGCCACGCCGTCAGCTCCGAGCCGTCGAAGGCCGCCCACGGCGATGAGTCGGTGCGGCGAGGACGCAGCGCGTCGGCCTGCGACTGCGCCGAGGACGCGCGCAGCGTCGTTGCACCCCCCAGCGTCGCGGTGGTGAGCCACTCCTCCTGTCCCCGCGCGAGGTAGTCGTGGACCGGGCGATCCAGGCTCCATCTCTGGCCTGGCAGCTTCGTCGCGGAGCGAACACGGTCGACCGCTCCGAAGGCGGCCTCCTGCTCTCGCAGCCCATCCGTCAACACGAACCGCTCGACCGGTTGGTCGCCCTGGTCGTTCGCGAGGACGGTGTCGCCGGTGACGACGCCCATCGAACGCAGTCCAAGCACATCGGCCGCCGAACCGGCGACAGTGACCGGACGCACCCGGTCGATCGCACGCGTGTTGACGCGGTAGATCTCGACGGCGGGGGCGCGGCTGGCCCAGCCACCGCGGGCGTACGAGCGCTTGCCGTCGATCATCGCAAAGCCGGTGCCGCCGACCTTCGGGCCGAACGAGGCGACCAGCTCGATGCCGGGCGAGCGCTGCAGCGACTCGCGGATGACCGCGTTGCGACCCTCGGAGATCTGTACCTGCAGGTCGTTGCGGACCACGACGTAGCCGACGCCGGTGCGGGCCAGGTTGTTCGCGAGCGCGGAGTCGGCGCGCCCGGTGGAGACGCTGTCGGTGATGGCGTCGAGCGCGCGGATCGTGCCGGCGGGCGTCAGCGGGATGCTGTTGCGGATGATCCATCTCCCGGTCGACAGCGGCTGGATGGGCTCATCGCCCGTGCTGCCCCAGAGATAGTCGGGGAAGGCGGAGGACGGCAACAGCAACGCGCCGCGACCCGGAGCGGCATTGTCTGAGACCCAGTCGGTCGTCTCTTGCCAGTACTGCGGGATTCCGTCGAATGTGCCGCGCGGGGTGAGCCGGTCTGCCCAGGCCGGGAACGTCGCACCGACGAGGACCGACCCGAGGGCGAGGCCGAGCCCCAGGCGGGCGGGGCGCTCCGTGAGCCGGCGGGCCAGGACGTGCAGCGCGTGGACGACGCCCAGCATGACCGGGATGCGGATCAGAAGGTCGTACTTGTGCGTGTTGCGCAGCGGCGCGAGGACGCCGTCGAGGAGCTCCTGGAAGTCGTGGGCCCAGAGCCCGTGCACCGGACCGGTGTGCCCGAGCGTGACCATGACGAGGCCCAGGAACATGCCGGCGACGAGGAACCGCCGCGCGGGCAGGCCCCGCAGGGTCAGGCCGACGAGGCCCAGGACCACGATGATGCCCGCGTGCGCGACGACGAGCGGCTCGGTGAAGTACACGACGCCGGCGCGAGCCTGGCCCGAGACGATCGGCACCCAGTTCGTCACGCCGCGCAGGGCGCCGTCGATCGAGGCGAGCCGCGTCGTGACGGAGGCGCTCTCGATGAAGTCGAGGAACGGCGGGCTGTAGCGGCCGAGGAGGAACAGCGGCCCGATCCACCACAGCGTGCCGAGCAGCACGAGCGGAGGCCACCACAGCAGCATCGTGGTGCGGCGGGGCCCCTTGTTCATGAGCAGCCACAAGCCCGCGAGCGGGATCACCGCGAACGTGGCGGCCGCGTTGACGCCGCCGACGCAGGCGACCGCGAGCGCACTGAGCACCGCGGCGCGGCGCGCGCTGCCCTGGCGCATCCCCAGCACGAGCGGCACGAGCACCCACGGCGCGAGCGCCATGGGCCAGACCTCGACCGAGCTGGGACCGATGACGGTGAGGATGCGCGGCGACAGCGCGTAGACGAAGCCGCCGATGAGCGCCGTGGTCGAGCCGCCGATGCGCAGGGCGCGCGCCAGCGCCACGAAGCCGGTGAACGCCAGGCACAGCAGCAGCGCCCACCACAGGCGCTGGATCACCCACGGCGGCAGCGAGATCGCGTCGCCCAGCCAGAAGAACGGCCCCATCGGGAAGAGGTAGCCGTACGCCTGGTTCTGAACCTGCCCGAGATAGCCGACCGGGTCCCACATCTCCAACGCCCGGGACAGGAAGCGCCCGGGGTGGACGACGAGGTCCAGCTTCGTGTCGGTGACCGTCCAACCGGGGGACTGCAGGAACGCCAGGGCCGTCAGCAGGCCGCAGCCGGCGAGGAGCCTCAGTCCGTGGCTCGGCGAAGAACGATCGCCAGGTTCCACGTGAGCACCTCCCTCAGGCCGGGCACCCTGAGGATCCACCAGCTCCAGCGCGGGAGGTAGCGGGGCATGACCGCCAGCACCTCGACGCCACGGCGGCGCCGGGCCCACTCGATCCCGGCGGCGGCCGTCACCGGGAAGAGGGACTCGCCGAAGACGTTCTTGGGCGGGTGACCGTGCGTGCGCTCGTAGCGGCGCGCGGCGCGGTGACCGCCGAGGTAGTGCCACGGCGCCGTCTCGTGGCCGCCCCACGGCCCCCACCACAGCGTGTAGGAGAGGAAGACCAGTCCCCCCGGCTTGGTGACGCGCACCATCTCGTCGGCCATGCGCCACGGCTCGGGCACGTGCTCGAGGACGTTGGACGAGTAGGTGATGTCGAAGCTGCCGTCGGCGAACGGCAGCTCCATGCCGCTGCCCAGGACGGTGCCGGGCTCGGGCTCGCCCAGCCCCGAGAGCTCGCCGAGGTCGGCGTCGAGCGCGGTGTACCGGGCCCCGGCCTCGCGGAAGCCCTGCGCGAAGTACCCCGGACCCCCGCCGACGTCCAGCACCCACGCACCCGAGACGTCGGCGAACTGCCCCACCTGCGCGACGGAGTCGGCGGCGAGGGTGCCGTAGAAGTGGTCCGGATCGGTCTGCTCGACGCGGAACGCGTTGAACAGTCGCCAGGCACGCCGCAGCGTCGGAGCACTCGGGTCGGTGGTCACCCGAGAGAACATACTCAATGTGTTGTGACTCACGGGTAGGCTGTTCCGATGCGGTCCGAAAAATGTCGGAAGGGAGGGGTCCGCGAGTGCATGTGCTGATGTGCAACTGGCGTGACACCCGCAACCCCGAGGGGGGCGGATCCGAGCGCTACGTCGAGGCGATGGCGCGCGGCCTGGTGGCCCGCGGACACCGCGTCACGATCGCCTGCGCCGAGCACGACCAGGCCCCGCGCGACGAGGTCGTCGACGGCGTCCGCTTCGTGCGGCGCGGCTCCAAGCTCGGGGTCTACCTGCAGGTCCTGCTGCGGCTGCTGTTCCGCCGGTACGGGAGGGTCGACCTGGTCGTCGACGTCCAGAACGGACTGCCGTTCTTCACCCGGCTCGTCACGCGACGCCCCGTGATCCTGCTGGTGCACCACGTCCACCGCGAGCAGTGGCCCGTCGTCTACCCCGGCCTCATCGGCAAGGTCGGCTGGTGGATCGAGAGCCGCCTCTCCCCCGTGCTGTACCGCCGCTGCCAGTACGTCACCGTCTCCACCGCCAGCCGCGACGAGCTGGTGGCCCTCGGCGTCGCCCACGAGCGCATCGCGATCGTGCACAACGGCAGCGACCCCGCGCCGTACGTGCCGGCCGGCCGCTCGAGCACCCCGCGCATCGTCGTCGTGGGCCGCCTCGTGCCCCACAAACAGGTCGAGCACGCGATCGACGCGCTGGCCGAGATGCTGCCGGACCACCCCGACCTGCACCTCGACCTCGTCGGCGACGGCTGGTGGCACGACGACCTCGTGGGCTACGCCCTCGAGCGGGGCGTCATCGACCACGTCACCTTCCACGGCTTCGTGACCGAGGAGGTCAAGCACGAGGTGCTGGCCGCCTCGTGGGTCATGGCGCTGCCCTCGCTCAAGGAGGGCTGGGGCATCGTCATCGGCGAGGCCGGCGCGCACTCGACGCCCACCGTGGCCTACCGGTCCGCCGGCGGTCCGCGCGAGTCGATCGAGGACGGCGTCTCGGGCGTCCTCGTCGACACGCCCGAGGAGTTCACGGCCGCGCTGCGCGACCTCGTCGAGAACGACGATGAGCGCAAGCGCCTCGGTGCCGGCGCCCTAGCGATGTCGCACCAGTTCAGCTGGGACAACGCGATGGGGCACTTCGCGACCCTCGTCGAGGTCACCGGCCTGGTCGTCCCCCAGCACGCCTGAGCCCGCCCGGGCACGACGAAAGGGGCGCCGACCAGGTCGGCGCCCCTTCTCTTACGTCTGGATCAGTTGTTGCCGTAGCTGACGTTCGCAGCCTCGACCGGCTCGGACCCAGCGCTCGACTGCGTCTGAACGACCGCGAAGGCCGTCGCGCCGGCCATCAGCACTCCGACCGCGAGGGCGGCGATGCCACCAGTGATGCTTCCCACAGGGGTGTCCTCTCTCAGACTTCAACTTACTGCCGAGTATAGCGGACATCACATCGCTGTACACCCTTCTCAGAATCTCGGCCGAGCATGTCGGAGCCGACTGCGACGTCGTCCTGCGCGACCCCGTCCTGCTGGGCGTGGCCGCCGTCTGGCTGCTCACGTTCTCGCTCGGGCTGGCCTGACCCTTCGCGCGGCGACGACGACGGCGCCAAGCACGGCGGCTCCCGCCAGCACCCAGCCCGCGACGACGGCCGCCACGCGCGCGCCGTCGCTGGGGTCATCCGTCGCGCCGGGCACCGCATACAGCCGCAGCGTCCCCTCGGTGGCAACCTCGTCGAGACCGTCGAGGTGCGCGGCCGCCTCGTCCGCACCCGGTGCGGAGGTGTCCAGCACGACGTAGCCGACGCCCTCCGCGGCGACCTCGTCCCACTCCCCCGCCTCGACGGCAGGCCGCAACCGTGCCGCACGCGGGTCCTCGCCCGCGATCTCGACGTCGCCGACGCGCAGCGTGTCGTCCGTGACGGTCACGCGGTCGAAGTAGCGACCGGCCGGGTCCAGCACGGGACGGTGGTCATTCCACGCCGGGGCCCGGAACGGCGAGAAGGGCAGCGACAGCAGGTCGCCCGGACCGTCCTCGCGCTCCAGCGCGGCCGCCGTGCGGTCCCACTCCGCCGGGTAGTCCACCGTGTCGAGCCGGCCCGCGAGCCCCCACGCCAGGTCAGGCACGAGCGCGACCGGCGCCACGAGCGCGAGCAGCCAGCCGACGGCCGTCGTGGCGGACCGCTCGGTCAGCCACTGCACCGACGCGGCCAGGCCGAGGGCGACGGCCGGCGCCAGGAGCAGGACCCACCTCGAGCCGTCACGGACCAGCCCGGCACCCGGGACGACCTCGACGACCGCGCCGACCGCGGAGGGCACAGCGGCCCCCACGAGGGCGACGCCGAACCCGATCGCGGCCAGCACGAGCACGGGACGGACGTCGCGGAGACCGCGCCGCCACAGCAGGACCCAGCCGGCGACGACCATCGTGAGGAACAGTGCGGACAGCATCGTCGCCGCGAGGGTCTCGCGCGTGGGCGGGCGGACGTCTGCGTTCCAGACGCCCCCCAGGGTCGCGACCTCGAGCCAGACCGGTGTGGATCCGCCGCCGCGCGCGGCGAACACGTCGACCCCGGCGGGATCGCTCGTCAGCGGCGCGGTCGAGACGAGTGACGCGATGATCCAGGGCGCGTTCACGGCCAGCGCGAGCAGCAGCCAGCGCCAGGCGTCGCGGAGGCGGCCCAGCACGAGGACCGCGACGACGGCCATCACCCCGGAGGCCGGTGTCATGGCGGTCACCGCGAGCAGCAGCGTCCCGGCGGCGAACCGGCGATCGCGCACGGCCACGACGAGCCACGGCATGGCGGCGTAGGCCAGCAGCAGTGGCCAGTGGCCGAGCCCGAGCCGCTCGGCGACGAACGGGTTCCAGACCAGGAGCGTCGCGGCGGCCCACTGGGCGGGCCGGCCGAGGTCGCGCGCGAGGACCGCGCCACCGGTCCCGGCGCCGACCAGCGCGGCCATCAGCAGGGCCTTCTGCACCAGTTGCTGCGGCAGGACGACGCCCAGCAGCGCGACGACCCCGTCGGACGGCACGGCGCGGGGCAGGCCACTGCCCAGACCCCACGTGTCGGGACGGGTGACGGACAGGTCGGGAACCCAGACCATGTCGTAGCTGAGCACGTATCCGGGGGCCAGCGCGGGGCCCAACGCGAGTCCCGCGAGCCCGACGATCCACAGCAGCAACAGGGGTCGCAGAGCAGCCCGGCGTGCCTCGAGCGGCCGCGATGGACACATGAGCGGCCCCTCCGTCACAGAGTCGAATTCCCGACTATTGTGCCGTGGGTGCGTACTCAGCAGAAGGCCATGACCAGCATGTCGGTGGTCGCCGTGGCCATGATGGTGATGAACGTCGCCACGTACGGCTTCAACCTGGTCGCCGCCCGCCTGCTGGTCCCCGCGGAGTTCGGCGCCCTGACCGCCCTGCTGAGCCTGATCCTCATGGCGAACGTCGTCGCGCTCGCCCTGCAGGCGGCCATCGCCCGGCGCATCTCGGTCGCCCCGCAGCACACGCTCTCGATCGTCCACACCGCCTCGCGGGTCTCGCTCGCGGTCTCGCTGGCCGTCGGCGCCGCGGCTGCGGCCACCACGGTCGTCCTGACCCCCGCCTTCAACTTCAGCTCGATGTGGGCCGTCGTGCTCTGCGGCGCCATGATCGTCCCGCTCACGCTGACCGGCGCCCTCATGGGCGTCGCTCAGGGCACGGCCCGCTGGCAGCGCCTGGCCGTTCTGTTCGTCGGCAACGGCTTCGGTCGCCTGATCGGCGGCGTCGCCGGCCTGCTCGTCGACGCCTCGGCGACCAGCGCGATGGCGGGCCTGGCGATCGGAGCCTGGCTGCCCGTGCTGCTCGGCGCCGGCCTGCTCACGTCGAACGCCGAGGAGGAGCCGCACAGCCGACGGCCGCTCGTCTTCGAGACCGTGACCTCCGCCGCGACCCTGCTGGCCTACTTCGCGTTCAGCAACGTCGACGCGCTCATCGCCCGTGGCGGCTTCGAGGCCCACGACAGCGGCCTGTACGCCTCGGGCCTGATCCTGACGAAGTCCACGCTGTTCCTGCCCCAGTTCGTCAGCGTCGTGTTCTTCCCGAGCCTCGCCCGCGACTCCAGCCACCGGACGCGCCTGCGAGCTGCCGGTCTCGTCGCACTGCTGGGGCTCGCGGTCGTCGCCGGCACGGCCGTGCTGCCCGACCTCGCGCTGATCCTCGTGGGCGGCGAGCAGTACGAGGAGATCAAGGGCGACCTGTGGCTGTTCGCCGTCTCGGGCACGTTCCTGGCGATCGTCTACCTGCTCGTGTTCGACGCGCTCGCGCGCCGCGAGGGCGGCGTCGCGATCCTCGTGTGGCTCGCGGCCGCCGTGGTCTTCGGCGTCGCGTACACGAACTCGATCGGCATCGTCGGCCTCGTGACGACGATGGCGATCACCGCGGCCGTGCTGTCGGCACTGCTGCTGGCGTGGCCGCTGCTGCGCCGCTCCCCCGCCCCGAAGAGCGACAAGGTCACCGAGCCCGAGAGCTGATCAGTGGCCGGCCTCGTGCCACGTGCGGCCCACGCCGACCGAGACGTCGAGCGGCACCGAGAGGTCGGCGGCGGCCGCCATCTCACGGCGCACGAGCCCGGTCAGGCCCTCGAGCTCGTCCTGCGTCGCCTCGAGCACGAGCTCGTCGTGCACCTGCAGCAGCATCCGTGACGTCAGCCCGGCCTCGTCGATCGCGCGCTCGACGTTGAGCATCGCGACCTTGATGATGTCGGCGGCCGAGCCCTGGATGGGCGCGTTGAGCGCCATCCGCTCGGCCATCTCGCGACGCTGGCGGTTGTCGCTCTGCAGGTCCGGCAGGTAGCGGCGCCGGCCCATGATCGTCTCGGTGAAGCCCGTCTGGCGTGCCTCGGCGACGAGCCCGTTGAGGTAGTCGCGCACGCCGCCGAACCGCTGGAAGTAGTCGTCCATGAGGGCGGACGCCTCGCCGGTGGAGATCGACAGCTGCTGGCTCAGGCCGTAGGCGGAAAGGCCGTAGGCCAGCCCGTAGTTCATCGCCTTGATCTTGGCGCGCAGCTCGGTGCCGATGTCCTCGGGATCACGGTCGAACACCTTGGCGGCGGTGACCGTGTGGAAGTCCTCGCCGGAGTTGAACGCCTCGATCAGGTCGGCGTCCTCGGACAGGTGCGCCATGATGCGCATCTCGATCTGGCTGTAGTCGGCCGTGAGCAGGACGGCGTACCCCTCGCCCACCGTGAACGCCTCGCGGATGCGCCGGCCCGAGGCGGTGCGGATCGGGATGTTCTGCAGGTTCGGGTCGTTCGAGCTGAGCCGGCCGGTCGCGGCGATGGTCTGCGCGTACGTGGTGTGGATGCGGCCGTCGTCGGAGATCGAGCGGCGCAGCGTCTCGACGGTCTGGCGCAGCTTCGTGACGTCGCGGTGCGCGAGCAGGTGCTCCAGGAAGGGGTGGCCGGTCTTGACGTACAGCTGCTGCAGCGAGTCGGCGTCGGTCGTGTAGCCGGTCTTGGTGCGCTTGGTCTTGGGCATGCCGAGGTCCTCGAAGAGGACGACCTGCAGCTGCTTGGGCGAGCCGAGATTGATCTCCTTGCCACCGATGGACGCGTACGCGCCCTCGGCCGCCTCCTGGGCACGGGCGGCGAACTCGGACTCGAGCTCGAGCAGGGCCGCGTCGTCGACGGCGATGCCGGCCTGCTCCATGCGCGCGAGCGTCGACACGAGCGGCAGCTCGACGGTGGCCAGCAGCTCGGTGCCGCCCGCCTGCTCGACCTCGGTGGCCAGCGCGGCGGCGAGGTCGAGCGCCGCACGCGCCCGCAGCATCGCGATCTCGGCGTCGTCGTCGGTGTCGAGCGACAGCTGGCCCGAGGCGGCGCTGTCGTCGCGCAGCTCGCGCTTGAGGTACCGCACCGACAGGTCGGCCAGGTCGTACGCCCGCTGGTCGGGTCGCACGAGGTACGCGGACAGCGCCGTGTCGGCGGCGAGGCCGCGCAGCGTCCAGCCGCGCTCGGCCAGCGCCAGCATGGGCCCCTTGGCGTCGTGCAGCACCTTGCCGCGGTCGGCGTCGCCGAGCCAGTCCGCGATCGCGGCATCGTCCTCGGGCGTCAGGGTGGCCACGTCGATCCACGCGGCCGCCTCGTCGGTGGCCAGCGCGAGCGCGATCACGTCGCCGCCGCCGCGGCCCCACGAGCCCTGGACGTGCAGGCCGACGACCGCCGTGGCGTGCTCGGCGAGCCACGCGCCGACCTCGCCCGGGGCGAGGACCCGGCCGTCGAGGTCGAAGCCGGCCTCGGCCTCGACCTCCTCGGAGGCGCCCGGGAACGTGGTGAACAGCCGCTCGCGCAGGGCGGTGAACTCGAGCGAGTCGAAGACCGTGTGAACCTTCTCGCGGTCGAACGCGAGGTCGAGCTCGAGGTCCGCCGGGCCGAGCGGCAGGTCGAGGTCGCGCACGAGCGCGTTGAGCCGGCGGTTGCGCAGCACGTCGTCGAGGTGGTCGCGCAGCGACTGGCCCGCCTTGCCGGGGACCTTGTCGACGTCGGCGACGAGCGCCTCGAGCGTGCCGTACGAGTTGATCCACTTGGCCGCGGTCTTGGGGCCGACGCCGGGCACGCCCGGCAGGTTGTCGCTGGACTCGCCGACCAGCGCGGCGATGTCGGGGTAGAACTCGGGCAGGACGCCGTACTTCTCCTGCACGGCCTCGGGCGTCATGCGCGCGAGGTCGGACACGCCCTTGCGCGGGTACAGCACCGTGACCTTCTCGGTGACCAGCTGCAGGGAGTCGCGGTCGCCGGAGCACACCAGGACCTCCATGCCGGCAGCCTCGGCGCGCGTGGCCAGCGTGGCGATGATGTCGTCGGCCTCGTAGCCGGCCTTGTCGACGTGCTTGATGTCCATGGCGTCGAGCACCTCCTTGACCAGGGCGACCTGGCCGGAGAACTCCTCGGGCGACTTGGACCGGTTCGCCTTGTACTCGGCGTACTCCTCGGTGCGGAAGGACTGGCGTGACAGGTCGAACGCGACGCAGACGTGGGTGGGCTGCTCGTCGCGCAGCACGTTGATCAGCATGGAGGTGAAGCCGAACACCGCGTTCGTGCTCTGTCCCGTGGTGGTCGCGAAGTTCTCGACCGGGAGGGCGAAGAAGGCGCGGTACGCCACCGAATGTCCGTCGATCAGCAGGAGTCGGGTCACGCCTCCGACCCTAGTGGGCCGGTCCGACACGTCAGCCGCGGACGGCGGCGCGGCGGCGCAGCGAGCGGCGCACCGCGATGAGGCGCCCGGTCTCCCGCGAGCCGGACGCCTTGGCGGCCAGGCGGGCGTTGAGCTTGCCCACCGGGATGGCGCGCAGGACCGCGATCTGGTTGAAGCCCAGCTTCGTCAGGTAGCGGTTGGGGTCCTTGGCGTAGGCGGCGGCCGAGGCGAGCACGAGCTCGCAGTCCTGCTCGGACGCGTACGCCGCGATCACGGCGAGCAGGTTCGAGGCGATCGAGCGGCGACGGTGCGACGGCGCGACCTGCAGGTCCGAGACGATGACGACCTTGGACATGCAGATCGGGTTGAGCGTGGTCAGGTCGACCGCGGCGGCGCCGACGAGCCGCTCCCCCACGTACGCCACGAGCAGCCGGCGGTGGTGCGAGCTGGCGTTGAACTCGATCGCCGCGCGCGCCTCCTCCTCGCTGGGACGGCGCCACAGGGACGGCTGCGTGTAGGTCTCGGACCCCTCGTCGCCGGCGGCCTGGGCACAGGCCTCCCACAGGTCGATGAGCTGCTGGGCGTCGTCGACCTCGACATCGCGGATCTCGACGGGCTGCCGCAAGGCCATGGGTCTGGACCTCCGGGGGGAGCGGACGGGGACGGGCCAACTGTACGCCCGAGACGATTGCCAGCGGTATGCCCCGCACGACTCGGAATCGAAACCGAACTGTTACCTGCGGGGGTCTCATCTGGCCGCCACGGTGGCTTTTGCGTGACTATGCTCAACGGGATCGAATCTGGCGTGCCGACCCGGCGCGCAGACAGCGACAGGAGATGGTGTGCGACTGCGAACAGCGGCGCTGCTCTCGGTGATCCTCGCCGGCCTCGTGTTCCTCGCGAGCCCCGCCATGGCCGAGACCACGTCCCCCACCCCCGGACCCAGTGCCTCGGCGCCGGCCTCCGACGCCCCCGTCACAGGTGCCGCCATCCGTGTGCGCCTGCTCGACCAGCAGGGCGGCAAGGCCGGCGACAACCCGCCCCCCGTACCCGGCGTCACGGTGACCGTGTCCGACGAGTCGGACACCGAGATCGGCGAGGCCGTCACGAACGACCAGGGCGTCGCCGCCGTCGCGATCCCCGGCAAGGGCAAGTACAAGGTCTCGATCGACGAGTCGACCCTTCCCGAGGGCGTCAAGCTCACGGGCAAGAAGAGCCTCGACGTCAACGTGAACCTCACGTCCGGCCTCAACGTCGCGTTTCCGCTGAACGGCAAGGTCGTCGAGGCCACGCCGTTCGCCGAGCGGCTCGTCGACAGCCTCGTGTCGGGCGTCAAGTACGGCCTCATCATCGCGCTGGCCGCCCTCGGCCTCTCGCTGATCTTCGGCACGACGGGCCTGACCAACTTCTCCCACGGCGAGCTGATCACCTTCGGCGGCGTCGCGGCCTACCTGTTCAACGTCACGATCGGGATGCCACTGATCCTGGCCGGCGTCCTCGCGGTGCTCGCGGGCGGCGTGTTCGGCTGGGTCCAGGACCGAGGGCTGTGGCGGCCGCTGCGCAACCGCGGCACCGGCCTCATCGCGATGATGATCGTCTCGATCGGTCTGGGCCTGCTGCTGCGCAACCTGTTCCAGTACTTCTTCGGCGCCAGCACCCGCTCCTACTCCGAGTACACCTCGCAGCGCGCCCACGACTTCGGCCTGTTCGACCTGTCGGACAAGGAGATCGTGATCATGCTGATCGCGGCCGTGACGATCGGCGTCGTGGTGACGATCATGTCCCGCACCCGCCTGGGCAAGGCGATGCGCGCCGTCTCGGACAACACGGCCCTCTCGGCCTCCTCCGGCATGCGCGTCGACGGCGTCATCTCGAACGTCTGGATCCTCGGCACGGCGCTCACGGCGCTCGCCGGCGTCCTGCTCGGCGTCAACAGCCAGGTCAACTTCATGATGGGCTACCAGCTGCTGCTCATGGTGTTCGCCGCCACCGTCCTCGGCGGCCTCGGCACCATCTGGGGCGCCGTCCTGGGCTCGATCATCATCGGCATCATCACCGAGGTGGGCCCGCTGCTCGGCGTTCCGAGCTCCATCAAGGAGGTGGGCGCGCTCATCGTGCTCATCCTCATCCTGCTCATCAGGCCGCAGGGCATCCTGGGCCGCGCGGAGAGGATCGGCTGACCCATGGACATCGGCAACATCATCGATGCGGCGTTCTCCAACGCCTTCGGCCCGCAGGCGATCGTCTTCGCCCTCGCCGCGATCGGCCTGAACATCCACTTCGGCTACACGGGCCTGCTGAACTTCGGCCAGGCCGGCTTCATGGCGGTCGGCGCGTACGGCCTCGCCGTCGCGATGGTCCGCCTGGACCTGCCCCTCGTGGTCGGCGTCGCGATCGGCCTGATCGCCTCGCTGCTGCTCGCCCTCGTGCTCGGCGTCCCGACGCTGAGACTGCGGGCGGACTACCTCGCCATCGTGACGATCGCGGCGGCCGAGATCCTGCGCCTCGTGTTCGGCGCCGTCGAGACCAAGGAGGTGTTCGGCGGCTCCAACGGCCTCAACGGCTTCACCGAGACGTGGAACAACCTCAACCCCTACACGGGCGGCCTCGACATCGGCATCGCCTCGTGGGGCCGCAACGACCTGTGGGCCATGACGGTCGGCTGGATCACCGTCGCGCTGTGCTGCCTGCTCGTGTGGGCGCTCATGCGCAGCCCGTGGGGCCGCGTCCTGCGCTCCATCCGCGAGGACGAGGACGCCGTCCGCTCGCTGGGCAAGAACGTCTTCCTCTACAAGATGCAGGCGCTCATGCTCGGTGGCGTGATCGGCGGCCTGGGCGGCATCTTCTACGCCCTCAAGCAGGCCTCGGTCGTCCCGTCGGACTACAGCACCAACCTGACCTTCTTCGCCTACACGGCGCTGCTGATCGGTGGTGCGGCCCGCGTGCTCGGCCCGGTGGTCGGCTCGATGATCTTCTGGTTCCTCATCAGTGGCCTGGGCGAGTTCTTCAGCCAGGCCACGAGCGGTGTCGACCCGCTGATCCCGGCCGCGATCATGACCGACACGCAGGCCAGCCTCATCCGCTACATCCTCATGGGCCTCGGCCTCATGCTGCTGATGATCTACCGACCCCAGGGGATCTTCGGCGACCGAAGGGAGATCGCGCTCGATGCCCGTTGACATCACCAGTGCCCGCGAGGCACTCCGCAGCCTGCCCAACGACCCGGGCGTGCCCAAGCCCGACCCGATCGTCAAGGGCAGCAACATCACGCGCACGTTCGGCGGCCTCAAGGCGGTCGACGTCGAGCACGTCGAGATCCAGCGCGGCGTCATCACCGCCCTCATCGGGCCGAACGGCGCGGGCAAGACCACGCTGTTCAACCTGCTGACGGGCTTCGACGTGCCCGACACCGGCGAGTGGTCGTTCAACGACAACGCCCTGGCCAAGGTGCCCGCCTACAAGGTGGCGCGCCTGGGCATGGTGCGCACGTTCCAGCTGACCAAGGTGCTGTCCAAGCTCACGGTCATCGAGAACATGCGCCTGGGCGCCACGGGCCAGCGCGGCGAGCGGTTCTTCCCGTCGATCCTGAAGTCGCTGTGGAGCGGCCAGGAGGACGAGATCACGCAGCGCGCCGACGAGCTGCTCGCCCGGTTCAAGCTCGACAAGAAGCGCGAGGACTTCGCCGGCTCGCTGTCCGGCGGCCAGCGCAAGCTGCTCGAGATGGCGCGCGCCCTCATGGTCGACCCCGAGCTGATCATGCTCGACGAGCCCATGGCCGGCGTGAACCCCGCCCTCAAGCAGTCGCTGCTCGGCCACGTGAAGTCGCTGCGCGACGAGGGCCGCTCGGTCCTGTTCGTCGAGCACGACATGGACATGGTCCGCGACATCTCCGACTGGGTCATCGTCATGGCCCAGGGCCAGATCGTCGCCGAGGGCACGCCGGAGGCCGTCATGGCCGACCAGCGCGTCATCGACGCCTACCTGGGCGCCCACCACGACACCGACCTGAGCGAGGTCGACGAGTCCGACCTCGCCGCCGAGGTCGAGGCCGAGATCAAGGCCGAGGAGGCCGATTCATGAGCGACGCCACCCCCACGCCCAGCACGCCGGAGTCCGAGCGCATCAAGCACCGCGAGGGTGCCGAAGGCGCCGTCGTGCGGGCCGACAACCTGATCGCCGGCTACCTCCCGGGCGTCAACATCCTCAACGGGGCGGACCTGTACTGCCAGCCCGGCGAGCTGGTCGGCATCATCGGCCCCAACGGCGCCGGCAAGTCGACGCTGCTCAAGGCGCTGTTCGGCCTGGTGAAGATCCACTCGGGCACGGTGACGCTGAAGGGTGAGGAGATCACCAACAAGCGCGCCGACGTCCTGGTCAGCAAGGGCATCGGCTTCGTCCCCCAGACGAACAACGTGTTCCCCAGCCTGACCATCGAGGAGAACCTCGAGATGGGCTGCTACCAGGACCCGTCGAAGTTCAAGGACCGCTTCGCGTTCGTGACGGACCTGTTCCCGACGCTCGGCCAGCGGGCCAAGCAGCGGGCGGGCTCGCTCTCGGGCGGCGAGCGCCAGATGGTCGCCATGGGCCGTGCGCTCATGATGGACCCGTCGGTGCTGCTGCTGGACGAGCCCTCCGCGGGCCTGTCCCCCGTCATGCAGGACGAGGTGTTCGTCCAGACGCGCAAGATCAACCAGGCCGGCGTCTCGGTCATCATGGTCGAGCAGAACGCGCGTCGCTGCCTGCAGATCTGCGACCGCGGCTACGTCCTCGACCAGGGCACCACGGCCTACAGCGGCACCGGCCGCGACCTGGCCAACGACCCCAAGGTCATCGAGCTGTACCTGGGCACGCTCGGCCGCCAGGCCGGCTGATCCCACCACCGACAGCGCCCCGGACCCATCAGGGTCCGGGGCGCTGTCGTGTCTGCCGCATGAGGCCTCGGGGCCCCGGGCACGACGAAGGGCCCGGGGCGATGCCCCGGGCCCTTCGCAGTACTACGTGCGACTGGGTCGTCGACTCAGATCTCGCCCGCGATGTACTTGACGGACTTGTACGTGCCCTTGTTGTCGTACTGGTAGATGCCGATCGACGCCGACGTCGGGCTGCCGGTGTCGCTCATCTCGATCGGGCCGGAGACACCGTCGTAGTCGATGTCCTTGCCGTCCTTGAGCAGGTCGGCGCACTGCTTGAAGGTGGTGCACTTCTCGCCACCCTTGGTGATGCCCGGCAGCTCCTTGGCGATGGCCTCGCCGGAGTCGTTGTCCGCCTTGATGGCGGCCAGGGCCGACGTGACGACCGCGTCGTAGGACTCCGCCGCGTAGGAGTAGTCCTTCAGCTTCGGGTCGACCTCGAGCAGGCGCTTGCGGAAGTCGTCCGTCGCCTCGGCGCCCGGGAGCGTGCCCTTCGTGCCCTTGAGCTGGGCCGCGAACGGGTCGCCGGAGTAGTCGGCCAGGTTGCCGTCGACGAAGTACGTCGCGACGTCCTGCGGGCCGACGCCCTTGCCGACGAGCTGCGGGACGATCTTCTTGGTCTCGTCGAACGCGATCAGGACGACCGCGTCGGGCTTGGACGCCGCGACCTCGTCGACCTGGGCGTCGTACGACGGGGCCTTCTCGCCGTAGAACGACGTGACCGCGACCTTGGAGCCGGCGGCCTCGAGGCCGGACTTGACCTGCTCGGCCAGCGTCTCGCCGTACGAGTCCTGGCGGGCCAGGATCGCGACGTTCTGGCGGCCGTCCTCGACCAGCAGGTTCGCCATGACGGCACCCTGCAGGACGTCGGACGGAGCGGTGCGGAAGTAGAGGTCCGGCTTGCCGTACTTGCCCTCGTCGAAGTCGGTCGAGGTGTTGGCCGGCGAGTACTGGACGACGCCGGCACCCAGGATCTTGTCGATGACGGTCATCGACACGCCCGAGGAGGCGGCGCCGACGATGACGTCGGACTTGGCCTTGATCAGCTTGTCGGCCTCGGTCGGCGCGATGCCGGAGTCGGTGTCGCCCGAGTCGCCCTTGACGTGGCGCGCGTCCTTGCCCAGGACGCCGCCGGCCTCGTTGATCTCCTTGACGGCGAGGTCGACGCCGGCGAACTCCGGCGGGCCGAGGAAGGCCAGGCTGCCGGTCTGGGGCAGCAGCGAGCCGACGACGAACTCGCCGTCACCCTTCGCTACTTCCTTGTCCTTGCTGTCAGAGCCTTCGTCGCCGCCGCCGCAGGCAGCGATGACGAGCGCGCTGGCACTGGCCAGGGCGGCCAGACGGAGCGTCGTGGTGGAGCGCTTCATCAATCCTCCGTTGAGTGGGATCCGAGCACGGGACGGATCGCCCGGCACGATGTGATGAAGAACCTAGTCCGGTTATGTGTCCACGTCTCGCACCCTGCGTCACATCGGGGTTTCGTAGCCAACTTGTAACCCGCGACGCACCACGTTCACCCCTGCAACGACGGCCCGTTCTCGATGACGGCCTCGGCCACCTGACGCATCGACATGCGCACGTCCATGGCCGTCTTCTGGATCCAGCGGAAGGCGTCCGGCTCGCTCAGCCCGAGGGCCTTCTGCAGCACCGCCTTGGCCTGCTCCACGACCTTGCGGGTGGCGAGCTGCTCCTGCAGGTCGCCGACCTCGGACTCGAGCGCGCGCAGCTCGGCGTAGCGGCTGCGCGCCATCTCGATCGCCGGCACCAGGTCGGACGCGGAGAACGGCTTGACCAGGTACGCCATCGCGCCGGCGTCGCGCGCCCGCTCGACCAGCTCGCGCTGGGAGAAGGCCGTCAGCATGACGACCGGGGCGATGCGCTCGGCGGCGATCTGCGAGGCGGCGGTGATGCCGTCGACGCCGGGCATCTGCACGTCCATCATCACCAGGTCGGGCCGGTGCTCACGGGCCAGGTCGACGGCGGCCTGTCCCTCGGCCGCCTCTCCCACGACCTCGTATCCCTGTTCGGCGAGCATCTCGGCCAGGTCCATCCGGATGAGGGCCTCGTCCTCGGCGATCACGACCCGCGGGGCGGGGGCAGTGGGCTCTTGTGCAGCGGTCACCCCGTAAGGTTATCGGGCACGAAGGTGCGCCGGGATGGCGGAATGGTAGACGCGATGGTCTCAAAAACCATTGTCCGTAAGGGCGTGCGGGTTCGAGTCCCGCTCTCGGCACCGCAGGGACGGATCCTTCGACCTCCGGCCCACTCCCCCGAGCCCCGAACCTGTGCACTTCCGGCCCATGTCGGGGCCGGAACGCCACAAGATCGGTCGCTTGGGTGGGCGCAAGGTCGAAGGATCCGTCCCCGTCAGGCGATGGTCGGCGGGAGCTCGTCCGGGTCGTAGGCGGCCACGACGCGGTTGATCGCGTCGCCCATCTTGTGGACGCGGACCGCGTTGGTCGAGCCGGGGATGCCCGGAGGGGCGCCGGCGACGATGACGACGCGCGAGCCCTCCTCGACGCGCTTCTTGCCGAGCAGCTCGCGATCGACCTGCAGGGCGATCTGGTCGGTGTGGCTGATCTCGGGCGTCAGGAACGTCTCGACGCCCCACGTCAGGGCGAGCTGGTTGCGCACGAGCTCGTGCGGCGTGAACGCCAGGACCGGGATCGACGAGCGGTAGCGCGCCATCCGGCGAGCGGAGTCGCCCGTCGTGGTGAAGGCGATCATCTGCTGCGCCTCGACGGACTCGGCCACCTGCGAGGCGGCCCGGCAGATGATGCCGGTGACGGTCTTGGACTGCCACGTGAAGGCGGCCATGCGCGGCAGGCCGTGGTCCTCGGTCGAGGCCACGATGCGCGCCATGATCCGCACCGTCTGGATCGGGAACTGGCCGACGCTGGTCTCGCCCGAGAGCATGACCGCGTCCGCACCGTCGAGGACGGCGTTCGCGACGTCGCTGGCCTCCGCCCGCGTGGGGCGCGGGGCCGAGATCATCGAGTCCAGCATCTGGGTCGCCACGATGACCGGCTTGGCATTGCGGCGCGCCTTCTCGATGATGAGCTTCTGCACGATCGGCACGTCCTCGAGCGGCAGCTCGACGCCCAGGTCGCCGCGGGCGACCATGAACCCGTCGAACGCGTCGACGATCTCGTCGAGGTTCGCCACGGCCTGCGGCTTCTCGATCTTTGCGATGATCGGGCGGTGCACGCCCTCCTCGTCCATGATCGCGCGGACGTCGTCGGCGTCGGCGGCGGAGCGCACGAACGACAGCGCGATGAAGTCGACGTTGTTGCGCAGGGCCCAGCGCAGGTCCTCGATGTCCTTCTCGCTCATCGCGGGGACGCTGACGTCGACGCCGGGCAGGTTGATGCCCTTGTTGTTGCTGACCTCGCCGGGGACCTCGACCGTCGTGACGACGTCGGTCTCGGTGACCTCGACGGCGCGCAGGCGGACCTTGCCGTCGTCGATGAGGATCTCGTCGCCCACCTCGACGTCGCCGGGCAGTCCGGCATACGTCGTGGAGCACACGTCGCGGTCGCCGGGGACGTCGCGCGTGGTGATCGTGAAGCGGTGGCCGAACGTCAGCTCGTGCGGCCCGTCGGTGAACCGCCCGAGGCGGATCTTGGGGCCCTGCAGGTCGGCCAGGACGGCGATGGCCTTGCCCGTCGCCTCCGCGGCGCGGCGCACGCGCTCGAGGCGGCGCAGCTGCTCGTCGGCGTCGCCGTGGCTCATGTTCAGCCGCGCGACGTCCATGCCGGCGATCGCCAGCTCGAGGATGCGTTCAGCGGTGTCTGTTGCGGGTCCGAGGGTGCAGACGATCTTGGCTCTACGCACGTGTTCCACCCTAGTCCCGTCCCGAACGTACTCGCGAGTCGCCCGCGGGCCTCATGGCCCGCGGGCGTCCCGATCAGACCGTGAGCGGTCGCGCCGTCGGCGGGATCGGCTTCGGCAGCGTCGTCGAGCCCGTCAGCCAGGCGTCCACGCCGGCGGCCGCACCGCGGCCCTCGGCGATCGCCCACACGATGAGCGACTGGCCGCGGCCGGCGTCACCGGCGACGAACACGCCCTCGACGCTGGACATGTAGTCCAGGTCGCGCTTGATGTTGCCGCGCTCGTCGAGCTCGACGCCGAGCTGCTCGACCAGGCCCTCCTTCTCGGGGCCGGTGAAGCCCATCGCGAACAGCACGAGCTGCGCCGGGATGACGCGCTCGGTGCCCTCGACCTCCTGGAAGCGGCCGTCGACCATCTCGACCTCGGTCAGGCGCAGGCCGCTGACGTGGCCCTCGTCGTCGCCCACGAACTCCTTCGTGGAGACGGCGTAGACGCGCTCGCCGCCCTCCTCGTGCGCGGACGCGACCCGGTAGATCATCGGGTACGTCGGCCACGGGTGGGCCTCCGCCCGCTCCTCGCTCGGGCGCGGCATGATCTCCAGGCTGGTCACGGACTTCGCACCCTGGCGGATGGCCGTGCCGAGGCAGTCGGCGCCGGTGTCGCCGCCGCCGATGATGACGACGTCCTTGCCGGTGGCCAGGATCTGGTCCTCGACCGTCTCGCCGACCGCGACGCGGTTGGCCTGCGGCAGGTACTCCATGGCCTGGTGGATGCCGGCGAGCTCACGGCCCGGGGCGGGCAGGTCGCGACGGACGGTGGAGCCGATCGCGAGGACGACCGCGTCGTACCGGTCGCGCAGGGCCTGCCCGGTGAGGCTCTCCCCCACCGCGACGCCGGTGCGGAACACCGTGCCCTCACGCTGCATCTGCTGGATGCGGCGGTCGACCTGGACCTTCTCCATCTTGAACTCGGGGATGCCGTAGCGCAGCAGTCCGCCGGGCTTGTCGTCACGCTCGTAGACCGCGACCGTGTGACCGGCGCGCGTGAGCTGCTGCGCGACGGCCAGCCCCGCGGGGCCCGAGCCGACGACGGCGACCGTCTTGCCCGTCAGCCACTCGGGCGTCTGGGGCTTGACGTTGTGGCGCTCCCACGCCTTGTCGATGATCGAGACCTCGACGTTCTTGATCGTCACCGGGTCGCGGTTGATGCCCACGACGCAGGCGGTCTCGCACGGAGCGGGGCACAGCCGGCCCGTGAACTCCGGGAAGTTGTTCGTCGCGTGCAGGCGATCGATCGCGTCGTCCCAGTCGTCGCGCCAGACGAGGTCGTTCCACTCGGGGATGAGGTTGCCCAGGGGGCAGCCCTGGTGGCAGAACGGGATGCCGCAGTCCATGCAGCGCCCGGCCTGCTCGGTGATGATCGGCAGCAGGGCGCGGCCGATGCCACCGGGGTACACCTCGTTCCAGTCGTTCACGCGCTCCTCGACGGGACGGCGCTCGGCCGTCCGGCGGGGCGTGGTCATGAAACCTCGGGGATCAGCCACGAGCGGCCACCTCCATCATGCGTGCAGTCGTGTCGTCCTCGGAGAGTCCCTCGGACTCGGCCGCGGCCTTGGCTTCGAGCACCAGCCGGTAGTTGACCGGCATGATCTCGCTGAATCGGGTGAGGCTGGCGGACCAGTCCTCCAACAGGGCCTCGGCGACCGCCGAGCCCGTCTCCTCGAGGTGCCGGCGAACGATCGCCTGCAGCTCGTCGGCGGTGGCCTCGGGCACGGGGCGCACCTCGACCATCTCGCGGTTGACCACGTCGTGGTCGAGGTCCAGCACGTACGCCGAGCCGCCGCTCATGCCGGCCGCCACGTTGCGGCCCGTGGGGCCGAGGATGACGACCCGGCCGCCGGTCATGTACTCGAGCGCGTGGTCGCCCACGCCCTCGACGACCGCCGTCGCGCCGGAGTTGCGGACGCAGAAGCGCTCGCCCACGCGGCCGCGCAGGTACAGCTCACCGCCCGTGGCGCCGAAGCCGATGACGTTGCCGGCGACGATCTGCGCCTCGGCCGCGAACTGGCTCTCGCGCTGCGGCCGCACGATGATGCGGCCACCGGACAGGCCTTTGCCGACGTAGTCGTTGCCGTCGCCCTCGAGGCGCAGCGTGATGCCGCGCGGCACGAACGCGCCGAACGACTGCCCGGCCGAGCCCACGAACGTGATGTCGATCGTGTCGTCGGGCAGGCCCGCGCCGCGGTAGCGCTTCGTGACCTCGTGACCGAGCATCGTGCCCACCGTGCGGTTGACGTTGCGGATCTCGAGCTGCGCGCGGACGGGCTCGCCCTTCTCCAGCGCGTCGGCAGCGAGCTCGATGAGCTCGACGTCGAGCGCCCGGTCCAGGCCGTGGTCCTGCTTCGTGGTGTTCCGCAGCGACGCGCCCTCGGGCAGCGGCGGCAGGTAGAACACCGGCGACAGGTCCAGCGTGCTGGCCTTCCAGTGGTCCACCGCGTCGCGCGTGTCGAGGCACTCGACGTGGCCGACCGCCTCGTCGATGCTGCGGAAGCCCAGCTCGGCCAGGATCTCGCGCACCTCCTGGGCGATGAACTCGAAGAAGTTCACGACGTACTCGGCCTTGCCCGAGAACTTCTCGCGCAGCGAGCGGTTCTGGGTGGCGACGCCCACGGGGCACGTGTCGAGGTGGCAGACGCGCATCATGATGCAGCCCGAGACGACGAGCGGAGCCGTGGCGAAGCCGAACTCCTCGCCGCCGAGCAGCGCCGCGATGACGACGTCACGACCGGTCTTGAGTTGGCCGTCGACCTGGACGACGATGCGATCGCGCAGGCCGTTGAGCAGCAGCGTCTGCTGGGTCTCGGCCAGGCCGAGCTCCCACGGACCGCCCGCGTGCTTGAGGCTGGTCAGCGGCGAGGCGCCGGTGCCGCCGTCGTGGCCCGAGATGAGCACGACGTCGGCCTTGGCCTTCGACACGCCGGCCGCGACCGTGCCCACGCCGACCTCGGACACGAGCTTGACGTGCACGCGCGCCGACGGGTTGGCGTTCTTGAGGTCGTGGATCAGCTGCTTGAGATCCTCGATCGAGTAGATGTCGTGGTGCGGCGGCGGACTGATGAGGCCCACGCCCGGCGTCGAGTGACGCGTCTTGGCGACCCACGGGTACACCTTCGGGCCGGGCAGCTGGCCGCCCTCGCCGGGCTTGGCGCCCTGCGCCATCTTGATCTGGATGTCGTCGGCGTTGGACAGGTACTCGCTCGTGACGCCGAAGCGGCCCGACGCGACCTGCTTGATGGCCGAGCGGCGCTCGGGGTCGTAGAGGCGCTCGGGGTCCTCGCCGCCCTCGCCCGTGTTCGACTTGCCGCCGAGGCGGTTCATCGCGATCGCGAGCGTCTCGTGGGCCTCCTGGCTGATCGAGCCGTACGACATGGCGCCGGTCGAGAAGCGCTTGACGATCTCGGACACCGGCTCGACCTCGTCGATCGAGATCGGCTCGCGGTCGCTGCGGAACTTCATCAGGCCGCGCAGCGTCATGAGGCGGCTCGACTGGTCGTCGACGCGCTGCGTGTACTGCTTGAAGATGTCGTAGCGGCCCGTGCGGGTCGAGTGCTGCAGGCGGAAGACCGTGTCCGGGTCGAACAGGTGCTCCGGGCCCTGGCGGCGCCACTGGTACTCTCCGCCGACGTCGAGCTGGCGGCGCGGGCCCGCGATGCCCTTGGTCGGGTAGGCGGTCAGGTGGCGCGCGTGGACCTCGTCGGCGATCACGTCGAGGCCGACGCCGCCGAGCTTGCTGGCCGTGCCGCTGAAGTACTTGTCGACGACCTCGTGCGAGAGGCCGACGCACTCGAAGATCTGCGCGCCGGTGTACGACGAGACCGTCGAGACGCCGATCTTGCTCATGACCTTCAGGACGCCCTTGCCCAGGCCGTACGCGACGTTGCGCGCGGCCTTCTGCGGCTCGACGCCCTCGACGAAGACGCCCTCGCGGGCCAGGTCCTCGGCGGTCTCGAGCGCGAGGTACGGGTTGACGGCGGTCGCGCCGAAGCCGATCAGCAGGGCCACGTGGTGGACCTCGCGGACGTCGCCGGCCTCGACCAGCAGGCCGGCCTGCGTGCGCAGCTTCTCGCGGACCATGTGATGGTGCACGGCCGCGGTCAGCAGCAGCGACGGGATCGGCGCCAGGTCGACGTTCGAGTGGCGGTCCGACAGCACGATGATGCGGGCGCCCTTGTTGACGATGGCGTCCGACACCTCGGCGCAGATCTCCTCGATGCGCGCCTCGAGCGCCGCTCCCCCGCCGAGCACCTCGTACAGGCCGCGGACGACGTGCACGCTGAAGCCGGGCATGTCGCCGTCGCGGTTCATGTGGCGGATCTTGGCCAGCTCATCGCTGTCGATCACGGGGAACGGCAGCTGCAGCATGCGGCACGAGGCCGGGCTGGGGTCGAGCAGGTTCTTCTCGGGGCCGATCGTGCCGGCGAGCGACGTGACGACCTCCTCGCGGATGGCGTCCAGCGGCGGGTTCGTGACCTGCGCGAACAGCTGGCTGAAGTAGTCGAACAGCAGCCGCGGGCGGTCCGAGAGCGCCGCGATGGGCGTGTCGGTGCCCATCGAGCCGATCGCCTCGGCACCCGTGCGGGCCATGGGCGCGACGAGCTTGCGCACCTCCTCCTCGGTGTAGCCGAACACCTGCTGGCGCCGGGTGACCGAGGCGTGCGTGTGGACGATGTGCTCCAGGTCGGGCAGGTCCTCGAAGCGGACCAGACCGGAGTACAGCCACTCCTCGTAGGGGTGCTCGTGGGCGAGCTGGGACTTGATCTCCTCGTCGGGGACGACGCGGTGCTCGGCGAGGTCGAGCAGGAACATCTTGCCGGGCTCGACACGGCCCTTGCGCGTGATCGTCTTGGCGTCGAGGTCGAGCACGCCGACCTCGGAGGCCAGCACGACGAGGCCGTCCTCGGTGATGACGTAGCGGCCCGGGCGCAGGCCGTTGCGGTCCAGGACCGCGCCGATCTGCGTGCCGTCGGTGAAGCACACGGCGGCGGGGCCGTCCCACGCCTCCATGACGGTGGAGTGGAACTCGTAGAACGCGCGGCGCGCGGGATCCATCTCGGCGTTGTTCTCCCACGCCTCGGGGATCATCATCATGACGGCGTGCGGCAGCGAGCGGCCGCCCAGGTGCAGCAGCTCCATGACCTCGTCGAGCGAGGCCGTGTCGGAGCCGCCGGGGCTGCAGATCGGGTACAGGCGCGAGAGGTCGCCCGGGATGAGCGCGCTCTCGAGCAGGGCCTCGCGGGCGCGCATCCAGTTGCGGTTGCCGCGGGCGGTGTTGATCTCGCCGTTGTGCGCCAGGTAGCGGAACGGGTGCGCGAGGGGCCAGCTGGGGAACGTGTTGGTGGAGAAGCGGCTGTGCACGATGGCCAGCGCGGACTCCATGCGCTCGTCCTGCAGGTCGGGGAAGAACACGTCGAGCTGCTCGGTGGTGAGCATGCCCTTGTAGACGAGCGTGCGCGCCGACAGCGACGGGAAGTACGTCTCGACCTCGTGGAACGCGCGCTTGCTGACGGCGTACGTGAGGCGGTCGAGCTCGATGCCCGCGGCGGCGCGGTCGCGCGTGGTGAGGAAGAGCAGCTCGAAGTGCGGCATGGCGTTGTACGCCATCTGGCCGAGCACGTCGGGCGTGGTGGGGACGTCGCGCCAGCCGAGGACCTCGAGGTCCTCCTCGGCGACGATCGCCTCGACCTTGGCCTTGGCGCCGGCGACGTCCTCGCGCGGGAGGAACGCCATGCCGACGGCGTAGTGGCCGGCCTCGGGCAGCTCCACGGGAGCCACGCCGCGCAGGAAGCGGTCGGGGACCTGCATGAGGATGCCGGCGCCGTCACCGGTGTTGACCTCGCTGCCGACGGCGCCACGGTGGTCGAGGTTGCGCAGCGCGGTCAGGCCGTGCTGGACGATCTCGTGGCTGGGGACGCCCGTGAGCGTCGCCACGAAGGCGACACCGCAGTTGTCGTGCTCGTTGGCCGGGTCGTAGAGGCCTTGCGCCGGAGGCGTGGCCGAGAAGGGACGATCCATGTTCTGAACCTGTCGTCGATGCCAGTGCGTACAAGCTGGGCGAGGACGACATTGGCCTCTTCAGCGAAGTTCAGGTTACCTCAACATTTCGTGCGTTCCAGTGAGGCCACCCTCAGCTGCGGTGTGATGCGGGCCGCTCGGTGCCGGTTTCCCCGGTTAAGCGGGTTTCCTCTCACTTCGCGAGGGTTGCGTTCCTCGTGAAGTGACAGGAAACCTCGCTAGGTCGCCGCGGGCGCCGGGAAACCTCGCGAAGTGAGGGAGAACCTACTGAACCGGGGAAACCGTCACGCCGGCGCGCACGCCGGGGCCGGCGGCAGCGGCGGCGGGACGCCGATGGACGGCATGCCCAGGCCGACCGACCCGGGGCTCACCGTGGTCCGGCCCTGACGGGCCTCCCACGCGTCGCCGGCGCGCGTGCGGCGCACCTCGATCGGCTCCCCGTCGGCGACGAGGTGGTGCGGCGACGCCTTCGTCACGCGCGTGACCACCATGTCGCCGGGACGGATCGCGTGGTCGCCCGGGACGAAGTGCACGAGGCGGTTGTCGCGGGCGCGGCCGCTCATGCGGTTCGTCGCGGCGTCCTTGCGGCCGCCCGCGTGCGCCTTGTCGGCGACGAGCAGCTCGACGACCCGGCCCTCGAGCCGCTGGTTCTCGGACCAGGAGATCTCCTCGACGAGGGCGGCGAGGCGCTCGTAGCGCTCCTGCACGATCTCCTTGGGCAGCTGGTCCGGCAGCGTCGCGGCGGGCGTGCCGGGCCGCTGGGAGTACTGGAACGTGAACGCGCTGGAGAACCGCGACTGCCGGACGACGTCGAGCGTGGCCTGGAAGTCCTCCTCGGTCTCACCGGGGAAGCCGACGATGATGTCGGTCGTGATCGCGGCGTCGGGCATCGCGGCGCGGACGCGGTCGATGATGCCGAGGAAGCGCTCGCTGCGGTACGACCGGCGCATCGCGCGCAGGATCCGGTCCGAGCCGGACTGCAGCGGCATGTGCAGCTGCGGCATGACGTTCGGGGTCTCGGCCATCGCCTCGATGACGTCGTCCGAGAACGCGGCCGGGTGCGGCGAGGTGAAGCGCACGCGCTCGAGGCCCTCGATCCGCCCGCACGCACGCAGCAGCTTGGAGAACGCCTGGCGGTCGCCGAACTCGGACCCGTAGCTGTTGACGTTCTGGCCCAGCAGCGTCACCTCGACCACGCCGTCCGCGACGAGCGCCTCGATCTCGGCGAGGATGTCGCCGGGACGGCGGTCGCGCTCCTTCCCGCGCAGCGACGGCACGATGCAGAACGTGCACGTGTTGTTGCAGCCGACGCTGATGGAGACCCATGCGGCGAACACCGAGTCGCGCTTGGTCGGCAGCGTCGACGGGAAGACCTCGAGGGCGTCGAGGATCTCGACCTGCGACTCCTCGGCGATGCGGGCGCGCTCGAGCAGGATCGGCAGCGAGCCGATGTTGTGCGTGCCGAACACGACGTCCACCCACGGCGCGCGCGACGTGATCGTGTCCTTGTCCTTCTGCGCGAGGCAGCCGCCGACGGCCACCTGCATGCCGGGCTTCTTCGCCTTGAGGCTCGCGACGTGGCCGAGGTTGCCGTAGAGCTTGTTGTCCGCGTTCTCGCGGACGGCGCACGTGTTGAACACGACGAGGTCGGGGGTCTCCCCCGACGGCGCCGCCTCGTAGCCCGCCGTCTCCAGCAGACCCGACAGCCGCTCGCTGTCGTGGACGTTCATCTGGCAGCCGTACGTGCGCACTTCATAGGTCTTCGTCATGACCGTCCCATGGTACGTGGCACGCGGACGCCCGACGGCACCGAACGGCGCGCAACCGCTGGGCCATCCGGTGTCCGATGTCAGAACGTCATGAGGATCTCGCTCAGACGCGAGCCCCTGGCGCTCTGCGACCGGCGACCATGGGATTCGTCGGGTCAATAACTCGCTGAGAGGCTAGTCTGCTCTGGCGACCGAGCCCTCCTGGTCCCCGATCACTCGCGAATCGGGCAGGGAGCCAATTTCCCCCCGATGGTCGCGTCGTGTCGCTCATCATGCAGTCCACACGCTGGGCGAACCCAAGCGGAATTTTGGTGGCTGGAACCGATGGAACGGCAGGTGGACGGCCTCTGGCGCTAACTTGCGCCACCATCCACATCCCATTGCCGCATCGCTTGTGTCAGTGACGCCGCCGCAATGGTGATCCGCATCTGCGCATTATCCCTCCATTGGAGGCGATCAGGTCCTCGCTCTGACGGCGGAAAGGCGACCGAGACCAGGTTCTCCGCATGCGTCACGAGCCATCCCCGTCCGAAGTACCGATCGAGCACCTCCGGGAACGCGGGGCCGACCCACCGTTCACTTCCCTCGGAGAGTTGAGGAAGCAACTCCGCGGTCACTGTGACGATGTCGCGACTCAGCACCCGCCGCCTGAGGAAATCCCGTGACCCTTCGGGAGACACCCACTGCATGATCCGAACGAGCGCAAGGTCTTCGCGAGAGAGCTTCTGCACGCCTACCGCTCCGTGCAACTCGCGCTCGACTGCTTGGGCAACAACGTCCAATGCGAGACTCAGCTCGCGCTTCCATGACCGCTCAGACGGGTAGTAGTCCATCTCCACTTCGTCCTTGATCCTCGATAGAGCTAGCGCCACTACGGCGATGCCGCCGCGAGTCTTGCAAGCGTCGCGGAGTGCGGACTCCAGTTCTTCGTAGGACGTGGCGAGCAGTGCTTCTTTGACTAGCCAGCTCGGATGCCAACCCTCAGCGCCCCCGTCCCCCACCTGCGTCATCGAGACACGACTTTCCGCCACGACGAACTTCAGTGCCTCTCCTCCACGCACCGTTTCGTCGCGAAGAGCTTGGGAGATCTTCCGGTAGACCCTCGCGGAACCGACCTTCGTAAGGTCGCGCAGACGGTCCATCGCAGCTTGATCGAATCCTGATTCTGTTGGAGCTAGGGCTGCCGCAAGATCGGCGTCGCTAATGTCCCCCGACGGAATCGCGAAAGCGAAATATCTATCGAAGTAGTCTTGGTGGCCGATGCGCTTGCTCCGCGCAAGGTCCTTGTAGACAGAGTCTGAATAGAAACTGTCAGTCCAAGCACCATCAAAGCGGATGAACATGATGCCGAGAATGGCCGCGATAGCGGGGACGAACCAGTCCCTGTCTTCACCGCCCAGCGCTTTCAGCGAAGACTGCCACCGCGCTTTTGCGTTCTCATCGTGCACAGCGATGTCACCAACGAGGTCGTGGGACGTGAGATTTTCGCGGTCCTTCTGAATCAGTTCATAGACCGCGGGCTCGAAGGTTCTGACCCACGTGACCAGAACGAAGTCGATCGGATCGATCTCTTGGTTCAACGCCGACAAGAAGGCGTCAAGCTGTCTAACGAACCGGACGATCGCACGGGGCGTCGTCAGGTAGTGCCGCATCGTGAGGCGATATGCGTCGTTGAGCCGTTCCCTGTCAGCCGCATCCACTTCGATTCCTCGCTCAGCGAAGACGGAGTACAACTCCCGAAGGAACATCGCTTCGGCATCCTCTTCCCAGAGAGGAGGAAGATCCAGTCGGACTTGAACCATCTTCTCCAAGTAATCCCGCGCTCGGCTCTCAGTCGCAGCAAGGTCAGTCCGCATCAGCAGGTCCAGCAGCGTTCGTTCGTCGTAGCAGAGCAAGTAGTGGACGTTGGGCAACCGGCCTACGAAGCGAACAAGTCTGAACACCATAAGCAGCTCAGTAGGGCTGAGCCTGTCGAGGTCATCGACCACCATCAGCACCGGAGTCTTCAATTGGCGGGCAGCTTCCTTGGCTGACCGAAGGGCTGCAGACGGTGATGCGTCGCCTTCGATCCAATCTGCGAGGTCCTGAATCGCCGTACGTCCGTCGACCCCGACAAGTCCGGCGAGCGCTCCAGCCGGACTGACCGCGCGACCGGCCTTACCGATGATCTTTCGCTTCCTGACCCAAGGCCGAATCGGAAGAACTTGATGAAGTTCGGCGAGGAACCCGGTCGCCATGGCGTCGTCGTTGGCGTATCCCCACGGCGTGAACTCCACGACTTCCCAATCGCGCGCGAGCCGTCTCGACACCAGGCCCATGACTGAGGACTTCCCAGATCCCCAAGGGCCGATCACCCCAATCACGGTGGATGTGGGACCGTCCTCCCGGACTCGTCGGATGACTTCCGTGACGTACGCGACATAGGACTCACGCTCGAGGTCATCCTCGTCCTCATCGCTGATCGGATCGTCGCTGAATCGTCTTCTGTGCACGCCGCCCCCCGGTCTCCAACGATTTTCATAAGTGTGACCGCCCGCCGGCGTTGATGATGTCGGATTGCGCAATTCAAGGAGCGCGGTCGCTCGAACGGTTGCGATCCGGTTGCGGAGGCCGACGCGCGGGCCCACCCGCTTGCACGTGATGGGGCGCTGCGGTTGGGTAAGGCGACATGGGAGCAAGCACGACGCCGATGGTCAAGATGAGCGGCGTCCAGAAGTGGTTCGGTGACCTCCACGTCCTGCAGGACATCGACTTCGAGGTCGCGGCCGGTGAGGTCGTCGTCGTGATCGGGCCGTCGGGCTCGGGCAAGTCGACGCTGTGCCGCGCCATCAACCGGCTCGAGCCGATCAACGAGGGCACGATCGAGATCGACGGCGTCCCCCTGCCCGAGGAGGGCAAGGCGCTCGCCCGGCTGCGCGCCGAGGTCGGCATGGTGTTCCAGTCGTTCAACCTGTTCAGCCACAAGACGGTCCTGGAGAACGTGACCCTCGGACCCATCAAGGTGCTGGGCAAGTCCAAGGCCGAGGCCGACCAGCGCGCGCACGAGCTGCTCGAGCGCGTGGGCGTCGCCTCGCAGGCGGCGAAGGTCCCCTCGCAGCTCTCCGGCGGCCAGCAGCAGCGCGTCGCGATCGCGCGGGCGCTGGCGATGGACCCCAAGGTCATGCTCTTCGACGAGCCCACCTCGGCGCTCGACCCGGAGATGATCTCCGAGGTCCTCGAGACGATGGTCGACCTCGCTCGCCGCGGCATGACGATGGTCGTCGTCACGCACGAGATGGGCTTCGCCCGTACCGCCGCCGACCGTGTGGTGTTCATGGCCGACGGGCGCATCATCGAGCAGAACACCCCGGAGGAGTTCTTCACCAACCCCCAGAGCGATCGCGCGAAGGACTTCCTGAGCAAGATCCTCAAGCACTGACCATCGCACCACGTTTTTCTCACACATGATCCCGAAGGGGGAGGACGAAACATGAGAGCACGACGCACACGGTTCGCGGCCGTCCTGGCCGCCGGCCTGCTGGCACTGAGCGCCTGCGGCGACGCGGGCAACGACGAGGGCGACTCCGGCCCCGACGTCGAGGTCGAGAAGCAGGACTTCGAGTCCGGCACGCGCATGGCCGAGCTGCAGGAGGCCGGCAAGGTCAAGATCGGCGTCAAGTACGACCAGCCCGGCGTGGGCTTCAAGTCCGCCGCCTCGGACACGCCCACAGGCTTCGATCCGGCCATCGGCAAGATCCTGGCCGCGAAGCTCGGCATCGACGCCGCCGACATCGAGTGGGTCGAGACCGTCTCGGCCAACCGCGAGCCCTTCCTGCAGAACGGCACGGTCGACTTCGTGATCGCCTCCTACTCGATCACCGACGAGCGCCGTCAGGTCGTGGGCCAGGCCGGCCCGTACTACGTCACGGGCCAGAGCCTCCTGGTCGCCAAGGACGACGACTCCATCAAGGGCGCTGACGACCTCAAGGGCAAGAAGGTCTGCTCGGTCACCGGCTCCACCTCGATCGAGACGGTCGAGAAGAAGTACGGCGCGACGCCCGCGGGCTTCGACACCTACTCCGAGTGCGTGGACCAGCTGCTCAACGGCTCGGTCGACGCGGTCACCACCGACGCGGCGATCCTGCTGGGCTACGCCGCCGAGGACCCGGACAAGCTCAAGGTCGTCGGCGAGCCGTTCTCCGAGGAGCGCTACGGCATCGGCTACGGCAAGGACCACCCCGAGCTGTGCGAGTTCATCAACGAGTCCCTCACGTCCGCCTTCGAGGACGGCACGTGGAAGGAGGCGTTCGACTCGACGCTCGGCAAGGGTGGCGGCGAGGCGGGCGACCCGCCCACGCTCGACCCCTGCGCCTGATCCCCCTCGTCGTGGGGGGGCGCGGGGGGGGGGCCCCCCCCCCCCGGGGGGCGGCCCCGCGGGGGGGGGGGGGGGGCGCGGCGGGGGGGGGGGGGGGGGGGGGGGGCCCCCCCCCCCCCCCCCCCCCCGGCCCCCTCCCCCCCGCGGGGGGGGGGCGCGGGGGGGCCGCCCCCCCCCGACGACGTGACTCGACAAACCTGGAGGTGGCCCGTGGACTGGCTGCTCACTGACGACGGCTGGCAGCTGTACCTGCAAGGCTTCTGGACGACGGCCCGCCTCACGGCGTCGTCCGGACTGCTGGCGCTCGTCGTCGGAACCCTCGTGGCCGTCGCACGGGTCTCCCCCGTTCCGATCCTGCGCGGGGTCGGCACCGGCTACGTCACGGTCTTCCGGAACACCCCCCTGCTCGTGCTGATCCTGCTGACTTACTACGGTCTGCCCGAGATCGGGATCGACTTCGGCTTCTTCTGGAACATCACCTTGGCCATGGGCCTGTACACCGCGGCCTTCGTCAGCGAGGCGCTGCGCTCCGGCCTGAACGGCGTGCCCGTCGGCCAGGCCGAGGCTGCCCGAGCCATCGGGATGCCGTTCACCGGGATCATGAGGCAGGTCGTCCTTCCCCAGGCGTTCCGCCTCACCGTGCCGCCGATGGCCAGCGCGTTCATCGCCCTGGTGAAGAACACCTCCCTGGCCGCCGTGTTCGGCATCGCCGAGGCCACGTTCCGCATGCGCGGCTTCCTGAACACGTATGCCACGGAGATGCTGCAGGTCTTCCTGGGCTTCGCGTTCGGGTACATCGTCCTCGTCGCGATCATCAGCGCCGTCGCGACCACCTTCGAACGCCGCTGGAAGGTGGTCTACCGATGAGCGTCCTCTACGACGTCGCCGGCCCTCGAGCCCGACGCCGCCACGCGATCGCCGGCGTCCTGACCGTGGTCGCGCTGGTCCTGCTCGCACTGGGCATCGTGTGGAAGCTCGGCTCCGAGGGTCAGTTCTCCGCCGAGAAGTGGGAGGTGTTCGCCACGCCCGCCTACCTCGAGCTCATCGGTCGGGCCATCCTCGACACCCTGCTCGTCGCGGTCCTGTCGATCGTCCTCGCCGTCGTCTTCGGCGTCCTGTTCGGCGTGGCGAAGCTCTCCGACCATCGCCCGGTCCGAGTCGTGGCGTGGAGCGTCGTCGAGTTCTTCCGCGCCGTCCCGCTGCTGCTGCTGATCATCTTCATCTGGTTCTGGGGCTTCGACACGCGTGTCGGGGTCATCGCACCGCTCGTGCTCGGACTGACGCTGTACAACGGATCCGTGCTGGCGGAGGTCTTCCGCGCCGGCATCAACGCCGTCCCCCAGGGACAGGTCGAGGCCGCCTACGCGCTCGGCATGCGCAAGACCGCCGTCACCCGGATGATCCAGCTGCCCCAGGCCATCAAGATCATGACGCCGGCGATCATCAGCCAGTGCGTCGTGGTGCTCAAGGACACCTCGCTGGGCTACTACATCCTCGCGCCCGGCCTCACCACGATCGGTCGCGAGATCTGGCGCGAGTTCGACAACCGGCTCGCCACGGCCATCGTCCTGGCCGCGATCTACATCGTGCTGAACGTGATCCTGTCCCGCATCGGCGTGTACGTCCAGCGCCGTCTGACGGAGTCCAAGACCGTTCACGCCGTCGACCTCGAGAGCGCACGCGCCGGCACCCCGGGGGCGACTGCCTGACGTGTGAGGCCCATGGTGACAATGTCGCCGTGACCTCCTTGCTGCTGCGCCACGTGCGGCTCGTGCCGGTGCGCACCGCCGCTCCCCCGGACCCCGTCTCGCTGCGGATCGCCGACGGCACGATCACCGCCGTCGCGCCCGAGCTGCGACCCGAGGCCGGCGAGCGCGTCGTGGATGCCGACGGCCGCTGGGTCATGCCGGGGCTGTGGGACCAGCACGTGCACTTCACGCAGTGGGCGCAGGTCCGCACGCGCCTGGACGTCTCGGGCACGAGCGACCCAGCCGAGGTGCTGGCGCTCGTGCGCGACCACCTCGGCTCGTGCCGCGCCGGCGACTGGCTGTTCGGCTTCGGCTTCCGACTGACCGACTGGCGGCGCGAGCCCACGGTCGCCGAGTTGGACGCCGTGACCGGCGACCGCCCCGTGGTCCTGACGAGCGGCGACGCGCACGCCGGCTGGCTGAACTCGGCCGCCTTCCGTGCGCTCGGCGCCGTCCCCGCCGACGGCCCGCTCACCGAGCTGGCCTGGTTCGAGCTGATGACCCACGTCATCGAGCGCAACAGCGCCCAGGACGGCGACGCGGCCGTCCGCGCCGCCGTGGAGGCGGCGGCCGCCCGCGGCGTCGTCGGCATCGGCGACTTCGAGTTCAGCGAGCCGCTGCTGACCTGGCCCGGACGGGTGCACGCGGGCGCGGACGCGCTGTGGGTGCGGACCGCCGTCTACGCCGACCACCTCGACGCCGTGATCGAGGCCGGACTGCGCACCGGCTCGCCCCTCACTCCCGACGGGACCGTGCGGCTCGGACCGCTGAAGATCATCTCGGACGGCTCTCTCAACTCACGGACGGCGTACTGCCACGAGCCGTACGCCGGCAGCAGCAACCGCGGCGTCCAGAACCACGACCGCGCCGAGCTCACCGCCCTGCTCGGCCGCGCGAGCGCCCACGGCCTGCGCGCCGCCGTGCACGCCATCGGCGACGCCGCGGCGCACGAGGCCCTCGCGGCGTTCGCGGCCAGCGGCGCGAGCGGCAGCATCGAGCACGCGCAGCTCATGACGGCTCGCGACATCGCGACGATGGCGTCGCTGGGACTGACCGCCAGCGTCCAGCCCGGGCACCTGCTCGACGACCGCGAGGCGACGGCCCAGCTGTGGCCCGATCGCGCGGAGCGATGCTTCCCGCTGCGGTCGATGCTCGACGCCGGCGTCCCGATGGTGTTCGGTTCGGACGCGCCCGTGGCCGTCCTGGACCCGTGGGAGTCGATGGCGGCCGCCGTCCACCGCTCCGCCGACGAGCGGGAGCCGTGGAACGCCACCGAGGCGGTCACGCCCGCCGAGGCGCTCGCGGCGAGCGTGGACGGCCGGGACACCCTGGCCTCCGGACAGCCCGCCGACCTCGCCGTCCTGGACCGCGATCCCCTGGCCGCGACCGGGGACAGCGCCGAGGCCGCCGCGCTACTGCGCGCCGTGCAGGTGGAGGCCACCCTGCGAGCCGGTCGGCTCACGCACGCGACGGGCCCGTTCGCCGACTGACCCGGATCAGCGCGTGGGCGTGACCCAGAGGTGGATCGTGCCCTCGACAGTGACGGTGCCGTCGGCGCGGGTCGCACGGACCGTGACCGGCACGTCGGGCGCCTGCGCCCAGTCGGCCGCGGTCGTCTCGGCAGTGCACACCACGTCGGAGTCCGACTTGGCCAGGTACCTCACGTCCATGCCCTTCGGTAGCCACCGGTGGCCGGGCGGGCACGTCGCCTCGGCGAGCAGCCCCATCGCGGCCTCGAGACCGTTGCAGGCCGCGATCGCGTGCACCGTGCCGATGTGGTTCTTGGTGGAGCGGCGCAACGGCACGACGACCTCGCCACGGTGAGGTCGCATGTCGGTCACGGCGATGTGCGCGCTGCGGAAGTACGGCGCCTTGAGGCCGTACAGCAGGCTGAACGCCGAGCTGCCCTTCGGCAGCGACGTGATGCGGCGATAGAGGTCGAAGGTCGAGGCCATGACCCGATGTTACTCGCGAGTCACTTCCTTTGTCATCCGATCCGGAGCCCCTGACTCAGAGCGTCGTGACGACTCGTCCGTCCTCGACGTGCCAGCGCTGGTCGAGGCTCACGGCGTCGAGGAGCCGCCGGTCGTGGGACACGAGCAGCAGGGCGCCCTCGTAGGCGGCGAGCGCCTGCTCCAGCTGCTCGATCGCCGGCAGGTCGAGATGGTTCGTCGGCTCGTCGAGCACGAGCACGTTGACCGCACGCGCCTGCAGCAGCGCCATCGCGGCGCGGGTCCGCTCCCCCGGCGACAGGTCGCCCACGAGGCTGGCGACCTGGTCGGCCTTGAGCCCGAACTTCGCCAGCAGGGTGCGCACCTCGGCCCCCGTGAGGTCGGGCAACGCGGCCTCCATCGCGTCGCCGAGCGTCGCGTCCTCGGCCAGCACCGACCTGGCCTGGTCGATCTCGCCGAGCGACAGTGACGCGCCCAGGGACGCGCGGCCACTCGTGGGCTCGAGCCGCCCCAGCAGCAGCCGCAGCAGCGTCGTCTTGCCGGCGCCGTTCGCCCCGGTGATCCCGACCCGGTCTCCCGCGTTCACCTGGACCGAGACGGGGCCCAGGACGAAGTCGCCCCGCTCGAACGTCACCGCGTCGAGGGTCGCAACCACGGTGCTGGATCTCGGCGCGGCCGCGATCTCGAAGCGCAGCTCCCACTCCTTGCGCGGCTCCGCGACCTCCTCGAGCCGGGCGATGCGCGACTCCATCTGGCGGACCTTCTGGGCCTGCTTCTCGGAGGACTCGGTCTGGGCGCGGCGGCGGATCTTGTCGTTGTCGGGGCTCTTGCGCATGGCGTTGCGCGTGCCCTGCGAGCTCCACTCGCGCTGCGTCCGGGCGCGCGCCACGAGGTCGGCCTTCATGGCGGCGTACTGCTCGTAGTCCTCGCGCGCGTGGCGGCGCAGCACGGCCCGCTCCTCGAGGAACGCGTCGTAGCCGCCGTCGTAGACGCGCACCTGGTGCTGCGCCAGGTCCAGCTCGACGACGCGCGTGACGCACCGGGCGAGGAACTCGCGGTCGTGCGACACCAGGACGATCCCGGCCCGCAGGCCGGAGACGAGGGCCTCGAGCCGCTCGAGCCCGTCGAGGTCGAGGTCGTTCGTCGGCTCGTCCAGGAGCACGACGTCGAACCGGCTGAGCAGCAGGGCGGCCAGCCCCACCCGCGCCGCCTGCCCGCCGGACAGCGAGGTCATGAGGGCGTCCACGCCCACGCCCAGCCGCAGCTCGCCCAGCACCGCCGGGATCCGCTCGTCGAGGTCGGGTGCGCCCGAGGCGAGCCAGTGGTCGAGCGCCGCGGCGTAGACGTCATCGACGCCGGGCTCACCCGAGCCGAGTGCCGCCGCGGCGGACTCCATCGCCTCGGTGGCTGCCGCGGCTCCGGTGCGACGCGCGAGGTAGGCGCCCACCGTCTCGCCGGGACGCCGCTCGTGCTCCTGCGGGAGCCAGCCCACGAACGCGTCCGCCGGCGCGAGCGACACCGTGCCGGCGAGCGGCGCGACCTCCCCGGCCAGCAGGGACAGCAGCGTCGACTTGCCCGCCCCGTTGGCGCCGACGACCCCCACGACGTCGCCGGGGGCGACCGTGAGGTCGAGGCCCTCGAACAGCGTGCGATGGGCATGCCCGCCGGACAGGCCCTTGGCGACGAGAGTGGCGCTCACCTCGCGATCCTAGGCAACCGGGCCGCCGGACCTCACATCGACTCGAGCGGCTCGGCCTCGGCGCCCAGCTCCTCACGCACGACGTCGAAGGCCACCTGCGGCGCGTAGCCCTTGCGGGCGAGCATCGCGGTCAGTCGCCGGACCTGCACGGACGGGTCCAGCCCCTGCACCGAGCGCAGCTTGCGCTGCACGAGCCGGTGCGCCGCCTGGCGCTCCTCCCCCGGGTCGACGTCGTCCAGGACCGTGTCGATGACGTCGTCGGCGACGCCCTTGCGACGGAGCTCCATCCGCAGGACCGACGCGGCGAGGCCCTTCGTGCGGCCGCGCTGGTCGACCCAGGCGCGGGCGAACCGCTCGTCGTCGACGAGGCCCTCGGACTGCAGCTGGTCGACCACGACCGTCGCCACGTCCTCGGGGAACTTGCGCCGCGCGAGCGCCTCGAGCAGCTCACCGCGACTGCGGTCGCGGGCGGCCAGGCGATCCATCGCGATCGTCCGGCCGGCCACGACCACAGCGCGCGGGTCCGCGTCCGGGTCCGCCGGGTCGAGCATCAGAAGTCGGCGGCCGAGAGATCGCCGGACAGGTCGTCGACGACGGTCGCCGGGTCGGCCGGCTGGTCGACCTTGGCGCCGATGCCGAGGTGCTCCTTGATGCGCTTGTCGATCTCGTCGGCGAGGTCGGGGTTGTCGCGCAGGAAGTTGCGGGCGTTCTCCTTGCCCTGGCCGAGCTGGTCGCCCTCGTACGTGTACCAGGCGCCGGCCTTGCGGACGAAGCCCGCCTCCACGCCCAGGTCGATGAGGCTGCCCTCGCGGCTGATGCCCTGGCCGTACATGATGTCGAACTCGGCCTGCTTGAACGGCGGCGCGACCTTGTTCTTGACGACCTTGACGCGGGTGCGGTTGCCGACCATGTCGGTGCCGTCCTTGAGCGTCTCGATGCGGCGCACGTCCAGGCGCACGGAGGCGTAGAACTTGAGCGCCTTGCCGCCCGTCGTGGTCTCGGGGCTGCCGAACATGACGCCGATCTTCTCGCGCAGCTGGTTGATGAAGATCGCCGTCGTGCCTGAGCCGTTGATGGCGCCGGTCATCTTGCGCAGCGCCTGGCTCATGAGGCGAGCCTGGAGGCCGACGTGGCTGTCGCCCATCTCGCCGTCGATCTCGGCGCGCGGCACGAGGGCGGCGACGGAGTCGATGACGATGATGTCGAGGGCGCCGGAGCGGATCAGCATGTCGGCGATCTCGAGGGCCTGCTCACCGGAGTCGGGCTGCGACACGAGCAGCGCGTCGGTGTCGACGCCCAGCTTGCGCGCGTACTCGGGGTCGAGCGCGTGCTCGGCGTCGATGAAGGCGGCCACGCCGCCGGCCTTCTGCGCGTTGGCGACGGCGTGCAGGGCGACGGTCGTCTTGCCCGAGGACTCCGGGCCGTAGATCTCGATGACACGGCCGCGGGGCAGTCCGCCGATGCCCAGCGCGACGTCGAGCGACACGGCGCCCGTCGGGATGACCTCGATCGGCGCGCGGGCCTGGTCGCCCAGACGCATCACGGCGCCCTTGCCGTACGAGCGGTCGATCTGGGCCAGGGCGTTCTCGATCGCCTTGTCCTTGTTGGCTCGCTCCTTCGCGAGTTCCTTGTTCGAGGGGGTGCTGCTCTTGGGAGGCATGCTGCGTCCTTCGTGTCGTCGACCGTCGCGGTCGGGTGGCGGGCCATCTTCGACGGTAGGCGGGCCCACTGACATTTGTGAGCCTCGTCGACTCGCCTGTGGATGCCGCCCGACCTGACCGTCGGCCTGTGGATCAGCCTAGCCGAACACGTGTTCGACGGTCGACGACACGCCGGACGCGATGCGTGGTTACGCGGTGAGCGCGTCGGCGATGGCGCCGACGAACGCGGGCAGGTCGTCGGGGTTGCGACTCGTGATGAGGTTGCCGTCCACCACGACGGTCTCGTCGACCCACTCCCCTCCCGCGTTGCGCACGTCGACCGAGAGGCTCGGGAAGCTGGTCAGCCGCTTGCCCTCGACGAGGCCGGCCGAGACCAGCAGCCACGGGGCGTGGCAGATCGCCGCGAGCGGCCGCCCGGAGGCCAGCACGTCCTTGACGATCTGCTGCGCACGCTCCTCGGTGCGGAGGTGGTCGGCGTTGACCGTGCCGCCGGGGACCACGACCGCGTCGAAGGACGACGGGTCGAGCTCGTCGAGCGTGCCGTCGACGTCGACGGTGATGGTCTTGTCCGTGTCGCCGCTCATCGCCTGCAGCGTGCCCGTGTGCGGCGCGTACACGCGCACGTCCGCGCCGGCCTTCGCCAGCTCGTCACGCGGGGTGGTGAGCTCGGACTCCTCGAAGAAATCGGTCGCGATGATCGCGACGCGCTTGCCGTTCAGGTCGGGAAGATCACTCATCCCTCGACGCTAGCTCAGCGATCGCGAGGCGGCAGGTCGAGCGTCGCGTGCACCGCGCGCCAGACCTTCTGCGGGTCCACGCCCTCCTCGAGGGCCTGGAAGGGCGTGCGGCCGCCCAGCGACGTGATCGCCTGCTGACGGGCCCACGACTCGGCGTACGCGCTGCCGAGCGCGGCCTCCATCCGCTGCCAGAACTCGCTGTGCCTCACGCGGCGGAGGCCCGTGCCGCGCCCGGGGCGATCGAGGACACGGTCGCCAGCTCGGCGGCCTCCTCGACCTCGAGCAGCGAGCTGACGTCCAGCAGGACCTTGCTGAGGGGGACGTCGAGCGCCTGGGCGAGGGCGGCGAGCAGCTCGGAGCTGGCCTCCTTCTGGCCACGCTCGACCTCGGAGATGTACCCCAGGCTGACGCGGGCGCGCTCGGACACGTCGCGCAGGGTGAGGCCCTCGGCGAGCCGGCGTGCCCGGAGCACGTCGCCGATCAGTTCACGCATCGCTGTCATGGCCACCACCTTCCCTGCCTGACTCAACGTCCGTCGAGCCGTGGTTCTTCCCCAGCCTATAGTGCAGGTCCGCCAGGACGGCGTGGACCGCCCCGCGTCGGACGGCGGCACGGTCGCCCTCGAGCCTGAGCCGCCGGCTGGTCACCCCGTCCGGTCCCGCGACGGCGACGTGCACCGTGCCCGCCGGGTGGCCCTCGGCCGGACCGGGGCCGGCCACGCCGGTCGTGCCCAGGCCCCACGTGGCGCCGAGCTCGCGCCGCACGCCGAGGGCCAGCTGCTCCGCGACGCCGGCGTTCACCGTGCCCTCACGGTCGATCAGGCCCGCGTCGACGCCGACCAGGCGGGTCTTGAGGTCGGCCTGGTAGGCCACGACCCCGCCGCGGACGACCCGCGAGGCGCCCGCCACGTCGACGAGCGTCGCCGTGACGAGCCCGCCCGTGAGCGACTCGGCGGCCGCGACGGTGTGCCCCACCGCGCGCAGTTGTGCCACCAGCGCGGCGACGTCGACCTCGTCGGTCACCGCGCGACGTCACCCGCCGAGGGCTGGGCGGCGAGCCTGCGCGCGTCGAGGACGTACTGGACGCCGGTCACGATCGCGACGACGAACGCCGCCGCCATGAGCACGTGGGTGACGCCGAGCAGCAGGGCGGGGACGACGCCGTCCCACAGCTCGAACGGCAGGCAGTAGCCGGCGATCGCGACGGACTGCAGGACGGTCTTGAGCTTGCCGCCCCGGCTCGCCGGCATGACGAACCCGCGGCGCACCATGACGATGCGCATGACCGTGATGCCCCACTCGCGCACGAGCATCGCGACGACGGCGATCCAGAACAGCGCGCTCCAGGACTGGTCCGAGAAGATGATGCCCAGGCCGATGAAGGCCATGCCCGTGAGCGCCTTGTCGGCGATCGGGTCGGCGATCTTGCCGAAGTCGGTGACGAGGCCGTGCTTGCGGGCGATGTCGCCGTCGACCTTGTCCGTGGCCATGAGCAGCGCGAACGCGGCCCAGGCGGCGATGCGCCACTCGACCGAGGCGCCGCCGTCGTGCAGCAGCAGCCAGCCGAACACGGGGACGCCCGCGATGCGCAGGACGGTCAGGGCGTTCGGGACGTTCAGGTTGCTCGGCTTGTGCACCGGGCTCGGCGAGTCCATGGGTACGAGTATCCCCTAGAGGGGCGAGAGCCACGTCCATCCGGGCACGTTCCGGGCCACCCAGTAGACGAGGACGACGCCCAGGAGCGCCCAGATCCACGGGGCCGGCACGCGGCTCGGGTGCCACGCGCGCACTCCGGCGAGTCGCAGTCCCCACGCGACCCAGGCGACCAGCACGACGGGCAGCAGCACCATCGCGAGCGGGTTGCGGTCCCATGCGGTGGCGAGGTCGCCGTGCGCGAGCGCGTGGACCGTCCGCAGGCTGCCGCAGCCCGGGCAGTACAGGCCCGTCAGCGCCAGGAACGGGCACGTCGGGTAGTGCCCCGACTCCTCCGGCGAGACGAGCGCGACCGTCGCCGTGGCGGCGACCGCGGCGGCCGTCGTGGCGACGAACGCGAGCGCCCCGCGCCGCCGGGAGTCTCCGGCGGGCACGGGGCGCGAGTTCACGTGATCCAGTGTCACAGGGACGTCGAGGACGACGAGCCGCCGCCGCTCGCCGCGACGATCACGATGAAGGCGATGTAGAGCACGAGGACGACGACGCCGACCACGGCGGACCAGATGGCCCACTGCTTGGCCTTGCGCGACGACTCCTGCGCACCCGCGACGTCACCGGCGGCGAACTTGCCGTTGACCTGCGCGGCGTAGACGATCGAGACCACGCCGAGCGGCAGGCAGCAGAACAGCGTCGTCAGGATGGCCCAGACGAGGTTGTTCGGCGGCGGGGTCGAGCCACCGTAGGCGCCCGAGGGCGGGGGCGGCGGCGGAGCGTTGTAGGTCATGCAGCAGTCCTTTCGCGTTCCCGTTCACCCCTGAGCGAGTGAACGCGGATGGTCCGCTCGAGCCTAATGGAATGTTCACCCGCTCCCGGGTCAACCCGCCTGGACGCTCGCCAGCACGTCGTCGAGGTCGTCCGGCTTGACCAGCACGTCGCGCGCCTTGGAGCCCTCGCTCGGACCCACGACGCCGCGACTCTCGAGGATGTCCATGAGCCGGCCCGCCTTCGCGAACCCGACGCGCAGCTTGCGCTGGAGCATCGACGTCGAGCCGAACTGCGTGTTGACCACGAGCTCGATCGCCTGCAGCACGAGGTCGAGGTCGTCGCCGATGTCGTCGTCGAGGTCGCGCTTGGCCTGCGCCGGCGCCGTGACGTCGTCGCGGTAGGACGGCTTGAGCTGGTCCTTGCAGTGCTGGACGATCGTGAGGATCTCGGCCTCGGTGATCCACGCGCCCTGCATGCGCATCGCCTTGTTCGCGCCCATCGGCAGGAACAGGCCGTCGCCCTGGCCCACGAGCTTCTCGGCGCCGGGCTGGTCCAGGATGACGCGGCTGTCGGCCAGGGAGCTGGTGGCGAACGCCAGGCGGCTGGGCACGTTGGCCTTGATCAGGCCCGTGACCACGTCGACGCTGGGTCGCTGCGTGGCGAGCACGAGGTGGATGCCGGCCGCGCGCGCCAGCTGCGTGATGCGCACGATCGAGTCCTCGACGTCGCGCGGGGCGACCATCATGAGGTCGGCGAGCTCGTCGACCACCACGAGCAGGTACGGGTAGGGCGTCAGGACGCGCTCGCTGCCCGGGGGCGGCTGCACCTTGCCCGAGGCGACGGCCTTGTTGAAGTCGTCGATGTGCCGGTAGCCGAAGTTGGCCAGGTCGTCGTAGCGCAGGTCCATCTCGCGCACGACCCACTGCAGCGCCTCCGCGGCCTTCTTCGGGTTCGTGATGATCGGCGTGATGAGGTGCGGGATGCCCTCGTACGCGTTGAGCTCGACGCGCTTGGGGTCGACCAGGATCATGCGGACCTCGTCGGGCGTGGAGCGCATGAGGATCGACGAGATCATCGAGTTCACGAACGACGACTTGCCCGAGCCCGTGGCGCCGGCCACGAGCAGGTGGGGCATCTTCGCGAGGTTGGCCACGACGTAGCCGCCCTCGACGTCCTTGCCCAGGCCGATGACCATCGGGTGGTGGTCGCTGCGCGCCTTGTTCGAGCGCAGCACGTCGCCGAGCGAGACCATCTCCTTGTCGACGTTCGGGATCTCGACGCCGATGGCGCTCTTGCCCGGGATCGGCGACAGGATGCGGACCTCGTTGGACGCGACGGCGTACGAGATGTTCTTGCTCAGCGCGGTGACCTTCTCGACCTTGACCGCGGGGCCGAGCTCGACCTCGTAGCGGGTGACCGTCGGGCCGCGGGTGTAGCCCGTGACGGTCGCGTCGATCTGGAACTGCTCGAGCACCTCGGTCAGGCGGGCGACGACCTCGTCGGACGCGGCCGAGCGGGTCTTGGGCGGCGTGCCCTCCTTGAGAGCCGAGGGCTCGGGCAGCGTGTAGACGACGTCGCCGGACAGGGCCAGCTGCTCGGCGCGGACCGGCAGCGGCTCCATCTCGCGCAGCTCGGGCTGCGGCTCGGGCTCGGACAGGGCCTGCGCGGGCAGGACGGGCTTGCGCGGCTCGACGGCCACCTGGCGGTCCTCGTCGGGACCGTCGACGAGCGGGTTCTCGAACGGCTCGTCGTCCACGACGGGCACCGTGCGCGGGTGGCGCTTCCTCGCCGGAGCCGGCTCGGGCTCGGCGGCCGCCTCGGCCTCGCCCTTCGCCCGGCCCAGCAGGCCGCGCACGCGGTCGGGGACGGCGTACAGCGGGGTGCCGGTGACGACGAGGACCCCGAACACGACGACGAGCACGAGGATGGGCGCGACGACCCAGGCGGTCTTGAGCAGGTCGACCAGGATCGCCGAGAACAGGAAGCCGATCGCTCCCCCGGCCTCGGACATGTCCGGGTCGCTGGGGCGCGGCGTGCCGTGGGCGAGGTGCACCAGGCCCAGGACGCCGCCGACGATCGCGCTCCAGCCGATCACCTGGCGCCCGGCGGGGCCGTTGCGGTCGGGGTGGCGCAGCGTGCGCCACGCGACGACGCACAGCAGGATCGGGACGGCCCAGGCCAGGACGCCCACCGTGCCGGTGGTGATCCGGCGGGCGACGTCGCCGACGGGGCCCGTGACGTCCCACCACACGGCGGCGGCGGTGACGAGCGCGAGCGAGACGAGTCCGAGGCCCACGCCGTCGCGGCGCTGCTCGGCGTCAAGCTCGCGCGCGCCGTGGCCGATGCTGCGCGCGATCGCGCCGACGACGCCGGCGAGGCCGAGCCAGAAGGCCGTGGAGGCGCGCAGCACCCCCTGCAGGGCAGCACTGAGTGGACCAGGTCCGGTACGGGGTGCGGCGGGCTTGCGCGCGGGCTGCTTGCGCGCTGCCGGCTTCTTCGTGCGGGCCTGGCTGCCGGACGGCCGCTTGCGCGGCGGGGAAGACGTACGACTCGCCATGCTCGCAAGGCTAAACCAGAACCTGAGGGTTCTCACGGACCCACGCCGTGAACCCCCTGCGACGGTGGGTCGTCGACGGCCCGCGAGAGGGCCAGGGAGACCAGCTGGGGATCGGGCGCGTCGGCCCCGAGCAGCGGCGCCGTGACGACATCGGCGCCGAGCCGCCCGATGCGGGCGCTCCCCTCCCCCGGCGCGAGGTCGTACAGCGCGACCACGACGCGCTGGTTGTGCGCGCGGGCGATGTCGAGCGCCTGGTCGACGGGCGTGCCGTCGCCCTCGACCACGCCGACGTGCACGGGACCACCCCAGACGGCGCTCAAGAGGCGTGCCGCGCTCGAGACGTCGGCGAGGGCGCGCCGGCCGTTCACGTGCGGCGCGACGAGAACGATCGTGTCGCTCGGGCGGGCACCGGCCTCGATGAGCCGGCGCACCCCGATCTCGGCGAGGACCCAGTCCGGCCCGACGGGTGGCGCGATGCGGATCATCTCGTCCGACGCGGCGACGGAGCGCAGCAGCATCGACGCCGCCTCGTCGTGTCCGAGCAGCAGCGGCACCACGACGCGCGGCCCGGGCGTCTCCGCGACCACGTCCGGCAGCAGCGGGTGCTGGACGTCCACGAAGGCGTCGACGACCTCGTACCCACGGGCCTGCCGGCGCACCGCGTTCACGAGGCGCGACAGCGCGGTCCGGCCGGCGATCGAGGTGGTGCCGTGCCCGCAGACGATGATCCGAGTCCTCACCCGCCCCAGCGTGCTGAGGGTGTGTTTCCCCCGGGTTACGGCGTCCCGGAGGTTGGGTTACGGCTGGATCAGGCCTCGAGGACGATCGGGATGATCATCGGGCGGCGGCGCAGGCGGCGGCCCGCGAACGACCCCAGGACGCGCCGCATGACCTGCTGCAGCGCCGTCGTGTCGTACGCGCCCTCGGCGAGCGCCTCCTCCAGCGCGGCGACCAGCTTGGGCTGGATCGTCTCGAAGACGGAGTCGTCCTCGGCGACGCCGCGGGCGTGGATCTCGGGGCCCGTGACGATCTTGCCGGTCGTGGAGTCGACGACGGCGATGACCGAGATGAAGCCCTCCGCCGCGAGCGTGCGGCGGTCCTTGAGCTCGGAGTCCGTCAGGTCGCCGATCGAGGAGCCGTCGACGTAGACGTAGCCCACGTCGTAGGCACCCGCGATCTGCGCGTGGCCGTCGATGAGGTCCACGGCGTAGCCGTCCTCGGCCAGGATCGTGTTGGGCACGCCGGTCTGGCGGGCCAGGGCGGCGTTCGCGTGCAGGTGCCGGATCTCGCCGTGCACCGGCATCACGTTCGAGGGCTGGACGATGTTGTAGCAGTAGAGCAGCTCGCCGGCCGAGGCGTGACCGGAGACGTGCACGAGCGCGTTGCCCTTGTGCACGACGTTGGCGCCGAGCTTGGTCAGACCGTCGATCACGCGGTAGACGGCGTTCTCGTTGCCCGGGATGAGCGAGGAGGCCAGCAGGACCGTGTCGCCCGGCTCGAGGTGGACCTTGTCGTGCGTGCGGTTCGCGATGCGCGACAGCGCCGCCATCGGCTCGCCCTGCGACCCGGTGGACATGAGCACCATCTGCTCGGGCGGCGCGGCGTCGATCCGGTCCACCACGACGCCGTCCGGCACGTGCAGGTAGCCCAGCTCGCGGGCGATCTGCATGTTGCGGACCATCGAGCGGCCGACGTAGGCGACCTTGCGGCCGTGCTTGGCGGCGGCGTCGAGGACCTGCTGGACGCGGTGCACGTGCGAGGCGAACGACGCGACGATGATGCGCTTCTTGCTGCGCGCGAAGACCGCGTCGATCGCGGGCGTGATCTGCTTCTCGGCGGTCGTGAAGCCCGGGACGTCGGAGTTCGTGGAGTCGGTGAGGAACAGGTCGACGCCGGCCTCGCCCAGGCGCGCGAACGCGCGCAGGTCGGTGATGCGGCCGTCGAGCGGCAGCTGGTCCATCTTGAAGTCGCCCGTGTGCAGGGCGACGCCGGCGGCGGTCTTGATCGCGACGGCGAGCGCGTCCGGGATCGAGTGGTTGACGGCGACGAACTCGCACTCGAACGGACCGAACGACTGCACGTCGCCCTCGGTCACGACGTGCATCGGCACGTCCTTGAGGCGGTGCTCCTTGAGCTTGGGCGCCAGCAGCGCGAGCGTCAGCTGCGAGCCGATGACGGGGATGTCGCCCCGCTCGCGCAGCAGGTACGGCACGCCGCCGATGTGGTCCTCGTGGCCGTGCGTCAGGACAAGTCCGACGACGTCGTCGAGTCGGTCCCGGATGGGCCCGAAGTCCGGCAGGATCAGGTCGACGCCCGGGTGGTGCTCCTCGGGGAACAGCACGCCGCAGTCGACGATGAGCAGCTTGCCGTCGAACTCGAAGACGGTCATGTTGCGACCGATCTCGCCCAGTCCGCCGAGCGGGACGACGCGCATGGCGCCGGGGGCGAGCGGAGCCGGCGTGGCCAGCTCGGTGTGCATGTGGCTCATCAGAGCAGACCTGCGTCCTTCAGTGCGGTGCGGATGACCTGGACCTGGTCGTCCGTGGCGGGCGTGAGGGGAAGCCGCGTGGCGGCGTTGGGGATGATGCCGAGCTCGGCCATGGCCACCTTGGCGGCGATCGCGCCCTGCGTCTGGCCCATGATCGCGTGGGCGATCGGCAGCAGGGAGTCGTCGATCTCGCGCGCACGGGCGAGGTCGCCCGCGTCGACGGCCTCGAGCATCTGCTTGATCGGGCCGGCGGCCACGTGGCCGATGACGCTGACGGTGCCCGCGGCACCCAGGGCGAAGAACGGCAGGTTGAGCACGTCGTCGCCCGAGTAGATCGCCAGGCGCGAGCTCGCGCGCAGGCGTGCGGCGCGGGCCAGGTCGCCCGAGGCGTCCTTGACGGCGAGCACCGTCGGGCGCGACTCGAGCTCGCGGTAGGTGTCCTCGGAGATCTCGACGCCGGTCCGGCCGATGATGTCGTAGAGCATGATCGGCGTGTCGCCGGCGGCCTCGATCACGGCGTCGATGTTGGCCAGCAGGCCCGCCTGCGGCGGCTTGCTGTAGTACGGCGAGACCAGCAGCAGGCCGTGCGCGCCGCGACGGACGGCCTCGCGGGTGAGCTCGACCGTGTGGCGGGTGTCGTTGGTGCCGACGCCCGCGACGATCGTGGCGCGATCGCCCACCGCCTCGAGCACGGCGGACAGCAGGCGGCCGTCCTCCTCGCCCGTCGTGGTGGGCGACTCGCCGGTGGTGCCACTGACGACGATGCCGTCGGCGCCCGAGTCGACCAGGTACGTCGCCACCTTGGCGGCGGCGTCGAGGTCGACCTCGCCTTCCGGCGTGAACGGGGTGATCATCGCGATCAGCACCCGGCCGAACGGAGCGGACGCGGTGGCCAGCGGAGACGTCATGCTCCGAGGTTACCGTCAGCGCGCCGACCGCCTCGGGCAGGATGAGCCGGTGACCGACTTCTATCCGGACGACACGATCGCCACCGTCGAGGCCGACGGAACCCTCACCCTCGCGGTGACCGACCGCTGGAACACGCCCCTGGGCAAGCCGAACGGCGGGTGGGTCCTCGCCTCGATGCTGCGCGCCGCGATGGACCACGTCGACGTGGGTCGGCCCGTCGTGGCGGGCATCACGTACTTCGCCTCCCCCGAGCCCGGCACCACCGCGACGATGACGGTCACGCCGCTCAAGCTGGGCCGCCGCGTCCAGACCGTCGACGTCGACCTCGTCCACGGCGACCGGCCGCTGGCCCGGATGACCGCGAGCTTCGCCCGCGACCACGACGGGATGACGCGCGAGCTGGGCGAGGCGCCGGCGCTGCCCGACCCCGACACGCTCCCCGACCCGCGCGGGCACGGCGCGCCGAAGGACGGCCTCTTCGCCCGCATGGAGTACCGGATGGCCGAGACGCCCGGCTGGGCGCAGGGCGCGCCGAACGGCGACCCGACGACGCTCGCGTGGCAGCGCCTCGAGGGGGCCGACACCGACTGGCCCGCCCTCGGACTGCTGGCCGACGCCATGCCGCCTCCGGTGCTGGAGCTGGGCATGCTGGCGTCGATGACCGTGCAGCTGACGGTGCACTTCCACCGGCTGCCCGCGCCTGGCGCCTGGGTCGCCTCGCGGTTCACGACACGCCACGTCACCGCCGGCTTCCACGAGGAGGACGGCGAGCTGTGGGACGCGGACGGGAACCTGCTGGCGCAGTCGCGCCAGCTCGCGATCCTGCTCTGAGCGCTCAGCCGGACGTGTCGGTCGTGCCCTCGTAGAGCCCGACGACGTTGCCGTCGGGGTCCTCGAAGATCGCCCACCAGCTGGTCTCGCTGATCGGCTGGCGCTCCATCACGACGCGACCGCCCTGCTCGGTGACCTTGGCGAGCGTCTCGTCGATCGAGTCCACCTCGACGTACGAGCGCGGCTGGGTGAAGTCCTCCGAGCGCGGCGCCAGGCCTCCCCCGCTGATGCCGTTCGGGGCCTGCCACATGGGGTAGCCCTCGTAGCCGGGGTACTCCTGGATCTGCCAGCCGAACAGTCCGGCGTAGAACTCCTGCGCCTTGGCCGTGTCGGCGACCGGGATGTCGATGTGGGTGATGTCTCCGTGTGCCATGGGAGCCTCCTGTCCTCCTCGCCAGTGTCGGACCGGCAAGGCGCTGCGGACAAGGGTCAGCGGCGCTCGTACGTGGCGATCTCGTAGTCGGGCGTGCCGGCATGGGACTCGCGGGCGACCTCGGTCCAGCGGTCGGGGTCGATCGGCGCGAAGAACGTGTCGCCGGGCGGGCTCAGCGGGACGTGCGTGACGACCATCGTGTCGACGAGGTCGCGCTCGAGGGCCTCGTCGAAGACGGCGGCGCCCCCGATCAGGAACACCTCGTCGTCGAGCTCGTGGGCCCGCGCCAGGGCGGTGTCGAGGTCTCCCGCCACGAGGACGCCGTCGTCACCGGGGTCCCAGTCGGCCCGCCGGGTCAGCACGATCGAGGTCCGGCCCGGCAGCGGGCGGCCGATCGACTCGTACGTGGCGCGGCCCATGACGATGGGGTGGCCCCACGTGAGCTCCTTGAACTGGCGCATGTCGCCCGTGCGCGGCCAGGGCATGCCGCCCTCGTACCCGATGACGCCGTTCTCGCCGACCGCCACCGCCACCGTGACCGTCATCAGACGGCGATCGGGGCCTTGATCGCGGGGTGCGACCGGTAGTCCTCGACCGTGACCGTCTCGAGCGTGAAGCCGTCGATGTCGGTCACCGAGGGATCGAGCCGCAGGGTCGGCAGCGGCAGCGGCTCGCGCGTGAGCTGCTCGCGCGCCTGGTCGAGGTGGTTCACGTAGAGGTGGCAGTCGCCGCCGGTCCAGATGAACTCGCCGACCTCGAGGCCCGTCACCTGCGCCACCATGTGCGTCAGCAGGGCGTACGAGGCGATGTTGAACGGCACGCCGAGGAACACGTCGGCCGAGCGCTGGTACAGCTGGCAGCTGAGCCGCCCGTCCGCGACGTAGAACTGGAAGAACGCGTGGCATGGCGCGAGCGCCATCTGGTCGAGGTCGGCCACGTTCCACGCGCTGACGATGTGGCGGCGCGAGTCCGGGTCGGCCTTGAGCGCCTCGATCACGGCCCTGAGCTGGTCGATGTGGCGGCCGTCCGGGGCCGGCCACGAGCGCCACTGGTAGCCGTAGATCGGGCCGAGGTCGCCGTTATCGTCGGCCCACTCGTCCCAGATCGTCACGCCGTTGTCACGCAGGTACTGCGTGTTGGTGTCGCCCTTGATGAACCACAGCAGCTCGGCGACGACGCTCTTGAGGTGCACCTTCTTGGTGGTGACGACCGGGAAGCCCTCGGTCAGGTCGAAGCGCATCTGGTGACCGAAGACGCTGCGGGTGCCGGTGCCGGTGCGGTCGCCCTTGGCCACCCCCTCGTCGAGGATGCGCCGGACGAGCTCGAGGTAGGCCTGCATGCGACGAACACTAGCAACGCGCACCGCCAGGATCGGGCCGTCCGCGCGGTGACATACTGACCCGCGTGTCACATGTCCGGACGACCGCCGCATGAGCGCCGACCTCTCGGTCCGGCTGGCCTGGCCGGACGACGCCGAGACCATCGCGGCCCTGCAGCGCGACCACTGGGTGCGCGTCTACGGTGACGCCGTCGACCCCGACGAGCTGGCCGCCCTCGACCAGGGCACGATGGCCGAGCGCTGGGGCCGCCTCATCACGGCACCGAAGGACGCCCGCATCCGCACCCTCGTCGCGCTCGAGCGCGCCACGCTGCGGGGCTACGCCCTCGTGCACCCGTGCCACGACCCCGACGCCGACCAGGTGCGCGACGCCGAGGTCGGCGAGTTCGTCGTCGCCGGCGACCACCAGCGCACCGGCCACGGCTCGCGCCTGCTGCACGCGTGCATCGACACGGTCCGTGCCGACGGCTTCGAGCGCGCCGTGTGGTGGGTCTCCCCCACCGACGACGTCCTGCGGGCGTGGCTGCGCGACGCCGGCTGGGAGCCGGACGGCGCCCACCGCGAGTTCGCCGGCGCGACGGGGCCGGTGAAGCAGATCCGCCTCCACACGTCGCTGGCATGACCGAGCCGGTCAGCGACCGCGAGGTCGTCCTCGACTCGCTCGGCGTCGGGATCGGCGTCGGGCTCTACGGCGTGACCTTCGGGGCGCTCGCCACGTCGAGCGGCCTGTCCGTGGCGCAGGCGTGCGCGCTGTCGCTGCTGGCGTTCACGGGCGCCTCGCAGTTCGCGTTCCTGGGCGTCGTGGCGGCGGGCGGCGCCCCTGCGGCGGGTGCGCTGACGGCCGTCCTGCTGGGCGTCCGCAACACGTTCTACGGCATCACGCTGGCCCCCTTCCTGCGGTTGCGGGGCGTCCGCCGCCTGGCCGCCGCGCACTTCGTCATCGACGAGACGACGGCCATGTCGATCGGCCGCGAGCAGCCCCACCAGGCCCGTCTCGGCTTCTGGTGGACCGGCATCACGATCTTCCTGCTGTGGAACCTCACGACGCTCATCGGCGGCGTGGCGGGCGAGCAGATCGGCGACCCCCGCGCGATCGGCCTGGACGCCGCCGTCGCCGCCGCGTTCCTGGGCCTGCTGTGGCCGCGACTGGACTCGATGCCCGCTCGCCTGCTGGCGCTGCTGGCGGCCGCCGTGGCGGCCGGCCTGGTCCCCTTCACGCCGGCCGGCGCGCCGATCATCGTGGGCGGCCTCGTCGCCGTCCTCGTGGGCCTGCGCTTCGTGCCGCACCGGGAGGCGGGCGATGACTGAGCTGTGGTGGGGCGTGCTGCTGGTCGTGGCGGGCTGCTACGCGCTCAAGCTGCTCGGGCTCTCCGTCCCCGAACGCGTGCTGGAGCACCCCGTCACCGTCCGCGCGGCCGAGTTCATCCCGGTCGGCCTGCTGGCGGCGCTCGTGCTCGTACAGGGCTTCACGACCGGGTCGAGCCTGACGATCGACGCCCGCGTGGTCGGGCTCGGCGTCGCGGCGTTCCTGCTGTGGCGGAACGTGTCGTTCCTGCCCATGCTGATCGCCGCGGCGGCGTCGACGGCGCTCGTGCGGCTCGTGACCGGCTAGGTCAGTCCAGCCCCAGGACCGCGTCGAGGCCGACGGTGACGCCGGCGTGGCCGGGGATCCAGCGCAGCGCTGCCACGACGCCCGGCATGAAGGACTCCCGGCTGGACGAGTCGTGGCGGATGCTGAAGATCTCGCCCTCCTCGCCGAGCACGACCTCCTGCGAGGCGATGAAGCCACGGGCGCGGACGGCGTGGACCGGGATGCCGGCCACCTTGGCGCCGCGGGCGCCGTCCGGGTCGGTCTCGGTGGCGTCCGGCAGCGGCGCCGAGCCCGCCTCCTCGCGCGCCGCGGCGATGATCTCGGCCGTGCGGACGGCGGTCCCCGACGGGGCGTCGACCTTGTTCGGGTGGTGCATCTCGATGACCTCGACCGACTCGAAGAACGGCGCGGCGATGCCGGCGAACCGCATCATGAGCACGGCGCCGATCGAGAAGTTCGGCACGACGATGACGCCGACCTCCGGGTGGGACCCGAGGAGCTCGCGCAGCTGCTGGACCTTGTCGTCGCCGAAGCCGGAGGTGCCCACGACGGCGTGGATCCCCCGCTCGACGCACCAGCGGACGTGGTCGAACGCGACGTCCGGCGTGGTGAAGACGAGCGCGGCCTCCGCACCGGCCTCGGTGATCGCGTCGAGCTCGTCGCCGGCGTCGATGCCCGCCACCAGCTCGAGTCCCTCGGCCGCCTCGATCGCCGCCGCCGACGTCGATCCCATCCGGCCCTTCGCACCCAGCACCGCCACGCGTGTCATGGCCCCGAGCCTATCGACCGCGCGACGGCCGGCTCAGCCGAGCCGCACCCCCGAGACGGGGTCGAAGTGGTGGACGCCGTCGGGGTCGGTGACCGACAGGTGGATCCGCTCGCCCTTGAAGGGCGGGTTGCGCCAGTCGGCCCGCGCCACGAGCGGTGTCGCGATCCCCTCGGCGCGACCGTAGACGTAGGCGTCGGCGCCGAGCTCCTCGACCACGTCGACCACGATCGGCAGGCCCTCGTGGCCCACCTTGAGGTTCTCGGGCCGCACCCCCACCACGACGGAGCCGGCCGCGTCGGTCACGGCACGCGGCACCGGCAGCGGCGTCGTCCCGAACGGCACGGCTCCGTCGCGCACCGGCAGCTCCACGAGGTTCATCGCGGGCGAGCCCATGAACCCGGCCACGAAGAGGTTCACCGGCCGGTCGTAGAGCTCGCGCGGCGCGGCGACCTGCTGCAGGACGCCGTCCTTGAGCACGGCGACGCGGTCGCCCATGGTCATGGCCTCGACCTGGTCGTGGGTGACGTAGACGGTGGTGGTGCCGAGGCGGCGCTGGAGCGCGGCGATCTGGGTGCGGGTCTGCACACGCAGCTTGGCGTCGAGGTTCGACAACGGCTCGTCCATCAGGAACACCTGCGGCGAGCGGACGATCGCGCGGCCCATCGCGACGCGCTGGCGCTGTCCGCCCGAGAGGGCCTTGGGCTTGCGGTCGAGGAAGTCGGTCAGGCCCAGCAGCTCGGCGGCCTCGGCGACGCGGGCGGCGATGTCGGCCTTGGTGGCCTTGGCGATGCGTAGGGCGAAGCCCATGTTCTCGGCCACCGTCATGTGCGGGTAGAGGGCGTAGTTCTGGAACACCATCGCGATGTCGCGGTCCTTGGGCGGCAGCTGCGTCACGTCACGCCCGCCGATCAGGATGCGGCCGGAGTCGACGTCCTCCAGTCCCGCCAGCATCCGCAGCGTCGTGGACTTGCCACACCCTGACGGGCCGACGAGCACGAGGAACTCCCCGTCGGCCACCTCCAGGTCCACGTTGTCGACCGCCGGGCGGTCCTGTCCGTCGAACCGACGGGTCGCTCCTTCGAAGACCACGGTGCTCATGTCGACTCCCCTTCGATCAGCCGTGTGGGCAAGATGACGGACCCGGGCTCGGCGTCCGGGTCCTCGATGCGCCGCGCCAGCACCTCGACGAGCGAGCGCCCGAGGTCGGCGAGCGGCTGGTGCACGGTCGTCAGGACCGGCGTGGAGGCGGCCGCGGCGGCGGAGCCGTCGAAGCCGACCAGCGCGACGTCGCCGGGCACCTCCACGCCCCGGCGCGAGAGCTCGCGCAGGGCGCCGAGCGCCATGACGTCGTTCGCGGCGAAGATCGCGTCGAGGTCGGGCCGGCGCTCCAGCAGCGCCGCGGCCCCGGCGGCGCCGCTGGCGTCGCTGAAGTCGCCGGGCTCGACGAGGTCGGCCTCGAACACCAGGCCGGCGGCCTCGATCGCGTCGCGGTAGCCGTCGAGGCGGTCGCGGCCCGAGGCCATGTCCTGCGGGCCGGTGACGATGGCGATCCGCGTCCGCCCGCGCTCGACGAGGTGAGTGACGGCCTGCCGCGCTCCCCCGCGGTTGTCGACGTCGACGAAGCACGCGTCCGGGTCCTGCGGGCGGCCGACGTACGCGATCGGCAGGTCGTGGTTGCCCGGCAGGCTCAGCCCGTCGTGCAGCGAGACCACCATCACGCCGTCCACGTGCTGCGGCGTCAGGAACTGGCCGAGCCGCGCGAGCTGCGCGTCGCCGGGGACCATCGACAGCACGAGGCGCCGCGAGGTCTCGTCGACGGCGCGCGAGATGCCGCGGACCAGCCCGGCGAAGAACGGCTCGGCGAACACGCGCTCCTCGTCCTCGGCGATGACGAGGGCGACCGTGTCGGTGCGGCGCGTCTTGAGCGCCCGCGCGGCCTGGTTGGGCACGTAGCCCAGCTCGCGCACGGCCCGCTCGACGGCCTCGCGCGTGCGCGGCGCGACGTGGTCCGAGCCGTTGACGACGCGGGAGGCGGTGCCGCGGCCCACACCGGCGAGCCGGGCCACCTCCTCCAGCGTCGGCTGTCGCGAGTCCGTCATGAGTGCTCCTTCGTGCTGCTGCGTCGGGCCAGGTCCCCGTACCACCGTGCACTGGCCTTGGGCGTGCGCTCCAGGGTGTCGAAGTCGACGTGGACGAGGCCGAACCGCTTCTCGTAGCCCTCGGCCCACTCGAAGTTGTCCAGCAGCGACCACGCGAAGTATCCCCGCACGTCCACCCCCGCGTCGATGGCGTCGGCCAGGACGGACAGGTGCGACTCCAGGAAGTCGATGCGGTCCTCGTCCCGGACCTCGCCGTGCTCGAGCGCGTCGTCGAAGGCCGCGCCGTTCTCGGTGATGTGGATCGGCACGGGTGGGTAGTCGCGGTGGACCTGCGCCAGCACCTCGCCGAGGCCGGGCGCGTCGATGTCCCAGCCGGAGGCGGTCTTGGGCCAGTCGCGCTGGACGAACTCGACCTCGGCGGCCCCGGGCCACGCGCCCGCCGCGACGACGTGCCGCGAGTAGTAGTTGATGCCGAGGAAGTCGATCGGCGCGTTGATCGTGGCCAGGTCGCCGTCGTGGACGAGGTCGGCCGGCAGGTCGTGCGCGACGTCGCGCAGCACGTCCTCGGGGTACCGGCCCAGCAGCACCGGGTCGAGGAACCAGCGGTTCATCAGGCCGTCGATGCGCCGCGCCGCGTCGTCATGACGGCCGGTGTCGTCCGCGGGCGAGACGGCGTAGAGGTTGAGGGTCACGCCGACCTGCGCGTCGGGACGCCCCTCGCGGATGCGTGGGACGGCCAGGCCGTGCGCGAGGTGGAGGTGGTGCGAGGCGGCGAGGGCCGCCGCGGGCTCGGTCCGGCCGGGCGCGTGGATGCCCGCGCCGTAGCCCAGGAACGCGGCGCACCACGGCTCGTTGAGCGTCGTCCAGTGGCGGATCCGGTCGCCGAGCGCGTCCGCGACGATCTCGGCGTAGTCGGCGAAGCGCTCGGCGGTCTCGCGCTCGGGCCAGCCGCCCGCGTCCTCGAGCGCCTGCGGCAGGTCCCAGTGGAACAGCGTCGGCCACGGCTCGATGCCGGACTCGAGCAGCCCGTCGACGAGCCGGTCGTAGAACGCCAGTCCGCGCGGCTCGACGGGTCCCTTGCCCTCGGGCTGGATCCGCGGCCACGCGATCGAGAACCGGTAGGCGCCCAGCCCGAGGTCCCTGACGAGAGCGACGTCGTCGGCCCAGCGGTGGTAGTGGTCGACCGCGACGTCGCCGGTGTGCCCGAGGTACGTGTGGCCGGGGCGCGCGGCGAAGGTGTCCCAGATGGACGGGCCGCGTCCGTCCTCGGTCGTGGCGCCCTCGATCTGGTAGGCCGAGGTGGCCACGCCCCACACGAAGCCGGGGTCGAACCGCTCGCTGAGCTCGGTCATGACTTGAGGCCGCCTTCCATGATGCCGCCGACGATCTGCCGGCCGAACACGATGAAGACCAGGACGAGCGGCAGGGTGCCCATGAGGGTGCCGGCCATGACGAGCGCCTGATCGGTGTAGTAGCCACCGGACAGCCGCGAGAGCGCGACCTGCACGGTGGGGTGGTTGAAGTCGAGCGCGATGTACGGCCACAGGAAGTCGTTCCATCGCTCCATGAACGTGAGCAGGCCGAGCACGGCCGCCGCGGGCCGCAGCGCCGGGAAGACGATCGACCAGAAGATGCGGAACGTCGACGCGCCGTCGACCCGCGCGGCCTCGATGAGCTCGTCCGGGATGGCCTGCACGGCGTACTGGCGCATGAAGAACACGCCGAACCCGCTCACGAGGAACGGCAGCGTGACCGACGCCAGTCCCCCGGCCAGGCCCAGCTTCGTCATGAGCATGTACAGCGGGATCAGGCCCAGCTGGACGGGCACCATCATCGTGGCGACCACCACGACGAGCAGGACGTTGCGGCCCCGGAAGCGCAGCTTCGCGAACGCGAAGCCCGCCAGCGCCGAGGTCACCACGACCGAGACGGTCGCGACCGACGCGACGACCAGCGTGTTGAGCAGCGCCTTGCCGAACTGGACGTCGGCGTTGGCGAAGACCCGGTCGATGTTGGTGGCCAGCTGGTCGCCCGGCAGCAGCGGCGGCGGGATGCCCAGGATGTCGCTGTTGGCGCGCGAGGCCATGACGAGCATGAAGTACAGCGGCGCCGCCGACAGCAGCAGGACGAGCAGGAGCGTCGCGTACATGAGCGGCGAGGCGCCCGTGGCGCGGGCCTGCGGGAGCCGGGTGTGCTCGCGGGTGCGGGTGATGATGGCCATGTCAGTCCGCCGATCGGATGCGCCGCAGCAGCAGCAGGTTGATCGCGGCGACCACCGCGATGACGAGGAACAGGACCCAGGCGATCGTCGAGGCGTAGCCGAAGCGCTGGCCCGTGAACGCCTGCTGGACGAGATACATCGCGACGGTCTGGAACTGGCCCTGGTTGCCGCCGGAGATGGCGTTCGCGCCGGGGTTGAACAGCAGCGGCTCGGTGAACAGCTGGATGCCGCCGATCGTGGCGACGATCGTCACGAAGATCAGGGTGGGCCGCAGCATCGGGACCGTGACGGACCAGAACTGCCGCCACGCCGAGGCGCCGTCGAGGCGCGCCGCCTCGTAGAGCTCCTTGGGCACCGACTGCAGCGCCGCCAGCAGGATGAGCGCGTTGTAGCCCGTCCAGCGCCAGTCCACCATCGTCGCGATGGCGATCCACGAGGACCAGCGGTGCGCCCGCCAGTCGATCTCGTCGACCCCGACCAGGCCCAGCAGCCAGTTCGCGATGCCGTAGTCGCGGGCGAAGATCAGGCCGAAGATGATGCCGACCGCGGCGACCGAGGCGACGTTCGGCAGCAGGACTCCCATCCGCCAGAACGTTCGGGCCCGCAGCCCCGTGTTGAGCATCTGCGCCAGTACCGTCGCCAGCACCAGCTGCGGCACGGTCGCCAGCACGAAGATGCCGAACGTGTTGACCAGCGCCCGCCAGAACGCGTCGTCCCCGAGCAGCTCGCGGTAGTTGTCGAAGCCGATGAACTCGACCTTGCCGGCCAGCAGGGTCCACTCGTGCATCGAGACCCAGGCGGTGTAGACGAGCGGGAACAGCCCGAAGACCGCGAAGACGACGAAGTACGGCGAGACGAACGACAGCCCCGCGCCCTGCTGGCGGGCCAGCTTCCTGCGTGCCATGGGAGGTCCTTCCCGAGTCGTGTGGACAAGGGCAGCCGGTGTCCGCGCCTGGAGGAACGCGCGGACACCGGCCGCGTCAGGGGTGCGTCAGCGTGCGGCCTTCTCGGCCGCCGCCGTCGCGTCGTCCCAGCCCTTCGCGGGCGGGACCTCTCCGTTCTCGACACTGCGGAGCGCGTTCTCGACCGCGTCGCGGACGGGGACGTTCTTCGTGCCGAGGTAGACCGGCTCGAGCTGCGAGGCGCCGGCGACGAACAGCTGGCCGACGGGCGCGTCGTTGAAGTACGGGTTGGTCGCCGACTTCAGCTCCTCGGTCTCGTACAGCGCCGGCAGGGAGGGCAGGCGGCCCTCGGCCTCGAAGGCCATCAGCTGGCCCTCCTCGTCGCTGAGGTAGTCGATCAGCTCGAGCGCCATGTCCTGGTGCTTGCTGGTCTTGGGGACCGCGAGCCACGAGCCGCCCCAGTTGCCGCCGCCCCCGGGCACCGTGGCGATGTCCCACTTGCCCGCGTTGGCCTCGCCCGCCTGGTCCTTGATGTAGCCGGTCATCCACGCGGGGCACGCGATCGTGGCGAACGAGCCGTTCTTGAAGCCCGCGTTCCACTCGTCGCTGAACGCCTTGAGCTGGGCCGACAGGTCGGCCTCGGTCATCTCGACGGCGTAGTCCCACGCGGTCCGGACGGCCGGGTTCGTCTCGAACACGAGCTCGTTGTCGCGGTCGAAGTACGTGTGGTCGCCCTGCTGCATCAGGATCGTGTTGTACGTGTTGGTGGACGAGTCGACGAAGCGCACCTTGTCGTCGCCGATGCCCTGGCTGAACTTCTTGCCGGTGGCGATGAAGTCGTCCCACGTCGGCCAGAGCTTGCCGACCTGGTCGCGCTCGGTGGGCAGGCCCGCCTTCTCGAACAGGTCGCGGCGGTAGCACATCGCGAGGCCGCCCACGTCGGTCCCGTAGCCGATCGTGGTCTTGCCGTCGCCGGTCGTGGCCTTGTCCCAGACCCACGGCAGCCAGCGGTCCTTGACGTCGTTGCCGCCGTGCTCCTGCAGGTTCACGAACTTGTCCGCGGCGTCGAGGAACGCGACCGTCTGGCCCTCCTCGATCGCGACGACGTCGCCCGCGTCGCCGCCGGCGGCGATCTGCTGCGTGAGCTTGGTGTTGTACTTGCCGAGGTCGCCCTCGGCCGTCTCGACGATCGTGACGCCCGGGTGGTCCGCCTCGAACTTCTTGTACGCCTCGCTGTACCCGAACTTGCCGAACAGGTTCACGCGCAGCGTGATGTCTTCTCCGTCGTCGCCCGAGCCACCGTCGCCACACGCCGCCAGGCCGGACAAGGCGATGACTGTGGCAAGGGAGGCGGCGATGCGTCGTGTGCGATTCAACGTCGTGCCTTCCGTCGGACCCCCGGTCATGGGAGCGTTCCCATGAGTGTGACGCAGGCCACAACGCGACGTCAAGAACTTTTTGGGAGCGTTCCCATACGGGGTCGCCGCAGACGACGAGGCCCCGCACCCGAGCGGGTGCGGGGCCTCGTGCGAGGGAGCGAGGATCAGGCCTCGGTCGACTCCTCGGCCGTCTCGACGGCCGCGTCGTCGGTCTTCTCCACGACGGGGACGAGCGACAGCTTGCCCCGATCGCCGACCTCGGCGATCTCGACCTGGATCTTGTCGCCGACCTTGACGACGTCGTCGACGTTGTTGACCCGCTGGCCGCCGTTGAGCTCGCGCAGCTTGCTGATGTGCAGCAGGCCGTCCTTGCCCGGCAGCAGCGAGACGAACGCGCCGAAGTCGACCGTCTTGACGACGGTGCCCAGGTAGCGCTCGCCGACCTCGGGCATCGTCGGGTTGGCGATCGCGTTGATCGCCGAGCGCGCGGCCTCGGCCGCGTCGCCGCCCTCGGCGCCGATGTAGACGGTGCCGTCGTCGTCGATCGAGATCTTCGCGCCGGTGTCGTCCTGGATCTGGTTGATCATCTTGCCCTTGGGGCCGATGACCTCGCCGATCTTGTCGACGGGGATCTTGACCGTGATGATCCGCGGGGCGTGCGGGCTCATCTCGTCCGGCTCGCTGATCGCCTCGGCCATGACGTCGAGGATCGTCTGGCGCGCGTCGTGGGCCTGCTGCAGGGCGCCGGCCAGCACGTCTGCCGGGATGCCGTCGAGCTTGGTGTCCAGCTGCAGGGCCGTGACGAAGTCGCGCGTACCGGCGACCTTGAAGTCCATGTCGCCGTACGCGTCCTCGGCACCGAGGATGTCGGTCAGCGTGACGAACTGCTGCTCGCCTTCGACCTCACCGGAGATGAGGCCCATCGCGATGCCCGCGACGGGGGCGCGCAGCGGCACGCCGGCGTTGAGCAGGCCCAGCGTCGAGGCGCAGACCGAGCCCATCGAGGTGGAGCCGTTGGAGCTCAGCGCCTCGGAGACCTGGCGGATCGCGTACGGGAACTCCTCGCGCGTCGGCAGGACGGGCAGCAGGGCCCGGCCGGCGAGCGCGCCGTGACCGATCTCGCGACGCTTGGGCGAGCCCACGCGGCCGGTCTCGCCGGTGGAGAACGGCGGGAAGTTGTAGTTGTGCATGTAGCGACGCGTCGTCTCGGGCGAGAGCGTGTCGAGCTTCTGCTCCAGGTCGAGCATGTTCAGCGTCGTGATGCCCAGGATCTGGGTCTCGCCACGCTGGAACAGCGCCGAGCCGTGCACGCGCGGGATGACGCCGACCTCGGCGCTCAGGGCGCGGATGTCGGCCAGGCCGCGGCCGTCGATGCGGACCTTGTCGCGCAGGACGCGCTGGCGCACGAGCGACTTGGTCAGCGCGCGCAGGGCGGCGCCGAGCTCCTTCTCGCGGCCCTCGAACTGCTCGCCGAGCTGCTCGACGACGTTGGCCTTGATCTCGGACTCGCGCTCCTCGCGGTCGGCCTTGCGGACGATCGTGAGGGCCTGCTTGAGGTCCTCGGTGGCGATGCGCTCGACGGCCTCGTAGGCGTCGTCCTGGAAGTCCAGGAAGATCGGGAACTCCTGGACCGGCTTGGCGGCGGCGTTGGCCAGCTCGGCCTGCGCCTCGCACAGCTGGCGGATGAACGGCTTGGCGGCCTCGAGGCCACCGGCGACGACCGACTCGGTCGGGGCCTGGACGCCGCTCTGGACGAGCTCCCAGGTGGCCTCGGTGGACTCGGCCTCGACCATCATGATCGCGACGTCGTCACCGGCGATGCGGCCCGCGACGACCATGTCGAACACGGCCTCCTCGAGCTGGCTGTGCGTCGGGAACGCGACCCACTGGCCGTCGATGAGCGCGACGCGCGTGGCGCCGACGGGGCCGGTGAACGGCAGGCCCGAGATCTGCGTGGACGCCGAGGCGGCGTTGATCGCGAGCACGTCGTACGGCGTGTCCGGGTTGAGGGCCATGACCGTGATGACGACCTGGACCTCGTTGCGCAGGCCCTTCTTGAAGGTCGGGCGCAGCGGGCGGTCGATCAGGCGGCACGTGAGGATCGCGTCCTCGCTGGGGCGGCCCTCGCGACGGAAGAACGAGCCGGGGATGCGGCCCGCGGCGTACATGCGCTCCTCGACGTCGATCGTCAGGGGGAAGAAGTCGAAGTGGTCCTTGGGCTGCTTGCCGGCCGTGGTGGCCGAGAGCAGCATCGTGTCGTCGTCGAGGTACGCCGAGACGGAGCCGGCGGCCTGCTGCGCGAGCAGGCCGGTCTCGAGACGGATCGTGCGGGTGCCGAAGCGACCGTTGTCGATCACGGTCTCCACGGTGGTGATGTCGGACATGTGTGTCCCTTCTGCAGGGGACTCCCCTGCGTCTTCGGGACGAGGCGGCTGCGGGTGCCGGTCTTCGATCGAGGCCCTCGCGCCCGGCGGGCTCCGAGGGCCACTACCGAGGACCGAGCGGTGCCGTCCTCGTCATGGGTGAATCGTGTTCAGTTGTGGGGCATGACGAACGGGCGGCCACCCCCGAGGGGATGACCGCCCGTGTCGTCAGCGGCGCAGGCCGAGACGCTCGATGAGCGAGCGGTAGCGCTCGATGTCGTTCTTCTGCAGGTAGTTCAGCAGGCGGCGGCGCTGGCCGACGAGCAGCAGCAGGCCACGACGGCTGTGGTGGTCGTGCTTGTGCTCCTTCAGGTGCTCCGTCAGGTGCGAGATCCGACCCGTCAGCAGAGCGATCTGGACCTCCGGGGAGCCGGTGTCGCCCTCGCTCGTGGCGTACTGCGCGATGATCTCGGACTTCGACAGGTCAGCCACCGTGGGGGCAGCGGTCTTCTTCGACACGAATTTTCTCCTTGGAGGTTCCGTTGCACGGCGCGCCCGGGCCTGTTCACCGGGGCACTCTCTGTCCGTGGCCGTTCTACGGCACCTCTCAGGCTACCAGCGCGGGCTCGGGGGGCCCTAATCGCCACGCGGGTGTCAGGAGGCCAGGGCGGCCCGGGCGTCCTCGACGTCTCGGTGCATCTGCTCCACGAGCGCCTCGAGCGTCGTGTAGGCGACCATGGCGCGCAACCGCGCGACGAACTCGACCGTCACCGTGGCGCCGTAGAGGTCGAGGTCGTCGCGGTCCAGCACGTAGGACTCGACGCGGCGGCCGGCCACGCCCTCGAACGTGGGGTTGGTGCCGATCGAGGTGGCCGCCGGCAGCCGCGTGCCGTCGGGCAGGACGACGCGCGTGGCGTAGACGCCGTCGGGCGGGACCGCGCACGTGTCGTCGACGGGGACGTTGGCCGTCGGGAAGCCGAGCTCGCGACCGCGCCGGTCCCCCGCCACGACCGTGCCGGTGACCTCGTGCGGCCGGCCCAGGATCCGCGCCGCGCGCTCGACGTCGCCCCCGGCGACGGCCTCGCGCACGCGCGTGGAGGAGAAGGCGTCGCCGTCGCCGGCGAGGTCGACCTCGGCGGCCGTGAAGCCGTGCTGCTCACCGGACGCGGCGAGCGTCTCGATCGAGCCGGTCGCGCGGCTGCCGTACCGGAAGCCCGAGCCGACGATCACCGCGCGGGCGTGGCACTGGTCCAGCACGACGCGCTCGACGAACTCCTCGGGCGACCAGGCGGCCATCTCGCGGCTGAAGTCCAGGACGCGCACGTGGTCGGCGCCGTGCTGGTGCAGCAGCTCGATGCGGCGCTCCAGGGTCGTGAGGCGCTTGGGGGCGCGATCGGGCGCGAAGATCGCGACGGGGTGCGGGTCGAACGTGATCGCCACGGTGGCGAGCTCGCCCCCGCCCGCGGCGCGCGTGGCGGCCAGCAGGGACTGGTGGCCGCGGTGCACGCCGTCGAAGTTGCCGATCGTCACGGCGGTCGGCTCGGTCACCGAGGTGTCGGGAGCCCCGTCCACCGCCTTCCAGATCGCCACGGCGACACTCTGCCACAGGCCTCCTCGCGGGCCTCAGGCAGCGACCGTCATCGCCGCGATCGAGTCGTCCGTGCACGTGTCCCAGAACTCGCCCACGACATCCTGCACCTGGCTGAACGACGACGCCGCGAACAGCACCTCCTGGTAGTGCGTGATGTCGTACTCGGTCGTGCCCATGTCGGCCAGGTCGAGCGGCTTGATCGTCATGCCGCGGAACTCCTCGATCTCGCCGGGGCTGGACAGGATGCCCGCGCCATACGCCTTGAGCCCGTCGTCCTCGTGCACCACGCCGAACTCGAGCGTGAACCAGAAGACCTTGCTGACGAACTGCAGCGCCTCCTCGGACTCGACGCGGCGCGCGGCCCGGCCGGCGACCTCGTACAGCTCGGTGAAGCGGCGGTCGGCGAGCGTGTTGCCGTGCCCGACGACCTCGTGGAGCACGTCGGGCTCGGGCGTGTAGAGCGGGACCGAGTGGTGACGGACGTACTGCGTCGCCCAGAAGTGCCGGTCTGCCAGCGCGCCGTAGAACTCGCGCAGGGGCACGAGTCCCGCGGCGGGCTGGTACCCGAACCCGGTGAGGGGCGCGAGGGCCGCGTCGAGGTCGGCGAGCTGGGGCACGTGGTCGTCCGGCAGGCCGAACGCCTCCTTGCCGTCGAGGTACTCGCGGCACGCGTAGCGGCGGTGCTTGTCCCGCAGGTCCTCGCACACGATCCGCCACACCTCGTGCTCCTCGTCGGTGTAGTCGATCACCGGCGCGGGCTCGCCCGGGCTCCACTGCGCGGCGGCCGTCGCGATCCGGTCGCGGCGCTCGCGGTAGACGGGGTCCGCGAGGCCGGGGTGGCCCTCCCCCAGCTCGACCGAGACGCTGCCGTCGCCCTTCTTCACGACCGGCGCGAAGTACTGGCCTTCCTCGAACATGTCACTCCTCCCCGTGGCCCGCGGCCACGACTCCGTCGACCTCGCCCAGCGGCAGCAGCCGTCCGTCGCGGCAGCGCGCCGCCGCCGCGATCACCACCCGGTCGCCGTCGGCCAGGAAGCCCCGCTCGCCCGTGCCGTCGAGCGCCACCGGGCGCGTGCCGTTCCACGTGAGCTCCAGCAGCGACCCCCACTGGTCCGGCTCGGGCCCGCTGACCGTGCCCGAGGCGAACAGGTCGCCCGGGCGCAGCGAGGCGCCGTTCACCGTGAGGTGCGCGAGCATCTGCGCGGGCGTCCAGCCCATCGACGCGAACGGCGGGCGCGACACGACCGTGCCGTTGACCTCGACCGTCAGCTCGAGGTCGAGGCCGTAGCCCGCCGGCCGCAGGTAGTCCTGGAGCTCGGCGTGCGGCTCCGGCGGCTCGGTGCGCGCCTCCTCCAGCGCGGCCAGCGACACGATCCACGGCGACACGGAGGTCGCGAAGGACTTGCCCAGGAACGGCCCGAGCGGCACGTACTCCCAGGACTGGATGTCGCGTGCCGACCAGTCGTTGACGACGCAGACGCCGAACACGTGGTCCTCGAACGCCTCGGCGCCCACCGGCTCGCCCAGCGCCGAGCCCGCACCGACGACGAAGCCGACCTCGGCCTCGATGTCGAGCCGGGCGCTCGGGCCGAACACGACCCCGTCTGGCGTGCGGCGCTGGCCGGACGGGCGGCGGATCGGCGTGCCGGAGACGACGACGGTCCCGGCGCGGCCGTGGTAGCCGATCGGCAGGTGGTCCCAGTTCGGGGTCAGCGGCTCGCCGTCGGGACGGAAGATGCGGCCCACGTTCGTGGCGTGGTGGCGCGATGCGTAGAAGTCGACGTAGTCCGCGACGGAGAACGGCAGGTGGAGCGTCACCTCGTCCTGCGGGAGGGTCGCGGCGGACGACTCGTGGTCCAGCAGGGCGGCGCGCACCTCGGTCCAGGCGCGCGGACCCGCCGCGAGGAACGCGTCGAGCGTGCCCGCGGCGAACAGGCCGGCATGACCGGGCACGACCTCCTCGGCCTGCGCCGTGAGGTCGAGGACGCCGGTGCCCACGCCGACGCCGACACGACGGCCGTCGAGGCCGGGTGCCGTGAAGCTGCAGAACGGGAGCGTGCCCGGGGCGAAGTCCGTCATGGCAGCAGCCCCAGCGCGCGCAGGCCGGCCAGCGGCTCGTCGATGCTGCACGTCCCGACGGAGCGGAACAGCCGACGCGACTCCCTGAGCGACGCGAGGTCCAGCCCATCGGCGTCCGCCCGGAGCACGGGAGCGGGATCCTGGCCTCGCTGCGTCGCGACGACGGCGGCCATGACGTTGACGAAGCCGTGTGCCCCCTCGTGCGCGACCGCGGCGTGCAGGCCGGCGGTCAGCTTGAACGGCTGGTCGTGGCGGACGCAGTGCGAGATCGCGTCACCCAGCTCGTCGGCGCTCGGGACGTGTGCGCCGCCGCAGCGCAGCTTCAGCAGGGCCCCCGGCGGCACCGTGAAGCCGGTCCCCCACGGCATCTCGACGGCCACGGGCACCGTGACGTCCGGCGGCGCCTCGACCGGCCCTCGCACCTCGACGGAAACGACGCGCACGGGCGACCCGGTGAGCGAGTCCAGCGCCGGGCCGATCTCGCCGGCGGCGCCGACCAGCGAGACGTCGAGCGCCGCCCCCGTCCCCACGAGCGCGGGCAGCCGGGCCACGTCGCACACGAACGGCCCCACGTAGGCGCCCTCGGGCGCGGCCGCGCGGGCGACGTGCTGCTTCACGGCGACGTCCACGGGGGCGTCGCCGGGCGGGAAGACGGCGGCGTCGTCGAACAGGCGCGAGAAGGGCGACGTCATCCGCGGCTCCAAGACCGGTGGTAGACGCCGTCGTCGACCGCGCGGCCGCCCTCGCCGAGCTCGAGCGGCCGGAACGTGTCCACCATGACGGCGAGCTCGTCGAAGGACTCAGCACCGAGGCTCGCCTCGATCGCCGACGGCTGCGGGCCGTGCGAGTGGCCGCCGGGGTGCACCGAGATCGAGCCCTTCCCGATGCCCGAGCCCTTGCGCGCCTCGTAGTCGCCGTCGACGTAGAACATGATCTCGTCGGAGTCGACGTTGGAGTGGTAGTACGGCACGGGGATCGCCAGCGGGTGGTAGTCGACCTTCCGCGGGACGAAGTTGCAGATCACGAAGTTGGTGCCCTCGAAGACCTGGTGCACCGGCGGCGGCTGGTGGACACGGCCCGTGATCGGCTCGAAGTCGGACACGTTGAACGCGTACGGGTAGAGGCAGCCGTCCCAGCCGACGACGTCGAACGGGTGCCGCGGCACGACGTGCACCGTCCCCGTGAGCCCGCCGGGGCCGGTGCCGCGGTGCTTGACGTAGACCTCGACGTCGCTGCCGTCGCGCACCTCGGGCTCGCCGGGACCGCGCAGGTCGCGCTCGCAGTACGGCGCGTGCTCGAGCAGCTGGCCGAAGCGCGAGAGGTACCGCTTCGGCGGCCCGATGTGGCTGTTCGCCTCGATGCAGTACGCCCGCACCGGACCGTCGGGGACCCACCGGTGCGTCGTCGCGCGCGGCACGACGAGGTAGTCGCCGGGGCCGAACGGCAGGTGGCCGAAGACGGTCTCCAGGACTCCGCTGCCGCTCTCGACGAACACGCACTCGTCGCCGGTGGCGTTCCGGTAGAGCGGCGACTCGTGCTCCCCCACGACGTACGAGATGCGCACGTCCGCGTTCCCCAGGACGAGTCGGCGTCCGCGCACGAGATCGCGGTCGGCGTCGTCGAAGAGGTCGTGCAGTCGCAGGTGGCGCGGCAGCAGCGGCTCGTTCGGGACGGTCGCCTGGTCCGGCAGCTCCCACGTGCGCGCCTCGACGATCGCCGAGGGCACGCCGACGTGGTAGAGCAGCGACGAGTCCGAGCTGAAGCCCTCCTCGCCCATCAGCTCCTCGCGGTAGAGGGAGCCGTCGGGCGCCCGGTGCTGGGTGTGACGCTTCGGCGGGACGTGCCCCGCGCGCCGGTAGTGGGCCATGTCGTCTCCTGGAAGTCCCCGCCCCTAGAAGTTCCCGCGCTTCGCCTGCTCGCGCTCGATCGCCTCGAACAGGGCCTGGAAGTTGCCCTTGCCGAAGCCCAGCGAGCCGTGCCGCTCGATGAGCTCGAAGAAGACGGTCGGGCGGTCGCCGATCGGCTTCGTGAAGATCTGCAGCAGGTAGCCGTCCTCGTCGCGGTCGACCAGGATCCCGCGCTTCTGCAGCTCCTCAATCGGGACGCGGACCTCGCCGATCCGCTCGCGCAGCTGCGGGTCCGTGTAATAGGAGTCCGGCGTGTTGAGGAACTCGATGCCGGCGTCGCGCAGCCAGTCGACCGTCGCGAGGATGTCGTTCGTGGCGAGCGCCAGGTGCTGCGCGCCCGGGCCGCCGTAGAACTCCAGGTACTCGTCGATCTGCGACTTCTTCTTGCCGATGGCCGGCTCGTTGAGCGGGAACTTCACGCGGTGGTTGCCGCTCGCGACGACCTTGCTCATGAGCGCGCTGTACTCGGTGGCGATGTCGTCGCCGACGAACTCGGCCATGTTCGTGAACCCCATGACGCGGTGGTAGAACTCCACCCACTCGTCCATGCGGCCCAGCTCGACGTTGCCGACGACGTGGTCGAGGGCCTGGAAGATGCGCCGCGGCGCGCCCTCGGGCCGCTTGATCGTGGAGGTCCGCTCGACGAAGCCGGGCAGGTACGGGCCCGAGTAGCGGCTGCGGTCGACGAGGGTGTGGCGGGTGTCGCCGTACGCCGCGATGGAGGCCAGGCGCACCGTGCCGTACTCGTCGCTGACGTCGTGGGGCTCCTCGAGGATCGTCGCGCCGACCGACCGCGCGTGACTGATGCACGTGTCGACGTCCGGGACCTCGAGCGCGATGTCGACGATGCCGTCGCCGTGACGGCGGTGGTGGTCCATGACCGGGCTGTCCGGGTCGACGCCGCCGCGCAGCACGAACCGCACCGCACCGCTGGCGAGGACGTAGGCATGGTGGTCGCGGTTGCCGGTCTCGGGACCGGAGTACGCCACGAGGTCCATCGCGTAGGCCGACATGAAGAAGTGCGCCGACTGCGTCGCGTTGCCCACGTCCCAGACGATGGCGTCCCAGCCGGTGACCGGGAACGGGTCCCGCGTCGCGTCGTGCTCGACGAGGCCGACGAGCTGCTGGAGCTGTTCGAGATCGAGGTGGGCGAGGCGTTCGGCGTCCGTGAGGTCGAGGGTCATGTGATCCAGAACACACTTGTCCCGACAGGACGACAACCGGCCCACCTCGAGGTGGACAGACGGGACATTCACGCCAGTTCCGGGGTTCCGGAACTGGGCAGAGTGACTAGGCTGGGGCAATGGTGGACCGTCTGGACGTCGCCCTCATCGAGGCGATGCACACCCATCCGCGCGTCGGCGACCTCGAGCTCTCGCGGACCCTGGGGGTCGCGCGGGCGACCGTCCAGGCCCGACTGCGCAAGCTGCAGGACTCCGGCGTCATCACCGGCTACGCGCCCGACATCGACCTCGCCGCCGCCGGGCACCCCGTCCAGGCGTTCGTGACGCTGCAGATCGTGCAGGGCTCGATCGCCGACGTGACAGCGGAGCTGGAGTCGCTGCCGAACGTGCTCGAGGCGTTCATCACCAGCGGTGACGCCGACATCGTGTGCCGGGTCGCGGCCACGTCGCACGAGGACCTCAAGGACACGCTGCTGCACATCAGCCGGTCGGGCTCGGTCGCGCGCACCAGCAGCGTCATCGTGCTCTCCGAGCTCGTGCCCATGCGGGTCCTGCCCATGCTGCGCAAGGGCGCCGCCGACCCGCCCGGCCGCTCGCCGGCGTTCCGCTGAGACTCTCATCGAGCGCTCATCGCCCGGCGCGGCCCGACCGGGAGAATGGGCCCATGCGCACCCGCCCGATCGTCGTCGCCGGCCTGCTCGGCGTCGTCATGCTCGCGCTCGGTGCGCTGCTGGTGGCGCGCCTGCTGCCGGCCGAGGGCAGCGACGACCCCGTCGAGCCGGTGATCCTCACCCCGGCGGGCGCCGTGTCCCCCTCGGGCGACCCGTCCCCCACCCCGGCCACGAGCGCCCCCACCACCGAGCCCACGGCACGTCCCCCCGCGAGCGAGGCGCCCGAGCCCGTCCGGCCCAGCCCGCGCCCCGTCGACGACGACGACGATGACGACGACCCGGACGAGCCCGACGACCCGGACGACAGGAGCGACGATGACGACTGAGCGTGCGTCCCGGCCGGACGGACGCCGGTGAGGCGGCCCTGGGGCCCCGTCTCGGTCCGTCAGCGGCTGATCACCGCGATCGCCCTGCTCGTGGGCGTGGCCCTGCTCGCGGCCGGCCTGACGATGTGGGTCGTCGAGTCGCGTCGCATCGACCAGGGCATCGACGCCGCGATCGCCCAGGAGTTCGCCGAGTTCCGCGCCTCGACGCGCGCCGAGGCGACCGCCGGCGCCGACGACCGGCTCCTGGCGTTCCTGGGCCGCAACCTGCCCGAGGAGGGCGAGGTCGTGTGGATGTTCCCCACGACCGGCGGCCCCCGGTACATCGGCAACGAGGACCGGGACCTGCTCGACTCCCCCGCGTTCACCCGCCTCGTGGAGGACCTACGGGACGAGGGCGGCCTGCGCGACTTCTCCGCCGGCGACGACTACCGCGTGGGCGTGCTGCCCGTCCGTCAGGGCGACCGGACCGCGGCGCTCGTCGTGTCGCGCAACCGCACGCTCGCACAGGAGCCGCTCACGGACCTGCTGACCACGTATGCGCTCGTCGGGGCGCTCTCGCTCCTCGTCGTCGCGGCCGCGTCGGCGTGGCTCGCGGGGCGCCTGCTCAGCCCGATCACGCGGCTGCGCGACACGGCGCGCGAGATCGGCGCTCGGTCGCTCGACGAGCGGCTCGAGGTCACCGGCAACGACGACCTCACCGACCTGCAGGTCACGTTCAACGAGATGCTCGACCGGCTGGAGGCGGCGTTCACCGCTCAGCGCAAGATGCTCGACGACGCCGGGCACGAGCTGCGCACGCCGCTGACGGTCGTGCGCGGGCACCTCGAGGTCATGGACCGCGACGACCCCGCCGACGTCGAGGCGACCCGGGCGCTGCTGCTCGACGAGATCGACCGCATGTCCCGCCTCGTCGACGAGCTGCTCATGCTGGCGAAGGCGCGCCGGCCCGACTTCGTCCAGCGCGGGCCCGTCGACCTCGAGGCCCTCGGCGAGGGCGTCGTCGCCCGCTGCCGTGCCCTCGCGGACCGGGACTGGCGCACCGACCTGACGGCGCACGGCACCGCCGACCTCGACGGCCAGCGCGTCACGCAGGCGCTGCTGCAGCTCGCGGACAACGCCGTGCGCCACACCGGCCCGGGCGACGCCATCACGATCGGCTCGCGGTCCTCGGCGACGGAGGTCGAGCTGTGGGTCGCCGACTCCGGCCCCGGCGTCGACCCCGCCGTGCGCGACCGGATCTTCGAGCGGTTCACCTCGACCGGCGCGCACGACGGCTTCGGGCTGGGCCTGTCGATCGTGAGCGCGATCGCCGTCGCGCACGGCGGCACCGCGACCCTCGACGACACCCCCGCCGGCGCGGGGGCCGTCTTCCGGCTGCGACTGCCGATCGGCGAGGATCGCTGACATGAGCCGGATCCTGGTCGTCGAGGACGAGGAGCGCATCGCCTCGTTCATCGCCAAGGGCCTGCGCGCCGAGGGCTTCACGCCCACGGTCGTCGGCGACGGCGTCACGGGCTTCGACTACGCGATGAGCGGCGAGTTCGACCTCGTCGTGCTGGACATCGGCCTGCCCGGCATGGACGGCTACCGGGTGCTCGAGCGGCTGCGCGAGGAGCGCTCGCCGCTGCCCGTCATCGTCCTGACCGCACGCGACTCCGTCACGGACACCGTCGCCGCGCTCGAGGGCGGCGCCGCCGACTACATGAGCAAGCCGTTCCGCTTCGCCGAGCTCGTCGCCCGCGTGCGGCTGCGGCTGCGCACCACGAGCGAGACGCTCGTCAGCGACGACCTCACCAGCGGCGACGTCCGGCTCGACCTCCGCAGCCGCCGGGCCTACGTGGGCGACCGCGAGGTCGAGCTGTCCGCGCGCGAGTTCGCCCTCGCCGAGGTCCTCATCCGCCACCGCGGGCAGGCGCTCTCGCGCGAGCAGCTGCTCTCGCACGTGTGGGGCTACGACTTCGACCCCGGCTCCAACGTCGTGGACGTGTACGTCGGCTACCTGCGCAGGAAGCTGCGCGCATCGCTCATCACGACGGTCCGCGGCGTCGGCTACCGCGTCGAGTAGCCCCGGCTCCCGGTGATCGAGTGCCGGCGAGCGTAGCGAGACGGTGGAATCAAGATCGCATCAGTGCTTGCCGCATTGGGCCCAATGCGATAGACTCGGAAACAACAGTTTGGTGGATCGGGGGATTCGTGAACGTCATCGGTGGGCTTCAGTCAGGACAGCGGTTCCTGGCTGACGCGCGCCGTCGAGACCTCACGCTCCTCTCCCCCGCCGATCTCGCTTCGGAGACGGCCGCCGTGCAGGCGCTCGAGCGGGAGGCCGCCGCGTTGAAGATGGCGCTGCTGGCCGAGGCGAACCGTCAGCAGGCGCACAAGACAACCGATGCGGTCGACATGACCGGGTTCGTCGCGCGCGAGGCGGGCGTCACTCGTCGCGAGGCCGCGCAACAGGTCCGGCTCGCCGAGCGAATCGAGGCCGCGCCTCGGGTGAAGGACGCGTTGGCGAAGCCCGGCATGAGCACGGCGAAGGCGGCCATCGTGACGGGTGCGTTGGCGGACCTGCCGGCGGATCTGACGCGTGAGCAGCGCGACCGGGTCGAGGCCGACCTGACCGAGGCGGCTCAGGCGATGTCGGCTGAGCAGCTCCGGCGGAAGTCCCGCCGGGCGATTGAGATCGTGGACGTGGCCCGGGCGGACCGGATCGAGAACGACCGCCTGACCCGGGACGAGAATGCCCAGCGGAGACTGAGTGAGTTCTGGATCGGCCGTCCCGACGACGAGACCGGCCTGGTCCCCTTCGGCGGGAAGACCGACCAGCTCACGGCGGACGTGCTGCGCGCGGTGATCGAGTCGAAGACCGCACCGCGCAAGCAGAGCGAGTCGCAGGGCTCGTTCACGCCCGTCGAGACGGCCGGTGAGGCGTTCGCCGAGGTCGTGCGGCACCTGCCCCGCGAGGCCTACGGCAACCACGGTGGCGTGGCCGCCACCCTCGTCGTGACGGTCGACGAAAAGACCCTGCGCGGTCAGACCGACCGGGCGGGCGTCACGGAGTTCGGCACCCCGGTCAGTGCAGGCGAACTGCGGAAACTCGCGTGCGACGCGGCGATCCTGCCGATGGTGATGAACGGCAAGTCCCAGCCACTCGACATCGGTCGAGCACAGCGACTCCACACCGAAGCCCAACGCTTGGCCCTCGCCCAACGTGACGGCGGGTGCGCCTATCCCGGGTGCGACCGACCACCGGGATGGTGCGAAGCCCACCACGCGATCCCTTGGTCAGAAGGCGGACCGACCAACACAGACACCGGAGTGCTGCTGTGCGCCCACCACCATCGCTACGTGCACAACGTCGGCATCCCCATCCGGTTCACCGAGGGCATCCCCGAGTTCAAGATCCGCGGCGAATGGCAACAGAACCGGCGCTACCGCCCCCTGCCCATCTCGGCGTGATCTCGATACACCAGTCTCGCTAGCGCTCGCCCAACCCGGTGGTTGAGTAGCTCGCGACGAAGGAGCGGCGTATCGAAACCACCGCCCTCAGGCGTGATCTCGATACACCGGTCTCGCTGGCGCCCGCCCGGCACTCGATCACCGAGGGGGGGCGAACCCGGTGGTTGAGTAGCTGGCGAGGAACGAGCCGCGTATCGAAACCACCACTCTCAAGCGTGATCTCGATACACCGGTCTCGCTGGCGCTCGCCCGGCACTCGATCACCGGGTCGCCGCGGCGGCTCAGCGGCGCAGGCTGAAGCCCGAGAGCCGCGGGGTGGGCAGGGCCGCGATGAGTGGCTCGACGCGCTCGACCAGCTCGATCGTCGTCGGGCGTGCGGCGGGGTCCGCGCTGAGGCAGTCCATCACGAGGTCGCGCACGGGGACGGGCACGAAGTCGGGCATGGGCGCGGGCGGGGTGGTCAGCTGGGGCCAGCGGTCGTCGTCGCGCGTGCGCCACGCCCGGTGGCCCACGGCCGCGCGGTAGAGCGTCGCGCCGATCGCCCACACGTCCGCGGCCGGGCCGATGGGGCCGCGCGCGACCGGGTCGCACTGCTCGGGCGGCATGTACTGGTCGGTGCCGACCGGCTGGTCGAGGCCCGCGGCGGTGTCGAGGTCGAGCGCGAGGCTCAGGTCGATGAGCTTCGCCGGCGCGCCCATGACGACGTTGCTCGGCTTCACGTCCAGGTGCACGAGGCCCCGCCGGTGCAGGTGGTGGACGCTGCCGGCCAGCTCGAGCGCGAGCGGCAGCAGCTGGTGCAGCTGGACCGGCCCGTCGCGGCCGATCTGCGCCGACAGGGTCGGGCCGTCGACGTGCTCCATGACGAAGTAGGGGCGCTCGGCCTCGTCGTCGTAGTCGTAGATCCGCACGATCGACGGGTGCGCGAGGCTCGACAGCACCTCGATCTCACGCAGGGTCCCGGCGACCGCGTCGGCGTCGCCCACCAGCTCGGGGCGCAGCACCTTGACCACGACGGGTGCGAGGCGGTCCTCGTCGTACGCGAGCCACACCTCGTGGTGCAGGCCGCCGCCGAGCTCGCGCAGGCCGAGCAGCCCCGGCGGCAGGTCCGCCGGGGCCGGGCGCGTGGACGCCGCCGGGAGCATCAGCGCGCGGTGTTCGCCGACGGGCGCGAGGCGGCCGTCTGGGCGGACTTGCGCGTCGGGGCGCTCTGGCGGCTGGACTTCGAGGCCGTGGACGCCCTGGACGCCCTCGACTGGCGGGAGGCGACCGTGTTGGCGGTCGGGCCGTCGTCGTCGGACGTGGCCGTGGACCCGGCGGCGGCGGTCGTCACGACCGTGCTCCGGGTCGGGTCGTCCGGGTCGGGGTCGGGCGTGGGATCGGTGTCGTCGACCGTGGTCACGATGCCGGTCGTCGAGTCCTCGCGCTTGGCCGGATCGGTGGGATCGTCCACGGCGGCCTGCGCGGCGACGACGCCGCCCGTGGTGAGGGCCAGGGTGCCCGCCAGCGCGACCATGCCGGCGCGGATGCTCTTCTTCATGTGTCCTCCTGGGTCGGTGTTGGTCCCACTCTCGGCCGACGCCGTGAGGTGCTCGTGAGACCCGCATGAGAGGACTCTCATGAACGCGCCGGCCGCCGTCGCCGTGTGCGCACCACGGATGTCGGTCGCACACGGCAGACTGACCCCGACATGACCTTCCACCTGCACCGCGCCGAGCGCACGGACGTGCTGGCCGACGGCCTGGCCGACCTGCTCGCGCAGCCGACGGACGACCCGTTCGCCACCGAGCTGGTCGTCGTCGCGGCCCTCGGCACCGAGCGGTGGCTCTCCCAGCGACTCAGTCACCGCCTGGGCGCGGCTCCCGGGCGGACGGACGGCGTCACGGCGGGCGTGCGGTTCGCCCGCCCCCACTCGATCGCGGCCGAGCTGCTGGGCACCGACGACCAGGATCCGTGGCGGCCGGACGCGCTGACCTGGCGCGTGCTCGAGGTCCTCGAGGGCTCGTTGGACCAGCCGTGGCTCGCCACCGTCGCGCGGCATCTCGGCCAGCACCTCGGCGGCGAAGAGCGCGAGCTGCGCCGCGACCGGCGGCTCGGCGTCGCCCGGCACACCGCCGACCTGCTCCACGCGTACGCGCGCCAGCGTCCTGCGATGACCGCCGCGTGGACGGCCGGCCGAGACGAGGACGGCACGGGCGCGCCGCTGGCCGACGACCTGCGGTGGCAGGCCGAGCTGTGGCGCCGCGTGCACGCGGTGATCGACGCGCCCGCGCCCGACGAGCGCATCGCCGCCGCCATCGCGCTGCTCGAGGACGACCCCGCCGCGGCGGACCTCCCGGGCCGGGTGAGCCTCTTCGGCCACAACCGGCTGCCGTGGGGCGAGCTGCGCGTGCTGGCCGCGCTGGCCCGGCACCGCGACGTGCACCTGTGGCTGCCGCACCCCTCCCCCGTCGCGTGGGACCGGCTCGCCGGGCTCACGGGCGTGGTGGCGCGCGAGGAGGACGACTCGGCCGACCTCGTCGGCAGTCCCCTGCTGGCCGCGCTGGGACGCGACGTCCGCGAGCTCCAGCGCTCGCTCGCCGAGGTCGCCCCGGACGCCACCGTGCATCCGGCCGCCCCGGTGCCACGCCCGGCCACGCTGCTCGGCCGGCTGCAGGCCGACGTCGCCGCCGACGCCGTCGGCGAGGGCGGTCCGCCGCCGGCCGCGGACGACCGGTCGCTGCAGGTCCACGCGTGCCACGGCAAGGCGCGCCAGGTCGACGTCCTGCGCGACGTCGTGGTCGGGCTGCTGCAGGACGACCCGTCGCTCGAGCCGCGCGACATCCTCGTCATGGTGCCCGACATCGAGGCGTACGCGCCGCTGTTCCACGCCGCCTTCGGGCAGGCCGAGGTGCTGGGCGAGTCCTCGCACCACCCCGGGCACCAGCTGCGCGTCATGCTGGCCGACCGCGCCGCCTCGCGCACCAACCCGCTGCTCGGGCTGATAGTCGCGATCCTCGAGCTCGCCCGGCGCGGCCGCGCGACGAACGCCGAGGTGCTCGACCTGCTCGACAGCGCGCCCGTGCGCGAGCGCTTCGGCCTCGACGACGACGCCGTCGAGCGCATCGGCGCGTGGGTCGAGGCCAGTGGGGTGCGCTGGGGCTTCGACGCCGAGCACCGCCGCCGCTTCGGCCTGCCGCTCGCGCAGAACACGTGGCGCGCCGGACTGGACCGGCTCGTCACGGGCCTCGCCGCCACCGAGGACCCCACGCGACCCGTCGCCGACGTCCTGCCGCTCGACGACGTGCCCAGCGGCGACGTCGACCTCGTCGGCCGGCTCGTCACGTTCGTCGACGCGCTGGAGCGCGCGGTCGCCACGTGCGGCACGGGCGCCACGATGGCCGGCTGGTCGCGGCGCTTCGACGACATGCTGACCGAGCTGACCGACGTCGCCCCGCGCGATGCGTGGCAGCGTCACCAGGTCGACCGCGAGCTCGAGCGGCTCGACGACGACACGACGGTGCTGCGGCCGGGCGAGGTCCTCTCGCTCGTGCGCGACCGCTGGTCCGGGCGCCCGTCGCGGGCCAGCTTCCGCACCGGCAGCCTCACCGTCTGCACGATGGTGCCGATGCGCTCGGTGCCGCACCGGGTCGTGTGCCTCGTGGGCCTCGACGACGGCACCTTCCCGCGCACCGCCCACGTGGACGGTGACGACGCCCTCGCCCGACGCCCGCTCACGGGCGAGCGCGACCCGCGCGCCGAGGACCGCCAGCTGCTGCTCGACGCGGTCATGTCGGCCACCGAGCACCTCGTCATCACGTACACCGGCGCCGACGAGCACCGGGGCCAGCCGCTGCCGCCCGCGGTCCCGCTCGGCGAGCTGCTCGACCAGGTCCGCCGCACCGCCGGCGACGTCGACGTCGTCACGCACCACCCGCTGCAGCCGTTCGACCCGCGCAACCTGCGCCCCGGCGCCATCGTCGGCGACGGCCGGCCCTTCAGCTTCGACCCGGCCGCGCTCGCCGGGGCCCGCGCGAGCCTGCGGCCGCGCCTCGAGCCCGCCCCGTTCCTGGCCGCCGACCTCCCGCGGGAGGAGCCGCGCGACGTGCGCCTCGACGAGCTCGTCCAGTTCGTGCAGAACCCCGTCAAGGCGTTCTGGCGCCAGCGCCTCGACGTCGCGCTGCCCGGGGACGAGGACCTGCTCGACGAGGACCTGCCGATCACGCTCGACGGCCTCGAGCGCTGGAAGATCGGCCAGCGGCTGCTCGACGCCGCCGTCCGCGGCGTCCCCGCCGACGACGCCTGGGCCGCCGTCTGGCGCTCCGGCATGCTGCCGCCGGGCCGCCTCGGCGCCGCGCTGGGATCGGACGTGGGCACGCGCGTGGCGACACTCGTGGCCGGGACCGAGGCGCTGCGGGCCGGTGAGGCGACGTCGGTCGACGTCGACGTGGCGCTGCCCGACGGCCGCCGGCTGACCGGCACGATCGACGGCGTCCACGAGAACCGCGTCGTCACCGTGTCCTACTCCACCGTCCACGCGCGGCACCGGCTGCGCGACTGGGTGCGCCTGCTCGCGCTCGTCGCCCAGCGTCCCGAGGACGAGTGGATCGCGCACACGGCGGGCAAGATCGGCCGCGGCACCGCCCAGCTCGTGACCCGCGCACCGGCCGACCGGCGCGACGCGCCCGGCCTGCTCGCCGACCTCGTCGAGCTGCGCGACGCCGGCCTCGTCCGGCCGCTGCCGCTGCCCGTCGAGCTGGCGTTCCTCTACGCCTCCCAGCTGCGATCGCGCGGACCCCGCGCGGCCGAGCGCATCGCCGCCGCCGAGTGGCACCGCGAGCCGCGCCGATTCGGTCCCACGCCCGAGCGGGACACCGAGGAGGTCGTGCGCGTGTGGGGCCGCAAGGCGCGCTTCGCCGACCTCGTCGACGCCGGGTTCACGCGCTGGGCGCCGCGGCTGTGGGACGGCGCCCTCGACCACCAGCAGGAGGCGGCCCTGTGACCGACCCGGACCTGCCCGGATTCGACATCACCGACCCGCTGCCCACCGGGACCACGCTGCTCGAGGCCAGCGCCGGCACCGGCAAGACGTGGACGATCGGCGCGCTCGTGACCCGCTACGTCGCCGAGGGCGTCGTGACCCTGCCCGAGCTGCTCGTCATCACGTTCGGGCGCGCCGCCAGCCGCGAGATGCGCGAGCGCGTGCGCGACCAGCTCGTCGCCGCCGAGGCCGCGCTCACGGCGCCCGACGCGCACCGCTCGGGCTCCGACCCGCTCCTGCGCCTGCTGACCGACGCGCCCGACGCCGAGGTCGCGCTGCGCCGCGCCCGGCTGCGGACGGCGCTGGCCGACTTCGACGGCGCCACGATCGCCACGACCCACCAGTTCTGCCAGACCGTCCTGCGCAGCCTCGGCACGGCCGGCGACTCCGACGGCTCGGCCGAGCTGACCGACGACCTCACGGCGATCGTCGACCAGGTCGTCGACGACCTCTACGTCGCGAAGTACGCGCGCGAGGACGATCCCGCGCTCACGCACGACCAGGCCCGCGAGCTCGCCCACGCCGTCGTCGCCGACCCCCATGCGGCGCTCGTGCCGACCGACGCCGACCCCGAGTCGCCCGCGGGCGTCCGCGTGCGGTTCGCGCAGGTCGTGCGCCGGCGCCTCGACCAGCGCAAGCGCGAGCTCGGCCTGCTCGACTACGACGACCTGCTCAAGCGCCTCGAGACCGTGCTGGAGCAGCCCGACTCCCCCGCGTGCGCGCTCATGCGCCGTCGCTGGAAGGTCGTCCTGGTCGACGAGTTCCAGGACACCGACCCGGTGCAGTGGAACATCCTCGACCGCGCGTTCCGCGGCGTCGCCACGCTGGTCCTGATCGGCGACCCCAAGCAGGCCATCTACGCGTTCCGCGGTGGCGACGTCTTCACGTACCTGCGGGCTGCCGCCACGGCCACCGAGCGCCGCACCCTCCCGGTCAACTGGCGCAGCGACGCCCCGCTCGTGGACGCGCTCGGCAAGACCTTCGCCGGCGCCCGCCTCGGCCACCGCGACATCGCCGTCCGGCCCGTCACCGCCCAGCACCGGGACAGCCGGCTCAGCGGACTGCCGCACCCGCACCCGTTCCGGCTGCGGGTCGTGACGCGCGATCCGGACCAGGACGTCCCCACCAAGGCGATGGCCGTCGGCCCGGTCCGCGAGCGGATCGCCGAGGACCTCGCCGCCGACGTCGCCGAGCTGCTCGCGTCCGGCGCCACCTACGACCCCGGCACCGGCCCGCGGCCCGTCGCGGCGGGCGACGTCGCGGTCCTCGTGGCCACCGGCACCGAGGCCGACCTCGTCCGGCGCACCTTCGCCCGCCGCGGCATCCCGGCGGTGCTCGGCGGCGGCAGCAACGTCCTCATCAGCGCCGCCGCCGACGACTGGCTCACGCTGCTGGAGGCGATGGAGTCCCCGCAGCGGTCCGGTCTCGTGCGTGCCGCCGCGCTGACCGACCTGCTGGGCCATGACGTCGCCGGGCTCGTCGCGGGCGGCGACCCGCTCACCGACGCCATCGCCACGCGCGTGCGCGACCTGGCCGACCTGCTGGCGGCGCGGGGCGTGGCCGCCGTCGTCGAGACGCTCACCGACGAGGCGTTCGCGGCCCGCATCCTCGCGCGGGCCGACGGGTACCGCCGCATGACCGACCTGCGCCACGTCGCGCACCTCATGCACGAGGTGGCCCTGCGCGAGCACCTGGGCCTGTCCGGGCTCGTCCAGTGGCTGCGCCGCCAGCGCACCGAGAGCGGCGAGTCCGCCGAGCTCACCCGCCGGCTCGACAGCGACGCCAAGGCCGTGCAGGTCCTCACGATCCACGCCAGCAAGGGCCTGGAGTTCCCGATCGTGCACCTGCCGTTCCTGTTCAACCGGTGGCGGCCCGACCGCGAGGAGCGGCCCCGCTTCCACGACGGCACCGGCGCGCGCATCCTCGACGTCGGCGGGCCCACGCATCCGGACTTCTCCGAGCACAGCCGGCTCGCGCAGTCCGAGGACGCCGGCGAGGTGCTGCGCCTGGCGTACGTCGCCATGACCCGCGCCAAGTCCCAGCTGGTCGCCTGGTGGGCGCCCACGCGCGACGCGTGCAACTCGGGCCTGCACCGGCTGCTGTTCCGCGGCGACCTCGGCACGGCGGACGTGCCCGAGCGCGCCTCGGTGCCCGACGACGCGACGGCGCGCGCGGTCCTGCTGCGCTGGCAGGAGGCGGGCGGTCCCGTCGTCGAGCCGGTCGGCGAGCGCACCGCCCAGCCGCCGGCCGCGCCCGAGCAGCCCGGCGACCTCGACGTCCGCCGGTTCGACCGCACGCTCGACACGGCCTGGCGCCGCACCTCGTACACGGGGCTCACCCGCGAGGACGACGCACCGCACGTCGGCACCGAGACCCCCGACGAGGCCACGACGGACGAGGTCGAGCTCGTGGTTCCGGACGCGCCCGTCGCCGACGCCCGCCCCTCCCCCATGACCGACCTGCCCAAGGGCGCCACGTTCGGCAGCCTCGTCCACGGCGTGCTCGAGGAGGTCGACCCCACCGCGCCCGACCTCGCGGCCGAGCTGCGCGAGCGGATCGGCGAGCAGCTGGCGCTGTGGCCCGTCGAGCTCGACGTGGAGACCGCGGTGCGCGCGTTCGAGGCCGTCCTGTCCACGCCGCTGGGCCCGCTCGCCGACGACCTCGACCTCGCCACACTGCTGGCCACGCCGCAGTGGAAGGAGCTCGACTTCGAGATCCCGCTGGGCGGCGGCGACCGTCCCGTGCCCACCGTGGCGCGGCTGGCCGACGTCGCCGACCTGCTCGACCGGCACCTCGCGGCCGACGACCCGATCCGGCCGTTCGCGGCCCGGCTGCGCTCCCCCGGCCTGGCCGACCAGTCCCTGCGCGGCTACCTGACCGGCTCCATCGACCTCGCGCTGCGGCTGCCGTCGGGACGGTTCCTCGTCGTCGACCACAAGACCAACTGGCTCGGCCCCGCCGACGAGCCGCTGACGGTCGCCGCGTACCGGCCCGACGCGCTCGCCGCCGCCATGAACTCGGGGACCTACCCGCTGCAGGCACTGCTCTACGCCGTCGTGCTGCACCGCGTCCTGCGCTGGCGCCTGCGCGGCTACGACCCCGAGCAGCACCTCGGCGGCGTGCTCTACCTGTACGTGCGCGGGCTGGCCGGCGCCGACGCGCCGCGGGTGGACGGCGTGCCGCACGGCGTGTTCTCGTGGCGGCCGCCCGCGTCCTTGGTGCTGGCGCTGTCCGACCTGCTCGACGGAGGTGCCCGATGACGCCGGCCACGATCGACGCGTTCGTCACCGCCGAGGTGCTCACCCGGGGCGACGCGCTCGTCACGGCGCGCCTCGGGGCGATCTGCGGAGAGTCCGACCCGGTCGCCCTGCTCGGCCTCGCGTTCGCCGTGCGGGCCGTCCGGCTGGGCTCCACGTGCTTCGACCCGGCCGACGATCCCGACATCCCCGGGCTCACCTGGCCCGAGCCGTCCGTGCTGCTGGACGCCGTCCGGCGCAGCCGACTCGGCCGCGTGCTCCTCGTCGAGCACGACCTGCTGTACCTCGACCGCTACCGCGAGCTCGAGGTGGCGCTGTGCGACGACCTCGCCGCGCGGGCGGCGCTCACGGTGCCCGCCCTCGACGAGTCGCTGCTGGCGGCCGACCTCGACCGCCTCTTCCCGGGGGCCGAGCACGCCGACCAGCGGGCGGCCGCCGAGCAGGCGGCGCGCGTCGGCACGATCGTGCTGACCGGCGGCCCGGGCACCGGCAAGACCACGACCGTCGCCGGCGTCCTGGCGATCCTGCAGGCGCAGTCCCTAGCCACGCGCGGCCGCTCGCTGCGCGTCGCCCTCACCGCGCCCACCGGCAAGGCCGCCGCGCGCATGCGCGAGGCGGTCGCCACCACCGCCGGCCGGCTGCCGCTGACCGGCGAGGAGCGCGACTGGCTCACGTCGCTGCCGTCGTCGACGATGCACCGCCTGCTGGGCTTCCGCCCCGACAACCGCACGCGGTTCCGCCACGACCGCACGCGGCGGCTGCCGCACGACGTCGTCGTGGTGGACGAGACCTCGATGGCCTCGCTGGAGAACGTCGCGCGGCTGCTGGAGGCGCTGCGCCCGGACACCCGGCTCATCCTGGTCGGCGACGCCGACCAGCTGGCCTCGGTCGAGGCCGGCGCCGTCCTGCACGACGTCGTCGCGGGCTGGTCCGAGCGGCACGTCGTCCGACTGACGCGCAGCCACCGGTTCGGCGCGGGCATCGGCCGCCTGGCCGCCGCCGTGCGCGACGGCGACGCGGACACCGCACTGCAGCTGCTCACGTCGGGCGAGCCGTCGATGAGCCTCGTCGATCCGGCCCGGGCCGGTGCGGTGCTCGAGTCCGCGATGCTGCCCGTCGCGCGCGACCTCGTCGCCGCGGGGCGCGCGGGCGACGCCGGCACCGCGCTCGCCCTGCTGGGCCGCCACCGGCTGCTGTGCGCGCACCGCGACGGCCCCTTCGGCGCCTCGACGTGGAACGACCGCGTGGTCGAGCGGCTGCGCGAGGACGTCGGCTGGGCCGAGTGGTTCCCCGGCCGTCCCGTCCTCGTCACCCGCAACGACGCGCCGCTGGGCGTCTTCAACGGCGACGCCGGCGTCGTGCTCGAGCGCGACGACCGCCCCGTCGTGGCGATCGACGGCAGCCCCGTGCGCGAGCTCGCCCCGTCCCGCCTGCCCGACGTCCAGACCGGCTACGCCATGACGATCCATCGCAGCCAGGGCAGCGAGTTCGGCCACGTCACCGTGCTCCTGCCCGGCGGGGACTCGCGCGCCATGACGCGTGAGCTGCTCTACACGGCGATCACGCGCGCGGTCGACGCGGTCACGGTGATCGGCACGCCCGAGGACATCCGGACGGCAGTCGGGCGGCGAGTCGCCCGATCCAGCGGGATCGTGGAGCGACTCGCCGCCCGTCAGGCAGCGCGCTGAGTCAGCGCTCGGCGCCGGTCATCGCCTCCGCCGCGTCGAGCGTCTGCTCGCCGATCGACTCGTCCTTGCGGGCGGCCTCGATCGTGTGGCGCAGCGGCTTCTCGTGCACGAACCACAGCACCGCGGCCGAGACCAGCGTGAACGGCGCGAGCCACAGGAAGATCGGCATGAGCGCGTCGTTGTAGGCCCCCACGACGATGTCGTGCAGCGCCTGCGGCAGTTGGGCCACCGAGTCGGGCGTCAGCGACGACGAGCCGCCACCGGACGCTCCGGTCTCGGGCAGCTGGCGCGAGAGCGAATCGGTCAGGCGCGACGTGAAGATCGAGCCGACCGCGGCGGCGCCCAACGTGCCGCCGACCTGGCGGAAGTAGTTGTTCGCGGCGGTCGCGGTGCCCACGATGCGGTGCGAGAACGAGTTCTGCACGATGAGCGTCAGCACCTGCATGCCCAGGCCGATGCCGATGCCCAGCACCAGCAGCGAGCCCTCGATCTGCCAGCGCGAGTCGCCGATGTCGATCGTCGACAGCAGCAGCAGGCCCAGGCCGGTCACGACGGCGCCCAGGATCGGGAACCAGCGGTAGCGGCCCGTGCGGCTCACGGCCTGGCCCACCACGATCGAGGTGACGAGCATGCCGCCCATCATCGGGATCATCATGAGGCCGGCGTGCGTGGCGTCGACGCCGACCGACATCTGCAGGTAGGTCGGCAGGTAGGACAGCGAGCCGAACATGCAGACGCCCAGGATGATGACGCCGACCGTCGTGAGGTTGAAGTTGCGGTCGCGGAACAGGCTCAGCGGCATGACCGGCTCCTGCGCGCGGCGCTCCGCGAACACGAACGCGATCGCGCCCACCACGGTCACGACGGCGAGGCTGATGATCTGCGGGCTGTCCCAGTCGTACTGGTGGCCGCCCCACGTGGCTCCGAGGATGAGCGCGCTCGTCGCGATCGCGAGCAGCGCCATGCCGAGGTGGTCGACCCGGGTCTTCGCGCGCTCGACGACGGGCTTCTGCAGCAGCAGGACGACGGCGACGAACGCCACGATGCCGAGCGGGACGTTGATCCAGAAGGTCCAGCGCCAGCCCGGTCCCTCGGTGAACCAGCCGCCGAGCAGCGGGCCCGCGACGGACGACAGGCCGAACACGGCGCCGAGGATGCCCATGTACTTGCCGCGCTCGCGGGCGGGCACCACGTCGGCGATCGCGGCCTGCGACAGCACCATCAGGCCACCGCCGCCCAGGCCCTGCACGGCGCGCGCGGCGATGAGGACGCTCATGTCCTGCGCGAGGGCGCCGACGAGCGAGCCGATCGAGAACAGCGTGATGGCCAGCAGCAGCAGCGGCTTGCGACCGAGGCGGTCGCCGAGGCGGCCGTAGATCGGCATCGTGACGGTCATGCCCAGCAGGTAGGCGGTCATGACCCACGCGATGTGGTCGGCACCGTCGAGCGAGCCGACGATCGTGGGCAGCGCGGTCGACAGGACCGTCTGGCTGAGGGACGCGAGCAGCATGACGAGCATGAGGGCCGCGAACACCAGGCGGACGGTGCGCCGGTGGTGCGCGTCGGTGGGGATGGTCGAGTTAGTCATAGCGCGGTGGAGGTGACCTTTCGGAAGGTGTCGATGGAGGCCGCCAAGGCGGCGTCGCGGTCGGAGAAGAGCAGGTCGGTGTCGGTGAGCCAGGCGTGCTGGACGATGCCGTTGGCCAGCAGCAGCAGGGCCCGCGCGTGGTCCGGGTCGGAGGGCAGGCCCTCGATCCCCGACCACGTCGGCTCGACGTCGTCGACGAGGCGGGCCATCAGCATCTTGCGGGCCTCGCCGAACATCGCGGTGGACCGACTCCGCAGGTGCGGATGGGCGGCGGTGAGCGCGCGGCGCTGCTCCATGTCGACCCCGGGGCCGATCGTGGAGCGGGCGACCTCGGTCACCAGCCGGCACACCCGCACGATGGCGGGGTCGGCCGTGGACTCACGCAGGGCGGCGAGCGTCTCGGCGGTGAGCTGGGGCGCCTGGACGCCGATGATGGCGTCCTCCTTGGAGTCGAAGTAGTTGAAGAACGTCCGGGGGGAGACACCGGCGGCCTCGGCGATCTGGGCGACGGTCACGTCGCCGGGACCACGCTGCAGCGTGGCCTCCGCGGCGGCGCGGTGGATGGCCGTCCAGGTGCGTCGCTGCCGCTCGGCGACGAGCGGGCTGACGGCTTCGGATTGCATAACTGCATTCTATGCACTCGTGCAAGGAATGCACGAATGCAACACAGCTCAGCAGGCCGTGTGCTTGGTCACTCCCCGCTCGGGCCCGGCAGGTCGGCCGGGGCGATCCTCGACCCGACCATCGACCGCAGCCGGTCGTTGACGTCCCAGACGCCCACGTTCATGGCGGCGGTGACGGTGTCGTCCGCGGCCAGCCAGTAGGCGAGGAACTCGTTCGCGTCCCGGTCGCCGCGGATCTCGACGCGGTCGTCCGGGGCGGAGCGCCCGACGTACTCCATCGAGAACTCGAACTGGTCGGTGTAGAAGTACGGCAGCCAGTCGTGGACGGCGTCGCGGCCGCGCAGGACGTCGGCGACGGCGCGGCCCTGGCGGATCGCGTTGTCCCAGTGCTCCACGCGCAGTCGCCGCCCGAGCCGCGTGTTCATCGCGTTGGCGACGTCGCCGATCGCCAGGACGTTCGCGTCGGACGTGCGGAAGCGCTCGTCGACGACGATGCCGCCGTCGACCGCGAGGCCGGCCCGCTCGGCCAGTCCCACCGCGGGGACCGCCCCGATCGCGACCAGCACGTGGTCGGCCTCGACGACGCCGTCCGAGGTCCTGACGCCGTCCTCGAGCACCGCCTCGACCGTGACGCCCGTGCGCAGGTCCACGCCGTGCGAGCGGTGCAGCTCGACCAGGTGCCGGCCCAGCTCGGGACCCAGCACCGCGGCGAGCGGCAGCACAGCGGCCTCCAGGACGGTGACCTCCACGTCGTGGCTGCGCGCCGCCGCCGCGACCTCGAGACCGATCCAGCCGGCGCCGACGATCGCGAGCCGGCCGCCGCCGCGGAGCACCTCGAGCAGGCGGCCCCCGTCCTCGAGCGTCCGCAGGTAGAGGGCCCCGCCGGCACCGGGCAGGTCCGGGACGCGCGGCTCCGCGCCGGTGGCCAGGACGAGGGTGTCGTAGTCGAGCCACTCCCCCGGGTCGAGCCGCACGCGGCGACCTCGGCGGTCGATCTCGGTCACCCGCACCCCGGTGTGCAGCGTGACGCCGTGCTCGCCCCACCAGCCGGGCGCCAGCACCGTGGGGTCGGCCTGCTGGCCCAGCAGGAGGTCCTTCGACAACGGCGGCCGCTCGTACGGCAGGTGCGGCTCGGCGCCCACCACCGTCACGGCTCCGTCGTACCCCTCGTCGCGCAGTCGCTCGACCGCCTTCGCCGCCGCCAGTCCCGCCCCGACGAACACCACGTGGTCCATCTGCCCATCGTGCGCCCCGAAGCGCACGGACGCCATGGTCCTCGGGGACGGCGAAGGGCCGCACTCCGGTCGGAGTGCGGCCCCTCAGCGCGGGAGCGCGACGATCAGCTGCAGCCGCTGGTGCTGCCGCAGCCCTCGCACACGTGGCAGGAGCCGGCGGGACGCATCTTCGTGCCGCAGGTCATGCACAGCGGGCTGTCGACCGCGGCGCCGGTGATCTCCTCGAGCAGCTCGGCCGACGTGTGGGCCTGGCCCGTGACCGGGCGCGCCGTCTCGATCTGGACCTCGACCGCCTGGGCGTCGGCGACCTGCGCCTCGGCCTTGAGCTCGGCCGCAGCCTCGCCCGTGGCGCCGGAGGTGGCGGCGGCCGGCTCGTCCGAGACCAGCTCGGCGGCCGTCGTGCCGTCACCCTCGAGCGGCTCGTACGAGCCGGTGTCGAGGTAGCGCTGGCGCTCCTCGACCGAGTGGATCGACATGGCCGAGCGCGTGTCGAAATCGAGGTAGTCCAGCGCCAGGCGGCGGAACACGTAGTCCATGATCGACTGCGCCATGCGGACGTCGGCATCGTCGGTCAGGCCGGCGGGCTCGAACTTGAGGTTCGTGAACTTGCTGACGAACGTCTCCAGCGGCACGCCGTACTGCAGGCCGATCGACACGGCGATCGAGAACGCGTCCATCACGCCGGCCAGGGTCGAGCCCTGCTTGCCGAGCTTGAGGAAGATCTCGCCCAGCGTGCCGTCGTCGTGCGCACCCGAGGTCATGTAGCCCTCGGCGCCACCGACGCTGAAGCTGGTCGTGATCGACTGGCGCGACTTCGGCAGACGACGACGGATCGGCTTCTCGACGATCTTCTCGACGACCTTGACCTCGGCCTCGGCCTTCGGCGCGTCGGCCTTCTTGGCCTTGGCGTCCGACAGCGGCTGGCCGACCTTGCAGTTGTCGCGGTAGACCGCGAGCGCCTTGAGGCCCAGCTTCCAGCCCTGGAAGTAGACGTCGGCGATCTCCTCGACCGTCGAGGTCTCGGGCATGTTGACCGTCTTGCTGATCGCGCCGGACAGGAACGGCTGGCAGGCCGCCATCATCCGCACGTGACCCATCGGCTTGATGGCCCGCTCGCCGACGGCGCAGTCGAAGACCTCGTAGTGCTCCGGGCGCAGGCCGGGCGCGTCGATGACGTGACCGTGCTCGGCGATGTACTCCACGATCGCCTCGATCGTCTCGCCCGTGTAGCCGAGCTTCTTCAGCGCACTGGGGACGGTCTGGTTGACGACCTGCATGGAGCCGCCGCCGACGAGCTTCTTGAACTTGACCAGCGAGAAGTCCGGCTCGATGCCGGTCGTGTCGCAGTCCATCATGAAGCCGATCGTGCCGGTGGGCGCCAGGACCGAGGCCTGCGAGTTGCGCCAGCCGTTCTTCTCACCGATCTTCAGGTTGGCCGCCCACTGCTTGGTGGCCTCCTTCTGCACGGCGATGTCCATGGCGTGCTTCGTGCGGATCTCGTCGTTGGCCGCCTGGTGCTTGCGCATGACGCGCTGGTGGCCGTCGACGTTCGCCGCGTAGCCCTCGTAGGCGCCGACGACGCCGGCGAGCTCGGCGCTGCGACGGTACGACGTGCCCGTCATGAGCGACGTGATCGACGCGGCGAGCGCGCGGCCGCCGTCGGAGTCGTACGCCAGGCCCGAGGCCATCAGCAGGGCGCCGAGGTTGGCGTAGCCGATGCCCAGCTGGCGGAACTTGCGCGTCGTGTCGCCGATCGCCTCGGTCGGGAAGTCGGCGAAGCAGATCGAGATGTCCATCGCGGTGATGATGAACTCGACGCTCTTGACGAACTTCTCGGTGTCGAAGGTGCCCTCGTCGGTGAGGAACTTCATCAGGTTGAGGCTGGCGAGGTTGCAGCTGGAGTTGTCCAGGTGCATGTACTCCGAGCACGGGTTCGACGCGGTGATGCGGCCGGACTCGGGCGTGGTGTGCCAGTCGTTGATGGTCGAGTCGTACTGGATGCCGGGGTCGGCGCACGCCCACGCGGCCTGGGCCATCTTGCCCCACAGCTCGCGCGCGTCGATCTCCTCGATGACCTCGCCCGTGGTGCGGGCGCGCAGGCCGAAGTTCGTGCCCTCCTCGACGGCCTGCATGAACTCGTCGTTCACGCGGACGGAGTTGTTGGCGTTCTGGTACTGCACGGACGTGATGTCCGAGCCGCCCAGGTCCATGTCGAAGCCGGCGTCGCGCAGGACGCGGATCTTCTCCTCCTCGCGCTCCTTCGTCTCGACGAACTCGACGATGTCGGGGTGGTCGACGTCCAGGACGACCATCTTGGCCGCGCGACGCGTGGCGCCACCGGACTTGATGGTGCCGGCCGAGGCGTCGGCGCCGCGCATGAACGACACCGGGCCCGAGGCCGTGCCGCCGGACGAGCGCAGCAGCTCCTTGCTCGAGCGGATGCGCGACAGGTTGAGGCCGGCCCCCGAGCCGCCCTTGAAGATCAGACCCTCCTCGCGGTACCAGTTCAGGATCGAGTCCATCGAGTCGTCGACCGCCAAGATGAAGCACGCGCTGACCTGCTGCGGGCTGGACGTGCCCACGTTGAACCACACCGGGCTGTTGAAGCTGAAGATCTGGTGCAGGAGCATGTACGTCAGCTCGTGCTCGAAGATCTCGGCGTCACGGTCGGTGGCGAAGTAGCCGAAGTCCTTGCCGGCCTTGACGTACGTCAGCACGACGCGGTCGAGCAGCTGGCGCAGGCTCGCCTCGCGCTCGGGGCTGCCGACGGCGCCGCGGAAGTACTTCGTGGTGACGATCGTGGAGGCGTTGAGGCTCCAGAAGTCGGGGAACTCGACGCCACGCTGCTCGAAGACGGTCTCGCCGGTCTTCCAGTTGGTCTGGACGACGTCGCGACGCTCCCACGTGACCTCGTCGTACGGGTGCACACCCTCGGTGGTGTGGACGCGCTCGATCTTCAGTCCGCCCTTGGCGGCGGACTTGCGGGCGCGAGGGGCGGATGCGGGGGTTCCGCCGACCGTCTCGGTCATGTGGTGCTCCTGTCGTGGTGCGTTGCGGGTGTGGCGAGTTGGAGGTCGAACTGGGGCCGAGGTCGCGGGGGCCTCGGTGGCTGGCGGGGTGCTCAGGCACCCGGCGGCGACGGGTGCTCGTCGGGGACGGACCGTCGCGCCCGGTCGACGTGGTCGGCCATGAGCGCGGCGATCTCGGCGACGAAGTCGTCCGCGGAGTCGAAGGACTTGTACACGGAGGCGAACCGCAGGTAGGCGACCTCGTCGAGGGCGCGCAGCGGCTCGAGGATCGCCAGTCCGATGTCCTGGGTCTGGATCTCGGCCTGGCCCGAGGCGCGCAGCGCGTCCTCGACCTGCTGGCCGAGGCAGGCCAGGTCGTCGGGCGAGACCGGCCGGCCCTTGCAGGCCTTGGCCACGCCGGCGACCGCCTTCTCGCGGACGAACGGCTCGGTCGCGCCCGAGCGCTTGACGACCATGAGCTGCATCTGCTCGATCGTGGTGAAGCGCTTCTCGCACTGCGAGCACGCCCGGCGGCGCCGGATGGACCCGCCCTCGTCGGCGACGCGCGAGTCGAGGACCCGGGTGTCGGTGTGCTTGCAGAACGGGCAGTGCATCGCGCTCCTCCTTCGGCGGGGCGGGGCGATCCCGGTGGACGAACCTGGGGATCACGTGTGGACATCGTGCTGGCGATGTGGACAACAGATATGGGCCTGTGGACCTATATGTGGAGAATCACATCTGTGTAACTACTAGATCTAGTGGTCACTCTACGTGGCCGCCGGACGTGAAGCAACAACTTCGCACACAAGACCGACACTTTCCGTCCCGCGCCTCGGGATGCGTGTGTTTGCGCAGGTCAGAGGCCCTCTAGGATCCCTCCGGTCGCGCCGATCCCGAGTGTCGTCCACCATCGAAGGGCCGCCTTCGACCGAAACCGGCCCGCCGTCCTGCCACCTCGAGAGGAGCTGCCGCGTCCGCCACCCGGGCCGCGATCCCACGATGAGCACGCCCCTTCCCCATGAGCTGAGGTCCGCCCGCCTGACCGTGCTGGCGGCCCTCGCCGTCCGCCTGGGCGACCTGGGCCCGGCTCGCGACGCCGTCGACGGCGCGCTCGCGACGCTGCGAGAGGCCGGGGGCGACGTGCTGACCGAGCTCGTGCCGACGGCGTGGAGAGCGGCCGGCCTCGACGAGCAGCCGCCGACCATCGAGGCCGAGGACGAGCAGCCCGCGCTCGTGCTGCTCGCCGCGTGCTGCCACCGGACGCTGCCCGAGGCCGCGCGCATCGCGCTCATGCTGAGCATCGCCGCCGGCGTGTCGACCGAGGAGGTCTCGCGCGCGTTCGCCGTCCCGACCTCCGTCATGGAGCAGCGGCTGGCCTGGGCGCAGAACCGCGTCCGGCCGCTGCTGTCCGAGTCGATCCCCGAGGAGCGCGCCGAGGCGGAGCTCTGCCGGGTCCTGGACGTGCTGCTGCTGATCTTCGACGACGGCATCGTCCACCCGCACGCCCACGTCGACCTGCCGGCCGAGGCACTCGCCACCGCGCGGGTCGTCGTCGAGATCTTCCACTCGTCGCAGGAGCCGCGCGCCCTGCTGGCGCTCATGGTGCTGACCCGTGCGCGCCGCGACGCCCGCAAGGGCGAGGACGGCGCGCTCGTCCCGCTCGAGGTCCAGGACCGGAGCCTGTGGCACCGCGACGAGATCGAGGAGGGCCTGTTCCTGCTGCGCAGCAGCAAGCGCGCCGGACGCAACGGCCCGTACCAGGTCAGGGCCACGATCCAGGCCGAGCACGTCACCGCCGAGGACCCCGAGCACACCGACTGGGATCGCGTCCTGGCCCTGCACGACGAGCTGCTGACGATGGCGCCGTCCGACTCGGTCATCCTGGCCCGGGCCACCGCACTGGCCGCCGCCCGCGGTCCCGAGACCGCGCTCGAGGGGATCGACCGGCTCGGCCTCGACTCGCACCTCTACCACGCCACGCGTGCCCACCTGCTGCGCATGCTGGGCCGCGACGAGGACGCCGACCACGCCTGGACGGCGGCCGTCTCGCGGGTGCGTGGGGCGCAGGAGCACGCGGAGCTCCGCGGCGAGATGCGTCGTTGAGCACGTCACGTCCTCAGCGGTTGCGACGCGGGCCGATCCCCCTAGGTTGGAGCCATGGCCACCAAACCCAAGTACACGGTTCCCGGTCTCAGCATCGCCGACGGCGAGAGCATCGCCACCACGCTGCAGGACCGGCTGAACGCACTCAACGACCTCATGCTGACCCTCAAGCACGTGCACTGGAACGTCGTGGGACCCCACTTCATCGCCGTGCACGAGATGATCGACCCGCACGTCGTGGAGGTCCGCGACATGGTCGACGAGACGGCTGAGCGGATCGCCACGCTGGGCGCCGTGCCGCTGGGCACGCCCGGCGCGATCGTCGAGGGCCGCTCGTGGGACGAGTACCCGCTGGGCCGGGCCACGACGACCGAGCACCTCAAGGCGCTCGACGCCGTCTACATCGGCCTCATCGACGACCACCGCAAGGCGCAGGCCGCGGTCGCGGACCTCGACCCGGTCACCGAGGACATGATCATCGGTCAGATCTCCACGCTCGAGCTGTTCCACTGGTTCGTGCGTGCCCACCTGGAGAGCGCGGGCGGCCAGCTCGACAGCTGAGCCCGTCGAGCCCCTTCCCCACGACGAACGCCCCGGTCACGGACCGGGGCGTTCGTCGTGCGCGGAGCACTCAGCCGGCGCGGCGGGCCGCCAGCACGGCGAGGCCGTGACCCAGCAGCGCGGCCAGCACCTGCAGGGTCATCGAGGTGATCGCGACGCCGAGGGCGAGCCACCAGTACATGGGCCCCTCGGTGTCCGCCGTCAGCACGAGCGCCGCGGCGGTCACGGCGGCCAGCAGCCCGCCGGCGACGACCCACGCCAGCGCGCCCATGTCGGCGGGACGCTCGCGCTGCCACACGAAGCCGATGATCGTGAGCACGAGCAGGAAGGCCAGCGCCGCGGCGGCGTGCACCTCGACGGCGGCGCTGCCCAGCAGGACGCCGGGCGAGTCGACGACGGTGGTCCCCCGCATCGGCAGCCACCAGCTGGCGACGCCGGCCAGCAGCAGCACCGCGGCCCGGCTGAGGACCTGGACGCGGAAGCGCGTCATCACGTGGATGTGGTGTCCGTGCGCGGCCATGGCCATGGCGACCCCTCCTCGACGTCAGTGTCGTCCTCCACGCTACGCCCGATGGCGAGCATCGGCCGACAGCCGGGTGAACGTGTGTCGAACCTCGTCCGGACGCACGACGGCGCCCACCGGCCCCTTCCCCGAGGCATCGGTGAGCGCCGTCGGCGCACGCGGGTCTCAGTCCTGGACCGGAACCGCCAGCGTGGCCCCGATCGGCAGCGGCGCGCCGTCCTCGAGGGCGTTCAGTCGCACGATCTGGTCGACCGTGGAGCGGATGTCGGCGTCGGGCCGCGCCTCGGCGGCGATGCTCCAGAGCGTCTGGCCCGGCTGGACCGTCACGGTCGTGACGGTGCCCTCGACCGGGGCCTCGTCCGTGGCGACGACGGCCGAGCCGAAGACGACGGCCAGCGTGCTGAGGACCGCGAGCGCCACCGAGACGACGGCGACCCGGCCGCGGCCCGTGAGGCGCACGGGAGCCGGGGCGTCGACCGCGCGGTACGTGGTGCGCGTGACGGCGGGGCGCAGCGACGGGGCGGCGATGCGGGGCTGGTCGAAGGTGATGCTCATGATGCCTCCAGGGGAAGTTCGGCGTTCTGTTCGATTCGTTCACATGTTCTATCGAACACATGAACGACTGTACGGGCTGGGTCCGACAGAATCGAGCACTGTCGAAATTCTGTTCGAATGGGCGTGTCGCGCACGCCACCACCAGCGGCCGTGCGGCCCCTCCCCCGCGCCGATAGCGTCGGGCCATGTCCTCGCTGCGCACCCTGGTCATCGCGTGGCGGCAGGCGTCGGCCCGCCAGGCCCCGCTGCTCGCCGCCGGCGTCGCGTTCTACCTCTTCACGTCGCTGTTCCCCGCCCTGATCGCGGCCGTCTCGATCTACGGCCTCGTCGCGGACCCGGCCACCGTCGCGCGCCAGGCCGAGCGCCTGTCCGAGGCCCTCCCCGCCGACGCGGCGTCGCTCATCACAGGCCAGCTCGAGCAGCTCACGAGCCAGTCGTCGGGCTCCCTGGGACTCAGCGCGATCATCGCGATCGTGCTGGCGGTGTACTCGGCGTCCGGCGGCATCAGCAACCTCGTCACGGCGATCAACCAGCTGTACGGCCTGCCCGACCGGCGCTCCTTCATCATGCGCAAGCTGCTGGCGCTCGGCCTGACGGCGGGCGCCCTCGTGTTCGGACTGGTCGCGATCTCGCTCGTGGCCGTCGTCCCGGTCGTGCTGGACCTGGTCGACGTCGTCCCCGGCGCGCGCCTCCTCGCGAACGTCCTGCGGTGGGTCGTGCTGGCCGGGGGCATCGTCGTGGCGATCGGCGTGCTCTACCGCCAGGCGCCCGACCGCCCCGCGCCCCGCGGAGTGTTGACGAAGGGCGTCGTCCTGGCCGCCGCCATCTGGCTCGTCGTGTCGGTCGGCTTCTCGGTGTACGTCGACACGTTCGGCAACTACGCCAAGACCTACGGGGCGCTCGCCGGCGTCATCGTGCTGCTGCTGTGGCTGTGGGTCGGCATGTACGCCATCTTGTTCGGCGCATGTGTGGAGGCCACGCGCGAGCACATCGTCACGCGCGAGACGCTCGCCGAGGACGAGGCGATCGCGCGCGAGCGCGCCCGCGACGCCGAGATCGCGGCGGGACTGGACGAGTTCACCGAGGCGCTCGACCGCTCGGCCGAGTCCTGAGGACTCAGCCGAGCGCGCGGCCCAGCACGAACACGATCGCGCCGATCACGACGACGAGCGCGATCACCGAGCTGACGAGCTCGACGGGGCCGAACGGGTGCTTCGGCACGCCGCGCTGGTCGAGGTCCACCTCGAAGTCCGGCAGCAGCAGCTGCAGGTCGACGGTGTCCGCGTCGGCCACCCCGTGGGCGCGCAGGACGTCGCGCGCCGCGGCCTCGATCTGGCCGAGCCCGGACGCCGTGGCCGCACCGACCCCCTGCACGTCGATCCGCCAGTCGTCGCCGTCGCGCGTCCCCACCACCACATAGCTCACGCCCACACCCTAGGCGACGCGACACGGACACGCCGGATCGAACACGTGTTTGATCCCCACGTCGCGCGCCGCTACGGTCGGACCATGAGCGAGAACCTCGACGATCCGGTGGACCTGACCGGCCTGACCAAGCGTCAGCGGCGCATCCTGGTGTTCCTCAAGGACCACATCGAGAAGCGCGGGTACCCGCCGAGCATGCGCGAGGTCGGCGCCGCCTGCGACCTGGCCAGCACGTCGTCCGTCTCGCACCAGCTGCGCATGCTGGAGCGCAAGGGCTTCATCCGCCGCGACCCCAACCGGCCGCGTGCGCTCGAGATCTACCTGCCTGACGCGAAGCCCGCGCCGCGCACCCGCCCGGTCGAGGTCGACGAGACCGACATGGGCGACGCGGCCCCCGCGCCGGCCTACGTGCCCGTCGTCGGCCGGATCGCCGCCGGCGGCCCGATCCTGGCCGAGCAGAGCGTCGAGGAGGTCATGCCGCTGCCGCGCTCGCTCGTCGGCGACGGCACGCTCTTCCTGCTCGAGGTCAAGGGCGACTCCATGGTCGACGCCGCGATCTGCGACGGCGACTACGTTGTGATCCGCCAGCAGCAGGTCGCCGAGAACGGCGAGATCGTCGCCGCGATGATCGACGGCGAGGCCACGGTCAAGACGCTCAGCCGTCGCGACGGGCAAGTGTGGCTGCTGCCGCAGAACCCCGCCTACGAGCCGATCGACGGCACCGACGCGCAGATCCTGGGCAAGGTCACCACGGTCCTGCGCCGCGTCTGAGCGGCGCGCGCCCGGTCAGTCGGCCGGGCGCGCCTGCCACGCGCTGGCGACCATGTCGTCGAGCGTGTGGCGCATCTTCCAGTCCAGGTCGCGCGCGGCGAGCTCGCCCGAGGCGACGATGCGCGCCGGGTCCCCCGGGCGGCGGGTCATCATCTCGGGCTCGAAGTCGATGCCGGTCGCCCGCGCGACCGCGTCCATGATCTGGCGGACCGAGACGCCGTCGCCGCTGCCGAGGTTGTAGACCGGCTCGAGGTCGCGCCCCTCCAGCAGCCGCCGGACGGCGCTGACGTGCGCCTCGGCCAGGTCCGCCACGTGCACGTAGTCGCGCACGCACGTGCCGTCGGGCGTCGGGTAGTCGTCGCCGAAGATCTTCGGCCGGTGCCCCTGCGTGAGCGCCCGGATCACGAGCGGGAACAGGTTGTGCGGGCTGGAGTCGTACAGGTCCGGCTCGCCGGAGCCCACGACGTTGAAGTAGCGCAGCGACGTGTGCCGCAGTCCCGTCGCGACCGCCTGGTCGCGGATCATCCACTCCCCCACGAGCTTGGACTCGCCGTAGGGCGACTGCGGCCGGGTGTCGGTCTGCTCGGTCACGGTCGCCACGTCGGGCGTGCCGTAGACCGCGGCGCTGCTGGAGAACACCAGCGCGTCGACGCCGACCCGCTCCATCGCCTGCAGCAGGCTCAGCGTGCCGACGACGTTCTCGCGGTACGTGTGCACGGGCCGCTCCACCGAGACGCCGGCGTACTTGAAGCCCGCGAGGTGGATGACCGCCTCGACGCGGTGGTCGGCGAGCGCCGCGGCCAGCCGGTCGGTCTGCACGACGCTGAGGTCCACGAAGGGGATGTCGTCGCTCACGAACTCGCGGTGGCCGCTGGAGAGGTCGTCCAGCACGACCGGCTCAAGGCCGGCCCGCGAGAGCGCGCGCACGACGTGCGCGCCGATGTAGCCGGCGCCGCCGGTCACGAGGATCGTCATCGGGACTCCCGGGTCACTGGCGGAAGCGCAGGGTGCCCACGGACGTGTTCTTGCCGCGGCTCACCTTGACGGTCTTCTTGCCCGAGAAGGCGCGGGAGATGCCGCGCCAGGAGTCGGCGTTGACGACGATGCGGTAGCGACCCGACGCCAGGCCCGTGACCTTGAAGCGGCCGCCGCCATCGGTCATCGCCGTGCGGTAGATCTTCTTGCCGTCGGTCGAGGTGAGGCGGATCATCAGCTCGGTGCGCGGCTTGACCTTCGCCGCGGTCACGCGGCCGCTGACCGAGCCGCCCTTGTAGTTGACCAGGCGCACGCGCTGCGACGAGCCCGAGACGTAGACCAGCTTGTAGGTGCCCGTGGTCCAGGCACGGCAGTGCTGGCGGTACATCCGGTGGTTCTTGGCCTTCCACTTCTCGAACCCGCGGTCGAGGCCGTTGAAGTAGCCGTCGTTGTTCTTGTAGCGGCTCTTGTACCAGGCCTGGCAGCCCGTGCGGCGGCCGATCTCGAACCAGTAGTAGCCCTCGCCGAGGCTGACCTTGCGGGCGGACGTGGCGCGCACGACGTCGGAGCTGAGGATCTTGCGGCCCTTGGCGTACTCGCGGACCGTGAGGTAGCGGTCGACCTTGGCCGAGCTGGACGGGCCCTGGTAGCCGCCGACCGAGACCGAGACGGCGGTGCGGCCGCGGCCGATGTTCTGCACGCGGCCGTCGAGGCCGCCGTTGGGCAGCTGCAGCATGCGCGCGCTGGAGCGGGACTCGGCGCGGTTGTTGATCAGGCCGTGGCACGAGCCCCACGCGCGGTCGCCGGCACCGAACCACAGGCCGCCGGAGGTGGGCTTGATGCCGTAGATGCGCGCGCTCGAGGTGGGCAGGAAGCCGACCTGGTAGCGGCCCGCGGAGTTCGTGGTGGTGCGGCCGTACACGTTGGCGCAGGCCATGAAGTCGAGGTCGCGCAGGACGCGGCTGGAGCTCGACCAGTACGGCGGGCGGCCGACGATCGTCACCTCGGTGCCGCCGACGGCCTTCGAGCCGTTGCGGACCTGGCCCGAGATCGCCGAGTAGCGCGCGTTGGCGACCCAGCGGTACTTGCCGGCGCGGGTCACGCGGATCGTGCTGCCGGTGGCCAGGTCGCGGGTGCCGCCGGCGAAGCCGCCGGTGGCGTTGCCGCGCCACCACCACGAGCGGCGCTCGCCGCCGGACGTGCCGATGACGTGCAGCTTGTACTTCGCGGACGGTCCGTTGTTGGCGCCCATGCGGACGCGGAACGCGAAGCGCCCGGCGTTGCGCTCCACGTCGGTGGAGGTGGAGACCAGCACGTTGCGGTTGCGTGAGCCGAGGCGCCACAGCTCGACCTTGACGCCGGTCGCGGCGGGGCCGCCGGTGCGGGCGATCGTGCCGCTGATGGTGCCGTAGCGGACGGCGGCCTCGACCTGCACGCGCTGCGGGGAGGCGCCGCTCATGCGGACGACGGCGGTGGGCTGGGACTTCCACGCCGAGTGGCGGAAGGTGACCCAGCGAGCCGAGCGGCCCTTGACGGTGAACGAGCGCGGCTGGCTGGCCGAGCCCTGGACCCAGACCTTGCCCTTGCACGCCGTGCGCTTGGCGCAGCGGGCGTAGACGCTGCCGTAGTCGTCGGTGGACATCGCGACGACGGAGGTCCGCGTCGTGAGGGCCGCGGCCGCCTCGGCGGGCGCGGCGACGGCGAAGAGCGATCCGACGAGCGCCAGACATGCGACGGCGAGCGAAGGCAGACGGAACGGCATGAGATCCCCGAGTTGATGGACGACGAGTCCGGCACAGGCTATCAAACCGAGGCCGTGCGCCCGTCCTTCGCGGAGGCGTCGAGTCGCTGCAGCGCCGCGACGACGACGGAGCGATCGGTCGTGCGCCACAGCGGCGGCAGCGACGAGGCCAGGAAGCCGCCGTAGCGCGCCGTGACCAGCCGGGGGTCCAGCACGGCCACGACGCCGCGGTCCGTGGCCCGCCGGATCAGCCGTCCCGCCCCCTGTGCCATCAGCAGCGCGGCGTGCTGGGCAGCGACCTGCATGAAGCCGTTGCCGCCGCGCTTCTCGACGAGGCGCTGGCGCGCGCTCATGAGCGGGTCGTCGGGCCGCGGGAACGGGATCCGGTCGATGATCACGAGCGTGCACGTGTCGCCCGGCAGGTCGACGCCCTGCCACAGGCTGAGCGTGCCGAACAGGCACGTGCTGGGCTCCTCGGCGAACCGGCGCGCCAGCTCGGGCAGCTGCGCGTCGCCCTGGCACCACACGTCGAGGCCGGGCAGCGAGGCGCGGACGTACTCGGCGGCACGCTCGGCCGCGCGGCGCGACGAGAACAGCCCGAGCGTGCGACCGCCGGCCGCCTTCACGAGCGCCGTGATCTCGCCGAGCTGCTCGGCCTCGAGTCCGTCGCGCCCGGGCGCGGGGAGGTTCTTCGCGACGTAGAGGATCCCCTGCTTGGCGTAGTCGAACGGCGAGCCGACGTCGAGGCCCGTCCACTCGGTGCCCGCGTGGTCAAGCCCCAGCGAGGCCGCGACGGGGCCGAACGAGCCGCCGAGCGTCAGCGTGGCGCTGGTCAGCACGACGGTCTTCTCGCCGAACAGCTTCGCCCGCAGGGCGCCGGAGACGTCGATCGGCGCGATGCGCAGGTGCAGTCCGCTGCGGCCGTCGCCGAGCCACAGCACCTCGGTCTCGCGGCCCGCGGCCATGCGCTCGGCGACGAGCCGGATGTCCTCGACGGTGCTGCGCGCCTGCTGCCGGCCGGGGTCGGCCTCCTCGCCCTTCTCCTTCGAGAACGCCGAGAAGCACGCCCGGGCCGTGTCGCGCACGAGTCCCAGCGCGCCCGCGAGCGCCGGGCCGATCGCGTCGATGCGGCCGGGCTGGACGTGCGTGAGCGCGTCGGCGAGCGCGTCGGCCGCGTCGCCCAGGTCGTCCGCCGCTCCCCCGTCGTCGAGGTAGGGGCGTGCGCGGCGCGCGGCACGCTCGATGAGGCCGGGATCCAGCTCGTCGGTCGACGCCTGCGTCACCCGCGCGGCCAGCTCGTGCGCCTCGTCGACGACGACGGCGTCGAACTCGGGCAGCATCGGCACGCCCTCGATCGCGTCGATCGCCAGCATCGCGTGATTGGTGACGACGACGTGGGCGCGGGCGGCGTCCTCCTTGGCCCGCTCGGCGAAGCACTCGGCCGCGTACTCGCAGCGGTTGGCGCCCAGGCACTCGCGGGACGTGACGCTGACCTGGCGCCACGCGCGGTCGCCGTGCGTCGGCGCGGCGTCGCGGTCGCCACCGTGGCCGCCCTCGGCCTGCTCCTCGGCCCACTCGCGCAGCTTCACGACCTCGGCGCCGAGCGAGCCCTCGGGCACCTCGACGAGCACGCCCTGGTCGTCGGGCGCGCCCTGGCGGACCCGGTGCAGGCAGGCGTAGTTGGCCCGGCCCTTGAGGACAGCGTGGCGCGGCACCGTGGACATCGTGCTGCGGGCCGCCTCCTTGAGGGCGGGGATGTCGCGCTCGACGAGCTGGTGCTGCAGGTTCAGGGTGGCCGTCGCGACGACGACGCGCTCGTGGTGCAGCAGCGCGGGCACGAGGTAGCCCAGCGACTTGCCGGTGCCGGTGCCGGCCTGCACCAGCAGGTGCCGCTCCTCGCGCAGGGCCTCGGCGACCGCCTCGGCCATCGCGACCTGGCCCGGCCGCTCGGCCCCGCCGACCGCCTCGACGGCGGCACTCAGGACGTCACGGACACCGGGGTTGGAGGGCACGGCAGAACGCTACCCGCCGGACGGTCGTGGACCGGCATCGATCCACAGCCGCAGGTCAGGACTGGCGCGCGAACGGAGCCAGCTCACCGGCCAGCCGGCCGTGCACGCGGGCCACGAGGCGCGTGCCCTCGGCCTCGTGCTCGAGGACCTCGATGTCACCGTGCAGGTGGACCTGGTTGACCAGGTCGCCTCGCGAGTACGGCACGACGACGTCCACCAGGACCTCCGGGACGGGCAGGTCGGCCTCGATCGCACCGAGCAGCTCGTCGATGCCCTCGCCCGTGCGGGCGCTCACGACGACCGAGTGCGGCTCGCGCGCCAGCAGCGTCTTGAGCACGAGCGGGTCCGCCTCGTCGGCCTTGTTGATGACGACGATCTCGGGCACCTCGACCGCACCGACCTCGGCGAAGACCTGCCGGACGGCGGTGATCTGGCCCTCCGGGTCGGGGTGCGAGCCGTCCACGACGTGCAGGATCAGGTCGGCGTCGGCGACCTCCTCCAGCGTGGAGCGGAAGGCCTCGACCAGCTGGTGCGGCAGGTGGCGCACGAACCCGACCGTGTCCGAGAGCGTGTACACGCGCCCGTCCGAGGTCTCGGCGCGGCGTGTGGTCGGGTCGAGGGTCGCGAAGAGCGCGTTCTCGACCAGCACGCCCGCGCCCGTCAGCCGGTTGAGCAGGCTCGACTTGCCCGCGTTCGTGTAGCCGGCGATCGCGACGGCGGGGATCTGGTGGCGGCGGCGCTCGGCCTTCTTCGTCTCGCGCGTGCCGGCCAGCTCCTTGAGCTCGCGGCGCAGCTTGGCCATCTTGGCCTGGATGCGGCGGCGGTCGGTCTCGAGCTTCGTCTCACCGGGACCTCGGCCACCGATGCCCTCGCCGCCGGCCGCGCGGCCGCCGGCCTGCCGGGACAGGTTGCCGCCCCAGCCGCGCAGGCGCTGGGTCTGGTACTGCAGCTGGGCCAGCTCGACCTGCGCCTTGCCCTCGGCGCTCTTCGCATGCTGGGCGAAGATGTCCAGGATCAGCGCGACGCGGTCGACGACCTTGACCTTGACCCGGTCCTCGAGGTTGCGCATCTGGCTCGGTGCGAGCTCCCCGTCGCAGATGACCGTGTCGGCGCCGGTGGCGCGCACCGCCTCGCGGAGCTCGTCGACCTTGCCCCGGCCGATGAACGTGGCCGGGTCGGGCTTCTGGCGTCGCTGGATGAGCGCGTCGAGCACCTCGGAGCCGGCGGTCTCGGCGAGCGCCTTGAGCTCGGTCAGCGAGTTCTCGGCGTCCTCGACCGTGCCCTCGGTCCACACGCCGACCAGGACGACGCGCTCGAGCCGCAGCTGGCGGTACTCGACCTCGGTGATGTCCTCGAGCTCGGTGGACAGGCCCGCGACGCGGCGCAGCGAGGACCGGTCCTGCAGGTCCATCTGGCCCGTGTCGAGGTCCTCGACCTCGTCGGTCTCGGTGCTGGTCTGCTGGTCGTTCATGCGTACCACTCCAGGGTGCCGCCGGCGACGATGACGGCCGGTCCGGTCAGCACGGTTCGATCGGGCGAGACGGTGATGTGCAGGGTGCCGCCGGGGACGTCGACGCGGTACGTCGCGTCGGTGGCGCCGTCGGCGCGTGCGGCGGCGATCGCGGTGGCGCAGGCGCCGGTGCCGCACGAGCGGGTCTCGCCGGAGCCGCGCTCGTGGACGCGCATCGCGACGTGACGGTCGGCGACGCGCTGGACGAACTCGATGTTGACGCCGTCGGGGTAGACGGCCTCGTCGAAGCCCGGCTGCTGCAGGAGCGTGCCTGCGTCGGCGACGTCGTCGACGAACGCGACGGCGTGCGGGTTGCCCGTGTGCACCTCGAGGGCCTCCCAGGCGCGGCCGTCGGCCGACACCTTGGTGTGCGTGCCCGTGGTCCAGGCGCCCATGTCGACGGCGATCTCGTCGCCCTCGACCCGCAGCAGCTTGTCCCCGTCGCGCGTGGCGACGGGGAACGCGGGACCCTCGACGAGACCCTGGTCGAGCAGGTGGCGGGCGAAGACGCGCACGCCGTTGCCGCACATCTCGCTGATCGACCCGTCGGCGTTGCGGTAGTCCATGAACCACTCGGCGGGCGAGTCGATCCCCGCCGCGGAGGACCGGATCACGCGCATGACGCCGTCGGCGCCCAGGCCGCGACGGCGGTCGCACAGCGCGGCGACGAACGCCGCGTCGAGGTCACCGTGGACGGTGCCGTGGTGGTCGGGCAGCAGCACGAAGTCGTTCTCGGTGCCATGCCCCTTGAACCACGCGAATGTCATGTCCTCCAGCCTACGGTGCTTCCACGAGTGCCACCGCCCGCTGCACCAGCGCGGGATCGTCGAAGGCGAGCCAGCGGATCCGCGGGTCCTTGCGCATCATGCGGTCCTGGCGCCGGGCGAACCGTCGCGTGCCGCTCTTGGTCTCCTCGCGCGCCTCGTCCTCGGTGAGCTCGCCGGCCAGGAACGCCAGCACCTGCTGATAGCCCAGGGCCCGTGACGCGGTGGGCGAGCCGGCGAGCCCGGGCAGGCCGCGGACCTCCTCGACGAGGCCGTCGGCCCACATCCGGTCGACCCGCTCGTCGATGCGCGCGTCGAGGACGTCACGGGGAACGTCGAGGCCGATCATCACGACGCGCGGGTAGATCGCGACGGGTGGCGGCATCGTCGCGACGAAGGGCCGGCCGGTCAGCTCGACGACCTCCAGCGCCCGCACGAGGCGGCGTCCGTTCGTGGGCAGGATCGCGGCCGCGGCCTCGGGGTCGCGCCGCGCCAGCTCGGCGTGCAGGGCCTCGGGACCGACCTCGTCGAGCCGTGCGGCCCATCGCGCCCGCACCGCCGGGTCGGTCCCGGGGAAGTCGAGCGGGTCGAGCACGGCGCGCACGTAGAGCGAGGAGCCCCCGACGAGGATCGGCACCCGCCCGCGCCCGTCGATGTCCGCGATCGCGGCGCGGGCCTCGCGCTGGAACTCCGCGACGCTGGCCTCCTGTGCGGGGTCCAGCACGTCGAGCAGGTGGTGCGGGACGCCCCCGCGCTCCTCGGGCGTGGCCTTCGCGCTGCCCACGTCCATGCCGCGGTAGAGCTGCACGGAGTCGGCGTTGACGATCTCTCCCCCGACGGCCCGCGCCAGCTCGACCGACAGCCGCGTCTTGCCCGACGCGGTCGGGCCCACGATGACGACGACGGGACGCGAGGAGCTCATGGGGACCAGTCTTTCAGGGCCGACCGGCCCGACCCGCAGTAGCGTGACGGACGGGGACCGACGCGCGGCCCCGGCACGAGAGAGGGACGGTCATGGGCTTTCTGGACAGGCTGAAGGGCAAGGACTCCGCCGAGATGGTCGATCGCGCCCGGGAGCAGGTCGCGGAGCAACACGAGGACATCGGGACGGCGATCGACCGCGTGGCCGAGCTCGCCGACCAGGCCACCGACGGCAAGCACACCGAGCGGATCGAGGAGGCCGCGGCGAAGCTCAAGGAGGCCGCCGACCGCCTCGAGGACGACCGGAGGCCCTGAGCCGCCGCCGGCCGTGACGTTCCCCGGGGCGCCTACGGCGAATCGGCCCCGGAGACGTCACGCTCAGCCCTGTCCCGGCCCTTGCGGCGCGCCCACACGAAGTAGGCCAGGGCGAGGGCGAAGACGACGACCGAGGTCCAGATGTTCAGCCGGAACGGGCCGATGAGGTTCGCGTCGTCGATGCGCAGCGCCTCGATCCAGACGCGCCCGGCCGTGTAGAGCATCACGTACAGCGCGAAGACGCGGCCGTGCGTGAGCTTGAGTCGCCGGTCCAGCCAGACCAGCAGCGCGGCGGCGGCGAGGTTCCACAGCAGCTCGTACAGGAACGTCGGGTGGAAGGTGGCGAACTGCTCGTAGCCGTCGGGGCGGAACCGCGGCGCGATCTCCAGTCCCCACGGCTGCGTCGTGGGCTTGCCGAAGAGCTCCTGATTGAAGTAGTTGCCCAGCCGGCCGACGGCCTGGGCGACGAGCAGGCCTGGCGCGAGTGCGTCGGCCATCGTCAGGAAGTCGATGTCGTACCGCTTGCACGCGATCCACGCGCCGACGCCGCCGAGGGCGATGGCGCCCCAGATGCCCAGGCCGCCCTCCCAGATCTTGACGATGTCGAGCGGGTCGCGGCCCTCGCCGAAGTACAGCTCGGGCGTCGTGATCACGTGGTAGAGCCGGCCGCCGATGATGCCGAACGGGATGGCCCACACGGCGATGTCGCCGATGGCGCCCGCGCGGCCGCCGCGGGCCACGAAGCGGCGCTCGCCGATCCAGATGGCGGCGACGGCGCCGGCGATGATGCACAGCGCGTAGGCGCGCAGCGGCAGTGGTCCCAGGTGCCACACGGACTCCGCGGGCGACGGGATGAACGTGGCGACGTCCATGTCAGTCCCGCTCGACGCCGGCGCGCAGGTCGGCCGCGAGGTCGCGCAGCGACGCGAGGGCGCTGTCCTCGTCGGGCTGGTCGAGCAGGCAGCGCACGAGCGCCGAGCCGACGATGACGGCGTCCGCGAACTCGGCGATCTCGTGGGCCTGCGCGCCGTTGCTGACGCCGAGGCCCACCCCGACGGGCTTGTCGGTGACCTTGCGCAGCCGGCCCACCAGCTCGGGGGCGAGGCTGCTGGTCTGCTCACGCTGGCCCGTGACGCCCATGACGGCCGTGGCGTAGATGAAGCCGCTCGCGGCCTGCGCGGTCATCGCGAGCCGGTCCTCGGTGGACGACGGCGACACGAGGTAGATGCGGTCGAGGCCGTGCGCGCGCGAGGCGCGGTCCCAGTCGGCGCCCTCGTCGGGGATGAGGTCGGGCGTGATGAGGCCCGCTCCCCCGGCGGCGGCGAGGTCGGCCGCGAACCGGTCGACGCCACGGCGCTCGACGGGGTTCCAGTAGGTCATCACGACCGTGGGCGCACCCGTGGCGGCGGAGGCCTCGACGACGCGGAACACGTCGTCGACCTTCGTCCCGATCGTCAGCGCGGCCTCGGCCGCGGCCTGGATCGTGGGGCCGTCCATGACGGGGTCGCTGTACGGCAGGCCGACCTCGACCAGGTCCACACCGCCCTCGACCATGGCCTCGATCGCGCGGATCGAGGCGTCGACCGTGGGAAAGCCGGCGGGCAGGTAGCCCACCAGCGCGGCCCGGTTCTCGGCGCGGGTGCGCTCGAACAGCTCGTCGATCGCGCTCATCCGTCGGTCTCCGCCTGCTCGTTCTCGTCGATGAGGCCGAAGTACTTCGCGGCCGTGTGCACGTCCTTGTCGCCGCGACCCGAGAGGTTGACCAGGATCGTGGCGTCGGGGCCCATCTCCCTGGCCAGCTCGACGGCGCCGGCCAGCGCGTGCGAGGACTCGATGGCCGGGATGATGCCCTCGGTCTTGCACAGCAGGTCGAACGCGGCCATCGCCTGGGCGTCGGTGGCCGGCCGGTACTCGGCGCGGCCCGTGTCGGCCAGGTACGCGTGCTCGGGCCCCACGCCCGGGTAGTCGAGGCCGGCGCTGATCGAGTGCGACTCGATCGTCTGGCCGTCCTCGTCCTGCAGCAGGAACGAGCGCGCGCCGTGCAGCACGCCGACCTCGCCCGCCGTGATCGTGGCCGCGTGGCGGCCGGTCTCGAAGCCGTCGCCGCCGGCCTCGATGCCGACGAGGCGCACGCCGGAGTCCGGGACGAACGCCGTGAACAGGCCGATCGCGTTGGAGCCGCCGCCCACGCACGCGACGGCGGCGTCGGGCAGCCGGCCCGTGAGCTCGAGCACCTGCGCGCGGGCCTCGTCGCCGATGCCGCGGGTCAGCTCGCGCACCATCGTGGGGAACGGGTGCGGGCCGGCCGCCGTGCCGAACAGGTAGTGCGTCGTGTCGACCGTGGTGACCCAGTCGCGCAGCGCCTCGTTGATGGCGTCCTTGAGCGTGGCGCTCCCGGTCGTGACGGGGATGACCTCGGCGCCCAGCATCCGCATGCGGGCGACGTTGAGCGCCTGGCGCTCGGTGTCGACCTGGCCCATGTAGACGGTGCACTCGAGGTCGAGGTACGCACACGCGGTGGCCGAGGCGACGCCGTGCTGGCCGGCGCCGGTCTCGGCGATGCAGCGCGGCTTGCCGATGCGCTTCGCGAGCAGCGCCTGGCCGATCACGTTGCGGATCTTGTGCGCGCCGGTGTGGTTGAGGTCCTCGCGCTTGAGCAGGATGCGCGCGCCGACGGCCTCGGAGAAGCGGTGCGCCTCGTACAGCGGGCTCGGCACGTTGGCGTACTCGCGCAGCATGCGGTCGAGCTCGCTCGTGAACGCGGGGTCGGCCTGGGCCGCCTCCCACTCGCGGGTGATCTCGTCGAGCGGGGCGATGAGCGCCTCGGGCATGAACCGGCCGCCGAAGCGACCGAAGTGGCCGGGGCCGTCGGGAAGTGCCGTACGACCGGAGAGTTCAGTCATGTGGGGTCCTGAGGGGTGGGAGCGATGGGAGCGGGCGGTCAGCTCGGCTGCCATCGTTGCGCCAGCGCGGGGTGCGACCCCGCCGCCACGAGGTCGGCGACCGTGGAGCGCGGGTCGTCGCCCTTGACGAGCGTCTCGCCGACGAGCACGACGTTCGCGCCGAAGCGCGCGTACTCGATGACGTCGTGGGGTCCGCGGACGCCGGACTCGGCGACGCGCACGACGGAGTCGGGGATCTTCGGCGCGAGGCGCTCGAAGGTCTGCCGGTCGACCTCGAGGGTCTTGAGGTTGCGGGCGTTGACGCCGATGAGGTCGGCGTCGGCGGCGAGCGCCCGCTTGACCTCCTCCTCGTCGTGCACCTCGACCAAAGGCGTGAGGCCGATCGAGCGGGCACGGTCGATGAGCGCCTCGAGCACGTTCTGCTCGAGCGCGGCGACGATCAGCAGCGCCATGTCGGCACCCGCGGCCCGGGCCTCCCACAGCTGGTAGGAGGTGGTGATGAAGTCCTTGCGCAGCACCGGCACGTCGACCTGGGCGCGCACGCTCCTGAGGTCCTCGAGCGTGCCGCCGAAGCGACGGCGCTCGGTCAGCACGCTGATGGCGGACGCGCCACCGGCGGCGTAGTCGACGGCCAGGGCGGCGGGGTCCTTGATGTCGGCCAGGGCGCCCTTGCTGGGGCTCGCGCGCTTGACCTCGGCGATCACCGAGACGCCCTCGGAGCGGAACGCGGGCATCGGATCGAGGGACGGCGGCTGCTTGGCCGCCTGCTCCTTGAGCTGGTCCAGGCTGACGCGGGACTGGCGCTCGGCCAGGTCCTGCGCGACACCGCTGAGGATGTCGTCGAGAACGCTCATCGCACTCCCCTTTCCCCCGGACGAACTCGTGAACGAACGCCTACCAGCCTAGACCCCGCGACCGGGCGCGTTCGCACATGCCCCGTTTCTCGGACCGTTCCGGGCGTGACGCGTGGACGCCGGCCTCCCTATGCTCGGCCCATGACGACCCCCGAGCCGCCCCCGGGCCCCGATCCGCAGGAGCCGCAGGGCCTCGTGCCGCCGCCCTCCTACCCGCCGCCCGGCGGAGCGTCCTACCCGCCGCCCGCGGGTGGGGGCGCCCAGCCGCCGTCGTACCCGCCGCCGCCCGGCGGGTCCGGCTCGTGGCCGCCGCCTCCCCCGCCGCCCGGACCGGGGTACCAGCCGCCGTTCAGCGCGGCGGACGCGATCGGCTACGGCTGGAGCCGGTTCACCGCGAACCTGGGCCAGTGGCTGCTCGCCGGCCTGCTGATCTTCGCCGTGTCGGTCGCCTTCGCCGGCGTGAGCTTCTCGTTCGACTCCGGCCCGGTGCCGTCCGACGACGTCGCCCTGGCGGCCGGGTTCGGCTTCGCGAACCTCGTGCTCAACCTGGTCTCCACGATCGTCACGTACATCATCACCGCGGTGCTCTACCGCGGCGCCTTGGACGAGTGCGAGGGCCGGCCCTTCTCGCTCGGCGACACGTTCTCGCGGATCCCGCTGGTGAACGTCATCGTCACCTCGCTGCTCGTGGGCATCGGCGTGACGATCGGCCTGGTGCTGTGCATCCTGCCGGGCGTCGTGTTCGCGTTCCTGTCGTACTTCGCGCTCATGTTCGTGGTCGACCGGAACCTGTCGCCCGTCGACGCGATCAGGGCGAGCTTCACGCTCGTCTCGTCGAACGTCGGCAACGCGCTGCTGCTGGCGCTGCTGTCGTTCCTGCTGATCCTCGTCGGCTTCTGCCTGTGCGGCCTGGGCCTGTTCGTGGCCTACCCGGTCACGACGATCGCCGCGGCGTACGCCTACAAGCGGTTCCAGGGCCAGCCGGTCGCCTGATGCGCGGTGGCGTGGCCGCGTCCGTCAGGGCGCGAGCCACGCCCCCCACGGGGTCAGCCGGACGACCCAGAAGGCCCCCACCAGCACGCCGGCGACCACGACGGTGCGCGAGGACCAGGTCAGGAACCGGGCGTCGACGCCGCGGGCCCGCCGAGCCGTCCACACGGCCCAGGCCGTGACGAGCACGACCACGAGGGAGACGGCGAAGAGATTGCTCCCCGCGGCGGCGGTGAGCTCGCCCTCGGTGAGCAGGTGCACGGCGCGCAGGCCGCCGCAGCCGGGGCACGGCACGCCGGTGAGGCGCAGGAACGGGCAGAACCCGTAGGCGCCCTGCTCGTGCGGGTCGCGCACGTGGAGCAGGGCCAGGCCGGCGAGTCCGCCGGCGGCGGCCAGCGCGGGGCCGCGCAGGAGCCGGCCGCGCGAGGCGGCCGGCGCGGTGACGGGAACCGTCAGTGCTCGCCCTTGACGCGCGAGGCGCCCAGCCCGGCGACCGAGAGGATCTTGCCCAGCGGCAGCGCACCGACGGCCAGGACGCAGCCGATCGTGAAGACGACCCAGTTCGGCTCGGGGATCAGGCCGATTCCGCCGACGAGGAAGCCGGCGAGGCTGACGAGGACGGCGGTCCAGGCGGCCGGCGACGATCCGTGCGACATGGGGGCACTCCTAGTGATGCTGCGGGGGCGGGGTCGAGCACAGCCTACTCGGTGCTCAGATCGTCGGGTCCACGCCGTCGTCCATCGCCTTCCACAGGTCGCTGGACTCGGGCTCGCGGGCCGCCGGCGTCTCGTACTTGCGGCCCATCGTGGCCCATCGCGGGCCCTGCCACGCGACGAGCGCACCCACCAGCAGGGCCGCCGCGAAGGCGACGACGGACAGCGGCTGGGCGATCGACGCGTCCCACGCGACGCGGGTGCCCGAGACGGCCGCCTCGTCGATGGCCCGGGCGCGTGCCGTGGCCTGGTCGGCGGTGGCGGCCAGCGCGATGCCGACCGCCGCGGCGACCACGACGAGGACGCCGATGACCCGGCGCAGGCGGGGCCCGGCGGCGATGACGCCGGCCGCGGCGGCCATGACGAGGACGGCCAGGCCGACGGCGCCGGGCACGACGTCGGAGCCGGAGACCGCCAGGTCCACCTCGGGCAGGCCGGGCGCCGACACGGCGGCGGTGCTCCAGGCCGCCCGCAGCGCCCACAGCGCACCGCCGCCCGTGGCCAGCAGTGCCAGGACGGCGGGTCCGAGCAGGTTGCGCCTCACGCCAGCCGGTCCTCGTCGAAGCACGTCGTGGCGCCGGTGTGGCAGGCCGCGCCGACCTGGTCGACGACGACGAGCAGCGTGTCGCCGTCGCAGTCGAGGCGGACCTCACGGACGTGCTGGGTGTGGCCGGACGTCTCGCCCTTGACCCAGTACTCCTGGCGGCTGCGGCTCCAGAACGTGCCCCGCCGCGTGGTCAGCGTGCGGTGCAGGGCCTCGTCGTCCATCCAGCCCATCATGAGGACGGCGCGCGACGTCGCGTCCTGCACGACGGCGGGCACCAGGCCGGCCTCGTTGCGCTTGAGCCGGGCGGCGATGGCGGGGTCGAGAGAGCTCACCGGGCCATTCTCGCAGGGCGCGGAAGCACTCAGCCGAGCGACGCCTGCGCCACCCAGGACGCGTGCAGCCGCGCGTAGACGCCGTCGGCCTTGACGAGGTCGTCGTGGTGCCCGTCCTCGACGAGGCGGCCCTGGTCGAACACGAGGACGCGGTCGGCGTTCTCGGCCGTGGAGAGGCGATGCGCGATCGTGACGCTCGTGCGGCCCTGCAGCAGCCGGTCGAGAGCCCGCGTGGCGCGCAGCTCGGTCTGCGGGTCGACGGCGCTGGTGGCCTCGTCGAGCACGAGGAACGCCGGGTCGGCCAGCGCGGACCGCACGAGGGCGACCAGCTGGCGCTCCCCCGCCGACAGCGACTCGCCCCGCTGGCCCACGCGGGTCTGCAGGCCGCGCGGCAGCGTCGCGAACCAGTCGGCCAGGCCGAGCCGCTCGATCGCGCCGAGCAGCTCCTCGTCCGTCGCGTCGCGGCGGCCGTACCGCAGGTTCTCGGCGAGCGTCGCGTCGAACAGGAAGCCCTCCTGCGGCACCATCAGCACGTGCCGGCGCAGGTCCTCGAACGCGACCTGCGCGATGTCGACGCCGCCCAGCTCGACGCGGCCCTCGACGGGGTCCATGAGGCGCGTCAGCAGCTTCGCGAACGTCGTCTTGCCCGAGCCGGTCTCGCCCACGACCGCGACGCGCTGGCGCGGGTCGATCGTGACGTCGACGTCGGCCAGGACCGTGGGACCGCCGGGGTACGCGAACGAGACGTGGTCGAACCGCGCGTCGAGGTCGCCCTCGGGCAGCGGCTGCCCGGCCGGCCCCGGGTCGACGACGTCGGCCGGGGTGTCGAGCAGGTCGAGCACGCGGCGCCACGACGAGATCGCGTTCTGCGCCTCGGAGATGACCTGCGTGGCCATCTGGGCCGGACCCGTGAACAGGCCCACGAGGAACACGAACGCCACGACGGTGCCGATCGTCAGCTCGCCCGCGACGCCCAGCCAGACGCCGATCGCGAGCACGGCCGCGTTGGCGATGCCGCCGACGAGGATCGCCGCGGAGAACGCCCCCGCCGTGATCGTCTGGGCGCGGATGTTGTTGCGGTAGTTCGCGCTGACGGCCGCGTCGACGCGCTGCTGCGTGCGCTCCTCGATGCCGTGGCTGCGCACGACCGACGCGGCGACGACGGGCTCGGCGATGACGGCCAGCATCTCGCCGACGCTGGCGCGGACCTTGTCGTACGCGCGCGACATCGCGCCGGCCAGCCAGCGCAGGCTCAGCGCGAGCGGCACGAAGCTGATCAGCACGACGAGCGTCAGCTGCCACGACAGGAACAGCATGACGAGCGTCGCGACGATCATCTGGCCGACGCTGACGATCATCATGATCCCGGTGAACTGCAGGAACTGGCTGATCTGGTCGACGTCGGAGGTCACCCGCGAGACGAGCGCGCCGCGACGCTGGGTGTTCTGGGTGAGCATCGACAGGTCGTGCACGTGGCGGAACGCGTCGACGCGCAGATTCGCCAGTCCGCGCTCGCTCGCGGTGAAGATGCGCACCTTGGACCAGTAGCCGGTGACGGCGATCGCGACCATGAGCAGCGCGGCGATCACGACGTAGCGCGTGACGAGCGACAGGTCGACGCCGTCGGCCGTGAAGCCGTCGTCGAGCGCGGCGCGGACCACGACGGGCACGACGGAGCCGCCCGCCGTGCTCAGCAGCGCCAGCACGAGGGTCAGCCAGATGCCCTCGGTGATCTCGGGGTTGCGGCGCATGCCGCGGGCCAGGACGGCGAGGCCGCCCGCGCGCTGCTCACTCATGGTCGACCTCCTCGCGGGCCTGGTCGTACGCGTCGACGAGGTTGCGGTAGGCGGCCGACAGCGCGCGCAGCTCGGCGTCGGTGCCGCGGTCGGCGACCCGGCCCTGGTCGAGCAGGACGACCTCGTCGGCCAGCGCGATCGTCGCCTTGCGGTAGGCGACCACGATCGTGGTGGGCGAGCCGTCGCGGTCGGCGAGCGCGCGCAGGATGCGCTGCTCGACCTCGGGATCGAGGGCGCTGGTGGCGTCGTCCATGACGAGCACGCGCGGATCGCGCACGAGCGCCCGCGCGAGCGCGAGCCGCTGGCGCTGGCCGCCGGACAGCGACGTGCCGCGCTCCCCCAGCTGGGTGTCGAGGCCGTTCGGCAGCGCCGCGACGAAGCGATCGGCCTGGACGATGCGCAGCACCTCCCAGACCCGCTCGTCGGGGACGTCGAGGTCGAGCACGACATTGGCGCGCACGGTGTCGTCGAACAGGAACGTGGCCTGCGGGACGAGCGCGACGGCGCGCGTCAGGGCGCGCTGGGACAGGTCGCGCGCGTCGACGCCGCCGATCCGGACGGCACCCGCGTCGGGGTCGACCAGGCGGGTGACGAGGGAGGTCAGGGTGCTCTTGCCGCTGCCCGTGCCGCCGACGATCGCCGTGACCGTGCCGGCGGGGACGGTGAACCCGATGTCGCGCAGGGCCGCCGTGTCCGGCTCGTCGGGGTGCGCGTAGTCCAGGTCCTCGACCTCGAGCGGGACGGGGCCGGCGCCCGGGACGGTGGCGGTGCCGTAGTCCATCGCCTCGTCCTCGTCGAGCACGCGCGAGACCCGGTCCCAGCCCACGACGGCGCGCGGCAGCTCGCCCAGGACCCAGCCGAAGGAGCGGATCTGCATCCCGATGACGGTGAACAGGTAGGCGACCTGGACGACGTCGCCCGCGTCGGCGCCGCCCTCGCCGACGCGCCACGCGCCGAGCAGCAGGACCGCGAGGACGGCGAGGTTCGGCAGCGCCTCGATGACGGGATCGAAGATCGCCCGCACGCGGCCGATGCCGATCGCGGCGTCGCGCAGCCGCTCGCTCGCGGCGCGGAAGCGCGCGGTCTCGTCGGCCTCGCGGCCGAGGGACTTCACGACGAGCGCGCCGTCGAAGGACTCGTGCGCGACGGTGGAGACGTCGCCGCGCAGGCTCTGCGCGAGGGCGATGCGCGGCCCCTGCCAGCGCTGGTAGATCGCGTTGGCGACGAACAGCAGCGGGATGACGACCAGTCCGACGAGCGTCAGGACCGGGTCGGCGGCCAGCATCGTGCCGATCGCGGCGACGAGCATCGCGATCGTGCCGAGCGCCATCGGCAGCGGCATGAAGACCGACCACGTGGCCTCGACGTCGGCGTTGGCGTTGCTCAGCAGCTGTCCCGCCGGGTGACGGTGGTGCCAGCGCAGCGGCAGCTGCAGGTAGCGGCGCGTCACGCGCAGGCGGTCGTCGCGCACGAGGCGGTAGAACACGACGCCGCCGAGCAGCCGGCGGCCGATGACGCCGATCGTGCGCAGCACGGCGGCCAGCACGAACAGGCCGACGCCGGTCGCCAGGGCCGACCGGGTGACCTCCCCCGCCTCGAAGGACGGGGTGATGACGTGGTCGGTGGCCCAGCCGAGCACCCAGGCGTCGGCGACCGTCATGACGCCGAACAGCAGCGAGGCCAGCGCGGCCCACGTGAACATGAGGCGCTGGCGCAGGATGCCGCGGCCCATGACCGCGAACCCGCGGCGCGTGAGCCGCGCGGTGTCGTTCCCGCCGAGGGAGTCCAGGGCGGTGGTCACCGGACCACGTGACCTGCCGCTCGCAGCGTCTCCTTCACCGCGGAGATCGTGAGCGTGCCGAAGTGAAAGACGCTCGCGGCCAGGACCGCGTCGGCGCCGGCGTCGACCGCCGGCGGGAAGTGCTCGAGCCGGCCCGCGCCGCCGCTGGCGATGAGCGGCACGTCGGTGACCTGCCGGACCGCGCGGATCATCTCGAGGTCGAACCCGGCCTGCGTGCCGTCGGCGTCCATGGAGTTGAGCAGGATCTCGCCCGCGCCGAGCTCACTGGCGCGGCGCACCCACTCGACGGCGTCGATGCCGGCCGAGCGCCGGCCACCGTGGGTGGTCACCTCGAACCCGCTGGGCTGATCGTCTGCACGTCGAGCGTCAACGCTCAGCACGAGCACCTGATTCCCGAAGCGGCGGGCGATCTCGGCGATGACCTCGGGCCGCGCGATCGCGGCGGTGTTGATGCCGACCTTGTCGGCGCCCGCGCGCAGCAGCCGGTCGACGTCGTCGACGGTGCGGACGCCGCCGCCGACCGTGAGCGGGATGAAGACCTGCTCGGCGGTGCGGCCGACGATGTCGAACGTCGTGGAGCGGTCGCTGCTGGAGGCGGTGATGTCGAGGAAGGTCAGCTCGTCGGCGCCCTCGGCGTCGTAGACGCGGGCCATCTCGACCGGGTCGCCCGCGTCGCGCAGGTCGACGAAGTTGACGCCCTTGACGACGCGGCCACCGTCCACGTCCAGACACGGAATGACACGGACGGCTAGGCTCACGGCCATGAGCGTAGCCCGTGCGTCCCACCGTCGATCGAGCCGCCTCGGCGTGCTGGCCGTGGCGGCGACGCTGGCCCTCACGGGGTGCTCGGACTCCCCCGACGAGACACCGGTCGCGACGGCCTCCACCGCCTCGTCGGCCACGCCCTCGGCCACCACCGAGCCCACCCCGACGAGCGAGCCGACGGCGCTGCCCTCCATCGAACAGCTCGTCGTCGCGCCCGGCCGCATCGGTCCCGTCCGCGTGGGCATGACGCGCGACGAGGCGCTCGACACCGGCCCGTTCGACGAGGACGTGCCCGTCGGCGGCGAGGAGTGCGGCCGCGCCGAGCCGCTCGGCTGGAAGCCCGACTACGCCTCCTCGCTCGACGTGCTGACGAAGGAGGACGGCACGGTCGTCTCCCTCGGCGTGCGCGGCGAGCAGCCCCGGACGGCGGACGGCCTGGGCGTCGGCAGCACGCTGCGCCAGGTCTCGGCCGTCTACGAGACCGCCGAGATGACCGAGGCCGGATACGGCCAGACCGGCGTCTTCGTCACCGAGGGCGACGCGTGGCTGGGCTTCCTGTTCGACGAGAACGTCGACGCGATCGACAGCCGGAGCAAGGTCACGATGCTCGAGGTCACCTCGGGCACGCGCCCCGACCTCATGCGCGACGGCTGCTGAGGCCTACTCCGCGACCGCGGCGAGCGCCTCGGGCAGCGTGAACGCGCCCGCGTAGAGCGCCTTGCCCACGATCGCGCCCTCGACGCCGATGCCGGTCAGGGACGCGATGGCCCGCAGGTCGTCCAGGCTCGAGACGCCGCCGGAGGCCACGACGGGCTTGTCGGTGACCTCGCACACCCGGCGCAGCAGGTCCAGGTTGGGACCGCTGAGCGTGCCGTCCTTCGTGACGTCGGTGACGACGTAGCGCGCACAGCCGTCGGCGTCGAGTCGAGCCAGGGTCTCGAACAGGTCGCCGCCCTCCTTGACCCAGCCGCGCGCGGCGAGCGTGCGACCGCGGACGTCGAGGCCCACCGCGACGCGGTCGCCGTAGCGCGCGATCGCCGAGCGGCACCAGTCCGGGTCCTCGATGGCCGCCGTGCCGAGGTTGACCCGGCGGCAGCCCGTGGCCATCGCCGCGTCGAGCGACTCGTCGTCGCGGATGCCGCCCGAGAGCTCCACCTTGATGTCCAGCCGGCCGATGACCTCGGCGAGCAGCTCGCGGTTGCTCCCCTTGCCGAACGCGGCGTCGAGGTCGACCAGGTGCACCCACTCGGCCCCGTCCTGCTGCCACTGCAGGGCGGCGTCGAGCGGGGAGCCGTACGAGGTCTCGCTGCCGAGCTCGCCCTGGACGAGGCGCACGGCCCGTCCCTCGGCGACGTCGACGGCGGGGAGGAGTTCGAGAGTCACCTCGCGATCGTATCGAGGCGCCTCCGTAGAGTTGTCGGGCCATGAGTGAACCCAGCGCCGACCTCGAGCCCGCCGACTCCACCGAGCCCACCGCGGTGACCCTGCCGCACACCCCCGCCGAGGACGTCCTCGGCGTCCTGACCGGCACGTGGCTCGCCTCGCTTGGCCTGCACCTGCTGCACGAGGCCCACGCCGTCACGGGCGGCACGGCGGGCCTGTCGCTGCTGCTGACGTACGCGCTCCCCGTCGCGCTGCCGCTCATGCTGGTGCTGGTCAACCTGCCGTTCTTCGCGCTGGCGGCGTGGAAGAAGGGCTGGCGCTTCACGTTCCGGTCGATCGTCGCCGTGGCGCTGCTGTCGGCGTTCACCTCGCTGCACGCGCAGATGATCCCCTCCCCCGAGCTCACGCCGGTCTACGGCGTGCTGACCGGCAACCTGCTCGCGGGCGTGGGCATCCTCATCCTGTTCCGCCACGGCTCGAGCCTCGGCGGCTTCAGCGTCCTCGCGCTCATCGCGCAGGAGCAGGCCGGGCTGCGGGCCGGCTACGTGCAGATGGCGCTCGACGTGCTGGTGGTCGTCGGCGCGCTGCTGGTCGTGCCGTGGGACAACGTGCTGCTGTCCGCGCTCGGCGCCGTGGTGCTCAACATCGTGCTGGCGTTCAACCACCGGCCCGAGCGGTACCGCGCCTGAGAAGCGCACCCAGCCCGGTGATCGAGTGCCGGCGAGCGCAGCGAGACGGTGTATCGAGATCACCTGCGAGGGCGGTGGTTTCGATACGCCGCTCGCTGCGCTCGCGAGCTACTCAACCACCGAGCGTGGCGATCCAGTTCTCGAGCAGCCGGCGGCCGGCGTCGCCCGACTTCTCGGGGTGGAACTGCGTGGCCCACAGCGGTCCGTGCTCGACGGCCGAGACGAAGCGGTCGCCGCCGTACTGCGTCCACGTGACGCCGGGCGCCTCGAACGGCGTGCCCTCGGCGTCGAGCTTCCAGTCGCGCACGCCGTAGGAGTGCACGAAGTAGAACCGCTCGTCCTCCAGGCCCGCGAACATGCGGCTGCCCTCGGGCGGCTCGACGGTGTTCCAGCCCATGTGCGGGACGATCGGCGCCTGCAGGTGCTCGACCGTGCCGGGCCACTCACCGCAGCCCGTGCTGCGGACGCCGTGCTCGATGCCCTCGGCGAACAGGATCTGCATGCCCACGCAGATGCCCAGGACGGGCCGGCTCGCGATGAGCCGGCGCTCGATGATCCGCTCGCCGTCGACCGCGCGCAGGCCCTGCATGCAGGCCTCGAACGCGCCGACCCCGGGGACGAGCAGTCCGTCGGCCTCGAGCGCGGTCGTCGCGTCGGAGGTCAGCACGACCTCGGCGCCGCGGGACTCGCCCGCCCGCTCGACCGCGCGCACGGCCGAGCGCAGGTTGCCCGAGCCGTAGTCGAGGACGGCGACCGTCGTCACAGGGCTCCCTTCGTGGACGGGATGCCCGTCTCACGCGGATCGGGCTCGATCGCCTGCCGCATGGCGCGGGCGAGCGCCTTGAACTGGCACTCGGCGATGTGGTGCGGGTCGCGGCCCGCGATCAGGTTCACGTGCATCGTGACCCCGGCGTGGTGCGCGATCGACTCGAAGACGTGCGACGTCAGCGAGCCGATGTACGAGCCGCCGATGATCGCGGTGATCTGGCGCTCGGGCTCGCCGGTGTGCACGAAGTACGGGCGTCCGGACACGTCGACGACGCACTGCGCGATGGCCTCGTCCAGCGGGACGAGGGCGTCGCCGTAGCGGCGGATGCCGGCCTTGTCGCCGAGCGCCTCGCGGATCGCCTGGCCGATGCAGATGGCCGTGTCCTCGACCGTGTGGTGCGCGTCGATGTGCAGGTCGCCCTCGGACCGGACCGTGAGGTCGATCAGCGAGTGGCGGCTGAACGCCGTGAGCATGTGGTCGTAGAAGCCGACGCCCGTGTTGATGTCGTGCGTGCCCGTGCCGTCGAGGTCGAGCTCGACGACGACGTGCGACTCCGAGGTCTTGCGCTCGATCCTGGCCGTGCGCGTGCCGGCGGCGTACTGGGTCATCGGGGGTCCACCTCCTGCAGGGCGTCGCGGAACGCCTGCATCTCGTCCGGGGTGCCGATCGACACCCGCAACCAGCCCGAGGGCCCGACCTCGCGGATCAGGACTCCTCGGTCGACCAAACCCTCCCACACGGCGTGCCGATCGGCGAAATGCCCGAACAGCACGAAATTGGCGTCGGAGGCGGCCACGTCGTACCCGCGCCCGGCGAGCCAGGCGGCGGTCTCGTCGCGCGTCGTGCGCAGCGCGTCGACCTGCGCGAGCAGCTCGTCGGTGTGCCGCAGCGCGCCCAGCGCGGTGGCCTGCGTCACGGCCGACAGGTGGTACGGCAGGCGCACGATGCGCAGCGCGTCCACGACGGCCGCGTCGGCCGCCAGGTAGCCGAGGCGTCCCCCGGCCAGCGCGAAGGCCTTGCTCATCGTGCGCGTGACGATGAGTCGCGGGTGGTCCGCCAGCAGCTCGAGGGCCGTGGGCGTGCCCGCGCGGCGGAACTCGGCGTAGGCCTCGTCGACCACGACCATGCCGGGCGCGACGTCCAGCACCGAGCGCAGCTCCTCGGGAGCCAGCGCCGTGCCCGTGGGGTTGTTCGGCGAGGTCAGGAAGACCACGTCGGGGCGCTCGGCCTCGACCAGCGCGACGGCCGCGTCGACGTCGATCGAGAAGTCCTCGGCGCGCTTGCCCGCCACCCAGCGGGTGTGGGTGTTGCGCGCGTACTCGGGGTACATCGAGTACGTCGGCGCGAACGACAGCACGGTGCGGCCGGGCCCGCCGAACGCCTGCAGGATCTGCTGCATGACCTCGTTGGAGCCGTTGGCGGCCCAGACGCGGTCGGCGGTCAGTCCGTGGCCGAGGTAGGCCGCGAGCGCCTCGCGCAGCGCCCACGCCTCGCGGTCGGGGTACCGGTTGAGCTCGAGCGCGGCCTCCTGCACGGCGGCGGCGATGTCGGCCGCCGCCTCCGGGCTGGGACCGTACGGGTTCTCGTTGGTGTTCAGGCGGACCGGGACGTCGATCTGCGGGGCGCCGTACGGCTCCTCGTCGCGCAGCTCGTCACGGATCGGCACCCACGCCGGGACGCTCATCGGGCGAGCCGCACCGAGACGGCCGCGCCGTGCGACGGCAGGTCCTCGGCCTCGGCCAGCGTCACGACCTTCGGGCCGACGTCGCGCAGGGCGGCGTCGGAGTAGGTCACGACGTGCATGTTCTTGACGAACGCGCGCACCGACAGGCCCGAGGAGTGGCACGCGCAGCCCGCGGTGGGCAGCACGTGGTTCGAGCCGGCGGCGTAGTCGCCCAGCGAGACGGGCGCGTACGCCCCGACGAACACCGCACCGGCGTTGACGATGCGGTCGGCGACGGCGGGTGCGTCGGCGGTCTGGATCTCGAGGTGCTCGGCGGCGTACGCGTTGGCGACGTCGACGGCCTGGTCGAGGTCGCGCACGAGGACGGTCGCGGACTGCGTGCCCGCGAGCGACGTGCCGATGCGCTCGGCGTGGCGCGCGGTCGGCACCTGGCGGGCGAGCTCGGCGTCGACCGCGTCGGCCAGCTCGAGCGAGTCCGTGATGAGGACGGCGGCGGCGAGCGGATCGTGCTCGGCCTGGCTGATGAGGTCGGCCGCGACGAACTCGGCGTCGGCGGTCGCGTCCGCGATGATCGCGATCTCGGTGGGACCGGCCTCGGCGTCGATCGCCACGACGCCCTGCAGGTGGCGCTTGGCGGCCGCGACGAAGATGTTGCCCGGACCGGTGACGAGGTTGACCGCCTCGTTCTCCTGCGTGCCGTACGCGAGCATCGCGAGGGCCTGCGCGCCACCGGCGGCGTAGACCTCGTCGATGCCCAGGCGCACGCACGCGGCCAGGATCGTCGGGTGCGGCAGGCCGCCGAACTCCGCCTGCGGCGGGCTGGCCAGGGCGATGCCGGGCACGCCCGCGACCTGCGCCGGAACGGCGTTCATGATGACGGTGCTGACGAGCGGCGCGAGGCCGCCGGGCACGTAGAGGCCCACGCGCTGCATCGGGACGATGCGCCGCTCCACCGTGGCGCCCGGCGCCACGTCGACCGAGACCGTGCGCTCGAGCTCGGCCTCGCACGTGGCGCGCAGGCGGGCGATCGACTCGTCGATCGCGGCCAGCACGGCGGGGTCGAGGTTGTCGAAGGCCTTCTGCATCTCGTCGGCCGGCACGCGCAGCCGCTCGGGGCGGACGCCGTCGAACCGCTCGCCGGCGTCGAGCACCGCGTCGGCCCCGCGCGTGCGCACGTCCTCGCAGATCGGGACGACGGCACGCAGCGCATGCTCGACGTCGACCTCGGCACGCGGGACCGCGTCGCGGTACCCTCCGGTCTGGTCACGAAGATCGAGTCGTCGAAGCACGGTCCAAGTCTAGGAGGCGGGTGCATGGCCTCCGCGTCGCCATGGCAGCAGCCGGTCACCGCCGGCGTCGTGACGGCCCTCGTGGGCTTCACGTCCTCGTTCGCGGTGGTGCTGGCCGGCCTGTGCGCCGCGGGCGCCACCGAGGACCAGGCCGAGAGCGGGCTGCTCGCGCTGACCGTCGGCTTCGGCGTCCTGGCCATCGTGCTGGGCCTCGTGCATCGCATCCCCGTCACGCTCGCCTGGTCCACTCCCGGCGCGGCGCTGCTGGTCTCGACCGGCCGGGTCGACGGCGGCTGGGCCGCGGCCGTCGGCGCGTTCGTCGTCACCGGCGTGCTGATCGCCGTGATCGGGCTCGTGCCCGTCCTGGGCCGGCTCGTCGCGCGGATCCCCACCGAGATCGCCCAGGGGATGCTGGCGGGGATCCTGCTGCAGCTGTGCCTCGCGCCGTTCGTCGCGCTGGCCGAGTCGCCGGCCTACGTCGCGCCGGTCCTCCTGGCGTGGCTGGCCGCGACCCGGTTCCGGCCGCGCTGGGCCGTGCCGTTCGCCCTGCTCGTCGCCGTCGTGGCGATCCTCGTCTCCGCGTGGCGGTCCGGTGCCGAGATCGACACGGCGCAGTTCGTCCCGACGCTGACGTGGACCACGCCGACGTTGACGTGGGCGGCCGTCGTCAGCATCGCGCTGCCGCTCACCGTCGTCACGATGGCGTCGCAGAACCTGCCGGGTGCGGCCGTGCTCCGGTCCTTCGGGTTCGAGGCGCCGTGGCGCTCGTCCGTCGTCACGACCGGGCTGGGCACCGCGGCGGTCGCGCCCTTCGGCGGGCACGCCATGAACCTCGCCGCCCTCTCCGCCGCGCTCGCCGCCGGGGACGAGGCCGGTCCCCGCGAGCGGCGCTGGATCGCCGGCGTCTCGTCGGGCGTCGCCTACCTCGTGATCGCCGGCTCGGCCGGCCTCGTCGTGACGCTCGCCGCCGTGGCACCGGCCGGGATCATCGAGGCGGTCGCCGGGCTCGCCCTCGTCGGCGCGCTCGTCGGCTCGCTCGAGGGGGCCTTCGCGCAGCCCCGTCACCGCACGAGCGCCGGCCTGACGTTCCTGCTTGCCGCCTCGGGCATCACGCTGTGGTCGGTCGGCGCCGCCTTCTGGGCCCTGCTGCTCGGCCTGGCCGTCCGCGCCACCCTCGAGCGCGCCCCCCGGCCCCCGACCCGCTGAGTTGCACGTTCGGCCCGCGACACGCCGGACGAAGGCGGCCGAACGTGAAACTCAGCGGGTCCGCACCCCGGTGGCGGGGCGGCCGGTAGCCTGCCGGCGTGGCGAAGAAGAAGGGACCCGAGGGCACGCCCGCACTGGTCGCCCTCCACCGGGCCGGCGTGGCCGTGACGGCACACGCGTACGAGCACGACCCCCGCGCGCAGTCGTACGGCCAGGAGGCCGCCGACGTGCTGGGCCTGGACCCGGCACGGGTGTTCAAGACGCTCATGATCGACCTCGACGGCGAGCTGGCCGTCGCGGTGGTGCCCGTCTCGGGCAGCCTCGACCTCAAGCGGGCCGCGGCCGCCCTCGGGGCGAAGAAGGCGCAGATGGCCGACGCCGCGGCGGCGCAGCGCGCCACGGGCTACGTGCTGGGCGGGATCAGCCCGTTCGGGCAGAAGCGCGCGCACCGCACCGTCGTGGACGAGAGCGCCCTGGGGCACGAGACCGTGTTCGTCTCGGGCGGCCGGCGCGGCCTGGACCTGGAGGTCGCACCCGCCGACCTGGTGGCTCAGACCGGCGCGGTCACGGCGTCGATCGGTCGCTGACCTCGGCGGGCTCGGGCTCGTCGTCCTCGTCGACGCCGTCGGTGCTGAGGTACATCGACAGCGTGTAGGCCAGCACCGCCGCGAGCGGCCACAGCAGGAACGGCGCGAGGGCGTCGACGGCGAACTGCGACGGCACCGTCTGCAGCACCTCGACGTCCTTGGCCTCGGCAGGCGGGTTGGGACCCAGCATCACGCCGACGCGCCAGCACAGCAGCGCGGCGGCGCTCGCCGCGGCCGTGAGGCCCACGACGTGCTGCCAGCGGCCGGGCCGCGTGAGCCGGTGGGTCAGGACGCCCGCGACCACGCCCAGCACGATCCCGATGAGCGCGAACACCGCCACCACCTGGAACTGCCCGCCGGCCGCCGACTCGGTCAGGACGAGCCCGCGCTCGGTCGCCAGCCACTCGGACGGCTCGCCCAGCCACAGCCACACGAGCCCCGCCGGCACGCCGCTGGCGGCGACCCCCAGCAGGACCGTCGCGATTCGCGTCATGCCAGGCACCCCGGCCCGAGCAGCTCCTTGAGGTCCGCGAACAGCGCCGACGTCGTGGACACGCGCAGGCCCTGGTCGAGGCGCATCGTGGTGGTCTTGCCCGGGCCCGACAGGCGCAGGTGCACCTCGGTGACGCCCGGGTGCGAGCCCAGCACCTGCTTGAAGGCATTGATCGTGTCGAGGGTGCAGCGCGACGTGGAGATGCTCACGACGAGCGGCTGGTCGGTGCGCCCCTCCCCCATCGCCGGGCGGGTGACCTCGTTGGCCGACAGGTCCATCCCGTCGTCGTTGCGGCGCACGCGCACCTTGACCACGACGAGCGAGTCCTGCGTGAGCACGCCGGCCGCGAGGTTGTACGCGGCCGGGAAGACCGCGATGTCGACCGAGCCCTCGAGGTCCTCGAGGGTGATCGTGGCCCACGTGTCGCCCTTCTTGCTCATCCGGCGCTGGACGTTCGTCACCAGGCCGCACAGGCGCAGCACGTCGCCGTCGGGCCGGTCCCCGTCGAGGAGCGCGCCGATCGAGGAGTCCGAGTTCGCCGCCAGCACGTGCTCGAGCCCGCCGAGCGGGTGGTCGGACACGTAGAGACCGAGCATGTCGCGCTCGAAGGCGAGCTTCTGGGTCTTCTCCCACTCCGCGATCTGCGGCACGGTGACGGCGAGGCCGTCGAACTCCTCCTCGAAGGCGCCGAACAGCGAGTCCTGGCCGATCGCGGCGTTGCGCTTGATGTCGATGTACTGGTCGACCGCCTCCTCGGCGATCGACGCGAGCGCCCGCCGGCCGTGGCCGAGCGAGTCGAAGGCGCCCGCCTTGATGAGCGAGTCCAGGACGCGCTTGTTGCACACCTGCGTCGGGACCTTGTCGAGGAAGTCGGCGAAGTCGGTGAACGCGCCCTGCTCCTCGCGCGCCTCGATGATCCCGCCGACGACGTTGGCGCCGACGTTGCGCACCGCGGTGAGGCCGAAGCGGATGTCCGGCCCGACCGAGGCGAAGTTCGCCACCGAGTCGTTGACGTCCGGCGGCAGCACCTTGATGCCGAGGCGGCGGCACTCGGCCAGGTACAGCGCCGACTTGTCCTTGTCGTCCTTGACGCTGGTCAGCAGCGCGGCCATGTACTCCGCGGGGAACCGGGCCTTGAGGTACGCGGTCCAGTAGCTGATGACGCCGTACGCGGCCGAGTGCGCCTTGTTGAAGGCGTAGTCGGCGAACGGGACGAGGATGTCCCACAGGGTCTTGATCGCGGCCTTGGAGTAGCCGCGCGAGATCATGCCGGCCTCGAAGCCCTCGAACTCCTTCTCCAGGACCTCGCGCTTCTTCTTGCCCATGGCGCGGCGCAGGTTGTCGGCCTGTCCGAGCGAGTATCCCGCGAGCACCTGGGCGATCTCCATGACCTGCTCCTGGTACACGATCAGGCCGTAGGTGGTGCCCAGGATCGGCTTGAGCGCCTCGGTGAGCTCGGGATGGATGTAGTCGATCTCCTGGCGGCCGTTCTTGCGCTTGGCGTAGTTCGTGTGGCTGTCGGCGCCCATCGGACCGGGACGGTAGAGCGCGATGACGGCGCTGATGTCCTCGAAGTTGTCCGGCTGCATCATCTTGAGCAGCTGGCGGATGGGCGGCGAGTCCAGCTGGAACACGCCGAGCGTGTCGCCGCGGCACAGCAGCGCGTACGCCTCGGGGTCGTCGAACGGCAGGTCCTCGAGCACGAGGTCGATGCCGCGGTTGGCCTTGATGTTGGCGACGGCGTCATCCAGGACCGTGAGGTTGCGCAGGCCCAGGAAGTCCATCTTGACCAGGCCGAGCGACTCGCACATCGGGTAGTCGAACTGCGTGATGATCGCGCCGTCGGCCTCGCGCTTCATGATCGGCACGATGTCCAGCAGCGGCGCGCTGCTCATGATGACGCCGGCGGCGTGCACGCCCCAGTTGCGGATCTGGCCCTCGAGGCCGAGCGCGATGTCGTACACCTGGCGGACGTCGTGGTCCTGGCTGTGCAGGTCGCGGAAGTCCTTGCCGTCGTTGTAGCGCGGGTGCTTCTCGTCGAAGATGTCGCCGAGCTTGACGCCCTTGCCCATGACGTCGGCGGGCATCGCCTTGGTGATCTTGTCGCCCATCGCGAACGGGTAGTCCAGGATGCGACTGGCGTCCTTGACCGCGGCCTTGGACTTGAGCCGGCCGAACGTGGCGATCTGGGCGACCTTGTCGGCGCCGTACTTGCGCGTGACGTACTGGATGACCTCGCCGCGCCGGCGCTCGTCGAAGTCGATGTCGAAGTCGGGCATCGAGGGGCGCTCAGGATTGAGGAAGCGCTCGAAGATCAGGCCGTTCTTCAACGGGCACAGGTCGGTGATGCGCAGCGCGTACGCGGCGATCGAGCCGGCGCCGGAGCCACGCCCCGGCCCGACGCGGATGCCGTTGTCCTTGGACCAGTTGATGAAGTCGGCGACCACGAGGTAGTACCCGCAGTAGCCCTTCTGCGCGATGACCTCGAGCTCCATCTCGGTGCGGGCGCGCACGTCGTCGCCGAAGTCCTTGCCGTAGCGCGCCTCGATGCCGCGCCAGACCTCCTGGCGGAACCAGGACTCCTCGGTCTCGCCGTCGGGCACGTCGGCGCGCGCCATGTAGCCGCCGGTGGACTCGGTGAAGCTGACGTCGCAGCGCTCGGCGATCAGGAGGGTGTTGTCGCACGCCTCCTTCATGCCGTGCTTGTCCTCCCACAGCGAGCGCATCTCGGCGGCGGACTTGATGTAGTAGCCGCCACCGTCGAAGCGCAGGCGCTTCTCGTCGTTGATGCGCTTGCCCGAGGCGACGCAGATGAGCGCGTCGTGCGCGGCGGCGTCCTCGGGGTGCGTGTAGTGCGAGTCGTTCGTCGCGACCGGCGGGATGCCCAGCTCGCGGCCCAGGCGCAGCAGGTCCTCGCGGACGCGGCGCTCGATCGCGATGTCGTGGTCCATCAGCTCGAGGAAGAAGTTCTCCTTGCCGAAGATCTCCTGCAGCTCGGCGGCCTCGCGGCGGGCCTCCTCGTACTGGCCCAGGCGCAGGCGCGTCTGCACGGCGCCCGACGGGCAGCCGGTGGTGGCGATGAGCCCGTTCGCGTACGTCTCGAGCAGCTCGCGGTCGGCGCGCGGCTTGTAGTAGTAGCCCTCGAGGCTGGACAGCGACGAGAGCCGGAAGAGGTTGTGCATGCCCTCGGTGGTGGACGCCCACATCGTCATGTGGGTGTAGGCGCCGCCGCCGGCGACGTCGTCGCCGCCCTCCTCCTCGGCGTTGCCGCGACCCCAGCGGACGCGCTTCTTCTCGCTGCGGTGGGTGCCGGGCGTCAGGTACGCCTCGAGGCCGATGATCGGCTTCACACCGTGCTTCTGCGCGGTCTTCCAGAAGTCGAACGCGCCGTGCACGTTGCCGTGATCGGTCATCGCGATCGCGGGCATCTCCTGGGCGGCGGTGCGCTCGAACAGGCCGCCCAGCAACGAGTGTCCGTCGAGCATCGAGTACTCCGTGTGGACGTGCAGGTGCACGAAGCTCGAGTCACTCGCCATGGTCGCTGTCGGCCTCCGCTGCCAAGTCGGTCCCGGGTGTGGGGACAGGTGTGCACGACCGTCGGAGGATGCCCGCGGTCGAGGTGGTGGGGAAGGACTCCAGCGTACGTGAGCGCTCCGACGGAATCGGTAGGCACGCCCGCACCGGAGCCCCTCCCCCGCGCGCTACTTGGTGCTGGCCCGCTGGTACGCCCGCACAGAGAGCGGGACGAAGATCGCGACGATCAGTACGACCCACACGAGGGTGTAGAGCGCAGGGTTCTGAAGGCTCCACGCCTCGGGTTCAGGAGCTCGATCCGGAACATTGCCGAACAACTCCCGAACAGCCTGGGTGACTGCAGAGACCGGATTCCATTCGACGAACGGCTTGAGGAAGCTCGGAAAGTCCCGAAGAGGGACGAACGCGTTCGAGACGAACGTCAGGGGCATGATCACGATGAACGAGGCGTTGTTGATCACGTCGACACTCGGCACGATGAGCCCGACCCACGCCATCACCCAGCTGATCGCGTACGCGAACAGCAGCAGCAGGCCGAACGCGGCCAGCATCTTGGGGATGCCCTCGTGCGCGCGCCAGCCGACGAACAGGCCCGTGATCGCCATGATGACGAGCGACAGGACGTTGTAGACGACGTCGGAGCCGGTGCGGCCGATCAGCACGGCCGAGCGCGCCATGGGCAGCGACCGGAAGCGGTCGATGAAGCCCTTCTGCATGTCCTCGGCCATCGCCGCGCCCGAGAAGGTCGCGCCGAACACGACCGTCTGGGCGAAGATGCCGCCGATCAGGAACTCCTTGTAGTCCAGTCCGGGTCCCGCGTCGATCGCACCGCCGAAGACGTAGGCGAACAGCAGCACGAACATGATCGGCGAGAGCAGGACGAACACCATGATCTCGGGGACGCGCTTGATCTTGATCAGATTGCGCTTGGTGCACACCCAGCCGTCGGTGAGCGTGCGGCCCAGTCCGTGACGGGTCGTGGTCGTGGTGCTCATCGGGAGACCTCCTCGGTCGTGTCGTCCTCGGCCTCGCGGCCGGTCAGGGTCAGGAACACGTCGTCGAGGGTGGGGCGGCGCAGGCCGATGTCGAGGACGTCGATCCCCTCTCCCGTGATGTGCTCCAGGACCCGCATGAGGTCGTCGGCGCCCGTGCCGCTCACGCCCGCGGTGACCGTGCGCTCGCGGACCGTCACCTCGCCCAGGGCCACCTCGGACAGGAAGCCCTCGACCTTGGCCACGTGCGCCGGGTCGTCGACGACGACCTCGATCCGCTCGCCGCCGACCTGCGACTTGAGCTGGTCGGCGGTGCCCTCGGCGATCGCGCGACCGCGGTCGATCACGATGATGTTGTCCGCCAGCAGGTCCGCCTCCTCGAGGTACTGCGTGGTCAGCAGGACCGTGGCGCCCGAGGCGACGAGGTCGGAGATGACGTCCCACATCTGCTGGCGGCTGCGCGGGTCGAGACCCGTGGTGGGCTCGTCGAGCACGATGACGGGCGGCTGCGCCACGAGCGCCCCGGCGAGGTCGAGCCGCCGCCGCATGCCGCCGGAGTACGTCTTGGACGGCCGGTCCGCCGCGTCGGACAGGCCGAAGCGCTCGAGCAGCTCGCGCGCGCGGGCGCCCGCGTCCTTGGCGCGCATGCCGTACAGCCGGCCCACCATCTCGAGGTTCTCGTAGCCGGTGAGGTACTCGTCGACCGCCGCGTACTGCCCGGACAGGCCGATGCGGCGACGCACCCCGTCCGGATCGGCCCGGACGTCGACGCCGGCGACGGTGGCCGTGCCCTCGTCCGGGGCCAGCAGGGTCGTCAGGATGCGGACCGCGGTGGTCTTGCCCGCACCGTTGGGGCCGAGCAGCCCCAGGACCGTGCCCTCGGGCACGGTGAGGTCGAGGCCGGCGAGGGCCTCCACGTCGCCATAGCGCTTGACCAGTCCGGTCGCGCGGATCATGTCGGTCATGCCTTCGATCATGGAGGACGCCTCGGACAGAAAACAGGCCTTCGCGTGCAGACGGCCGAGCAGTGGCCGGAACGGCCCGCCACGACCCGCCCTGACGCGCTGGGGACGCCGCCGCCGGATGAAGGCCCGGTGGCCGTACGCTGTCCGCAGCGTGAAGCGCGGCCCGATGCCGCCGCGCCCTTGTTTCCCTGCCACCGGAGGCCCGATGACCGACCGTCCCACCCCGCCGCTCGACGCGTCCGACGCCGAGCGCGAGGCGTACTGGAACGAGTTCTACGCCAGCACCCGGGCCCGCCGCCGCCCGCTGCCGTCGCAGTTCGCGACGTTCGTCGCGGGCGAGCTCGAGGGACCCGCGCGCATCGTCGAGTTCGGCTGCGGCGCCGGGCGCGACTCGATCTTCTTCGCCTCGCACGGCCACGACGTCACGGGCGTGGACGGCTCCAAGGCCGCCGTCGAGTCCTGCGCCGACCTGGCGGCCGCGCTGGGCGAGCAGGCCGAGTTCGTCGCCTCCTCGATCGACGACCCCGAGCTGGCCTCGCGGCTGCGCGTCGAACCGGGCAACACGCTGCTCTACGCACGCTTCTTCGTGCACGCCATCACCGACGAGGAGGAGACGGCGTTCCTGCGCCTGGCGGCGTCGCTGACCTCCCCCGGCGACCGGCTCGCGGTCGAGTACCGCACCGTCCGCGACGCGAGCGGCGCCAAGGTCACCGGCACGCACTTCCGGCGCTTCGTCGAGCCCACGGCCTTCAACGCCAACGCCGTGCTGCAGGGCTTCGAGGTCGCGTACGCCGTCGAGGGGTTCGGCTTCGCCAAGTACCGCCAGGACGACGCGTACGTCGCGCGCGCCGTGCTCGTGAAGCGCTGACGTGACCGAGCTGGCCGACCGCATCGCGGGTCTCGTGCGCGAGTCGCGCGACCGCTTCCCCGAGCTCGACCTGCTGCGTCCCGGCGGCGAGCTCCGGCTCGACCTCGGCGGACGGGCCGTCGAGCGGGTGCGCGTCGAGCTGACCCCGCTCGTCGTGCTGCAGCTGCAGTCCCTCGGGCTCGAGACCGTCGAGGGGCTCGCTCCCCGGGAGCTCGCCGCGATCGCCACGGTCACCGCGAGCAGCTGGGGCGCCCCCGGCGAGGAGGCGTTCGACGCCGCGCGGCTGTTCGACGCGGACCACCCCGCCGGTGTCGCGTTCCGCTCGTCGTACGAGGAAGCGCCGTGGCTCGAGGTCGCCCTCGCCCGGCCCGTCGAGCTGGCCGCCCTGCGGCTGCGCTCGGTCGCGTCGCGCGCGGCCTCCGCGCACCGGGACCTGCGGATCAGCGTCGCGGGGCCGGGCGAGGACCTCGTCCCGGTGCACGACGCCGCCGAGCGGGCTGAGCAGCTGGCGGCGTTCCTGGCCGAGCACGCCGATCCCGACGAGCCCGAGCTCACGGCGGCGCTCGAGCCGCTCGGCCTGGCGCTCACGGGTCGCTACCCACAGGCGCGTCGCGCGCTCACCGACGCGCGGCACGTCCTGACGCCCGACCTGGCGCGCACCTTCCGCGCCGTGGCGAACGAGGGCTTCCTGCTGGAGCGCTCCCTGGAGTGGACCACCCACGGCCCGCTGCGGTCCTTCCGCTTCTGGTCCCACGACGAGAAGGTGGCCTACGTCCGCTTCGCCGTCGAGATCGCCGACGCCCTCGCCGACCTGACCCCGAACGTCGCCTTCGGCTTCGGCGCGGCCCTCGCGGCGGTCCGCGACCACGACCTGATCCCCCACGACGACGACCTCGACCTCATCATCGCCTTCGAGCCGCACGAGGCGACGAGCCTGCCCGCGGCGCACGCGCGGCTCGAGGAGTTCCTGCGCGAGCGCGGCTTCACCGTGAGCGGGGACTTCTTCAGCCACCGCCACGTCGGCCGTGCCGGCTCGAAGAAGGTCGACGTGTTCTGCGGGCTCTTCGAGGGCGACCGCGTCTCCTGGTACCCCGGCGTCCGCCGCGGGCTGTCCCGGGACACGATGTTCCCCACGACCCGCGCCGAGCTGCTGGGCGTCGAGGTGCCGCTGCCGGCGCGGCCCGAGGAGTACCTCGCGACGATCTACGGCACCGGCTGGAACAGCAGCGACCCGGGCTTCAAGCACTCGTGGAAGAAGCGCGACTGGCTGGACCTGGGCGTCCCGGCCGCGGACGACGAGCCCGCCGCTCCCGCGCGCCGCAGCTGGCTGGACCGGCTGCGGCGCCGCTGAGCGTCAGTCCTGGCGGTACGAGCTGAGGAAGTTGCCCATCCGCTGGATCGCCTCGGCCAGGTCACGCGACCACGGCAGCGTCACGATGCGCAGGTGGTCCGGGTCCGGCCAGTTGAAGCCGGTGCCCTGGGTGAGCAGGATCTTCTCGCTCATCAGCAGGTCCAGGACGAACTGCTGGTCGTCCTTGATGGGGTGCACCTCGGGGTCGAGTCGCGGGAACGCGTAGAGCGCGCCGCGCGGCGGGACCACGCTGACGCCGGGGATCTTGCGCAGCTCGTTGACCGCGGTGTCGCGCTGCTCGAGCAGGCGGCCGCCGGGCAGGATGAGCTCCTTGATCGACTGGTAGCCGCCGAGCGCCACCTGGATCGCGTTCTGGGCCGGCACGTTGGGGCACAGCCGCATCGACGCGAGCAGCGTGATGCCCTCGAGGTAGTCCTGGGCGCGCTCCAGCGGGCCGGTCACGACGACCCAGCCGGCGCGGTACCCGCACACCCGGTACGCCTTGGACAGGCCGTTGAACGTCAGCGTCAGCACGTCGGGCGCGACGCTGGCCAGCGGGACGTGCACGGCGTCGTCGTAGAGGATCTTGTCGTAGATCTCGTCCGCCATGAGGACCAGGCCGTGCTTGCGCGCGAGGTCGGCGATGGCCGTGAGCGTCTCGCGGCTGTAGACCGCACCCGTGGGGTTGTTCGGGTTGATGACGACGATGGCCTTGGTGCGCTCGGTGATCTTCGACTCGAGGTCCGCCAGGTCGGGGTTCCAGTCGTTGTCCTCGTCGCACAGGTAGTGCACGGGGCGCCCGCCGGCGAGGTTCGTGACCGCCGTCCACAGCGGGTAGTCCGGCGCGGGGATCAGCACCTCGTCGCCGTTGTTCAGCAGCGCCTGCAGCGCGATCTGGATCAGCTCGCTGACGCCGTTGCCGAGCCAGACGTCGTCGATGTCGAGCGCCGGGAAGCCGTCCTGCAGCTGGTAGTGGTGCACGACGGCGCGGCGCGCGGACTGGATGCCGCGGCTGTCGGAGTAGCCCTGCGCCGTGGGCAGGCCGGCGATGACGTCCTGCAGGATCTCGGCCGGCGCGTCGAACCCGAAGGGCTGCGGGTTGCCGATGTTGAGCTTGAGGATCCGGTGCCCCTCCGCCTCGAGCTGGGCGGCTCGCGCGCTGACGGGGCCGCGGATGTCGTACAGCACATCCCTCAACTTGTCCGACTGGCGCATGACGGGGCTCATGACCTCATTGTGCCGGACGGGCCGCGAGCCCCGCGCCGGTGTGGTCCGAACGCGCCCCACTGAACGAGGTTTGCTGTCACTTCACGTGGTTCGCGAACCTCGTTCAGTGACGGTTTCCCCGCTTAACCGGGGAAACCGTCACCGGTCAGTCGAGCTCGCGGATGAGGTCGAGTGCGCGCTGGAGGTCGGCCGGGTAGGGGCTCTCGAACTCGACCCACTCCCCCGAGGCCGGGTGCTCGAAGCCGAGCCGCACGGCGTGCAGCCACTGCCGGTCGAGGCCGACGCGCTTGGCCAGCACCGGGTCGGAGCCGTACAGCGGGTCGCCGACGCACGGGTGCTTGATCGCGCTCATGTGCACGCGGATCTGGTGCGTGCGGCCGGTCTCGAGCTTGATCGTCAGCAGCGAGGCGTAGCGGTGCGCCTCGAGCGTGTCGTAGTGCGTGATGCTGGCGCGGCCGTCGGCGCGCACCGTGAACTTGAAGTCGTGCTTCGGGTGCCGCGCGATCGGCGCGTCGATCGTGCCGGTGTGCGGATCGGGGTGGCCCTGCACGAGCGCGTGGTAGGTCTTCTCGACCGTGCGGTCGCGGAACGCCTGCTTGAGCACGGTGTAGGCGCGCTCGGACTTCGCCACGACCATGAGGCCGCTCGTGCCGACGTCGAGCCGCTGCACGATGCCCTGGCGCTCGGGGGCGCCGCTCGTGGAGATGCGCACGCCGACGCCCGCGAGGTGGCCCGAGACGGTGGGCCCGTCCCAGCCGACGCCGGGGTGCGCCGCGACGCCGACCGGCTTGTCGACCACGACGATGTCGTCGTCCTCGTGCACGATCGACATGCCCTCGACCTCGGTGGGCACGACGACCGCGCGCCGCGGCGCCGGGATCGTCGCCTCGAGCAGCGCGCCGGCCTCGACGCGGTCGGACTTGATCGGCGCGACGCCGTCGAGCAGCACGAGCCCGTCGGCGACGAGCTCGCCGGCGCGGGTGCGCGAGACGCCGAAGACGCGGGCCAGCGCCACGTCGACGCGCTCGCCCTCGAGCCCCTCCGGGACGTAGACGCTGCGGACCTCGGTCTCGTCGGTCATGCGTCCTCCTCGCGGGTGCCGTCGAAGCGGTGTCCCCGCCACGAGCGCCAGATGATGACGACGGCGGCGATCGTCAGGGCGATGTCGGCGACGTTGCCGACGAAGAACCCGGCGTAGTCGATGAAGTCGACCACGTGGCCGCGCAGGAACGACGGCTCGCGGAACAGCCGGTCGATCAGGTTGCCGACGGCGCCGCCCAGGAACAGGCCCAGCCCGACGGCCCACCACGGGTCGCGCAGGCGGCGGGCGATGACGACGAGGGTCACGACGACCGCGATCGCGATGAGCGACAGCACGATCGTGTACCCGGCGGCGGTGCCGAGGGCGGCACCGGGATTGAGGACGAAGCGCAGGCTGAGCAGGTCGCCCACGAGCGTGATCGGCTCACGACCGTCGAGCTTCGCCACGGCCCACCACTTGGTGAGCTGGTCGAGCACGACCGTCAGGGCCGCCACGCAGGCGAACAGGCCGACCCGGCGCGGACGCAGGGTCGTGTTCGCCGGCTCGGCGGAGGGGGTCACGATGGTCAGCGACGCTCCTCGCGGCGCTTGCAGTCCATGCACAGCGTCGCGCGGGGGAAGGCCATGAGGCGCAGCTTGCCGATCGGCTGGCCGCACTGCTCGCACACGCCGTACGTGCCGTCCTCGAGGCGCTCGAGCGCCTTCTCGGTCTGCAGCAGCAGCTCGCGCTGGTTCGCGGCCAGCGACAGCTCGGCGTCACGCTCGAGGCTGTTGGAGCCCACGTCGGCCTGGTCCTGGCCCGCCCCGTCGACACCGCCGGCCAGGATGTCCTGCAGGTCCTTGGCGGTGCTGTCGAGCTCCTCGCGCAGGCGCGTGAGGTCCTCGGTGAGCTCGTCCTGCACGGCTTGGGTCTCTTCGGCGGTCCAGGGGCTCTCGTCCTCGCGGACGGCCAACTCGGTCTTGGGCATGCGGGGACAGTAGACCGACCACGGACCCGGTGCAAGTCGCGCCCCCGTAGAATCGGCCGGGTGAGTCAGGACGCCCCGAACGCCCCCGTCGCCGCCGCTGCCGAGCCCCTCGGATACCGGCCGGTTCCCGCGCATGTCGACCTCCCGGCGATGGAGCGCGAGATCCTCGACCTGTGGGCCGAGCAGGGCACCTTCGCGGCCAGCCTCCAGACCCCGGAGGACGCCCCCCGCTGGACGTTCTACGAGGGCCCGCCGACCGCCAACGGCACCCCCGGCACGCACCACGTCGAGGCGCGCGTCTTCAAGGACATCTTCCCGCGGTTCAAGACCATGCAGGGCTACCACGTCGACCGCAAGGCCGGCTGGGACTGCCACGGCCTGCCCGTCGAGATCGCGGTCGAGAAGGAGCTGGGCTTCAACGGCAAGCCCGACATCGAGGCGTACGGCATCGCCGAGTTCAACGCCAGGTGCCGCGAGTCGGTGCTGCGCAACGTCGACCTCTTCGAGGAGATGACCGAGCGCATGGCGTACTGGACGGACATGTCCAGCCCGTACCGCACGATGGACGCCTCCTACGTCGAGAGCGTCTGGTGGGCGCTGTCGCAGATCCACGGCAAGGGCCTGCTCGTCGAGGACTACCGCGTCGCGCCGTACTGCCCGCGCTGCGGCACCACGCTGTCGGACCACGAGCTCGCACAGGGCTACGAGACGGTCGTCGACCCGTCCGTGTACGTCCGCTTCCCGCTGACCTCCGGACCGTGGGAGGGCACCGACCTGCTGGTGTGGACCACGACGCCGTGGACGCTCGTCTCCAACACGGCCGTCGCGGTGCACCCCGACGTCACCTACGTCGTCGCCACGAAGGACGACCGCCGCGTCGTCGTGGCCGAGCCGCTCGTCGGCTCCGCGCTCGGCGAGGGCTGGGAGGTCGCCGAGACGATCACGGGCCGCGACATGGAGCGCTGGACCTACCGCCGCCCCTTCGACCTGGTCGAGATCCCGGACGCGCACTTCGTCGTGCTGGGCGAGTACGTCACCACCGACGACGGCACGGGCCTGGTCCACCAGTCCCCCGCGTTCGGCGCCGACGACATGGCGGTGTGCAAGGCCTACGGCCTGCCCGTCGTCAACCCGATCACCACCGACGGCCACTTCGGCGACGACGTCGACCTCGTCGGCGGGAAGTTCTTCAAGGAGGCCGACGCGACGCTCGTCGCCGACCTCGAGGACCGCGGCCTGCTGTTCCGCGGCCTGGACTACGAGCACAGCTACCCGCACTGCTGGCGCTGCCACACGCCGCTCATGTACTTCGCCCTGCCGGCCTGGTACATCCGCACCACCGAGCGCAAGGACGAGCTGCTCGCCCAGAACGAGCAGACCAACTGGTACCCCGGCACGATCAAGCACGGCCGCTACGGCGACTGGCTCGAGAACAACATCGACTGGTCCCTGTCGCGCAACCGGTTCTGGGGCACCCCCCTGCCGATCTGGCGCAACGACGCCGACCCGAGCAAGGTCGTGTGCGTCGAGTCGCTCGCGCACCTGTCCGAGCTGACCGGCACCGACCAGTCCGGACTCGACCCGCACCGTCCGTACATCGACGACGTGACCTTCACGATCGACGGCGAGCCCGGCACCTACCGCCGCGTGCCCGAGGTCATCGATGCCTGGTTCGACTCCGGCTCGATGCCCTTCGCGCAGTGGGGCTACCCCCACGTCGAGGGCTCCCGGGAGAAGTTCGAGCAGGCCTACCCCGCGCAGTACATCTGCGAGGCGATCGACCAGACCCGCGGCTGGTTCTACTCGCTCATGGCCGTCGGCACGCTCGTGTTCGACCGCTCCAGCTACGAGAACGTCGTGTGCCTGGGCCACATCCTGGCCGAGGACGGCCGCAAGATGAGCAAGCACCTGGGCAACATCCTGCTGCCCATGCCGCTCATGGACGAGCACGGCGCCGACGCGCTGCGCTGGTTCATGGCGTGCTCCGGCTCGCCGTGGTCCGCGCGCCGCATCGGCCACAACGCGCTGACCGAGATCGTCCGCAAGGTCCTGCTGACCTACTGGAACACGGCCGCCTTCCACGTGCTCTACGCGCGGGCCGAGGGCTGGAGCCCGGCCACGGGCGAGGTCCCGCCCGCCGCCGAGCGCTCGGTCCTCGACCGCTGGCTGCTGTCGCAGACCCAGCTGCTCGTGCGCGACGTCACCACGGCGCTGGAGGACTTCGACACGCAGCGTGCCGGCACCGTGCTGGCGACGTTCGTCGACGACCTGTCCAACTGGTACGTCCGCCGCTCGCGCAAGCGCTTCTGGCGTGGCGACGCGGCCGCGCTCGCGACGCTGCACGAGGTCCTCGACGTCGTCACCCGACTGCTGGCGCCGCTCGTGCCGTTCGTGACCGAGCGGGTCTGGCAGGACGTCATCGTCCCCGTCACCCCCGACGCCGCGCCGTCGGTGCACCTGGCCTCGTGGCCCCAGGTCGACGAGTCGCTCGTGGTGGACGGCCTCGCCGAGAGCGTCGACCTGGCCCGCCGGGTCACCGAGCTCGGCCGCGCCGCGCGCGCCGAGGCCAAGGTCCGCACGCGCCAGCCGCTGCGCCGTGCCCTGATCGGCTCGGCCCACTACGACCAGCTCGGCGAGGACCTGCGCGCCCAGGTGTGCGAGGAGCTCAACATCGCCTCGCTTGGCTCGCTCGGCGACGCCGGCAGCGACCTCGTGGAGTTCTCCGCGAAGGCCAACTTCCGCCACCTCGGCAAGCGTCACGGCAAGCAGACCCCCGTCGTCGCGCAGGCCATCGCCGCCGCCGACGCCGGCCGGCTGGCCGCCGCGCTCGAGGCCGACGGCTCGGCCACCGTGACGGGCGAGGACGGCCAGTCCTGGACCGTCGAGCCCGACGACGTCATCGTGACCGAGCGTCCCCGCGAGGGCTGGTCGGTCGTCAACGAGCAGGGCGAGACGGTCGCGCTGGACCTGGCGATCGACGACGAGCTGCGCCGCGCCGGCCTGGCCCGCGAGGCGGTCCGCGTGATCCAGGAGGCCCGCAAGGCCGCCGGCCTGGAGATCACGGACCGCATCGCGCTGACGTGGTCCGCCGACGGCGAGACGGCCGAGGCGCTGCGCGAGCACGCCGCGTCGATCGCCGACGAGGTGCTGGCCACCTCGTTCGCCGAGGGCACGGGCGGCGACGTCGCCGACGCCGACCTCGGTCTCTCGCTGAGCCTGACGCGCGCCTGAGGGAGCGAGCCGCGTCGAGTGATCTCGATACGTGGCTCGTTCCTCGCCAGCCACTCAATCCCCGGTGAGCGCGCCGGTGATCGAGTGCCGGCGCGCAGCGTGCCGGTGTACCGGATCACCCGGGCCGACCGCAGACATGACAGCGCCCGATCCCCTCAGGGGATCGGGCGCTGTGTCGTCTGACTCAGAACGCGAGTGGCCTCACGACGCGTCGGAACCGCTGTCCAGTGCGGTGCCCTTCTGCGGGGCGACCGGGGCGCTGCCCTCGAGCTGGGCGAGCTGGTCCTGGAAGTAGGCCTTCAGGCGGGCGCGGTACTCACGCTCGTACGCACGGAGGTGGTCGATCTCGCTCTGCAGCTCCTGGCGCTCGCGCTCGAGCGTGGAGATCGTCTCCTTGCGGCGCTGCTCGGTCTCGAGGTCGAGCTGCTCGGCACGCTTGCGCGACTCGTACTGCAGCGTGTCGGCGTTGCGGCGGGCCTCGGCGGAGAGCTGCTCGGCCTCGACGCGGGCCTCGGCGATGATGGCGTCGGCCTCGCCCTTGGCGGCGTCCATGAGCTGGTCCGCGTTGGCCGAGGCGATCTCGAGCAGGCGGGCCGCGGCCGTGGAGGCCTCGGCGGTCGAGGTGACGCGCAGCTCCTGCGGCTGCGGCGGCTCGGGGGCCCTGACGGGCTCGGGGGCGGCGACGGGCTCGGGCTTGGGAGCCTCGGCGACCGGGGCCGGCGCGGGCTGGGCCTTGGAGGCCTCCTCCAGCGCGGACTCGAGCTCGGCGACCTTGGCCTTCAGCTCGGCGTTCTCGTTGACGAGACGCTCGAACTCGACCTCGACCTCGTCGAGGAACTGCTCCACCTCGCCCATGTCGTAGCCGTCGCGCAAGCGTACGGCGGTGAACTGCTTGTCGCGAATGTCCTGGGGCGTGAGCGCCATCTGGTCACCTCTGCGTTTGAGTCGGTTACGGGTCGTGCAAGCTTGTGGGGCCTCGTCAACGGTACCGCTTCATCTTATGCGCCCGCCAAGCGGCTCGGGATTGAACCTCAGCCCGAGACTAAAAGATGGTCAGCACAAGTGATTGTGCAATGAACAACATCAGCAACAGCACCATCGCCGAGAGGTCCAGCATGACGCCACCCAGGCGGATGGGCGGGATGACCTTGCGCAGGACCCGCAGCGGCGGATCCGTGACGCTGAAGATGACCTCGCAGAGCACCGCGATGGCGCCCCGCGGCTGCCACTGGCGCGCGAGCAGCTGCACCCAGTCGACGACGAACCTGGCGATGACCAGGATGATCGCGATCTCGATCAGGGTGGAAAGAACGGTGCCGATCGGCGACACGGGACCTCAGCTCTGGTTGTAGAAGCCGCCGGCCGCGAGCGTCGCGCGGTCCTCGTCGGACACCTGGACGCCCTCGGGCGACAGCAGGAACACCTTCGCCGTGATGCGGTTGATCGTGCCGTGGACCGCGAACACCAGGCCCGCGGCGAAGTCGACGAGGCGCTTGGCGTCGTCGTCCCCGATGTCGGACAGGTTCATGATGACCGGGACGCCGGCGCGGAAGGACTCGCCGATCGTGCGGGCGTCGTTGTACGTGCGCGGCGTGACGGTCTCGATGCGCGCCATCTCCGCGGCGGTCATGCCGGGCTCACGACGGTCCTCGAGCGCCGTGACCGGGCGGGCGGCCGGCTGCGCGGGCGCAGGCGTCCGCGCCGGGGCGGCGGTACGCGCCGGGGTCGGCGCCTCGTACTCCGCGGCCTCGTCGTACTCGGCCTGCTCGACGAGTCCGAGGTACTCGCCCATCCTCCGCATTGCGCCAGCCATGCTCACTCCCGATCTTCGGTCTTGACGGTGTCGACATTACTGCAGTACAGGGCGCTGCCCGAGCACCGAGCGACCCACCCGCAGGTGTGTCGCGCCATGCTGGATCGCGTCCTCGAAATCCTCGCTCATGCCCGCCGAGATGATGGTCGCGCCGGGCACCTCCCGCACGAGCGCGGCACTGATCTCGCGCAGGTGCGCGAAGCTCGGCGCGGGGTCCTGGCCGAGCGGGGCGACGGTCATGACGCCGCCCAGCTCGAGGTGGGGGCACTCCGCCGTGACCAGCTCGGCCAGCGACATCACCTCGTGCGGCGGCACGCCGGCGCGGCCGGGGTCGGTGGTGTCGAAGTCGACCTGGATGAGGCAGCGCAGCGTGCGTCCCGCCGCCTCGGCGCCCCGGTCGAGCGACCGGGCCAGCTTCGGCCGGTCGAGGCTGTGCACGACGTCGGCGTAGCGGGCGACTGCGCCGGCCTTGTTGGTCTGCAGGCCGCCGACGAAGTGCCAGCGCACGTGCGCGCCGAGCTGCTCGGCCTGGGCGCGCTTGTCCCCGGCTTCGGGGTGGCGGTTCTCGCCCACGTCGGTCACGCCGAGCTCGGCGAGCAGCGCGACGTCCGAGGCGGGCCTGGTCTTGGTCACGACGACGAGGGTGAGCTCGTCGCGGGAGCGTCCGGCGCGCTCGCACGCGCGGTCGATGCGTTCGCGGACGGCCGCGAGGTTCTGCGCCAGCTCGTCACGCCGGTCCATCGGCACTCCCCTCCCCCAGCACCACGGCGGCCCCGAACCGGCCGGCGGCGTCGCCCTGGCGGCGGTGGGACCAGAAGGTCTCGTCCTCGATCGTGCAGCCGCCGAGGTCGTGGACCACGACGCCCGCCCGCTCGAGCTGGGCGACGACGCCCGCGCCGATGTCGAGGCCGGGCGTGCCCTGCCGCGTGGTGGTGCGCGCGGCCGGCTCGACCGCCGCGACCTCGTCGGCCATCTGCTGGGGCACCTCGTAGCAGCCACCGCACGCGCGCGGGCCGATCCAGGCCTCGAGCGCGCCCGCACCCCGGGCGCGGAGGTCCTCGACGGCCGACGTCACGACGCCCTGCGCCATCCCGACGCGGCCCGCGTGGACCACGGCGGCCAGCGGCCGGTCCGGCGAGACGAGGACGACGGGCGTGCAGTCGGCGACGCGGACGACGGCCGCGACGCCGGGACGGTCGACGACGAGCGCGTCCGCCTCGGGCGTGGGGCCGTCGGGGTCGGCGAGGGCGACCGTGGCCCCGTGGACCTGGCGCATCAGCGCCGGGCGGGCGCCGAGCGCCTGCGCCACGGCGACGACGCCGGCCGCGGGTCCGCCGTCACCGGCGGGACCGCGGCCCAGGTCGGTCCGTGCGTCCGTGAACCCGAACCGCGCCGCGCCGAGCTCGCCGGCGAACCAGAACGGCGTGGACGAGTCGGTCACGGTCAGCGCAGGAAGTCGGGGATGTCGAGGCCGTCGCCGAACTCCTGGCCGGCGGGCTGCGCCACCGGGACCGGCTCGGGCACGACGCGCTGCTCGGTGGCCGACGGCCGCTCGGGCGCCCGCTCGGCCGGCTTGGCCGGGGCCGACTGCTCGCTCGACGCGCCGCCCTGCGTGGTGTCGCGGCGCAGCGCCGGCTGGGCCGTGTTGCGCTGCTTGGGCTCGCCGCCGTCGAAGCCGGCCGCGATCACGGTGATGCGGACCTCGTCGCCGAGCGAGTCGTCGATCACGGTGCCGAAGATGATCTTGGCGTCCTCGTGGACGGCCTCCTGCACCAGCTCGGCGGCCTCGTTGATCTCGAACAGGCCAAGGTCGGAGCCGCCGGCGATCGACAGCAGGACGCCGCGGGCGCCCTCGATCGAGGCCTCGAGCAGCGGGCTGCTGACGGCCAGCTCGGCGGCGGTGGCCGCGCGGTGCTCGCCGCGCGCCGAGCCGATGCCCATGAGGGCCGAGCCGGCGTCGCTCATGATCGACTTCACGTCGGCGAAGTCGACGTTGATCAGGCCGGGCGTGGTGATGAGCTCGGAGATGCCCGAGACGCCCTGGTAGAGCACCTGGTCGGCCTGGCGGAAGGCGTCGAGCAGGCTGATGTTCTGGTCGCTGATCGAGAGCAGTCGGTCGTTCGGGATGACGATGAGGGTGTCGACCTCCTCGCGCAGGCGCTGCACGCCGACGTCGGCCTGCGCCGCGCGGTTGCGGCCCTCGAACTTGAACGGCCGCGTCACGACGCCGATGGTCAGGGCGCCCAGCGAGCGCGCGATGCGCGCCACGACGGGGGCGCCGCCGGTGCCGGTGCCGCCGCCCTCGCCCGCGGTGACGAAGACCATGTCGGCGCCCTTGAGGGCCGCCTCGATCTCCTCCGCGTGGTCCTCGGCGGCCTTCTTGCCGATCTCGGGATCGGCGCCGGCGCCCAAGCCGCGCGTGGAGTCGCGGCCCACGTCGAGCTTGACGTCGGCATCGGTCATCAGCAACGCCTGCGCGTCAGTGTTGATCGCGATGAACTCGACGCCCTTGAGACCCGCCTCGATCATGCGGTTGACGGCGTTGACACCACCACCGCCGATACCGACGACCTTGATCACCGCAAGGTAGTTCTGGACCGCCATGTCGTCTTCCCCTTCAACCTTAACCTTCAAGTGGAGGCTTATAGTTATGTCAACCTCGCCGTCATGACGACACTAGGTCGATGTGGCTGGTGTTCCTCGATGACACGCCGCGCGTCCGGCGTGTTGTTCGACAAGTTCTGCATCACGTCGCGCCCGGCCGGCGACTTCTGGAACGGGATGCACGTGAAAGCCGGCTCCGGACGTGCAACGCGTTCCAGAAGTCGAGAGGGACGCGGCGGCACGGCGGCGGCGGGGCCGCTCCCCCGCTACTCGAGGGTCGTGGGGCGCTCGGGGGCGCTCACGTCGTAGCTGCTGGCCTCGATCTCCAGCAGCGGCTGCAGGACCGCGACCTTCTCCTCGGCCTGCTCCGCGCTGCCCCACACGACGGTGCGGCCCTTCGTCAGGTCGAGCTCGATCGAGTCGCGCGTCTCGGCGCGGATCGTGTCGGTGTCGCGCAGCAGCTGCTCGTCGCCCTCGGCGATGTCGGCCGCCACGCGCGCCACCGCGGCCAGCACACGACGGTCGTCGGCGTCCACGTCGAGCTCGGGCAGGTGCGACGGCTTCGAGTTGAGCGGCCGGTAGACCACGCCCGACGCGTCGACCGCCCACGGCGTGCCCGTGCGGTCGATCCACGCGACGGCGCTGCGCTCGGTCACGGCGATGCGCACGCCGTGCGGCAGGTCGCGCTCGACGGTCACGGACTCGACCGGCAGCAGCTCGCCGACGCGCTCGGCCACGGCCTCGGTGTCCAGGCGCGGCAGCGGGGTGCCCATCGGGACCTCGGCCGTGCGGATCACGCGCTCCACCGGGACGTGGTCGGTGCCGGTGACCTGCACGTCGCGGATCTCGAGCAGGCTCGAGAACCACACCGCCCACGCGGCCGCGAGCAGCAGCACGACGGCCAGCACGACGCCCGCGATCCGCAGGCGGGTGCGGCGGCGCTGGCGGCGGAGCTTCTCGGTGAACCGGTCGCTCATCCGGCGTTCTCCCGCAGGAGCGCGAGCAGCGCCGGTCCCACGGTGGTGACGTCGCCCGCACCCAGGGTCAGGACGAGGTCGCCGGGCTGCAGCAGCGGCGCCACGACGGACGGCACCTGCCCGACGGGCCCGCCCGCGACGGCGTCCGGACCGGCGGCGCGACGGACGAGCTCGGACGTGACCTCGGGGTCGGGCTGCTCGCGCGCGAGGTAGAGGTCGGCCACGACGACGAGGTCGGCGGCGGCGAGCTCGCGGCCCATCTGCTCGCCGAAGATGCGGGTCCGGCTGACCAGGTGCGGCTGGAACACCACGACGAGGCGGCCGGCTCCCGCGAGCGACCGCGCGGCCGCGAGGTCCGCGGCGATCTCGGTGGGATGGTGCGCGTACGAGTCGACGACACGGATGCCGGCGGCCTCGCCCTTCGGCTCCATGCGCCGTGCGGCGCCGGTGTGGTCGGCCAGCCCGGCGACGAGGCCCGCGGGGTCGTGGCCCAGCTGGATCCCGGCGGCCAGTGCGAGCAGCGCGTCGGCGGCGTAGTGCCGGCCGGGAACCGCGAGGACGACCTCGGTGGGCTCGAGACCGGGCGCACTCGCGACGAAGCGGGTGGTGGATCCCTCGACGCGGACGTCGGTGCCGCGGACGTCGGCGTCCTCGGCGAACCCGGCCGTCACGACGCGCGGGGCGACGCCGGCCGAGGCGAGCCGGCGGCAGCCGGGGTCGTCCGCCGACAGCACGACGACCTGGTCGACCGTGCCGGCGAACCGGGCGAACGCGTCCTCGTAGGCCTCGACCGTGCCCCACGTGTCGAGGTGGTCCGCGTCGATGTTCGTGACGACCGCCAGGTGCGGTCGGTAGTGCAGGAAGGCGCCGTCGCTCTCGTCGGCCTCGACGACGAACTCGGGGCCGGCACCGCGCCGGGCGTTCGTGCCGAGGCCCGCGACCTCGGCGCCGATCGCGAACGAGGGGTCGGCGCCCGCCCCGCGCAGGGCGAACGTGAGCATCGCCGTGGTGGTGGTCTTGCCGTGCGTGCCGGCGACGGCGACCCGGCGGTCGTGCAGCATCGTGGACATGAGCGCCGCCGAGCGAGGCCACAGTCGCAGGCCGCGGCGCTGCGCCTCGACGACCTCGGGATTGTCCTCGGGGACCGCGGTCGAGGCGATCACGGTGTCGCGGTCGGCGATCAGGGCGGCGTCGTGGCCGGCGTGGCACGCGATGCCGGCGGCGCGCAGCCGCTCGAGCACCTCGGAGTCGCGACCGTCGCTCCCCGCGACGTCGACGCCCGCCTCGTGCATGAGCATGGCGATGGCGGACAGCCCGGCGCCGCCGATGCCGATGAAGTGGACGCGGCCCAGCCGGTCGGCGGGCAGGATCTCGTCGGGGACGTCGATCCTCATCGGCGCTCCTGAGCCGCGCGGTGGATCAGCTGCGCCAGCTGCTCGGCGGCATCACGACGGACGATGCCGGACGCGGCGCGCGACATGTGCGCGAGTCGCTCGGGCGAGGTCACGAGCGGCACGACGGCGCTGTCGACCCAGGCCGGCGTGAAGGCGGCGTCCTCGACGAGGAGCCCTCCCCCGGCGCCGACGACGGGATGCGCGTTGAGCGCCTGCTCGCCGTTGCCGATCGGCAAGGGCACGAACACGGCGGGCAGGCCGACGGCCGCCACCTCCGTGACCGTGTTGGCGCCCGAGCGGCACACGACGAGGTCGGCCGCGGCGTAGGCCAGGTCGATGCGGTCGATGTAGCGCTCGACGACGTACGGCGGGTCGCCCGCGCGGCGGTCGAGCTCGACCTCCTCGGGCCGGCCGGCGGCGTGCAGGACCTGCACCCCCGCGGCGGCGAGGTCGCGGGACGCCGCCGCCATGGTCGTGTTGATGCGGCGCGCACCCTGCGAGCCGCCCGTCACGAGGATCGTGGGGCGGTCGGCGTCGAGCCCGAAGTACCGGCGGCCCTCGTCGCGCAGCGCGTCGCGGTCGAGGTCGGCGATCTGCCGGCGGATCGGCAGGCCGGTGTACGTGGCGCCGCGCAGGTCCGTGTCGGGGAAGCTGACGGCGACGTGCGTGGTGAGCCGCGCGCCGAGCTTGTTGGCGACGCCGGGCAGGGCGTTGCCCTCGTGGACCACGATCGGCAGCTTGCGCCGGCGGGCGGCCAGGTACGCCGGGACCGACACGTAGCCGCCGAAGCCGACCACCACGTCCGGGCGGACCCGGTCGATGACGCCGAGGGTCGCCTTGACCGTGCGCCGCAGGTTCGCCGGCAGCCGGACCAGGTCGGCGTTGGGGCGGCGCGGCAGCGGCACCGGCGGCACGAGCTCGAGCGGGAAGCCGGCCTCGGGGATCAGGGTGACCTCGAGCCCCTTGGGGGTGCCCAGGCACGTGATGTCGTCGCCGGCCTCCGCCAGGACGGCGGCGGTGGCGAGCAGCGGAGAGGTGTGGCCGGCGGTGCCTCCGCCGGCGAGCAGGACCCGCACGGTCAGCGACCCGCCTTCTTGCGCGCCTTGGCGCGACGGGACGTGGCGAGGGCGCGGGCGGCCCCGGGTTCGGTGGTGGCGCAGTTGGCGAGCAGGCCCAGCGCGGCGAGGGTGGCGATCATGCTGGAACCACCGTACGAGACGAGCGGGAGCGGGACGCCGATGACCGGCAGCAGTCCCAGAACCATGCCGATGTTGATGACGGCCTGCGTCGTGATCCAGATCGTGATGCCGGCGGCGAGGTAGCGCGCGAAGCGGTCGCGGCTGCGGTGCGCGATGCGAAAGCCCGTGTACGCCAGCAGCAGGAACAGGGCGATGACGACGAGGCTGCCGGCCAGGCCGAGCTCCTCGCCGATCACCGCGAGGATGAAGTCGGTGTGCGCCTCGGGCAGCGCGCCCCACTTCTGGCGGCTGCTGCCCAGGCCCAGGCCCCAGAAGCCGCCGCGGGCGAAGCCCATCAGCGCCTTGATCGCCTGGTAGCCGGAGGACTCCGGGTCGGCCATCGGGTTCAGGAAGGACATGAAGCGGTCGACGCGGTGCTGGGCCGTCGTGACGAAGAACAGCAGCACGACGAGCAGGCCGGCGCCGATGCCGAGCATGGGCTTGAGCGGCAGGCCGGCGACCCACATCATGCCGGCGATGATCGCGAACAGGATGACGGCGGTGCCGAGGTCCTTCTGCGCGACGACGAGCACCGCGACCGCGCCGGCGACGGGGCCGACGGGCGTGATGACGTAGCGCGCCGTGCCGAGGTACTTGTGGCGGCGCGTGTACAGGTCGGCGATCCACAGGGCGATCGCCAGCTTGGCGAACTCCGAGGGCTGCAGGTTGAAGCCGGCGAACAGCGGGATCCAGTTCCGGTTGCCGTTGATCTCCATGCCCAGCGGCGTGAACGTGAGGCCGATGAACAGCACGACGCCGAAGAGGGCCAGTCGCGAGAGCTGGCGCACGCGCTCGAGCGGCATCCGCATCGCGACGACCATCGCGGTCACGCCGACCACGGCGAAGATCGCCTGGCGACCGAAGATCTCGAAGGAGTTGCCGTACACGCGCAGCGCGAGCACCGAGCTGGCGCTGAGCACCATGATGAGGCCGAGGCCGAGCAGCAGGCCCGTCGTGCCCAGCACCAGCTGGTACGACGCGAGCGGGCGCTCAAGCAGGGTCCGCACGGTGTCGAGGGTCGACGACCGCCGAGATGCGGTGGCACTCATGGCGTTCCTTCGGGGAAGAGAAGAGAAACTGCTCACCAGTGTGACCCGCGGGACGGCGCGCCCCGTGGACCTGCGGCGCGTGTCGCCACGGGACGCCCGTCACCCCGTCGCGGACGCACGCGACGACGCTGGTGGCGCGGGCGCCGCCGGGCGTACCGTCAAGAGATGGGACTGGACGGCGACTTCCCGGCGGCCCGGATCAGCGATCCGGCCGACCGCGTGCCGATCTACTCGGGACGGCGCGTGATCGGCCATCTGGGTCCCGCCGACGGCTACCACTCGGCCGCGACGAACGTGACGTGCCGGATCAGCCGGCGCAACGGCAGCTGGTACCGGCTGCTCAACCCCGCGGGCTGGGACCCGACCGCCCTGACGGCCTACGTCTCGGCCGGGCGGACGTACCTGCTCAACGAGGACTGCCCGCACCCGATGCACGACTGCGTCGGCAACACGGACCAGCCGGGCCCGCCGTGGTGGCGCGACCTCGTCGTCACGACGGCGATCGTGGGCACCGGCATCGCGGCGGCGGTGGCGGCCCAGCGGTTCCGGCGCGAGCGGCGGCCGCGGCCGCCGTTCCCCGAGCCCGGTCCCCCGCCGGACGGCCCCGGACGAGGGTCCTGAGGCTCAGCCGCGGGCGTGGCGCGCGACGGCCTCGGCGAACGCATCGCCGCGATGCGCGTAGCTGCGGAACTGGTCCATCGACGCGGCGGCGGGAGCGAGCAGCACCGTGTCGCCGTCATGGGCGAGCCGCGCGGCCGCGACCACGACGGCGTCCATGAGCGCGTCGGCGTCGTCGGCGCCGTCGACCACCTCGACGGGGACGTCCGGCGCGTGCTCGGCCAGAGCGGCGGCGACGAGGTCGCGGTCGGCGCCGATGAGGACGGCGCCCGCGAGCCGGTCGCGGACGTCGCGGACGAGGTCGCCGTACGTGGCCCCCTTCGCCAGTCCACCGGCGACCCAGACGACGCGCTCGAAGGCCTGCAGCGAGGCGCGCGCGGCGTGCGGGTTGGTGGCCTTGGAGTCGTTCACCCACGTCACTGCGCCGGTGCGGCCGACCTCGCTGATGCGGTGCGGGCCGAGGGTGAAGGCGCGCAGCCCGTCGCGGACCGCGGCGGGACGCACGCCGTGCGCGCGGGCGAGCGCGGCGGCCGCCAGCGCGTTCTCCACGTTGTGCGGCGAGGCGTCGGCCAGGTCGGAGAGCGAGGCCATCTCGGCGGCGCTCGTGGCACGGGTCTCGACGAACGCGCGGTCGACGAGCAGGTCGTCGACGACGCCCACCATGCCGGGCTCGGGGATGCCGAGCGTGAAGCCGATGGCGCGGGCGCCCTCGACCACGTCGGCCTCCTCGACGAGGTGCATCGTGGCCTCGTCGGCCACGTTGTAGACGCACGCGAGCTGGGTGCGCTCGTAGATCCGGCCCTTGGCGGCGGCGTACGCCTCGGCGCCGCCGTGCCAGTCGTAGTGGTCGGGCGCGATGTTGAGCACCGCGGCCGCCTGGGGCGACATCGACTGCGTCCAGTGCAGCTGGAAGCTCGACAGCTCGACGGCCAGCACGTCACGGCCCTCGGGGTCCATGACGGCCTCGAGGATCGGCGTGCCGACGTTGCCGACGGCCTGGGCGCGCAGCCCGGCGGCCTGCAGGATCGACTCGAGCATCTGGACGGTCGTGGTCTTGCCGTTCGTGCCGGTGACCGCGAGCCACGGAGCGGGGCTCTCGCCCCGCAGGCGCCAGGCCAGCTCGACCTCGCCCCACACGGGCAGGCCGCGCCCGGCGGCCTCGGCCAGCAGCGGCGTGGTGGGCCGCCAGCCCGGCGAGGTCACGACGAGGTCCACGTCCTGCGGCAGCGAGGCCGTGGTGCCCGGGCCCAGGCGCACGTCCGCGCCCAGCACCTCCAGCAGCCCGGCCTGCTCGCGGCGACGGTCGTCGCCCTCGGACTCGTCCAGCACGATCACGCTGGCGCCGAGGTGGTTCAGGGTGTCGGCCGCGGCGAACCCGCTGACCCCGAAGCCGGCGACGACGGCGCGGACGCCCTCCCAGGACGACGCGCGGCCGAGGGTGGTGACGTCACGCTCAGAAGGCACCGACGACCCACTCCCAGTAGAACAGGCCGATGCCCGAGATGACGCAGATGCCGCTGATGATCCAGAAGCGGACCACGATCGTGATCTCGGCCCAGCCCTTGAGCTCGAAGTGGTGCTGCAGCGGCGCCATGCGGAAGATCCGCTTGCCCTTCGTGAGCTTGAAGTAGCCCACCTGCAGGATCACCGAGAACGTGATGATGACGAACAGGCCGCCCAGCACGATGAGCAGCAGCTCGGTGCGCGTCATGAGCGCGAACCCGGCCATGAGGCCGCCGAGGGACAGCGAGCCCGTGTCGCCCATGAAGATCTTGGCCGGGGAGGCGTTCCACCACAGGAAGCCGAAGCAGGCGCCCGTCACGGCCGAGGCCACGACGGCGAGGTCGAGCGGGTCGCGCACCTCGTAGCACTTGGGCCCGGGGTCGGGAATGAAGCAGCTCTGGTTGGACTGCCAGACGTTGATCAGCACGAACGCGCCGAACACCATCACGGAGGCGCCCGTGGCGAGGCCGTCGAGGCCGTCGGTGAGGTTCACGCCGTTGCTGGCGCCCGCGATCATGAGCAGGACCCAGATGATCAGCAGGAGGGTCGGCAGCTCCCACGACAGGTCGCGCGTGAACGAGATCGCGTGCGTGATCGGGGTCTGGCCGTTGTCGTTCTCCCAGCCGATCGCGAGCACCGCGAAGATCAGGCCGATGACCACCTGGCCGACCATCTTGGCCTTGCTGCGCAGGCCGAGGCTGCGCTGCTTGGCGACCTTGATGTAGTCGTCGAGGAAGCCGATCACGCCCAGGCCGACGAACAGGAACAGCAGCAGAAGCGCGGAGGCGCTGGGCTCGTAGCCCGTGACGAGCTTGGCGATCGCGTAGCCCAGGACCGTCGACAGGATGATCACGAGGCCGCCCATCGTGGGCGTGCCGCGCTTGACGTGGTGGGTGGTCGGTCCGTCGTCGCGGATCAGCTGGCCGTAGCCGCGCGAGACGAGCACCGAGATCGCGAATCGGGTGCCGACGAGGGTGCCGACGAGTCCCACGACTCCCGCGATCAGTACGGCCAGCATCGGTTCGGTTCGTTCCTTCCAGATCCTCGTCAGGCGCGCAGCAGCGCGTCGGCCACCCGCTCGAGACGGACGCCCCTCGATGCTTTCACGAGGACGACGTCCCCCGCGCCCAGGCTCGCGGCGACGGTCTCGACCGCGGCATCGACGTCCGGGACAGCCGTGCCGATCGTACCCGCACCGCGCGCGATGGCCGCAGCCCCGTCACCCACGGCGACGACCCGCGCGAGGCCGAGCGAGGCCGCCAGCGCGCCCACGCGCTCGTGCGCGGCGTCGGAGTCCTCCCCCAGCTCGAGCATCTCGCCGAGGACGGCGACGCCGCGGCCCGGGGCGAGCTCGGCGAGCGCCTGCAGGGCGGCCGCCATGGACTCGGGATTGGCGTTGTACGCGTCGTTGACGACGACCGCCCCCGAGGCGGTCTCGTGACGCTCCATGCGCATCGGCGAGTGAGCGCCGGCCGTGGCGAGGACGCGGACCGCGTCCGCGTCCGGGACGCCGACGGACGTCGCGATCGCGAGCGTCGCGAGGGCGTTCATCGCGTGGTGGCGGCCCAGCTGCGGGACCGTGACGTCGTACGCCGTGCCGTCGAGCTCGGCGGTGAAGTGCGGGTGGCCGGCGTCGTCGAGCGTGACGTCCCCCACGAGGCGGACGTCGCCCGCGCGACCGAACGTCAGGACGCGGCCGCGCGTGCGCGAGGCCATGGCGGCGACGCGGTGGTCGTCGGCGTTGAGCACGGCCGTGCCGTCCTCGCCCAGCGCCTCGACGATCTCGCCCTTGGCCTGCGCCGTGCGCTCGAGGCTGCCGAACTCGCCGGCATGGGCCGAGCCGACGTTGAGCGCGACGGCGACGTCGGGCGGCGCGATGCGGCACAGGTGCGCGATGTGGCCGATCCCGCGCGCGCCCATCTCGAGCACGAGGTGGCGCGTGTCGGCGCCGGCGCGCAGCACCGTGAGCGGCACGCCGAGCTCGTTGTTGAACGAGCCCTCCGGCGCGACGGTGGGACCGTGCGTGGCCAGCACGTGGGCGACGAGGTCCTTGACGCTCGTCTTGCCCTGCGAGCCGGTGATCGCGACGACGTCGAGCCCGCCGTGCTCGCGCAGGACCGCGAGCCGCGCCTGCGCCAGCCGGCCCAGCGCCTCGACGGGGTCCTCGACGATCACGTGCGGGCCCGGGACCGCGCGGGTGGCGAGGGTGGCGACGGCACCGGCCTCGAGGGCGGCGTCGACGAAGTCGTGGCCGTCGACGTGCTCGCCGGGGACCGCCACGAAGAGCGAGCCGGGCGTCACGCGGCGCGAGTCGACGACGGCGGGGCCCTCGACCACGAGGGCGTCGTCGCCGACCACACGGCCGGACGTGGCGTCGGCCAGCTCGGCCAGCGTCGTGGCGATCACGCGGTGCCTCCCAAGAGCTCGAGCAGGACCTCACGGTCGTCGAACGGGTGGACGACGTCGCCGACCTGCTGGCCGCGCTCGTGACCCTTGCCCGCCACGACCACGGTGTCACCCAGGCGCGCCTCGCGCACGGCGGCGGCGATCGCCTCGCGCCGGTCCCCGACCTCGAGCACCTCGGCCGAGCCGTCGCGCGCGCCGGCCAGCATCTCGGCGCGGATGAGCGCCGGGTCCTCGCTGCGCGGGTTGTCGTCGGTGACGACCACCACGTCGGCGAGCCGGGCCGCGATCTCGCCCATGATGGGACGCTTGCCGCGGTCGCGGTCGCCGCCGGCGCCCAGCACGATGATGAGCCGGCCGGCCGTGACGGGGCGCAGCGCGCCGAGGACGGCCTCGATCGCCTCGGGCTTGTGCGCATAGTCCACCACGGCGGTGAACGACTGGCCGGCGTCGACGCGCTCCATGCGCCCTGGCACGCCACGCGCCGTCGCGATGCCGGCGACGAGCTCGTCGAGGTCGTGGCCCTCCCCCGCCAGCGCGACGACGGCCGCCACGGCGTTGGAGACGTTGAAGGCCCCCGCGAGCGGGACCGACATCTCGACCTCGCGCCCCTCGGGGGTGACCAGCGTGACGTCGCTGTCGAGGCGGTGCGTGCGCACGTTCACGCCGCGCCAGTCCGCCGCGGCGCCCTCGGTGGAGAACGTCGTGAGCGGCAGCGTCGTCTCGCGCGCGAGCCGCTGCCCGTACGCGTCGTCGACGTTGACCACGGCCCGGCGCGCGTGCTCGGGGGTGAACAGCTCGGCCTTGGCCCGGAAGTACGACTCGACGTCGTGGTGGAAGTCGAGGTGGTCGCGGCCCAGGTTCAGGAAGACCGCCGCATCGAGGACGAACCCGTCGACCCGGCCCTGCACGATCGCGTGGCTGGAGACCTCCATGGCGCACGCGGACACGCGCTCCTCGGCCATGACGGCGAACAGCGCCTGCAGCGCGGGCGCCTCGGGCGTCGTCAGGCTGCTGGCCGCGGGACGGCCCGCGATGCGCGTGCCGATCGTGCCGATGACGGCCCCGCGGCTCTCGCCCAATGCCGCCTCGGCGAGGTACGTCGTGGTGGTCTTGCCCTGCGTGCCGGTGATGCCGACGGTCGTGAACCGGTCGCTGGGGTTCGCGTAGAAGGTCGCGGCGAACGACGCCAGGACGCGGCGCGGCTCCTCCACGACGACGTGCGGGACGCCCTCGGGCAGCGAGCGCGCGCCCTCGGCGTCGGTCAGCACGGCCACCGCGCCGGCCTCGAGCGCCTCCGGCACGAAGCGCGCGCCGTGGGTCGAGGCGCCGGGCAGCGCGGCGAACAGGTCGCCGGCCACGACGTCGCGGGTGGAGAGGCTGATCCCCGTCACGACGGCATCGCCACCGTCCGAGCGGCTGCCCAGTGTCTCGGCCACGCGGGACAGCGTCCACGCGGGCGCGGCATTCGGCCTGACCCTCATCTCGTCCACCTGCCCCAACCTATCGGCAGGCACGCGGCCTACCAGTCCTGCTTGATCTTCGGCGACCGCGCCCCGGTGGGCGTCACGCCGAACCGCTCCAGCGCCATCGACATGATGTCCTGGAACACCGGGCCGGCCATCGAGCCGCCGCCCGCGCTCGCCGGCGGCTTGTCGATCACCACGTACGTGATGAACCGCGGGTTGTCCGCCGGCGCGAAGCCCATGAACGAGATCGTGTTCTGGCCGCGGATGTACGTGCCGGTGCGCGGGTTGACCCGCCACGCCGTGCCGGTCTTGCCGGCCACGCGGTAGCCCTCGATCTGGGCCGCGGGCGCGGTGCCGTCGTCCGCCGTGACGGCCTCCATCATGCGGGTGACCTCCGCGGCGGCCTCGCGCGAGACGACGCGCCGGGTCTCCCCCGCGGGCGTCTTCTCGACCGTGCCGTCGGCCTTCGTGACCGAGTCCACGACGCGCGGCGTGCACATCACGCCGCCGTTGGCGATCGCGCCGACCGCGCGGACCATCTGGACCGCGTTGACCGAGACGCCCTGGCCGAACGTCGTCGTGGCCTTCTTCGCCTTGGTCCAGTCGCGGACGGGCGAGACGATGCCGACCGACTCCTCGGGCAGGTCGATGCCGCTGCGCGACCCGAAGCCGAACTTGCGCAGGTACGAGTAGAACGTCGAGTCCGACATCTGCTCGGCCGCGACGATCGTGCCGAGGTTGGAGGACTTGGCGATGACGCCGGCCGCCGTGAGGCGCAGCTGGCCGTGCTGCCAGTAGTCGCCGATCGGGAAGCCGTCGACGACCATGCCCGAGGGCACCTTGATCTTCGTGTCGGCGCGCACCTTGCCCAGGTCGGCCAGGGCGGCCATCGTGATCGTCTTCATGACCGAGCCGGGCTCGTAGACGTTGGAGACGGCGCGGTTGACGAGCGTCTCCTCCGAGACGCCCGAGCGCGTCTGCGGGTTGTACGTCGGGGCCTGCGACATCTGGACGATCTGGCACGTGCGCACGTCCATCGTGATCGCCAGGCCGTAGTCGGCGCCGGCCGAGCTCACGACGTCGCGCAGGCGCTGGTCGGCGTACCACTGCAGGTCGCGGTCGAGCGTCGTCGTGACGTCGCTGCCCGGGACCATCTCCTCGATCTTGGAGTCGGCCATCGGGATCCGCTGGCCCGACGAGGAGACCTCGTACGTGGACGAGCCGTCCTTGCCCGTGAGCGCCTCGTCGTACTGCGACTCCAGGCCGGCGATGCCCTTGCCGTTCTCCTCGGTGATGCCGAGGACGTTCGCGGCGAGCGAGCCGCCCGGGTAGCTGCGCAGGCTCTTGGTCTCGGTGAACACGCCCGTGTACCCGGCCTCGTTCACGGCCTTGACGGCCTTGCGCGCCTCGTACGCGGGCAGGTCCTTCGCGAGGAACACGTAGCGCGACTTCGGCGTGCGCAGCTTCTGGATCGTGTCGAAGTAGTCGATCTCGTCGCCGAGCTTCTCATGCAGGATGCGCGCGATCTCGGGCGCCTTGTCGCGGGCCAGCTGCGGGTCGCCGGTGATCGTCAGCCCGTCGGTGCTCGTCACCAGCTGCTCGCCGTTGCGGTCGACGATGTTGCCGCGCGGCGCGGGCACGGTGGCCTTGCGCGTGCCGGCCTCGACGGCCATCGCGGCGTACGCCTTGGAGTCGACGGCCTGGATCTGGAACAGCCGGCCCGCGAACAGCAGGAACAGCAGCAGGACGCCGATCACGAGCACGCGCAGGCGGGTGCGGGTGACGGTCACGGGCATCAGCCGGCCCTCCTCACGTTGGTGCCGCGCTCGGCGGGCACGGGCTCGCCGATGACCTTGCCGTCGGTGAGCCGCAGGAACACGGGGTTGGCGTTCGGGACCATGCCCTCGGACAGGGCGCGCTCGGCCAGGCCCGACGGGCTCTGCATCTGGTCGACCTCGGTCGCCAGCTGCTCCTTCTGCGCGTGCAGCAGCGTGGCGCGCTGCTGGAGCTCGTCGATCCGGAACGCCTGCGCCTGCATCGCGGTGCTGAGCAGGATGAGCCCGACCAGGCCCACGGCCAGCACGCCGAGCACGACGACGACGAACGGCGCGCGCCGGGCGCGCACCCGGACCGGGCCGACCAGCTTGAGGCCGACGTCGCGGGCGTCGCGGCCACGGGCCGCCAGGCCCGAGGCGAGGGCGGAGGAGCGGGCGGCCGCGGAGCGGCTCAGGGCGCGGGGCGAGGTGGCGGTGCTCATGCGGTGATCCGTTCGACAGCGCGCATCCGGACCGAACGTGCGCGGGGGTTGTCGGCGATCTCGTCCTCGCCGGCCATCTCCGCGCCCCGGGTGAGGGAGCGGAAGCGGGCCTGCATGGACGCGGGCACGACGGGAAGGTCCCGCGGTGCCGTGGTGGTGGTGGCGGCGGAGATGACGCGCTTGGTGATGCGGTCCTCGAGCGAGTGGTACGACAGCACGACGACCCGGCCCCCCACCGAGAGCAGGTCCATCGCGGCCGGCAGCGCGCGGCGGTAGACCGCGAGCTCGTCGTTGACCTCGATGCGCAAGGCCTGGAACGTGCGCTTCGCCGGGTTGCCGCCCGTGCGCCGCGCGGGCGCCGGGATGCAGCGGCGGATGAGCTCGACCAGCTGGTCGCTGCGCTCGAACGGACGGGTCTGGCGCTCCTTGACGATCTCCTGCGCGATGCGGCGGGCGAACTTCTCCTCGCCGTACTCGCGCAGGATGCGCGCCAGGTCGCCCTCGGCGTATGTGTTGAGCACGTCGGCCGCGGTCAGCTCGTCCTCGTCGTTCATGCGCATGTCCAGCGGCGCGTCCTGCGCGTACGCGAAGCCACGCTCGGCCAGGTCGAGCTGCATCGAGGACACGCCCAGGTCGAACAGGACGCCGTCGACCGAGGCCCGGCCGGCGTCGGCGACGACCTCGGCGATCTCGTCGTACACGGCGTGCGCCGGGACGAACCGGTCGCCGAACGGAGCCAGCCGCTCCCCCGCGCGGCGCAGCGCCTCGCGGTCGCGGTCGATGCCGATCACCGTGAGCGTCGGGTAGCGCGTGAGCATCGCCTCGGTGTGGCCACCCAGGCCGAGTGTCGCGTCCACGACGACGGGCTGATCGACCCGCTCCACGACAGGCGCGAACTCCGACACGACGCGGTCCAGCATCACCGGGACGTGCCGGGCGCTCATGCGCCCGCCTCGCCCGTCGCGATGGGGCCCGATCCCCGCCTGCAGAGTTCTGACGCCGGGGAAGTGACGTCAGAACCCCTCAGGCGGGCATCGCGCCCCACCACCGGGATGCTCAGAAGATCCCGGGGAAGATCTCCTCCGACAGGTCGGCGAAGCCCTCCTCGTGCTCGTCCGAGAAGTCGTTCCAGCGAGCCGAGTCCCAGATCTCGAAGCGCTCGCCCGTGCCCACGACCGTGCAGTCGCGATCCAGCCCGGCCCAGTCCCGCAGCAGCTGCGAGATCGGGACGCGTCCCTGCTTGTCCGGCGTCTCGTGCGCCGCACCGCCGAAGAGCATGCGGATGAAGTTGCGCGCCTGCCGGTTCGTGAAGGAGGCCTGCCGCGCGCGACCGGAGAACTCGTCGAACGCCTCGGGCGTCCACCCGTAGATGCAGTGCTCCTGCCCGCGGGTCAGCACCACGCCGTCCGTCAGCAGCGGCCGGAACTTCGCCGGCAGGAAGAGCCTGCCCTTCTCGTCGAGCCGGGGCGTGAACGTGCCGAAGAAGTGCGCCGATGCCGGTGCGGTCATCGCGTCCTCCCTGCTCCACGTCGCTCTCCCTCGAGGTCGAAGTCCGGTGTCTCCACCACTTCGCACCACCTTAACCCACAACGCTCCACCATCCACCCAACTTTCGTCAAGGGACGGGCGTGTCGTGTGTGACGGAGGACGAAAAAGCCCGCCGTCCCAAGGACCACGGGCAAGTGGAGCGAAGTGGGGGGATTTTCGGCGCAGGTGGTGCGTGCGGGAGGCCCGGGGAACGACGAAGGCCCCGCCGTGGGCGGGGCCTTCGAGTGTCGGTGCGGGCGGTCAGTACCCGCTGTCGTCCTGGCGTCGCTGCCAGCGCTCCTCCATGCGCTCGACGAACGATCCCCCGGAGCTCTTGGGCGAGGCGGGCGTGGGGCGACTGGGCTGGTCGGAGCCGCTGATCCCGCGGCGCCACGCACGGATGAAGAAGTAGGCGGTCGCCACCATGGCGACGAAGCCGGCGACCCCCAGCCAGGTCATCTGGGACACGGCGCCGCCGAGCAGCATGGCGATGCCGATGACGAAGCCCACGGCACACGCGATCGCGATGCGGCGGTTGTGGGCGATGAGCTTGGAGCCGCGCAGCGTCGAGGCGAACTCCGGATCCTCTGCGGCCAGCGACTGCTCGAGCTGAGCGAGCAAGCGGGCCTCTTCGTCCGACAGTGGCACGGTGACTCCTCGGTCAGGGGTGTGAGGTCGATTCTAGGCTGGCCATGGTCTGCAATCCAGCGGAGCGTCCCGCGAACTGCGGAATCGACCGGATCGCCTGCTCCAGGGCGAACAGCTCCTCGCGCGCGCCGGCCGATCCGTCCACCACGACCCCGGGCACCTCGTCGCTCAGCACGCGCACCCCACGCGTGTGCGCGACCGCCAGGCCGTGCGTCGCCAGCAGCGCCTCGAGCTCCTCGGGCAGCCAGCGTCGCGGACCCCATCCGGCGAGGTCCCACGAGGCGTCCGGCGTCGCGCCGACGAGCGCGCGGGCACCGGCGAAGTCGCCCGCCGCCGCGCGGGACGCGACCGCCGCGACGCGTCCGGGGACCAGGACGCTGAGCCAGCCGCCGGGCCGCAGCACGCCGCGCGCCGCGTCGATCGCGGCGCCCGGGTCGGGCACGTGCTCCAGCACGCCGTGGCACACGACGAGGTCCATGCTGGCCGCGTCGACGTGCTCGGCGAGGTCGTCCGCGTCGCCCAGGCGACCGTCGACGGTGACGCCGGCCTCGGCCGCGCGGCGGGCCGAGGAGGCGAGGGCGTCGGGGCTCGGGTCGACCACCACGACCCGGTGGCCGAGGGCGGCGATGCGCACGGCGTCCGAGCCGGTGCCGCCGCCGAGGTCGAGCACGTCGAGCGAGCCGGAGCCGTCGGGCGCGGCACCGGCGCACACGAGCGCATCGAGCACGGACTGCCACGCCAGGACGCCACGGATCGGACCCATGGGGCCACCTTCCCACAGGCGGGACGCCCGAGCGGGTCGCGGTACGGTCGGCCGCATGGATCTCGGCTCGCGGCACCCCGGTCCCCGCTGATGGCACGCGTCCTCGTCGTCGGCAGCGGGTTCGCCGGCCTCTCCGCCGCAGCCCGCCTGGCCAAGCTCCGCCACGACGTCACGGTCCTCGAGCGCGAGGACGAGCCGGGCGGGCGCCTGCTCGGCGTGCCGATCGGCGGCGAGCGCTGGGCCGCCGGGCCCGAGTCGGTCACACTGCCCGGGGTCTTCCGCGACCTGTTCCGCAAGTCCGGCCGTCCCATGGACGCGCTGATCGCGATCTCCCCCGCCGGCCCGCGGCACCACGTCGTCCCCGGCCGGTGGCCGCGCCGCGGCGCCGCGCTCGACCTGCCGTTCGGCACGCGCGGCGCCCAGCACGACGCCGTCGTCGCGGCCCTGGGCGACGACGCCTGGTCGCCGTGGCTCGACGGGCTCGCCGACCCGTGGGACCAGCTGCGGCGCGGCACGCTCGAGGTCGTGCACGAGCCGGGCGCCGAGACCTCCCCTCCCCTGGCCGGCCGGACGGTCGAGCGGTTCACCCGCGGGCTGCGCGACCGGCGGCTGCGGCGCCTGGCCGCCGACCTCGCCGGCATCGACCCGACGCGCGCGCCCGCCGTGCTGGCGGTGTGGCCGTACGTCGAGCGGAACTTCGGCCGGTGGCGGTTCGACGGCGGCTCGGCCGGACTCGCCGCGGCGCTGCTGACCCGGCTGCGCGAGCGGAAGGTGACGATCGAGACCGGGATGGTCGCCGAGCTCACGCCCGCGGGTCCGGTGGTGGACGGTCAGCCGCGCGAGGCCGATGTCGTCGTGTGGGCCGCCGGGGCCGACCCCGCCGGCGCTCCCCCGTCGACGCGCCGGCTGCACGCCGTACGTCTCGACGGCGCGACGCTTCCCGACGACCTCGTCGTGCACGGCCGCCAGGCGGTGCGCGGCTGGCGGTCGGGCGACGGGTGGGTGCTCGAGTCGGCTGCCGACGTCGACCCGCTGGACGTCCTGGCGCGCGGCGGGCTCGACGTGCGCGAGGCGGTGACCTGGCGCGACAGCGTCGATGCGTCGCCGCTGCTGGCCGAGCTGCCGCGACCGGCTCGCAGCCCGCGGCACGGCCTGTGGCTCGTCGGCGGCGCCGCCGTCCCCGGCGCCTCGCTCGAGGTCACCGGCATGGGCACCGCGGCGCTCGCGGCGCACCTCGGACCCGCGCCCCGCTGACGGTCCTCGGGGTCGACTGAACGAGGTTCTCGGTCACTTCACGGGGAGCGCAACCCTCGTGAAGTGACAGGAAACCTACTTAACCGGGGAAACCGTCACACCAAGCCGTCGGCGCGCAGCTGCTCGAAGATCTCGCGCGTCGCGGGCGAGCGGTTCAGCGTCATGAAGTGCAGGCCCGGCGCGCCACCGGCCAGCAGGTCGCGGCACAGCTGCGTTGCGAGCTCGATGCCCTTGGCCCGCACGGCCGCGCGGTCCTGGGCGATCGGCTCGATCTGGTCGAGCACCTCGCGCGGCATGTCGGCGCCCGACAGCTCGGCCATCCGGGCCACCTGGCCGAAGTTCAGGATCGGCATGATGCCCGGCACGATCGGCAGGTCGCAGCCGCGCGCGCGCACCCGCTCGACGAGGCCGAAGTAGTCGCTCGCGCGGAAGAACAGCTGCGTGATGGCGAAGCTCGCGCCGGCGCGGGCCTTCGCGACGAGCACCTCGGCATCGGCGTCGAGGTCGGCCGCGTCGGGGTGGCCCTCGGGGAACGCCGCGACGCCGACCGACAGGCCGCCGACCTCGTGGACCAGCTCGACGAGGTCGATCGCGTGGTCCATGCCGTCGGGGTGCGGCTCCCACGGCGCGCGCGGGCCGCCGGCCGGGTCGCCGCGGAGCGCCAGCACGTGCCGGACCCCGGCCGCGACGTACTGCTTGAGGACGGTCTCGATCTCGCCGCGGCTCTGGCCGACGAGCGTGAGGTGGCCGACGGGCGGCATCGTGGCCTCGCGGGCGATGCGCTCGGTGATCCGGACGGTGCGGCCCTGGCTCGTGCCGCCCGCGCCGTAGGTCACCGAGACGAACGTCGGCCGCAGCGGAGCGAGGTCGTCGATCGTGCGCCACAGCTGCGCCTCGCCCTCGTCGTCCTTCGGCGGGAAGAACTCGAACGACACGGCGGGTCGGTCCGCCGCCAGCGCTTGCGCGATGACGTCGGGGCGTGCGGTGTCGTCCGTGTCGGGCATGGCGCAACGGTATCCTCAGGCGGGTGAGCAGCCCGGCAGCAGATTCCACCTTTCGGACAGCTGTCGCCGAGCAGCTCTCCTCCTTCGTCGCCGAGCAGCACCGGCTGCTGACCGACCTGGACCCGATGGTCGGCGACCTCGTCGACACCGCCGCCGCGTTCACCGCGGGCGGCAAGCTGCTGCGCCCCACGTTCTGCCACGCCGGCTGGCTGCTGGCCGGCGGCGCCCCCGGCGACCCGCGCATCGCCGCGGCCGGCGCCGCGTTCGAGTGGCTGCAGGGCAGCGCCCTCGTCCACGACGACCTGATGGACGGCTCGGACACCCGCCGCGGCCGGCCCAGCGTGCACCGCGACTTCGAGGCCCGGCACCGGGACGCGCGGGCCCTCGGGGACGCCGCCGAGTACGGCGCGCGCGTCGCGATCCTGCTGGGCGACCTGCTGCTCGCCTGGGCGGACCAGCACTTCCGCCGGGCCCGCCCCGACGAGCGCACCGCCGACCTGTGGGACTTCTGCAAGTCCGAGGTCGTCTCGGGCCAGTTCCTCGACGTGGTCGCCCAGACGCGCGACCGGTTCGACATCGACAGCGCGATGCACGTCGTCCGCTTCAAGGCCGCCAAATACACGGTCGAGCGGCCGCTCCACGTCGGCGCCGCGCTGGCCGGCGCCGACGACGCGCTGCTCGCGGAGCTCACCGACGTCGCCCTGCCGCTGGGTGAGGCGTTCCAGCTGCGCGACGACGTGCTCGGCGTGTTCGGCGATCCCGCCGACACGGGCAAGCCCGCGGGCGACGACCTGCGCGAGGGCAAGCGCACGGTGCTGGTCGCCCGCACCGCCCAGGTGGTCGGCGACGAGCGCGTCCTGGGACTGCTCGGCACCGCCGAGGGCGTCGACGAGCTGCGCGACCTCATCGACTCCAGCGGCGCCCTCGCCGCCGTCGAGGGCGACATCGACCGGCTCTCGGACCGGGCCCATGCGGCGATCGCCGCGATCGGCCCCCACGCGGTCGAGCTGCTCGCGCCGCTGGTCGACGCCGCCACGCGGCGCGTGCGCTGACCGGGGCGCCCGGGGCCCGGCCCCTAGAATCAAGGTGGTTTCCACGAGAGGCGGGACATGACGCTCACCGATGACGACGCACTCGTCGGGCGGACGCTCGACGGTCGATACGTCATCCACGAGCGCATCGCCCGGGGCGGGATGGCGAGCGTCTTCCGCGCCACCGACCTGCGGCTCGACCGCGTCGTCGCGGTCAAGATCATGCACCCCGACACCGACCTCGAGGACTCCCCCGACCGCTTCGTCCGCGAGGCGAAGGCCGCCGCCCAGCTCAACCACCGCGGCATCGTGTCGGTCTACGACCAGGGCATCGACGGCGACACGACGTACCTCGTGATGGAGTACGTGCCCGGCCGCACGCTGCGCGACGTGCTGCGCGCCGAGGCGCCCATGGCCCCGCGCCGCGCGCTGTCCTACCTCGAGCCGATCCTCATGGCGCTGTCGGCCGCGCACGACGTCCACCTCGTGCACCGCGACATCAAGCCCGAGAACGTCCTGATCTCCACGACCGGCGAGGTCAAGCTCGCGGACTTCGGCCTGGCCCGCGCCGTCAGCCACGACTCCACCACCACCGATGGCGTGCTCGTCGGCACGGTCTCGTACCTGGCTCCCGAGGTCATCACGCACCAGGGCGCGGACGCCCGCACCGACGTGTACGCATGCGGCGCGATGCTCTACGAGATGCTGACCGGCTCCAAGCCCCACACGGGCGACTCACCGCTCGCCGTCGCGCACCGTCACGTGAACGAGGACGTCTCGCCGCCCTCACGCGTGCAGCCGGGCATCCCGCCGTACCTCGACGCCCTCGTGCTGCGCGCCATGACGCGCGACCGCGGCCGCCGCTCCCCCGACGCGCGCGTCCTGCTGCACCAGCTGCGCCAGGTCCAGCGGGCGCTCGCGGCCGGCCTGGCCGACGACCCCGAGCTGACGGCCGACCTGCTGCCCGGCTCGGGTCCCACCCCGGCCGACCTCCCGTCGCTGGACACGGTGCCCGCCGACGTCGAGCTGACCGCGCCGGTCACGTCGCTGTACGACGTCGACGCCGACCAGCCCACCACCGCCGTCGGCGAGCCGACCACGGCCCTGGCGGCCGGCGTGCCCCCCGCCGTCCCGCCGGAGCGCGAGGCCGCACGCCGCAGCCGCCGAGGCCCGCTCATGCTGCTGCTCGCGGTCGCCGCCCTGGCCGCCACGGCGCTGCTCGGCTGGTACATCGCGATCGGCCGGTACGAGACCGTGCCGAATCTCGTCTCGCTCAGCCGCGAGGAGGCCACGAAGACCGCCGAGGCCGCCGGCTTCACCGTCGAGACCGCCGACCCGGTGTTCTCCGAGGTCGTCGAGAAGGGCGCCGTCGTCTCCACGGATCCCGACGCCGGCTCGCGGCTGCTGCCCGACGACGTCATCACGCTCACGCTCAGCAAGGGCAAGGAGCGCTACGAGATCCCGAACATCCAGGGACGCACGGTCGAGGAGGCCAGCGCGATCCTCGCCGACCTCAACCTCACGGTCGGCGAGGTGACCGAGCAGTTCAGCGACAAAATCCCCACCGGCGGGATCGTCAAGTCCAGCAGCCACAAGGTCGGCGACCTGGTCAAGCGCGACACCGCCGTCGACCTGGTCGTCAGCAAGGGTCCCAAGCCCATCACGATCGAGGACCACACGGGCGACCCCGCCGACGACGCCGCCGCCGACCTCGAGGCCAAGGGCTTCGTCGTGAAGACGGTCGAGCAGTTCAGCGACACGGTCCGCGAGGGACGCGTCATCTCGCAGTCCCCGAGCGCCGGCACCGGCGTGCGTGGCGACACCATCACGCTGACGGTCTCGAAGGGTCCCGAGATGGTCGCCGTGCCCGACCTCAAGGGCATGACCGAGGACCAGGCCCGCGCCGCCCTCTCGGCGGTCGGCCTCAAGCTCAACGCCACGCGCAACCCGTTCGCGGGCGGGGACCCCACGGTCCGCTACCAGTTGACCGAGGCCGGCAAGAAGGTCAAGCGCGGCTCGACCGTCTCGGTCTTCCTGTCCTGAGACGACCGAACGCGGGCCCGCCGGAGCGGACCCGCGTTCGTCGGACGATCTCGATCAGCTGCGACCGGCGAGCATCTCGGCGACGAGGAACGCCAGCTCGAGCGACTGCGCCCGGTTGAGGCGCGGGTCGCACAGCGTCTCGTAGCGGTGCGCCAGGTCCTCGGCGGACAGCCGCATGCCGCCGCCGACGCACTCGGTGACGTCGTCGCCGGTCAGCTCGACGTGCAGGCCGCCGGGCCACGTGCCGAGCGAGCGGTGCACCTCGAAGAAGCCGCGGACCTCGTCGATGACGTCGTCGAACTCGCGCGTCTTGTAGCCGTTGTCCGTCGCGAACGTGTTGCCGTGCATCGGGTCGGTGACCCACGCGACCTCGGCGCCGGCCGCCGTGACCTTCTCGACGAGCGTCGGGAGCAGGTCGCGGATCTTCTGGGCGCCGAAGCGGGTGATGAACGTGATCTTGCCAGGCACGCGCTCGGGGTTGAGCTTCTCGTACAGGGCGAGCGCGTCGTCGGGCGTCGTGGTGGGGCCGAGCTTCACGCCGATCGGGTTGGCGATGCGGCTCAGCAGCTCCACGTGGGCGCCGTCGAGCTGGCGCGTGCGCTCTCCGATCCACACGAAGTGGCCGGAGACGTCGTACGGCAGGCTCGTGCGCGAGTCGATGCGGGTCAGGGCGTGCTCGTACTCCAGCACGAGCGCCTCGTGCGAGGAGTAGAAGTCGACCGTGTGCAGCTCGTCGGGATCGGCGCCGATCGCGGCCATGAACGCCAGGGCGCGGTCGATCTCGTCACCGATGCGCTCGTAGCGCTCGCGGACGGGGCTGTTGCGCACGAAGTCCGTGTTCCACGCGTGCATCTGGCGCAGGTCGGCGTAGCCGCCCGTCGTGAAGGCGCGCGCGAGGTTCAGCGTGGCGCTGGAGGCGTGGTAGACGTCCAACAGGCGCTGGGGGTCGGGGATGCGGGCCTCGGGCGTGAAGTCGAAGCCGTTGACCGCGTCGCCGCGGTAGGCCGGCAGCGTGACGCCGTCACGGGTCTCGGTGTCGCTCGAGCGCGGCTTGGCGTACTGCCCGGCGAGGCGGCCGACCTTCACGACCGGGACGCTGGCGGCGTACGTCAGCACGACGGCCATCGACAGCAGGACGCGCAGCTTGTTGCGCACGTTCTCGGCCGTGACGCCCTCGAACGTCTCGGCGCAGTCGCCGCCCTGCAGGAGGAAGGCCTCGCCGCGCGAGACGGCGGCCATCTTGTCGCGGAGGGCGTCGCACTCGCCCGCAAACACCAGCGGCGGCATCTTCCGCAGCTTCTCGACGGCACGGTCCCGCGCGTCGGTGTCGGGGTACGTCGGCTGCTGGGCAGCGCCGAGCGCACGCAGGTCTTCGAGGGTGGGGATGCTCACCGCACAAGGATACGTCGAGCCCTTAGCGCCTCATGACGCCGTCCGCACCTCGGGAGTCCCGGGGGTCACTCCGCGATCTCGCGGATGACCTCCTCGACCTCGGCGCGCTCGCGCTCCTTGGCCGCCTGCTTCTCCAGCTCCTTGTCGCGGCGCTTGGCGTCGGGGGCGTACAGGTCGACGTACTCCTGGCCCGAGAGGTTCATGATCTCGTACATGATCTCGTCGGTGATCGCGCGCAGGATGTAGCGGTCGTCCTCCATGCCCTCGTAGCGGCTGAAGTCCAGCGGCTTGCCGAAGCGGACGCCGGGGCGCGCGTAGCGGCCCACGAGGCGGCCCGGAGGGGCGATGACGTCGGTGTTGATGACCGCGACGGGGATCACCGGCACGCCCGACTCGAGCGCGAGGCGCGCGACGCCGGTGCGGCCGCGGTAGAGCTTGCCGTCGTGCGAGCGGGTGCCCTCGGGGAAGATGCCGCAGATCTCGCCGTCGGCCAGCAGGCGCAGCTGCGTGCGGATCGCGCCGGCGGCGGCGCTGCCGCTGCTGCGGTCGATCGGCACCTGGCCGGCGCCGCGGAAGAACCCGCGCTGGAAGAAGCCCTTCACGCCCGCGCCCTCGAAGTACTCGGCCTTGGCGACGTACGTGACGCGGCGCGGGATCACGAGCGGCATGAACAGCCAGTCGCTGTACGACAGGTGGTTGCTGGCCAGGATCGCGGCGCCCTCGCGGGGGACGTTCTCGGTCCCCTCCGCCCACGGCCGGAAGATCAGCTTCAGCAGCGGACCCAGCGCGAGGAACTTGAGGAACCAGTAGAACACGCACGAGACATTACCGCGCCGGACCGCCCGCGCCGCCGACATGGGGCACGATGGCGCCATGTCCGACTCCACCACGCCCCCCGTCCGCCCCGGGACCGAGCCGTTCAGCGCCGACGGCGGACCCGTCGGCGTCCTGCTCAGCCACGGCTTCACCGGCTCCCCCGCCTCCATGACGCCGTGGGGCCGCGAGCTCGCCGCCGCCGGTCACGCCGTCGAGGTGCCGCGGCTGCCCGGCCACGGCACGACGTGGCAGCACATGAACACCACGACGTGGCACGACTGGTACGGCGAGGTCGACGCGGCACTCACCCGGCTGCGCTCGCGCTGCGAGTTCGTCGCGGTCGCGGGCCTGTCGATGGGCGGCGCGCTCGCACTGCGCCTCGCGCAGCAGCGCCCCGCGGACGTCGGCGCGCTCGTGCTGGTGAACCCGGCCGTCGCGCTCAAGCGGCTCGACCTCAAGCTCGTTCCGCTGCTGAGCCGCGTGCTGCCCTCGATGCCGGGCATCGGCAACGACATCAAGATGCCGGGCCAGGACGAGATCGGCTACGACCGCACCCCGCTGCGGGCGCTCGCCTCGCAGCTGCAGCTGTGGCGGGACGTGCGCGAGAACCTGCACCGCGTGAGCGCTCCCCTGCTGATGTTCCGCTCGCTGGAGGACCACGTCGTCGACGCGACCACGGCCGGGCTGGTCATGCGCGGGGTGTCCTCGCGCGACCGCGAGCTGGTCGAGCTGACCGACAGCTACCACGTGGCGACGCTCGATCACGATGCGCAGGTCATCATGGAGAGGTCGGCGCGGTTCATCGCCGAGCACGCCCCGTCCGCCTGAGCATCCCGAGGAGTCCCTCGTGACCGACCCCAAGTCGTCCCCCGACGACTTCGACCGCATCGTCGAGGGACTCGAGCTCGACCTGACGGGCCTGGACGACTTCGACGACGCGGCGGCCCGGGCGGCCGCCGCCCGCGAGCGCGCCGAGCTCGAGGAGCAGCAGCGCCGGGAGGCCGAGCCCGATGAGGACCCGGCCGAGCAGTTCTACCGGCAGGTCGGCCCGGCGGACCTGCGTGCCGACCCGCGCACGCGACTGGCGTGGTTCGTGGTCATCGGCGGTCCGGCCGTGCTGCTGCTGGCGTCGATGGCCTCGCTGCGCCCGCCGGCGCCCGTGGTGGGGCTGGTCATCGCGGCCGCGGTCGCCGGCGTCGTCTACCTGATCGCGCGACTGCCGGACCGGGGACCGAGTAACCCGGACTGGCCGGACGACGGCGCCGCGCTCTGAGCCGCGCCAGGTCGGCCGCCCCGACGACGCCCGCGTCGTTGCCCAGGTGCGCGGCGACGATGCGCGCCTCGGAGCGGTAGCCGCGCCCCGTCAGGTGGTCGCCGAACGCCGTGCGGGCGGGTCGCAGCAACAGCTCGCCGTTGTCGCTCACGCCGCCGCCGATCACGAAGATGTTGGGGTCCAGCGCCGCCGCCAGGTTGGCCAGCCCGATGCCGAGCCAGCGGCCGACCTCGGCGATCCACTCGACGGCCTCGGCGTGCCCGCGGCTCGCGAGCTCGGCGACGACGCGCCCGTCGACCCGGTCCGCAGCGCCGGCGAGGTCGACGAGCGCCCGCCCCGTGTCCGTGGCCTGCTCGACCGCGGCGCGGGCGCGGCGGTCGAGCACGTGCCCGCTGGCGTACTGCTCCCAGCAGCCGCGGTTGCCGCACTCGCACGGGCGGCCGTCGTCGACGACGCGCTGGTGGCCGAACTCCCCCGCCATGCCCGAGTGGCCGCGGTACAGCCGGCCGTCCAGCACCATGGCGCCGCCGATGCCCGTGCCGAGGTTGACCAGCACGACGTCGGGCTGGTTCTGGGCGGCGCCGAAGCGCCACTCGGCCCAGCCGGCGGCGTTGGCGTCGTTGTCGACCAGGACGGGCAGTCGCGTGCGGCGCACGACGGCGTCGCGCAGGGGCTCGTTGCGCCACGCCAGGTGGGGCGAGAACACGACGGTGGAGCCCGTCACGTCGACGTAGCCCGCGGCGCCCACGCCCACGGCACGGACGGCGTAGGAGTCGCGGAACTCCTCCACGAGGTCGGCGATGGCGTCCAGGACCGCGGTGCTGTCGGTGGAGGGGGTGGCGCGACGGGCCCGCGCCACGACGCGGCCGTCCTCGTCCACGACGCCGCCGGCGATCTTGGTGCCGCCGATGTCGATGCCGACGGCGAGCCGCTCAGGCACGGGCTCCGCTCTCGACGCGGCGCTTCAGTCCCTTGAGGGCCGTGTCGACGATGACCTTCTCGGCCTTGCGGCGCAGCATGCCCAGCAGCGGCAGCCGCAGGTCGACCGCCAGCTGGTAGGTCACCCGGGTGCGGCCGCCGGCGACGGCGTCGAGCGTGTAGGAGCCGTCCATCGCCGAGAGCATGGACTCCTCGTCGGGCACGAGGCTCCACGTGACGAGACGTTCGTCACGCCAGTCGTAGCGCAGGGTGAACGTGTCGCGGATGGGAGGCGAGTCGACGACGAACCTGACGTCGAGGGGGCGGCCCTGCTCGTCGGTCGCGAGCACCCGCACGTCCTGCATCCCGGTGGCCCAGTCCGGATAGTCCTCGAACCGGGCGATGACGGCCATGACGTCCCCGGCCGGCGCCTCGATCACGATGTCGCTGACCGTGCGTGCCATGTCCACCTCCTGCCTTCGAGCGTCAGCCTATCGGCGCGCCGGGACGGTCAGCGGGCAGAGTACGGTGCTCTCTGTGAGTACGCAGAAAGTTGACCCCTCGACCGTTGATCGCTGGGGCACGCTGAGTCAGGACGTCCTCGACCGACTGGACGCCGACCGCGAGAAGGTCGCCCTGCGCCGCGTCGTCGACGGGGCCTGGACCGACGTCACGCTGGGCGAGTTCCATCGCCAGGTGACCGAGGCCGCGAAGGGCCTGCTGGCCGGCGGGGTCGAGCCCGGCGGCCGCGTCGCCGTCCTGGCCAAGACGCGCTACGAGTGGACCGTCCTCGACTACGCCATCTGGTGGATCGGCGCCGTCACCGTCCCCGTGTACGAGACCTCCTCCGCGTCGCAGATCGCCTGGATCCTGGCCGACTCCGGCGCGACGCACCTGTTCTACGAGAGCGACGAGCACCTCGCGCGCGTCAAGGAGGCGCAGGTCGAGGCGCCCGAGCTGACGACCGTGCGACCCATCGGGGACGTGCTGGGCCAGCTGCCCGCCGAGGGCGTCTCGATCGTGGACGCGACCCTCGAGCTGCGCCGCGCCGCCGTGCGCCCCGCCGACGTCGCCACCTTGATCTACACGTCCGGCACCACGGGCCGCCCCAAGGGCTGCATGCTGACGCACGCCAACTTCCGGGCCGAGCTGGCCGGCGCGCACGAGCGCCTGGGCGTCATGTTCGCGCCGGGCTCCTCCACGCTGCTGTTCCTGCCCCTGGCGCACGTGTTCGCCCGCATCATCCAGGTCGGCGCGATCCGCCACGGCTCGGTGCTCGGCCACACCGCCGACATCTCCGCGCTCGTCGAGACGCTCGGTGAGTTCAAGCCGACCTTCGTCCTGGCCGTCCCGCGCGTCTTCGAGAAGGTCTTCAACTCCGCCAGCAGCAAGGCGTACACCGAGGGCAAGGGCAAGATCTTCGACGCCGCCGTCCGCACGTCGATCGCCTACAGCATGGCCAGCGAGGACGGCAGGCCGTCGATCGCGCTGCGCGCCAAGCACGCCGTGTTCGACAAGCTGGTCTACGCCAAGCTGCGCCAGGCCCTCGGCGGCCGGGCCAGGTACGCGATCTCGGGCGGCGCGCCGCTGGGCGACCGCCTCGGCCACTTCTTCAAGGGCGTCGGCCTCAACGTCTTCGAGGGCTACGGCCTGACCGAGACGACCGCCGCGCTCACGGTCAACCACCCCGGCGGCCAGCGCATCGGCACTGTGGGCCAGCCCTTCCCCGAGGTCGAAGTCCGCGTCGGCGAGGACGGCGAGCTGCAGTTCCGCGGCCCGCAGGTCTTCACCGGCTACTGGAACGCCGAGCGCGCCACGCGCGACGTGCTGACCGAGGACGGCTGGTTCTCCACCGGCGACCTGGGCGAGATCTCCGACGACGGCTTCGTGCGCATCACGGGCCGCAAGAAGGAGATCATCGTGACCGCGGGCGGCAAGAACGTCTCCCCCGCGATCCTCGAGGACCGCGTCCGCGCGCACCCGATCATCAGCCAGTGCCTCGTCGTGGGCGAGGGCAAGCCGTTCGTGTCGGCCCTCATCACGATCGACCCCGAAGGCTGGGACGGCGAGCTCGACGACCCCGCGCTGCTCGACCAGGTGCAGAAGGCGATCGACGACGCCAACACGCAGGTGTCGCGCGCCGAAGCCATCCGCAAGTTCGCGATCATCCCCGAGGACTTCACCGAGGAGAACGGCTACCTGACGCCCTCGTTCAAGGTGAAGCGCCACATGGTCGTGCGGGACCTGCACGACACGATCGAGGCGCTCTACGTCCGCTGACCGGACCACGACGCCGACACGACGGCGGCCCTCCCCCACCCGGGGAAGGGCCGCCGTCGTCGTTCGACCGGGACTCAGCGCCCGACGGCCATGCGGGCCGCGCCGCGCAGGGCCCGCCACGCGACCCACCCGCCGGCGATGGCCGGCAGCGCGATCACGACCGGGTCGACGACGTGGTGCTTGTCCACCCGTCCGCCCAGCCGGGGCCGGATGCTCGCGACCTTGCGCTCCACCGTCACTCCGGTCTCCTGCAGGAAGCTGTCGGGACGGTCGCTGCCGAGCGATCGCCACAGGTGCTGCTTGCTCTCGACCCGGTCCGCCGCGAGCAGCAGCAGCCAGTGCGCGGCGCGCGCCTCGCTGAACCTCGCGTACGCGAACCGGCGGATCGCGCCGGGGATGCCCTCCAGCGGCGCCACGGTGCCGAACACGGGCGTCAATTGGGCGTGCTCGATCGAGCGCTCGCGCGGGTAGGTCTCGGGCTGCTCGTCCGGGTAGTCCCACAGGACGCCCTCGGGCACGCCGTTGACGATCTCGCGCGGGAACGCCGGGCGGTCGGCGGGGTCGAGGTCCACGCCCCAGCCCGGGATGCGCTCACGCAGCTCCTCGCGCGTGGGGATGTTCGGCCGGACGCCGCGGATGTAGGGGATCTTCGCCATGTCTCTCCTCAGGCCGTCGGGGTGAGGACGGGCTTGATGCAGCCGTCGAGCTTCGCCGAGAACAGGTGGTAGCCCTCGGCGACGTCGTCCAGGGGGATGCGGTGCGTGATGATCTCGCGCGGCGACAGGTGGCCGTTGCGGATGTGCTCGAACAGCCGGGGCCACTGGCGCTTCACGGGACACTGGTTCATCCGCAGCGTGAGTCCCTTGTTGAGCGCGTCGCCGAACTTCACGGCGCTGAACATCGGGCCGTACGCGCCCATGACCGAGATCGTGCCGCCCTTGCGCACGGCGTCGATCGCCCAGTTCAGCGCGATCGGCGAGCCGCCCTGCAGCTTGAGCTTCGCGGCCGTCACGTGCTGCATGAGGTTGCCGTCGGCCTCCGCGCCGACGGCCTCGATCACGACGTCGGCACCGATGTCGTCGGTGATCTTCTTCAGGTGCACCACGACGTCGTGGTGCCGCCCGAAGTGGACGGTCTCGGCGTGCGCGAAGCTCTCGGCCAGGGCGAGCCGCTCGGGGACGTGGTCGACCACGATGACGCGGCCGGCGCCCATGAGCCACGCGGACTTCGCCGCGAACAGCCCGACCGGCCCCGCGCCGAACACCACGACCACGTCGCCCTCGGCGATGTCGGCCAGCTGCGCCCCGAAGTACCCCGTGGGCAGCGCGTCGGTGCACATCAGGGCGTCCTCCTCGTGCATCCACTCCGGGATGACGGTGGGACCCACGTCCGCGAACGGGACGCGCACGAACTCCGCCTGGCCCCCGTCGTAGCCGCCAGTGGTGTGCGAGTAGCCGTAGATGCCCCCCACGGCCGTGGCGTTGGGGTTCACGTTGTGGCAGTTGGAGTACAGGCCGCGGGCGCAGAAGTAGCACGTGCCGCAGAAGACGTTGAACGGCACCATGACCCGGTCGCCGACCTGGAGGTTGCGCACCGAGGGGCCGACCTCGTCGACCACGCCGATGAACTCGTGGCCGAACGTCGTGCCGACGCGCGTGTCGGGCATCATCCCGTGGAACAGGTGCAGGTCCGAGCCGCAGATCGCCGCGTGCGTCACCCGGACGATCGCGTCGTTCGGGTGCTCGATCCTGGGGTGCGGCTTCTCCTCGACCCGGACCCGGTAGGGCCCTCGGTACACCATCGCCTTCATGCATGTCCTCCCTCGGTGACTGGACTGGTGGCTCCGAACGTCCCGTGCGACCGATGGGTGCTGGGATGCTCTCCCCGGCGCAGCGGCGGCAGCTGCTCGATCCGCCCGGCGAGGCGCGCGAGCGCGGCGCTGGCCCGGGTCGCGGGCTCGCGCAGTCGCGCGGAGTGCTGGGCGACGAGGTCGAGCGCATCGCGGCTGCGGTCGGTGATCGTGAGCGGCAGCGCGGCGATCGCGTTGCCCGGCGGGCGGCGGGCAACGACGGGATGCGGTCGCGTCGGCGAGATCCGGCGGACGACCTCCCACGCCACGCCGAGCGCCTGCTGCTGGCGGACGGTGGTGCGCTGCTGCAGGCGCGGCAGCAGCTCGTCCTCCTCGTCGCGCACGTCCTCCTGCAGGACGCGCGTCAGGCGGTCGAGGATCGTCTCACGCCGGCTGTCGGTCGCGGGCAGCCGCTCCAGCGAGGTCCACAGCTCGTTGACCTCCTGGTGCTCCTGCTCGACCTGCAGCGTGAGCGCCTCGCCGTCGGGCAGCACGCGGCGCATGAGCGGCCACAGCACCGACTCCTCGGCGAAGGCGTGCGGGAAGACCAGTCGCGCGATCTTGCGCAGCACCCGGTCCCGGTCGTCGCCCGGCGGAGCCACCGCGAGCTGGTGGAGCAGCCGGTCCAGCCGCACATGGTCCCTCTTCTGGCGCGTCAGCACGCTGAGATTGCCCCCGAGCCGACGCTCGTCCTGGTCCGCGAGCGAGGTCATGCCGCGGGCGTACCCGCTGCGTGCGGGCTTACACGCGCCCGCGCCGGTGGATCAGGCGACGCGCGCGTAGACCCCGAAGCCCGAGGACAGGCTGGTGATCTCGACGCTCTTGCCCGGGCGCGGGGCGTGGATGACCTTGCCGCCGCCGAGGTACATGCCGATGTGGCTCATGCTCGGGTACGCGACGAGGTCGCCGGGCTGCAGCTCGGACGCCGAGACCGAGCGGCCGGCGGCGATCTGCGGGCCGACGACGCGAGGGATCGAGACGCCCGCGGCGGCGTACGCCTTCATCATGAGGCCCGAGCAGTCCCACGAGTCGGGGCCTGCGCCGCCGTACACGTAGGGCTCGCCGAGCTGGGCCATGGCGAACGCGATGGCCTTCTTGGCGGCGCCCTCGCCGGCGTTGCTCACGGCCGTGACGTCGCCGGCGCTCATCTGCGACTGCTGCGCCGCGCTGAGCAGGTCGAAGTCGGACTTGGCCTCGCGGTACGCGCTGTCGAGCTTCTTCTTGGTCTTCTTCGCCGCGGCGAGCTTCTCGTCGAGGGCGTCCTGGTGCTCGGCGAGCTGCGCCTGGCGCTTCTCGAGCTCGACGCGCGTGCGCGTGAACGACTCGAGCGCGTCGGCGCGGGTGGAGTTGAGCGCGTCGATCGCGCTGAGGCCCTCGATGAACAGGTCGGGGTCCTGGCTGGCGAGCAGGCCGACCGTCGGGCCGAGCGGCTGCTCGAGCTGCTGCTGGACGATGTCCGCGCCGAGCTCGTCGCGCTGGACGCGGTACACCTTGCGGATCTGGCGGATCTCGCCGGCGACCTCGTCGATGCGGCGGTCGAGCTCGCGCGCGTCCTCGGTGAGGCCGTTGAGCTTCTCGTTGGCGGCCTCGGCCTTGTCGAACGCCTTCTCGACGTCGGCGCGGGTGACCTCGGGGTCGGCCTGGGCCGGGGACACGACGATGAAGGACCCGGCCGCGAAGGCCGTGGCGGCCACGAAGGCCGCGGGAGTGCGGAAGCGCACGAAATGAACTCCTGAGTACCTCGACGCCTACCAGGTGAGCTGACGGGTTCGGGCCTCGGTCTTGCCCTACGACCGGCGGGCCGGTCGATTCACCCCACGTACTTGGTTCCCCGGTTCGTCGTTCACCCGGCCAGGCGGCTGGTCACCGACGATTCGGCGGCACCGCCATCCGGCGGCACGAGAGTTCACTGTAGTTCGCGCCCACCAGCGCGATCAACCCGCCTCGACGTGATGTTCGGGACCATCCATCCCGACCACGAGGCGCAGCGGCGGGACCAGCCCGGACGCGGCCAGCGTGTCGAGCGCGGCACGCTCGTCGGGGTCGAAGGTGACGGCGTCCGCCGGTGGCCCCAGGAGCACGGAGACGACGCAGTCGGCGCACACGGCAGCGCACCGGACGAGGCAGCTGTCACAGTCCACGACCATCGGGGCCGGGGTTTCCATGTCGTTCATGGGCGCGACGCTAGATACCCCCTCCGACAGTTTCGGATCACACCGGCGCCTGCGCGGATTCGTCGGACCGGCCGCCTACCGTCATCGCCATGGCCATGCACCAACCCGCCTTCGACGACCCCGGCATCGACTGGGGCGGCCGGCCCCTCGCCGACACCACGTTCTGCGTCGTCGACCTCGAGACCACGGGCGGGTCGCCGAAGAAGGGCTCGAAGATCACCGAGGTGGGTGCGGTCAAGGTGCGCGGCGGCGAGATCCTGGGCGAGTTCCAGACGCTCGTGAACCCCGACCAGCTGATCCCGGCGTTCATCACGGTGCTGACCGGCATCACCGACCAGATGGTCGTCGAGGCGCCGCGCATCGCCGAGGTGCTGCCCAGCTTCCTGGAGTTCGCCCGCGGCACCGTCCTCGTGGCGCACAACGCGCCGTTCGACGTCGGCTTCCTCAAGCACGCGGCCGGCGAGCTCGGCATCGACTGGCCGGGCTTCGACGTCGTGGACACCGCCGTCCTCGCCCGCCGCACGCTGCTGCGCGACGAGGTGCCCAACGTCAAGCTGGCCACCCTCGCGGCACGCTTCTCCCCCGTGCAGCCCGACCACCGCGCGCTCACGGACGCGCGCGCCACGGTCGACGTGCTGCACGCGCTGTTCGAGCGACTCGGCACGTGGGGCGTCTCTACGGTCGAGGACGTCGCCTCCTTCACCTCCAAGGTCACCCCGGCCCAGCGCCGCAAGAAGCACCTCGCCGACGGCCTGCCCGACGCACCGGGCGTCTACCTCTTCCGCGACGCACGCGGGGACGTCCTCTACGTCGGCACCTCGCGCTCGCTGCGCACGCGCGTGCGCTCCTACTTCACCAAGGCCGAGACCCGCACCCGCATGGGCGAGATGATCGCCCTGGCCGAGAAGGTCGACACCGTCGTGTGCGCCACCGACACCGAGGCGCGCGTGCGCGAGCTGCGGCTCATCGACCGGCACCGGCCCCCGTACAACCGCCGCTCCAAGTTCCCCGAGCGCGCGATGTGGCTGCGGCTCACGGACGAGCCGTGGCCGCGCATCTCCCTCGTGCGCGGGGTCGTCGAGGGCGCGGCGACGCACATCGGGCCGTTCGGCAGCCGCAAGCAGGCCGAGGCCGCGATGGCCACGCTGCACGACGCGTTCCGGATCCGCCAGTGCACCGGACGACTGCCGCTGTCGCCCAGCCGCGCCGCGTGCGTCCTGGCCGAGCTCGGCCAGTGCCTGTCCCCGTGCGACGGCACCGTCACGGTCGAGGACTACACGCACGAGGTCGGCCGCGTCCGCCGCGCGATGTCCGCCGACCCCGTCGAGGTCGTCGCGCACCTCGAGCAGCGCATGGCGCACCTGGCGACCTCCCAGCGCTTCGAGGACGCCGCCGTCATGCGCGACCGCGCCGCCAGCCTCATCCGCGCCGTGCGCCGCACGCAGCGGCTCGACTCCCTCGCCCGCGAGCCCGAGCTCATCGCCGCCGCGCCGCACGACGAGGGCTGGCAGATCCACGTCGTGCGCCACGGCCGGCTCGCCGCCGCGGCGATCCTGCCGCGCGACATCGCCCGCACCCCCGGTGCCACGGCCGGCTGGGTCGACACGCTGCTGACCACCGCCGAGTCCGTCGAGCCCGCGCCCCGGCCCATGCCGGCCGCGCTGATCGAGGAGACCGAGAGCCTGCTGCGCTGGCTCGAGTCCCCCGGCGTCCGCATGGTGCGCGGCTCGTGGACCTCCGCGTGGCCGGCCGCGGCGCGCCACCTCGAGCGCTTCGACGTCGAGCGCCAGTTCGCGATGCCGGCCGAAGCGCCGGGGCTAGGCTGAGCCGGTGATCACCGCCATCGTCTTCATCCAGGCCGAGGTCTCGTCGATCCCCGAGACGGGGGCCGCGATCGCCGACATCGCCGGCGTCAGCGAGGTCTACTCCGTCACGGGCGACCACGACCTGATCGCCATGGTGCGCGTGCGCAACCACGACGAGATCGCCTCGGTCGTCGCCGACCGGCTCAACAAGGTGCCGGGCGTGCTGTCCACGCAGACGCAGATCGCCTTCCGCGCCTTCAGCCGGCACGACCTCGAGGACGCCTTCGCCATAGGCCTGGACTGACCGCGGTCACCGGGTGGGCGGTGGCCAACCACTCCCCCGACCTGCCGGTGGCTGGTCAACCGTCTGGAGCTCCACGCGGTTGAGAACTCACCGCGCTCTGAGGGGAACGGTTGACAGCTCACCGCCTCCCCCGCGCCCGCCGTCAGCGGGCGTGGCGGTTGGTGGCCTCGACCCAGCGGGCGAGGGCGGCCTGCGCGGCACCCGAGTCGATGGACTCCGTCGCGCGCGCCACGCCGGCGCCGATCCGCTCGGCCAGCGTTCCCGTGATGCCCTCGTGCGCGGCGATCGCCGCGCCGGCGTTGAGCAGCACCGCGTCGCGGACCGGGCCGCGCTCGCCGGCCAGCACCCGGCGGAACACGTCCGCGTTGTACTCCGGCTCCCCACCGCGCAGGGCGTCGACGGGCGCGTGGTCGATGCCGATCTCGGCCGGATCGAACACCTGCTCCTCGATGCCGTTCTCCCCGGGCACCCAGAAGCGCGTCGTGGTGGTGACCGTGATCTCGTCGAGGCCGTCGTCGCCACGGAACACGAACGCCGTGCTGCCGCGACGCGCCAGCACGTCCGCCATGAGCGGCGCCATGTGCGGATCGGCGCAGCCGATCGCCGAGGCGGCCGGGCGCGCGGGGTTGGTGAGCGGGCCGAGGAAGTTGAAGAACGTGGGGACGCCGAGCTCGCGGCGGGCCGGGCCGGCGAAGCGCATCGAGGCGTGGAAGACCGGCGCGAAGCAGAACGTGATGCCGGCCTCGCGGTAGACGTCGAGGACGTGCTCGGCGGGGACGTCGAGCCGGACACCCAGCCGCTCGAAGACGTCGGCCGTCCCGGACTGGCTGGAGGCGGCGCGGTTGCCGTGCTTGACGACGCCGATCCCCGCACCGGCCGTCGTGACGGCGGCCATCGAGGAGATGTTGACCGTCTTGGCCATGTCGCCGCCCGTGCCGACGATGTCGACGACGCGGTCGGGCAGGTCGAGCAGCGTGGCCTTGGCGTACATGGCGTCGACGAGCCCCTGCAGCTCCGCCGCGGTCTCGCCCTTGGCGCGCAGCGCGATCGCGAAGCCCGCGATCTGGGCGCCCGTCGCGTCACCCGACAGGATCTCGCCCATCGCCCACGCGGTGGTGTCGGCGTCGAGGTCGCGCCGGGCGAGCAGCTCGCCCAGGACGCGGGGCCAGGACAGGGTCATCGAGGCGGCGGTCACCGCGTCGCGCCGGTGGCGGCGCCGCGGAGCAGCTCGATCGCTGCCTCGGCGAGCCGGAAGGGCTCGAGCGGCTGGTTGACCACGGCGTCGGCACGCGACCACGTGGCGAGCCACGCGTCCTGCGGACGACCGGTCAGGACGATCGACGGCGGGCCCTCGTAGAGCTCGTCCTTCATCTGGCGGGCGATGCCCATGCCGCCGGCGGGCACGGCCTCGCCGTCGAGGATCGCCAGGTCGATCCCGCCCTCGTCGAGGTGCTGCCACACGACCGGCTCGGTCGCGCACTCGACGAACTCGACGGGCGGCAGGTCGGGGTGAGGACGCGCCCCCAGCGCCGCGATGACGGCCGCGCGAACGTCGCGATCGTCGCTGAACAGCAGGACACGAAGGGGCTGGTGGTCGCTCACGGTGGCATCGTACATAATGAGGGCGTGGCAACTACTTCTGCGATCCCCGCGTCCCGGCTCCACGGCGTCGAGGGCCGTCCGTCCTACGTGACGGTCGGCACCATCGTGTGGCTGTCCAGTGAGTTGATGTTCTTCGCGACCCTGTTCGCGGCCTACTTCACGGTGCGCAGCGTCGCGCCGGAGCTGTGGGCCGAGCGCACCGAGCTGCTGAACATCCCGTTCGCCACGGCCAACACCACGATCCTGGTCCTGTCCTCGGTCACATGCCAGCTCGGCGTCTACGCCGCGGCCAAGGGCAACGCGGCGGGCATGCGCAAGTGGTTCATCATCAGCTTCATCATGGGCGCGGTCTTCATCGGCGGCCAGGCCACCGAGTACGCCGAGCTCATCCACGAGGGCCTCACCATCCAGAGCGATGCGTACGGCAGCCTCTTCTACCTCGCGACCGGCTTCCACGGCATCCACGTCATCGGCGGCCTGCTGGCCTTCCTGCTGGTCATCGCGCGCACCTACGCGGCCCGCAAGTTCACCCACGAGCAGGCGGTCTCGGCGATCGTCGTGTCCTACTACTGGCACTTCGTCGACGTCGTCTGGGTGGCCCTGTTCGCGGCCATCTACATCATCCGCTGACCCCTCGGGGATAGGCGTACCTAACTACAAAGTCACGGCTCGGTCCTCGCTACGCTGATGCGAACGCATGGGCCCGATACGTCGGGGTGGCGCCGAGGTCGGCGCCGACATCCCCTGGTCCTAAAACGATCTTCAGGAACGAGGTTCTCGGTGCGGAAACTGTCGACACGGCGCCGGCATCCCATGGCGCTTCTGGCGCTGCTGGCCCTGGCACTCTTGCTGACCGGCGCGGCGTACGCGGCGGTCGCCCCCGAGCCCGCGACGGCGGAGACCACCCCGGCCTCCGAGATCGATGCGGGCCGCCAGCTCTTCGTCGTCGGCTGCGCCAGCTGCCACGGCCTCAACGCCCAGGGCATCACGACCCAGGGCGAGGACGGCGAGAAGGGCAACTACGGTCCGTCGCTGATCGGCGTCGGCGCGGCCGCCGTCGGCTTCCAGATGGAGACCGGCCGCATGCCCATGGCGCAGACCGCGCCGCAGGCGATCCGCAAGCCGAACGAGTACACGCAGGAGGAGATCGACCAGATCGCCGCCTACGTCGCCTCGCTGGCCCCCGGCCCGGCCCGCCCGTCCGACGAGGACATCAACTGGCAGGACGTCGACGAGGAGGGCATCGCCGAGGGTGGCGAGTTCTTCCGCACGAACTGCACCGCGTGCCACAACTCGGTCGGCGCCGGCGGCGCCCTGCCGAGCGGCCGCTTCGCGCCGACGCTCAAGGGCGTCGACGCCATCCACATCTACGAGGCCATGCTGACCGGCCCGCAGCAGATGCCCGTGTTCTCCGATGAGGTGCTCACCCCCGAGGACAAGCGCAACATCATCGCCTACGTCAAGACCGTGCAGCAGCAGGGCAACGCGGGCGGCCTCGGCGGCGGCGGCCTCGGCCCGGTCGCCGACGGCATGTTCGTGTGGATCGTCGGCATCGGCGGACTCACGGCGTTCGCGGTCTGGATCGGCATGCACGGAACGAGGTCGAAGAAGCGATGACCAACGAGATCGAGACCACCGGCGACCCCATCGCCGATCCGGGTCTGGCTCCCCACAAGTACCGCCCGCAGGACGTCGACGCCGCGCAGGAGCGCCGCACGGAGCGCCAGATCGCCGGCATGTTCGGCCTGGCCACGCTGCTGCTGCTCGGCTTCTGCGTCGCATACTTCACGATCGACTCCGACACGCGGATCTTCGCGTTCGGCGACCCCAACAGCGGCAACGCCTTCGGCGGCTGGTCGGCGCAGAACTTCGCGTTCGGCACGACCCTCGGCGGCGGCCTGCTGCTCATCGGCATCGGCATCATCCAGTGGGCCAAGAAGCTCATGGGCGATCACGAGATGGTCGAGATGCGTCACCCCGCTCGCTCCAGCGACGAGGACCGCGCCTCGGTCATGACCGAGATCAACGCCGGCATCAACGAGAGCGGCATCGGCCGTCGCCCGCTGATCCGCAACAGCCTGCTCGGCGCCGTCGGCGCCATGGGCCTGCCGGCGATCGTGCTGCTGCGCGACCTCGGCCCGCTCCCCCACAGCCAGGACGAGACCGTCTGGAAGAAGGGCATGCGCGTCGTCAACGACGTGTCCGGTGAGCCGATCAAGCCGGGCGACCTCGAGGTCGGCCAGCTCGTCAACGCCGAGCCCGCGATCTTCTTCGAGACCGACGAGGAGGGTGACGCCGTCATCCACGGTCACGATCTGCTGGCCGCCAAGGCCAAGGCCGCCGTCATCGTGGTGCGCATGCGACCCGAGGACATCACGCCGAAGAAGGGCCGTGAGAACTGGGGCGTCGATGGCATTCTGTGCTACTCCAAGATCTGCACCCATGTCGGCTGCCCGATCAGCCTGTGGGAACAGCAGACCCACCACCTGCTCTGCCCGTGCCACCAGTCGACGTTCGACCTGGCCGACAACGGCAAGGTGATCTTCGGTCCCGCCTACCGTCCGCTGCCGCAGCTGCCGCTCGCGGTCGATGGTGAGGGCTACCTGGTCGCCGTCAGCGACTTCCCCGAGATCGTGGCGCCCAGCTACCCCGAGCTCGCTCGCGACCAGAAGCAGCTCAACGAGAAGTTCGGTGGTGAGGCATGAGCCAGAGCACGTTCACCCGGATCGAGGATTCCCCGTCCGGCAAGAAGCTGTCAGGACCGGTCGGCTGGTTCGACGACCGCCTCGGCCTGGCCGCGGCAGGCAAGAAGAACCTGCGCAAGGTCTTCCCCGAGCACTGGTCCTTCATGCTCGGCGAGATCGCCCTGTGGAGCTTCGTCGTCCTGCTGCTGACGGGCGTCTTCCTGACCTTGTGGTTCGTCCCCAGCATGGGCGAGGTCGAGTACACCGGCTCCTACGCGCCGCTGTACGGCATCGAGATGTCGCAGGCCTACGCTTCGACCCTCGACATCTCGTTCGACATCCGTGGCGGCCTGCTCATGCGCCAGGTCCACCATTGGTCGGCGAACCTGTTCATCGCGTCGATGATGGCCCACATGCTGCGCGTGTTCTTCACGGGCGCGTACCGCAAGCCGCGTGAGATCAACTGGCTCATCGGCGTCGGCCTGCTCAGCCTCGGCATGGTCGAGGGCTTCGCGGGCTACTCGCTGCCCGACGACCTGCTGTCCGGCACGGGCCTGCGCTTCGTCGACGGCCTGATCCGCTCGATCCCGCTGGTCGGCTCCTACCTGGAGTTCTTCATCTTCGGCGGCGAGTTCCCCGGCGAGATCATCATCCCCCGCCTCTACATGGCGCACATCCTGCTGATCCCGGCGCTGCTGCTCGGCCTGATCGGTGCCCACATGCTGCTGCTCGTCTACCACAAGCACACGCAGTGGCCCGGCGCCGGACGCACCAACGACAACGTCGTGGGCTACCCGATGCTCCCGGTGTACATGGCCAAGGCCGGCGGCTTCTTCTTCGTCGTCTTCGGCTTCACCGCGCTGATGGGTGCCCTGATCCAGATCAACCCGGTGTGGGCCTACGGTCCGTACAACCCGTCCGAGGTCACGGCCGGCTCGCAGCCCGACTGGTACATGGGCCTGTCCGAGGGTCTCGTGCGCCTCATGCCGCCGCTGGAGACCACGTGGTTCAACCGCACGTGGACGTGGAGCGTCTTCCTCCCGGGTGTCGGCGGCCTGGGCATCCTGTTCACGTCGCTCGCCCTGTGGCCGTTCATCGAGCGCTGGATCACCGGCGACCAGCGTGAGCACCACCTGCTCGAGCGTCCGCGCAACGCCCCGGTTCGCACCGCGCTCGGCGTGGCCGCGATGACCGCCTACGCCTGCGGCTGGATCGCCGGCGGCAACGACATCATCGCGCTGAAGTTCGGCCTGGACATCTTCGCCATCACGTGGGTCCTGCGCATCGGCATCTTCGTGTTCCCGGTGATCGCGTTCATCGTCACGAAGCGCATCTGCATCTCGCTGCAGCGCAAGGACAACGAGACGCTGACCCACGGCTGGGAGACGGGCGTCATCGACCGCTCCCCCGACGGTGGCTACGCGGAGCGCCACGCCCCGCTGCCGGCCGCGGACGCCTACGCCCTCACGGCGGCGCGCGAGCGCCTGCCCGAGCTGGAGGCCGAGAAGCCCGCCAAGACCGACGCGAACGGCGTCCGCAACCCGGACCACCGCAAGCAGTCGTTCCGCCAGCGGATGCGCGAGTTCTACTACAGCGGCTCGGTCGACAAGCCGACCGCGCACGACATGGAGCACGCGGCCGAGCACCTGGCCGGCGGCGGCGAGCACCCCGTGGTGCTCGGCGACGACTTCCAGGGCGTCTCGGAGACGGGTGTCCCCCGCGTCCACTGAGTCAGCGACGACGAAGGCCCCGACCAGTCATGGTCGGGGCCTTCGTCGTTCCCGGCTCAGCTCCCGTGACGCGCGATGTCGCGTGCGAGCACCGCGGGCCAGCCGCGCACGTCCTCGCCGGTGTGCGCCACCTGCAGCGTCGCGCGGGGCATGAGGTCCGCGAGCGCCTCGGCGGTCGACAGAGGGTGCGCCGGGTCCCCGACCCACGCCAGGATCGTCGTCGGCACGTCGATGCCCTCGATCTCCTCGGGCGCGGGCAGGTCGCTCAGGGCGGCGCCGCGGAAGACGGACGGCAGCAGCCCGGCGCGCACGTGCGGCACCGTGTCGGGGTGGCCGACGGCGGCGGGCGGCTGCGGCAGGCCGCGGCACGACTCGAGCCAGGCGTCGACGCCCGCGCTCTCGACGAGGTCGGCAGTGCGGCGGTACTCCCCCGCCCTGGCCCGCCGGGTCTCCCACGCGGTGGGCGGCAGCAGCAGCGTGAAGCCGCTGAACCGGTCGGGCTCGCGCACGGCGGCGTGCAGCAGCGTCGCGGTGCCCATCGAGGGGCCCACGCCGTGGACGCGCTCACAGGGGAACCAGTGGTCGAGCAGCCGCAGCAGGTCCTCGGCGAGGTGGGGCCAGCGGTAGTCCTCCGGCTCGGGGCGTCCCGAGGAGTGCCCGTGTCCGCGCGCGTCGTACCGCAGCAGGCGGGTGTCGGAGAGGCCGCGGCCGAGGTCGAGGTCGAGCAGGCGGTCGCGCGAGCGGCTGGACGTGAGTCCGTGCAGCTGGACGACGGGGTGCCCGGACTCGTCGCTGAACGCCCAGGCGAGCTCGGCACCCGGCACGGGGAAACGGTGCACCACGGCTCCTGAGGGGGGGGATCGTCGAAGCACTAGGTTATCGGCATGCGCCTCACCCACGTCGCACACCTGCGGTTGCCGTTCGGCCCGCTGCTCAGCCACGACCTCGTGGTGTCCGAGCCGGGTCGCGCGCTGCCGCTGTCGTTCGACCAGGGGCGCCACGTGGGCTGGGGCGACCGCGCCGGCTCGTGGATGGCGCTCGCCATGCGACTGCCCGAGCCCCTCCCCCGCGAGGACCTCGCCGCCGCGTGGTGCGCCGTGGTCCAGCGGCACGGCACGCTGCGGTCGGTGTTCGTCCCCGGCGTCGACGGCACGCCCTCGCTGCACGAGGTCGAGGTCGAGGGCGGCTTCTGGACCGAGCACGAGGTCCTGCCGGGCCAGGCGATGAACGACGCCCTCCGGGACGTCCTGGACGCGACGTGCCGCCCCTACCACCGGCCGTCCCACCGGTTCTGCGTGATCGAGACCGTCGACGGGCCGAGCCTCGTGTTCGCCGCCGACCACTCCCACGTCGACATGTGGTCGCTGCTCGTGCTGGCGCGCGACTTCCTCGCGGCGCTCGACCAGGCGCGCGAGGGCCGGCGGCCGCGCCTGCCCGAGGCGCCGCCGTTCGCCGAGCACACGGTCGAGCTGGCCGAGCTGCCGCCTGCGCCGGACGAGATCCGTGACAGGTGGAACCACGTCATCGAGGCGGGCGGCGGCGCCATGCCGTGCTTCCCCCTCCCCCTCGGCGACGCCGCGCCGCAGCCCGAGCGGGTCGTGATCCGCGACGTGCTCGACCTGGCGCAGCTCGCCGCGTTCTCGGCCCACGCGTCGGCCGAGCGCGTCTCGACCCTCGCCCTGGCCGTCTCGGCGATGACGTCGATCACCCGGGAGCTCGCCGGCACGCCCCTGCGCGCCGTCTTCCCCGTGCACAGCCGCCACGAGGAACGCTGGCACGACTCGGTCGGCTGGTTCATCACGAACTCCGTCCTGGAGTCCGCCGACCCGGATCCGCGCGCGTGTTCCGCCGCCGTGAAGGAGGCCATCCGGCTCGGGTCCTGGCCGCTGGCGGACCTGATGGCGCCGTGGGGCGGGATGCCCGAGCAGCCGGGGATGTTCGCGGTCTCCTGGCTCGACCTGCGCCGGCTGCCGGTCAGGATCGACAGCGCCGGGCTCGACGCCCAGTACGTCGGCGCCGCGATCCGCACGCACGGCGTGATGCTGTGGTTCATCATCGACGACACCGGCGTCCACCTGCGCTGCCGCTACCCCGATACCCTCACCGCCCGCCAGAGCGTCAGCACATGGCTCGACACGCTCGTGGCGCACATGAGGGCCCTCGCCGCGTCCGGAGCGCACCGAGAGCCCTCCCGGCGCTCCGCGGCCTCCTGAGGGCGGCCCACGGCCGTCCACGACCCGCGGCGGGATGGGACGATGGGGCCATGAGCCTCTCGATCACCGGCGACGCCGCCGCCGACCAGCTGCTGACCGACGACCCCTTCGCGCTGCTCACCGGGATTCTGCTCGACCAGCAGATCGCGATGGAGGCCGCGTTCAGCGGTCCGGCGAAGATCCGGGACCGCGTCGGCACGATCGACCCCGCCGAGATCGCCGCGCAGGACCCGGAGGCCTTCGAGGCGGTCTTCCGCCAGACCCCCGCCGTGCACCGCTACCCGGGATCGATGTCCGGACGCGTGCTGGCCCTCGCGGCCGCCGTCCGCGACGAGTGGGGCGGCGACGCCTCCGCGATCTGGACGCAGGGCTCCCCCACCGGTGCGGAGGTGCTCAAGCGGCTCAAGGCGCTGCCGGGCTTCGGCGAGCAGAAGGCCAAGATCTTCCTGGCGCTGCTGGGCAAGCAGTACGGCTTCGACGGCGAGGGCTGGCGCGAGGCCGCCGGCGACTACGGCCAGCCGGGCCACCGCAGCGTCGCGGACATCACGAGCCCGGAGTCCCTGGCGAAGGTCCGCGAGTTCAAGCGCGAGCAGAAGGCGGCCGCGAAGGCCGCGAAGGGCTGAGGCTCACACCTCCGTGTCACGTGGCGGGAGCATGTACCGCCCCAGCCGCCGTGAGGTCCCATCACTTCGAGGTTCTTCGAAGCCGCTCCGCCAATGCTGAAAGGAACTCTGCTTCCTCACCCAGGAGGTTGTACTGAGCTGGACCCCAATGGTGCAGCCTGGTGCTCGAGTGCAGTAGCTCATTCCGGAGCCTTCGAGCACGCAATGCGCGATCGAGCTCTTCTGAGGACAAGTCACCGTCCCTGGCTGCGACCAACAGTGCCTCATGGATGCGCGACGGCGAACGGACTTCGCCGCTGTTCTTGGAGTCGCGTTCGAAGAGCACCGTCTCCAGGTCTGACCAAGCGCGGACGTACTTCCCCATCGCACCCTCGGCAGCAGTCTGCGATGACGAAGGCGCCGTCCGTCGGCGGACGCGATCTACAGCTCGCCGATACGCGCGATATCGAGCGGGGTCACCCGTCACGATTTGATCGACGATTTGATCCGTGAGAGAGAAGTTCTCGAATTGACCTTCAAGTCGCTCGAGGAGTGGCTCGAGAGCCACGCTGCTGTCGAGGCTCTCTTCTCTCAGAAACTCGAACAAGACGTCCAGAGAACCCATCGTCGAGTCCTTGACAAGCGCACCCCGCACCCGAGGCTGACTACGTAGGAACTCCGCGAGTTCGTAGTGGCTCCTGAACGGCGTTGCGGCTTGAGCGATTCGCTGGTCTCTTGCTCTGAGAAGCTCTTCCAGAGCTATCTCTCCACTCTGCACTAGACCATTCAACTGATCTAGCAACGCATACTCGGTACCTGAAAGCTCCCCATCGAGCGGCTTGTATACGAGGTCGTGCTCCACCTCAGACCAAGCGTGCATCAGCACGGAGGCGACTTGGACTTCCAGTTGTGCACCGATGTAGCGCTCTTCGTGGTCACTGAGCAAGTCAGGCCGCAGGGCGCCCCGGTAGTGCTGTGCCCGGTATCCGGTGAACCGCGGGTCCCCGGGACGAGTGTGACTCGCGTCGGGGAACGTCTTCACGACAGGCACGTCAAGCACGCCGTCAAGGATGTTCCGGACCTCTGAACCTTGGCTGGGAAAGTACAAAGCGATTCTGACGCCAGCAAGATCGGAGATGTCCCGCCCAATTTCGTCGACAGTCCTGTACTTCCGCTTCCGTGCCCGCTGCTCGACCTTCATGCGCAGACGTTCAACGGATTTGGCTCGGCTGGTGACGATCGCCTGTATGCCGGCACCCGCGATTTCAGCCTCGATGATGCCGCGAGCTTTTCGGGCCAGAGCGTCCCAGAAATCGTACTGACGCTGATAGGACTGAACAAACTTCTCGATCATCGACAAGAGGGCCCTCCCTGGCAAGCTTCGGCGAGCCTAGCGCAGAAGCCTCCATCCGAAGGCGGGCTTCGACGGCGAGGGCTGGCGCGAGGCCGCCGGCGACTACGGCCAGCCGGGCCACCGCAGCGTCGCGGACATCACGAGCCCGGAGTCCCTGGCGAAGGTCCGCGAGTTCAAGCGCGAGCAGAAGGCGGCCGCGAAGGCCGCGAAGGGCTGAGGCTCAGGCGCCCGTGGCCGGCGTGGGCGTCGCAGTGGCCTCGCCCGCGAGCGCGGAGCCCTCGAGCCACTCGCTCCACGAGCGGTTCCAGTCGGTCCAGCCGTTCGCCGGCTCCAGCCGCCGCGGACTGCCGACGTAGCGCACGACGTCGCCGCGGCGGCTGTGGCGGAACAGCCAGCCCGCGTCGGCCGTGGACAGCCCCGCGCAGCCGTGGCTCACGTTGGCGCGGCCCTGGCTGCCGGCCGACCACGGCGCCGCGTGCACGAACTCGCCCGAGTTCGTCAGGCGCATCGCCCACTTGACGCCCTTCATGTTGTAGTAGTCCGGGTCGTCGGAGTCCACGCCGGTCGTGGCGGCGTCCATGTCGATCGTGGCGTGCTTCTCCATGACGACCTTGACGCCGTTGCGGCTGCGGTGCCGCGCGTCGCCGGTGGTGACGGGCATCCGGCGCGCCACCTTCCCGTCGATCCGCACCGTCATGCGGTGCCGCTTCGTGTCGACGGTCGAGACGACCGACCGGCCCACGCGGAAGTCGATGTGCTGGTCCTGCTGGCCGTACACGCCGTTGCCCGCCGGGACGCTGTTGAGATCCAGGTCGACCGAGACCTTCGTGCCCGGCTTCCAGTACCGCTTCGGCCGCCAGTGCGCCGTGCTGTCGCTGAGCCAGTACCAGCCGCCCTCGGCGGCCGGCTGCGCCGTGACCTTCATCCGGCGCTCGAACGCCGCGCGGTCCGTGACCGGGACGTCGAACGACACGATGACCGGCATCCCGATGCCGACGGTCTCGCCCTGCAGCGGCGCGACGGACGGGTACGTCTGCTCGTCGAGCGACAGCGCCCGCGTCGTGAAGGTCGTCTCGGAGGTCGCGTCCTCGCCGTCATCACCCGTCCCGGTCGCCTTGAGCACGTACGACGTGCCCGCCTCGAGGTAGTCCGACGCCGTCCAGCGGATGCCGTGGATCTCGCCGGGGACCGTCTCGGAGCCGTCCTTCGAGGTCAGCGAGACCTCGGACAGCTCTCCGTCGAAGCCGTCGACGTGGACGATCGTGTCGACGGCGACGTCCGTCGCCCCGTCCTGGACGCTCGGCGTGATCGAGATCGGGTCCTGGGGCACGACCGCGTCCACGGGGTTGGCGACGCCGCCGCCGTCGATGCAGGCGGCGAGCGGGAGCAGCAGTGCCGCCAGCACGGCCGGCAGCACTCGACGAACGGGACTCACGACTGAGAGTCTAGGCAGCCGCGCCGAACCACCCGGACATGCGACACGCCCCGGTGCACGGGCACCGGGGCGTGTCGGGAGCGGGTCGGGCTCAGTGAGCGTGCGCCCCGCGGTAGTACTCGAACAGCCAGCCGACGACGCAGATCGCGCCGAAGGGCACGGCCAGGATGAACAGCCACCAGCCGAAGACGACGCCCAGCATCAGCGCGCCGAACGCCATCGCGGCGAACAGCGGCCACCAGCTGTACGGGGGGAAGAACCCCAGCTCCCCGGCTCCCTCGACGATCTCGCCGTCCTTGCGGTCCTCGGGACGCTCGGGGATGGCCCGGGTCACGAAGTACAGGTAGAAGCTGATCATGAAGAACAGCAGCATCGCCATGACCAGCGCGACGGTGCCGGTCACCTCGTGCGCCAGCGCCCAGTAGACGGGCGTGACGATCACGAAGAAGACGCCACAGCTCAGGAAGAGCCAGAACTCCTTGCGCATGCCTCACTCACCAGCCTTGGGGTTGTTCTGGCCGAGCGCCTCGCTGCGTCCCTCGAGATCGGGGGTGTCCGCACCGGGCTCGTTGGCCTCGGGGTTCTGTGCCATCTCCAGCGCCACCACGTCCGGGTGGTGCAGGTCGAACGCGGGGCTCTCGGAGCGGATGCGCGGCAGCGACACGAAGTTGTGGCGCGGCGGCGGGCTCGAGGTGGCCCACTCCAGCGTGCGGCCCCAGCCCCACGGGTCGTCCTGGTTGACCATGGGCGCCTTGCGCGACTTCCACACGTTGTAGATGAACGGCAGCGTGGAGGCGCCGAGCAGGAACGCGCCGATCGTGGAGATCTCGTTGAGGCGCGTGAACCCGTCCGTGGGCAGGTAGTCGGCGTAGCGGCGCGGGAAGCCCTCGACGCCCAGCCAGTGCTGCACCAGGAAGGTCAGGTGGAAGCCGACGAACAGCAGCCAGAAGTGGATCTTGCCCAGCTTCTCGTCGAGCATCCGTCCCGTGATCTTCGGCCACCAGTAGTAGTAGCCGGCGAACATCGCGAACACGACCGTGCCGAACACGACGTAGTGGAAGTGCGCCACCACGAAGTAGGTGTCCGAGAGGTGGAAGTCCAGCGCCGGCGACGCGAGCACGATGCCGGTCAGGCCGCCGAAGAGGAAGGTCGTCAGGAAGCCCAGCGCGAACAGCAGCGGCGCGTCGAAGGAGACGGAGCCGCCCCACATCGTGCCGATCCAGTTGAAGAACTTCACGCCGGTCGGCACGCCGATCAACAACGTCATGAAGCTGAAGAACGCCAGGTTCACCGCGCCGGTCACGAACATGTGGTGCGCCCACACCGCGGCGGAGAGCACGGCGATCGCCAGGGTGGCCGCCACCAGGCCGACGTAGCCGAAGACCGGCTTGCGGCTGAAGACCGGCAGCACCTCGGTGATGATGCCGAAGAACGGCAGCGCGATGATGTACACCTCCGGGTGGCCGAAGAACCAGAACAGGTGCTGGTACATGATCGGTCCGCCCGTGGCCGGGTCGAAGACGTGCGCTCCCACCATGCGGTCCGCGGCCAGCGCGAGCAGCGCGGCGGCGAACACGGGGAACACCACGATGATGAGGATGCTGGTGACCAGCGTGTTCCACACGAAGATCGGCATCCGGAACATGGTCATGCCCGGCGCGCGCATCGTGAAGATCGTGGTGATGAAGTTGACCGCGCCCAGGATCGTGCCCAGGCCGGACATGTACAGGCCCATGACCCACAGGTCACCGCCCACGCCCGGGGTGTTGATCGAGTCCGACAGCGGCATGTAGGCGAACCAGCCGAAGCTGGCCGCGCCGCCGGGGACCACGAAGCCCGAGACGGCGATCAGCGAGCCGAACAGGTAGAGCCAGTAGCTGAACATGTTCAGGCGCGGGAACGCGACGTCGGGCGCGCCGATCTGCAGCGGCATGATCATGTTGCCGAACGCGAAGAACAGCGGCGTCGCGAACATGAGCAGCATGATCGTGCCGTGCATCGTGAACAGCTGGTTGTAGGTCTCGTCACCGACGACCTGGGTGCCCGGGCGGGCCAGCTCGGCGCGGATGATGAGCGCCAGGATGCCGCCGAAGATGAAGAAGAAGAAGGTCGTCGCGGCGTACATCTGACCGATGACCTTGTGATCGGTCGTCGTCAGCAGCGTGAAGGCCTTCGTCCCGAACGAGCGCTCCCTGCTCTTGGGCAGGATGGTGCGCTCCTCAGGTGCGTCGAAGGTTGCGGTCGCCATCAGTCCTCCGGTTCGTTCTCGCCGCTGCCCTCGAGGCCGGCGACGGTCTCAGACGTGGTGGAGCCCTTGGGCTTGCCCACCTGTCCGGCTGCCTCCAGGTCGGCCAGGTGCGCCTTGTACTCCTCGGCGGAGACGACCTTGACCTTGAACAGCATGCGGGTGTGGTAGACGCCGCAGAGCTCGGCACAGCGGCCGGTGAAGGTGCCCTCACGGTTCGGCGTCATGGTGAAAGAGTTGTTGCCGTCCTTGCCGGGGATCTTGCCCGGGACGACGTCCATCTTGAAGTAGAACTCCGGGACCCAGAACGAGTGGATGACGTCCGGCGAGATGAGCTCGAACTTCACGGACTCGTCGACGGGCAGCCACAGCTCGGGGAGCTTGGCGGTGTCGCCCTGGTCGTAGACCGGCTGGCCGCCGGGCGCGCCCTCGAGGTAGTTGAACGTCCACTGCCACTTGCTGCCGACGACCTCGATCGTGTGATCGGGGTTCTCGACCTCCTCCAGCTGGGCGTTCTGCGACTGCACCGTGTGGAAGAAGAAGATGGCGACGATGATCACCGGGGCGATCGTGTACAGCGCCTCGAGCGGCAGGTTGTAGCGGACCTGCACGGGCGCCGGCTCGTCGACGCTCTTGCGGCGGTAGCGGATCGGCGCGTACATGATCATGCCGAAGACCAGCAGGAACACGACGAGCACGGCGATCCAGGTGCCGAGCCACAGGTGCCACATGTGAATGGACCGGTCCGAACCGGCGACAGGGAGCGCGAGTCGGTTCAGGTCCGACTCGTCCAAGGGGGAACAGCCGCCGAGCATGAGGGCAGCCAGGGCGGTCAACACCGCCAGTTTCATCCGACCCACGGAGCGCCTTTCTCAGAAGATCTAGACCACAGGGTGGTTTTGAAGAACAGTAACGCAGGCGGACCCCTGCGCCAAGGGTTAGGTCAGCCTTGCTTGACGACCTCGTCGTGAGTGATCGACAGGGCCGCGCCGATGTCGGCACGGGCCTGCGCGCCGTACGTCGACTCGACGCGATCGAGGAATCCGGCGCGTTCGAGCCGGTACTCCTGCGTGCCGATCGTCTCGACGACGCTCGCGGCGATCGTGCAGCCCACCTGGGCCGCGCGCTCGAGGCCCAGGCCCGCCGCGACGCCGGCCAGGAAGCCCGCGCGGAAGCTGTCGCCGACGCCGGTCGGGTCGACCGCCGTGACGCCCTCGATGGCGCGCACCTCGTGCCGCGTGCCGTCGGCGGCGATGACGACGCAGCCGTCCTTGCCGTGCGTGACGACGCGGACGCCCACGCGCTCGGCGATGTCGGCGTCGCTCCAGCCCGTCTTCTTGGCGATCAGGGCCGCCTCGTAGTCGTTGCTGAACAGGTAGGCCGCGCCGTCGATGAGGTCGCGGATGAGCTCGCCGTCGGCCCAGGCCAGCTGCTGGGACGGGTCGGCGGCGAACGGGATCTGCAGCTCGCGGACGGCGCGCGTGTGGCGCAGCATGCCCTCCGGGTCGTCCGGGCCGATCAGCAGCAGGTCGATGGGCGACTCGGCGTGCAGCGCGGCGATGTCGATCTCGCGCGCCTGCGCCATCGCCCCGGGGTAGAACGTCACGATCTGCGCGTGCGCGGCATCGGTCGTGATGGTGCACAGCGCCGTGTGCAGCGAGGGCGAGACGAGCAAGCGCGAGCAGTCGACGCCCATCTCCTCGAGCCAGGCCTGGTAGCCCTGGTCGACGAAGTCGCGGCCGACGGCCGCGACGAGCGTGGGGTGCAGGCCCAGGCTGCCCAGCCCGAACGAGATGTTGGCGGCGCAGCCGCCGCGACGGACGTCGAGGTCCTCGACCAGGAACGACACCGCCAGCTTGTCCAGCTGGTCGGGGACGAGCGAGTCGGAGAACCTGCCGTCGAAGGTCTGCAGGTGGTCGGTCGCGACCGAGCCGGCGATTGCAAGATGCACGGCCGCCACAATAGGCGATCGGGGCGCGCCACCGAAATGGCGGCACGCCCCGATCAGCGCAGGTGTGAGGTGTGACTCAGTGGAACGAGTCGCCGCAGGCGCACGAGCCCGTGGCCATCGGGTTGTCGATCGTGAAGCCCTGCTTCTCGATGGTGTCGACGAAGTCGATCGAGGCGCCGTGCAGGTACGGCAGGCTCATGCGGTCGACGACGACGTTGACGCCGTCGAACTCGCGGATCTCGTCGCCGTCGAGCGAGCGCTCGTCGAAGAAGAGCTGGTAGCGCAGGCCGGAGCAGCCGCCGGGCTGCACGGCGATGCGCAGCGCCAGGTCGTCGCGACCCTCCTGGTCCAGCAGGCTCTTGACCTTGCTGGCCGCACCGGCGGTCAGAGTGACGCCGTCGGCGGGCGCGGTGGTGGCGGTGTCGGTGCTGGTCTGGTCCGTGGCGGTCATCGAGGCTCCTCGGTCGACGGATGGATCATGGCTGTCACTGGTGCAACGCAGGACGATCCGGTTCGATTCCCCATCGTACGCGCCGCCCGTGACGGTTCCCGCCACGCGCCACGTTTCAGACCCGCCAGGAGCGCGCGACGCGGGCCGCGAGGTCGGCCAGGTGGCGGCCGGGCTCGCCGAGCGCGGCCTGCTCCCCCACCCGGTCGACGAGGCCGTGCGCCGACTCGACGCCGAGCGCACGCATCTCGCGGCTGCCGACGTCGACGCGCCCGGCCAGCACGATGCAGGGCCGCGCGTGCCGCATCGCGATCGTCGCGACGCCGTGCACGACCTTGCCGGCACGCGAGGAGTAGTCGAACGACCCCTCCCCCGAGATCACGAGGTCGGCGCCGGCCACGAGCTCGTCCAGCCCGGTGGCCTCGGCGACGAGCGCGATGCCGGAGGTCACCTCGGCGCCGAGCACGAGCAGCGCGAAGCCCAGGCCGCCCGCGGCACCGGCCCCCTTCGCGTCCGCGACGCGGCGCTCCGCGGGGGTCGTCCCGCACACGGCGTCGACGAACCGGTCGAGCCGGTGGTCGACGGTGAGGATCTCCTCCTCCCCCAAGCCCTTCTGCGGCCCGAACGTCCGCGTCGCGCCGAACATGCCGAGCAGCGTCGTCTCGACGTCGGCGGCCACGACGAGCTCGACTCCGGCGAGCCGGCGCCGGGCGGCCTCGACGTCGACGCGCGTGACGCCCTCGAGTCCGCGCGGCCCGCCGTCGAGCGGCACGTCGGCGGTGGCGCCGAGGGCGGCCAGCAGTCCCGCGCCGGCGTCGTTCGTGGCGCTGCCGCCGAGGCCGACGACGATCCGTCGCGCGCCGCCGTCCACCGCCGCGGCGAGCGCCCGCCCCACGCCGACCGTCGTGGCGTCGAGCGGGCGCCGCTCGTCGGTCAGGTGCAGGCCACACGCCTGGGCCGACTCCAGGTACACCGTGTCGCCGGCCACGAGCAGGCCGACGGGCGTCGGGTCGTCGAGCGGTCCGGGGACCGTCACGACGTCGAGCCGGGCCCGGTCGCCGTACGCGCCCTGCAGCGCGTCGAGGAAGCCCGGCCCGCCGTCCGCCATGGGCGCGGCGACGAGCTCGTCGCCCGGCGACGCGCGCCGCCAGCCCGCGATGATCGCCTCGGCGGCCTGCGGGGCGGTCAGGGTGCCCGCGAACTTGTCCGGGGCGACGACGACGCGCACGTCAGGCGGCGAGTGCCTTCTCGGCGGCCGCGAGCAGCACGCAGGTGGTCAGGCCCTCCATCGCGCGGGTCAGCTCCTCCAGCGGCGGGAACGACGGCGCGATGCGGATGTTGCGGTCGCGCGGGTCCTTCCCGTACGGGAACGAGGCGCCCGCGGGAGTCAGCGCGATGCCGGCCTCACGCGCCAGCTGCACGACCCGCGTGGCGGTGCCGTCGACGACGTCGAGGTTGACGAAGTAGCCGCCCTTCGGCGTGGTCCAGGTGGCGACGCCGTGCTCGCCCAGCCGCTCGGACAGGATCTGCTGCACCGCGTCGAACTTGGGCCGCAGGATCTCGCGGTGGCGGGCCATCAGGTCCAGGACGCCCTGCGGACTGCCCAGGAACCGCGCGTGGCGCAGCTGGTTGACCTTGTCCGGGCCGATCGTGCGCACGGCGGTGTGCGACAGGTACCAGGCGACGTTCTCGGGCGAGCCGCCCAGGAAGCTGACGCCGCTGCCGGCGAGCGTGACCTTCGAGGTGGAGGCGAACACCAGGGCGCGGTTCGCGTGGCCGCTGGCGGTGCACAGGCCGAGGATGTCGGCCGACTTCGCGTGCTCGTCGGTGAGGTCGTGGACGGCGTACGCGTTGTCCCACATGATGCGGAAGTCCGGCGCGGCGGTCTCGAGCGAGGCGAGCTCGGCGGCGACCTCCTCGCTGACGATCGCGCCGGTGGGGTTGGAGTAGGTCGGCACGAGCCACATGCCCTTGACCGCAGGGTCGGCGACGTGCTCGCGCACGGCGGCCATGTCGGGGCCGTCCTCGAGCATGTCGATCGTGATCATCTCGATGCCCAGGTGCTGGCAGATCGCGAAGTGGCGGTCGTAGCCCGGCGCCGGGCACAGGAACCTGACCGGCCCGTCCTTCCACGGGGTGCCGCCCTCGGGCGTGCCGTGCAGCAGGGCGAACACGAGCGTGTCATGCATCATCGACAGGCTCGCGTTGTTGCCGGCCACGAGCTGCTCCACCGGGATGCCCAGCAGCTCGGCGAAGATCGCGCGCAGCTCGGGCAGGCCCGTGCCGCCGCCGTAGTTGCGCACGTCGACGCCGTCGGACGTCGTGTCCTCCAGGGGCGTCGTCAGCAGGTCCTTCGACAGGTCGAGCTGGGCGGCGGACGGCTTGCCGCGCGTGATGTCGAGCTTCAGGCCGGCCTGCTGCAGCGCGGCGTACGCCTGCTGCTGCTCCGCCAGGAGGGCTTCGAGCTGGTCGCGGGAGAGGGAGTCGAGGGTCACGCCCACAAGGTATCGCGAGGCCGGACGCCGGTGGCGCCGGGACCGGGGCCCGTCACAGCCCCGGCGCGCCCCAGATCGCCAGCCACCGGCCGAGGTCCGCCTCGATCGGGATGTCGCCCTCGACGAGGGCGCGGATCTGCAGCTCGACGGGGTTGTCGCGCCGGCGCGCGGCCGCCGGGTCGGGCACGAACGGGTAGAACGTGCCGCGCTTGAACAGGTAGACCAGCGCGAGCCGCCGGCCGTCCTGCTCGAACACGACCGTGGAGCACAGCAGGCCCGCGTCGAAGCCGTGGTCGGCGAGGGTCGAGTTGACCGCGTGCAGGTCGGTCACGAGGCCGCTCACGTCGCCCGTGGGCCGGGTGACCTCGAGCCACGTGAAGCCGAACTCGTCGTGGAGCAGCTCGACCGAGGCGTCGGGGTCGGTGCGGATCATCTCCTGCGCGGAGGCGATGAGCTCGTCGTCGGCGCGGCCGTCCGCGTCGCGGAAGCACACCGCGCCGCGGCCGCTGAACGCGAAGCCCTCCGCCTGCAGCGTGAGCGCCGCCTGGGGCACGCGGAAGAGCACGTCGAGGTCGGCCTTGGCGGGCTTGGAGCGGCCCAGCAGGCCGTCGAGGAACCCCATGCTCAGCGTCGCTCGGACAGGTCGGCGCCGATGCGGGCGAGCTGGTCGAGGCGCGCCTGCAGCGACGGGTGCGTCGACATGAGCTCCTGCACCGACTGGCCGTTGACGGCGGGCGCGATGAAGAACGCGTTCATCGACTGGGCCTCGCGCAGGTCGGACGTGGGGATCCGGGCCATGTCGCCGGAGATCTTCACGAGCGCGGAGGCGAGCTTGGACGGCCGGCCGGTCAGGTAGGCGCCGGACCGGTCGGCGCTCAGCTCGCGGTAGCGCGACAGCGCCCGGGTGAGCAGGAAGCTGACGGCCGTGACGACGAGGCTGACGAGCACCACGACGATCATCGCGGGGCCGCTGTTCCTGTCCCGGCTGCCGCCGCCGAACCACATGCCCCAGCGCGTCAGGAACCCCGCGAGCAGGCCGAGCGACGAGGCGACGGTCATGACGGAGACGTCGCGGTTGGCGACGTGGGCCAGCTCGTGCGCGAGCACGCCCTCGAGCTCGTCGGCGTCGAGGCGCTGCATGATGCCGGTCGTGACGCACACCGCCGAGTGACTCGGCGAGCGTCCCGTGGCGAAGGCGTTGGGCATGTCGGTGACCGCGACGGCCACGCGCGGCTTGGGCATGTCGGCCAGGGCGACGAGCCGGTCGATCATGGCGTGCAGCTCGGGCGCCTGGTGCGGCTCGACGACGTGCGCGCCCATCGACTTCAGCGCGAGCGAGTCCGAGAAGTACCACTGGCCCCACGACATCGCCAACACGATGAACGCCGCGAGCCAGATGCTGGACGTCATCGACACGAGCAGCGCGCCGAACAGGACGTAGAGCAGCACGAGCCCGAGGCCGACGCCGCCCATGCGCAGCGTCAGGCCGCGGTCACTGCGAAATCTGGTGCGGGCCATCGTCGCCGCCCTCCAATGCCTCGTCGAAGCGGCGCCGCAGCGCCTCGTCCTCGGTCTCTCCCGGGCGCCGGATGATGCCCTCGTTCATCAGCTCGTCGACCGCGTCCGCCGTGGCCTCGAGCTCGCGTGTGTGGCGCTCGGCGTCGGCCATCAGCTGGCCCACCTCGCCGGCGGCGGAGCCGATCCCGGTGGTCGCGTCGTTGATCTCGGCCCGCGCCTGCGCCGCCGAGTACCGCGCCGTGAGCGTGTCCTTGCGCAGCCGGAAGTCCTCGATGCGCCGCTCGATCGCGCCCTCGGAGTCGCGCAGGCGGTCCTCCTCGTCGCGCAGCTGCGTGTGGCGGTCCTCGAGCTCGGCGGCGGCGTTCTCCAAGGTGACCTGGCGCTCGATCGCGCGGCGTGCGGCCGCGTCGTCACCGCGGTCGACGGCGGTCCTGGCCTCCGTGCCGGCGGCGTCGATCTCGCGGCGCAGCGAGGACAGCTGGATCTCGACGCGCTTGCGGCTCGTGACGACGTCCGCGACGCCGCGGCGCACCTGGGACAGCAGCTGCGACTGCGTCCGGTACGCCTCGTCGAGCCGCTCGCGCAGGCCCTCGACGTCGCGGGAGTCGTCCTGGGCCGTCCGCGCGCGGAACACCTTCGTGAGCCGTGCCCAGATGCCACCGTCTGCCATGGCCCCACCCTAGCCGCGCGCTCCAGCGGTCGCCGCGCCCTTGTAGGGTCGCAGCGTGAACGACGCAGCCGACGGAACGCCTCACGGCAAGGGTGGACCCACCCGCAGCCGCAAGGAGGCCGAAGCCGCCCGCAAGCAGCAGATGAAGCGACCGCTGACCCGCCGCGAGCAGGCCGAGCGCGACCGCCGCCGCCGCAGCGCGGCACGCAACAAGCAGCGCGACGCCCTCATGGGCACGGGCTCCACCGCCGACCTGCCGCCGCGCGACCGCGGCCCTTCGCGCGCCCTGGCCCGCGACGCCGTCGACCGCCGCCGCACGGTGGCCGAGTTCATGCTGCCGATCCTCGTCGTGATCCTGGTGATGAGCTTCTTCCCGGCGGCCGCCTCCGCGGTGTTCTCGCTGTGGACCGTCACGATCCTGGCGACCGTCCTCGACGAGATCTGGCTCGTCGTGTCGCTCAAGCGCGAGCTGAAGAGGCGCTTCACGAAGGCCGAGCGCCGCGGCGCCGTGCTCTACGCGGTCCTGCGCAGCACGCAGCTGCGCCGCATGCGCCTGCCCAAGCCGGCCATCGAGATCGGCCAGCCGCTGCGCGAGCGGTACTGACCCGGACGGGCCGCCCGGATCACTCCGGGCGCAGCCCCATCGGCCCGTAGACCTCGGTGCCGTCCTCGAGCAGGCGCACCTGCTCGACGCCCTCCTCCAGCAGGTCCTCGAACGACGTGCCGATCCAGGACTCCGCGTCGCTGCGCTGGTCGAACTCCTCGGACGTGCCGACGGCCTCGCCGGCGCTGTTCTCGTACTGCCAGGTCCAGGTCATCAGGACTCCTTCGTGGAGGGTTGGACGAACGGCGGCCTGGTGACCGTGAAGGCCTCCTGCCGTCCGCGCACGTCGACGGTCACGGTCGCGCCGTCGGGCACGCCGGGCTCCATGAGCGCCAGGCCGATGCCCTGGCGCAGTGTCGGCGAGAAGGTGCCGGAGGTGATCTCGCCCAGCTCGGCGCCGTCGTCGCCGCGCACGCTCATGCCGGGGCGCGGGATGCCGCGGCCCTGGGCCAGCAGGCCGCGCAGGGTGCGGACCGCCTTCTCGGCACGCTGGCGCTCGAGCGCCGCCTTGCCCCAGAACGCGGGCTTGGACCAGCCGACCGCCCAGCCGGCGCGCGCCATCACCGGGGAGACCTCTGCCGACAGCTCGTGGCCGTGCAGCGGGTACCCCATCTCGGTGCGCAGGGTGTCGCGGGCGGCGAGGCCGCACGCGCGGATGCCGTGCCGCTCCCCCGCTGCCATGACCGCGTCCCACACGGGCCCGGCCTCCTCGGCGGCGACGACGAGCTCGTAGCCGCGCTCGCCGGTGTAGCCCGTGCGGCACACCGTCAGCTCGATGCCCTCGACCGTGCCGGTCGTGAAGGACATGTAGTCGTGGTCGGTCGGCAGGCCGACGGCCGCGAGCACCTCGTCGCTCAGCGGGCCCTGGACGGCCAGGACGGCGTGGTCACGGTGCTGGTCCTCCACGTCCACTCCCTCGGGGGCGGCGGCGCGGAGCCGGCGCACGACCTCGGCGGTGTTCGCGGCGTTGGGGATGAGGAAGACCTCGAAGTCGCTGCGCAGGTACGCGATGAGGTCGTCGACCGTGCCGCCGTCCTCGGAGCAGCACAGCGTGTACTGCGCCTGGCCCGGGCCGATGCGGCGCAGGTCGTTGGTCAGGCACTGGTTGACGAAGTCGGCCGCGCCCGTCCCGCGCACGAGCGCCTTGCCCAGGTGACTCACGTCGAACAGGCCGACGGCCTCGCGGACGGACTTGTGCTCGGCGAGCACCCCTCCCCCGGCGTACTCGAGTGGCATCGACCATCCGCCGAACTCGGCGAACTTGGCGCCGAGCGCCTCGTGTCGTTGGTGCAGCGGCGACTGGAGCAGGTCCATGCGGGTCAAACTACCGCTGACTACAGTGGCCACCATGTCGTTGGTCCAGCTGAGCGCCTCCCTGCCCTCCGTCGATGCGGTCATCGCCCTGCTGCCGTCAGGATCGGAGCTCCCCTCGGGGACGCCGTGGTCCGCGCTCGGCTTCACCGGCGAGACCGGTCAGGTCGCCGTCGTCCCCAGCGGCGACGCGCAGCTCACGGCGTGGGTCTCGCTGCCCGCCGACGCCTCGGCCGAGCAGCAGCGCCGCGCGGTCGCGAAGGGCCTGCGCGCCGTGCCGAAGGCCACCACGATCGGCATCGACCCGTCGCGCGTCGCCGAGCCCGACCTCGCCGCGATCGCCGAGGCCGCGGTGCTCACCGCCTACGCGTACCTGGAGTACAAGGGCGAGAAGGCGCGCGAGAAGACCACGGTCGTCGAGTCCGTCACGATCCTCGGCGAGCAGGACGGCGCCGCCGCCCTCGTCGAGGAGGCGGTGATCGTCGCCGAGGCCACCTGCCTCGCCCGCGACTGGGTCAACACGCCCCCCGCCGACCTGCGCCCGCCCGCCTTCGCCGACGCGATCGGCGCCACCGCTCCCGAGGGCGTCACGGTCGAGGTCTGGGACGAGGCCCGCCTCGAGCAGGAGCGCTGCGGGGGCATCCTCGGCGTCGGCCGCGGCTCCGAGGCCCCGCCCCGCCTGGTGCGCCTCGAGTACGCCCCGGAGGGCGCGACGAAGCACCTGGCCCTCGTCGGCAAGGGCATCACGTTCGACTCCGGCGGCCTGTCGCTCAAGCCGGGCGCCTCGATGATGACGATGAAGTGCGACATGGGCGGCGCGGCCGCGATCGTCGCCGCCACGCACGCGATCGCGCGCCTCGGCCTGCCGATCCGCGTCACCGCGTTCGCGTGCATCGCCGAGAACCTGCCCAGCGGCACCGCGACGCGTCCCGGCGACGTGCTGCGCATGCGCTCGGGCGCCACGGTCGAGGTGCACAACACCGACGCCGAGGGCCGCCTCGTGCTGGCCGACGGCCTCGCGCTCGCCGTGGAGGCCGAGCCCGACCACATCGTCGACGCCGCCACGCTGACCGGCGCCGCGATGGTCGCCCTCGGCACTCGCACGACGGCGGTCCTGGGCAACGACACCGACCTCGAGGAGCGCGTCCTGGCCGCGGGCGAGGCCGCCGGTGAGCCGATGTGGCGCCTGCCGATCACCGAGGAGATCATCAGCGCGGTCTCGACCTCGTCGATCGCCGACCTGCGCCAGCACAACCCCAAGCCGTACGGCGGCACGCTGTACGCCGCCGCGTTCCTGCGCGAGTTCGTCGCCGAGCGCTCGTGGGCGCACCTGGACATCGCCGGCCCGGCGTTCAACGACGCCGGCGCGTTCGACTACACGCCCGTCGGCGGCACCGGCGCGGGCGTGCGCACGCTCGTCCGCCTCGCCCGCGACCTGGGCTGACCATGTCGTCGTTCGACGACCTGCTCGCCGCCGAGCGCGAGGGGACCGGCGCGGCCTCCGTCGCCGCGGCGGTCGTCCGCGACGGCGAGCTCGTGTGGTCCGGCGCCGTCGGCACGCTCGACGGCCGCGACGGCCCGCCCGCCACGACGGCGACGCAGTACCGCATCGGCTCCATCACCAAGACGTTCGTCGCCGTCGAGGTCATGCGCCTGCGCGACGAGGGCCGCCTCGACCTCGCCGACCCCGTCGGCCGGCACCTGCCCGATGTCCCGTTCGGCCACGTCACCGTCGCCCAGCTCCTGACGCACACGTCCGGGCTGCAGGCCGAGACCAACGGGCCGTGGTGGGAGCGCACGGCCGGCGGCGACTGGGACGACCTCGTCGCCATGCGTCAGCGCCTCGTGCACGCGCCGGGGACGCGGTTCCACTACTCCAACGTCGGCTTCGCGGTGCTCGGCCGGCTCGTCGAGGTCCTGCGCGGCACCTCGTGGCTCGACGCCGTCCGCCGCGGCATCCTCGAGCCCCTCGGGCTCACCGGCATCACGGCGGAGCCGCGCGACGGTGCCGCCGTCGGCCTGTCGCACCACCCGGTCGACGAGCGGCTCATGGTCGAGCCGCACCACGACGCGGGCGCCATGGCGCCGGCCGGCCAGCTCTGGTCGAGCGTCGACGACCTCGCCCGCTGGGCCGCGTTCGCCGGCGGCCGCACCGGCGGGGTCCTGGCCGAGGCGACGTGGCGCGAGATGACCGTGCCCCTCGCGGTCGACGACCGTCCCGGCGTGCCCTGGGCCTCGGCGCAGGGGCTCGGCTGGCGGATCTGGCCCGGCGCGGGCTCCGGGCGCCAGGTCGGCCACGGCGGGTCCATGCCGGGGTTCCTGGCCATGCTGGCCGCCGAGCCCGAGACCGGCCTCGGCGTCGTGGTCCTGGTCAACGACACCCTGCGCGTCGGCGACCTCCACGAGGCCCTGCTGGAGACGGCGCGCGCAAGCCTGCCCGACCGTGTCGCGGCTCCCGTCGAGCCGCTCGAGGACGTGGCCCCGCTCGTCGGCGACTGGTACTGGGGCGCGGTCCCCTACCGGCTCGAGGCGACGGCCGACGGCTTCCACCTCAGCGACCTCAACGGCAACCGGCGCTCACGCTTCGTGCGCGACGGCGACGGCTGGCGCGGCCTGGACACCTACTTCGCCGGCGAGCGACTGGTCGTGCGGCCCGACGGTGCGCTCGACCTCGCGTCGTTCGTCCTCTCGCGCGAGCCCTACGACCCCGCGGTGGAGCACCCCGGCAGCCTGGACCCGCGCGGCTGGCACTGAGTACAGCTAGAGCCCGAGCTTGCGGGCGGCCTGCTCGACCTTGTCCCAGCGGTCGCGGTCGCCGCCGTTGCGATCGGGGTGCGCCTGGCTGCGCGCGGCGCGCAGCACGCGCTCGAGGTCGCCCTTGGAGGGATTCCGCGGCAGCGGGTCGATCCCGGCGATCGTCTCGAGCGTCATGATCGCGCCGAACTGCGCGGCGCTGTAGTCGCCCCGCTCGACGTCCACGCTGGTCCTGCGCGCCGAGTTGCGGGCGTTGTAGTCGCGCATCCGCTGCGGGTACCCCACCCGGTTCGCGTCGTAGATAGGGATCCGCAGGCTGCGCGCCAGGTCGGCCGCCGCCTTCTCGTTGGGGATGCGGCGCCGCGTCCACTCGCCGTCCGACGCGACGAGCACGAGCGTCGTCTGCGTGACGGTGGTCTTGGGCTCGACGTACGCCTCCACCCCGGACCGCGACTCGGCGAACTCGCGCAGCGCCGCGAGATCGGCACGGCTGGCATCGCGATCGGACACGACCGCCCCTGAGGCCGTGCGGCGACGGCGCTTGAACAGACCCACGCGGCAATTCTGCCGGACCGGTCCCATCACCCGCGGGAGGACGGCCGAACCTACCGCGAAGTCACTTCTGGCTTGTCCCGCCCCGGTGGCAGTTCTCACCGGGCAAGTGACAAGATGACAGCAGACCACCTACCCGGAGGACATCGTGCCCGACGACGCACCCCATTCGTTCGACATCGTCATTCTCGGAGCCGGAAGCGGGGGCTACGCCTGTGCCCTGCGCGCCGTCCAGCTCGGCAAGACCGTCGCCATGATCGAGAAGGCCAAGGTGGGTGGCACGTGCCTCCACGAAGGCTGCATCCCCACCAAGGCGCTGCTGCACGCCGCCGAGGTCGCCCAGTCGGCCCAGGAGGGCGACTCGATCGGCGTCCACACCTCGTACGACGGCGTGGACATGACCAAGGTCAACGCCTACAAGCAGGGCGTCATCGACCGCCTGTACCGCGGCCTGACCGGCCTGGTGAAGTCCGGCGGCATCACCGTCATCGAGGGCGAGGGCAGGCTCGTCGACGCCAAGACCGTCGAGGTCGACGGCCAGCGCTACACCGGCACCAACGTCGTGCTGGCCACCGGCTCCCAGCCGCGCACGCTCGGCATCGAGATCGGCGGCCGCGTCATGACCAGCGACCAGGCCCTGCAGCTCGACGAGGTGCCCAAGCGCGCCGTCATCATCGGCGGCAGCGTCATCGGCGTGGAGTTCGCCTCCGCCTGGCGCTCCTTCGGCACCGAGGTCACCATCATCGAGGCGCTGCCGACGCTCGTCCCGCTCGAGGACCCGGTCCTGAGCAAGGGCCTCGAGCGCGCCTTCCGCAAGCGCAAGATCGCGTTCAAGACCGGCGTGAAGTTCACCGGCGTCGAGCAGAACGAGAACGCCGCCGTCGTCACGCTCGAGAACGGCGACACCATCGAGACCGACGTCGTCCTGGTGGCCGTGGGCCGCGGCCCGCGCTCCGAGGGCCTGGGCTTCGAGGAGGCCGGCGTCAACGTCGACCGCGGCTGGGTTCCCACCGACGAGCGCCTGCGCACCAACGTCGACGGCGTCTACGCGGTCGGCGACCTCGTGCCCGGCCTGCAGCTGGCCCACCGCGGCTTCGCGCACGGCATCTTCGTGGCCGAGGAGATCGCGGGCCTCAACCCGCGCCCGATCGTCGACGCCAACATCCCCCGCGTGACCTACTGCGACCCCGAGCTCGCCTCGGTCGGCCTCACCGAGGCCCAGGCCAAGGAGAAGCACGGCGAGGTCGAGACGGTCGAGTACAACCTCGGCGGCAACGGCCGCAGCCAGATCATCCAGACCGCCGGCACCGTCAAGGTCGTCCGCGAGAAGGACGGGCCCATCGTGGGCGTCCACATGATCGGCGCGCGCATGGGCGAGCAGATCGGCGAGGCGATGCTGTGGGTCGGCTGGGAGGCCTACCCCGACGACGTCGCCGAGTTCATCCACGCCCACCCCACCCAGAACGAGTCCCTCGGCGAGGCCGCCCTCGCCCTGGCCGGCAAGCCGCTGCACTCGCACGCCTGAGAACCAAGGACAACCACATGGCAACCGAAGTCACCCTTCCCGCGCTCGGCGAGTCCGTCACCGAGGGCACCGTCACCCAGTGGCTCAAGTCGGTCGGCGACACGATCGAGGTCGACGAGCCGCTGCTGGAGATCTCCACCGACAAGGTCGACACCGAGATCCCCTCCCCCGTGGCGGGCACGATCCTGGAGATCCGTGCCGAGGAGGACGACACCGTCGAGGTGGGCGCCGTGCTGGCGCTCATCGGCGACGCCGACGAGAGCGGCTCGGGCAGCGGCTCCGACGACGCCGCGGGCGACACGAACCTGGACGGCGAGCAGGCGGCTCCCGAGGCCGAGCCCGAGCCGGAGGACCCGGCCACCGAGGCCGACCAGCCCGCCGGCGAGCCCGACGAGGCCGCTCCCGCCCCCGAGCCGGAGGCCAAGCCGGCCTCGTCCGGCGGCACGCAGGGCCAGGCCGTGACCCTGCCGGCGCTCGGCGAGTCCGTCACCGAGGGCACCGTCACCCAGTGGCTCAAGTCCGTCGGCGACACCGTCGAGGTCGACGAGCCGCTGCTGGAGATCTCCACCGACAAGGTCGACACCGAGATCCCCTCCCCCGTCGCGGGCACCCTGCTGGAGATCAAGGTCGCCGAGGACGAGACCGTCGAGGTCGGTGCCGAGCTGGCCATCATCGGCGAGGAGGGCGCGGCTCCGGCCGAGTCCCAGCCGGAGCCCGAGGCCGCTCCCGAGCCGGAGCCCGAGCCCGAGCCGGAGCCGGAGCCCGAGGCCGCCCCCGAGCCGGAGCAGCCCCAGGCCGAGGAGCCGAAGGCCGAGGCCCCGAAGGAGGAGGCGAAGGCCGAGCAGCCCGAGCAGCCGAAGGTGGAGGCCGGCTCGGAGGGATCCTCCGAGGGCTACGTCACCCCGATCGTGCGCAAGCTCGCGAAGCAGCACGGCGTCGACCTGTCCACCGTGACGGGCTCGGGCGTCGGCGGCCGCATCCGCAAGCAGGACATCCTCGACGCCGCCGAGAAGAGCAAGGCCGCCGAGGCGCCCGCCGAGTCCGCCCCCGCGGCCTCGGCCCCGTCCACCCCGGAGCCCTCGCCGCTGCGTGGCCGCACCGAGAAGCTGACGCGCCTGCGCAAGACCATCGCCACGCGCATGGTCGAGTCGCTGCAGATCGGCGCCCAGCTGACGCAGGTCCACGAGGTCGACGTCACCGAGGTCGTTCGCCTGCGCGCCAAGCACAAGGACGCGTTCGCCGAGCGTGAGGGCGTCAAGCTGACGTACCTGCCGTTCTTCGCGAAGGCGGCCATCGAGGCGCTCAAGCAGTACCCGCAGGTCAACGCGGCGCTCGACCTCGAGGGCGGCACCGTCACCTACCCCGACGGCGAGCACCTCTCGATCGCGGTCGACACCGAGCGCGGCCTGCTGGCCCCGACGATCAAGGACGCCGGTGACCTCAACATCGCCGGTCTGGCTCGCAAGATCGCCGACATCGCCGATCGCACGCGCAACAACAAGATCACCCCGGACGAGCTGTCCGGCGGCACGTTCTCGATCACGAACCTGGGCTCCAACGGCGCCCTGTTCGACACGCCGATCATCAACCAGCCGCAGGTCGCGATCCTGGGTGTCGGCTCGATCGTCAAGCGTCCCGTCGTGATCACCGACGCGAACGGCTCGGAGTCGATCGCGATCCGCTCGATGGCGTACCTCGCGCTGACGTACGACCACCGCATCATCGACGGCGCCGACGCGGGCCGCTTCCTGACCGCCATCAAGGAGCGCCTGCAGGCCGGGGCGTTCGAGGGCGAGCTGGGCTGAGTCCATGCGAGTCGTGATCGGGGGCGCGTCAGGATTCCTCGGCGCGCCCTTGGTTGCCCACCTGCGCGAGCGCGGTCACGACGTGACCGCGCTCGTGCGGCGCACGGCGGGTGACGGCGAGTCCTGGTGGAAGCCGTCGGAGGGGCTGGTCGACCAGCACCTCATCGCGGACGCCGACGCCGTCGTCAACCTGTCCGGCTCCCCCATCTCGCAGTGGCCCCGGACGCCCGCGCGCAAGCGCGAGATCCTCGCCTCCCGCCTGGGCGCCACGGGCACGCTCGCCCGCGCGGTCGCGGCGTCGCCCGCTCCCCCGGCGTTCCTGTCCGGCTCCGGGATGTCCTGGTACGGCGTCGACCGCGGTGACGAGCCGCTGGGCGAGCACGCGTCCTCGGGCACGGGCTTCCTCGCCGAGGTCGCCCAGCGGTGGGAGGCGGCCGCCGCTCCGGCCGTCGAGGCCGGTGCGCGCGTCGCGTACCTGCGCACTTCGCTCGTGATGGATCGCTCGGGCGGCGCCCTCAAGCTCATGGTCCTGCCGTTCCGGCTCGGCCTGGGCGCCCGGCTCGGCGACGGCGAGCAGTACTTCTCCACGATCTCGCGCCGCGACTGGGTCCGCGCGGTCACCCACGTGCTCGAGGGCGACCTCAGCGGTCCGGTGAACCTCGCGATCCCGGACGACGTCACGAACCGCGACTTCACCCGCGCGCTGGCCGCCGCCGTCCGCCGGCCGGCGTTCCTCGCCGCGCCGTCGTTCGCGCTGCGACTGGCGCTCGGCAGCCTCGCCGACGACCTGCTCGGCTCGCTGCGGCTGCGCCCCGACGCGCTCATGGCCGACGGCTTCACGTTCGAGGACCCGGGCATCGACCGCGTCCTGCGCACCGCTCTCGGCCGCCACCGCGGCTGATCAGCGCACGCGCGCGATCCGCCACCGTCCCCGGACCTGCACGAGCTCGACGCGGCGGCGGTCCCACGCATCCTGCGGGAGCGCCCGCCGGCTGCCGTCCGGCAGCACCGCCGCTGTGGGCCCCAACCGCTGCACGACCCGCGCCGACGCCGGCCCGGCCGCTTCGCACGCCGCATGAACCGATCGCATCCCGCGGACCTCGATCCCCCGCTCGCGCCAGCGCGTGAGGCGGGCGACGTCCGCTCGCCCCGCCTCGCCGGCGTAGACCTCGGCGAGCAGTCCCGGGTCGCCACGACTCCACGCCTCGGCCCGCACGACGTCGAGCGCGCCGAGCACCGCGCACGGCTCCGCGCGCGGCACCAGCAGCATCACGAGCGCGGCGATCAGCTCACCCATCCGCGCAGTCTCCCGTCGCGCGCCACCGGGTGTCGACCGGTCGTCCACAGCCCTGCGACCATGGTGCCGTGGTGCTCATCCGAGAGGCGTCCCCCGCCGACCTGCCCGCGATCCTCGACATCCACAACGACGCGATCCTGACCACGACCGCCATCTGGGACGAGTCAGCGGTCGACCTCGCCGACCGGGTCGCCTGGTACGAGCGGCTCGTCGGCGACGGCAAGCCCGTCCTGGTCGCCGAGATCGACGGCCAGGTCGCCGGCTACGCCAGCTACGGGCCGTTCCGGCCGCGGTCGTCGTACCGCCACACGGTCGAGAACTCCGTCTACGTCCACCGCGACCACCGCCGCCGGGGCGTCGCCCGCCAGCTCATGGTGGCCCTGCTCGGCCGCGCGTACGACGACCCGGGCGCGCACGTCGCCCTGGCCCTCATCGAGTCGGGCAACACCGTCTCGATCGAGCTGCACGAGGACCTGGGCTTCGAGCTGGCCGCGCGGCTGCCCGAGGTGGGCCGCAAGTTCGACCGCTGGCTCGACCTGTCGATCCTGCGCCTGGCCGTAGGCTGATCCCGTGCGCTTCCTCCAGGACTGGTACGGCGACGCCGCCATCGAGTACACGCAGGCGTGGCAGCTGCAGCGCGACCTGCACGCCGACCGCGTGGCGGACCGCGTCGAGGACACCGTCCTGCTCCTGGAGCACCCGCCCGTGTACACCGCCGGCAAGCGCACCGAGCCGCACGAGCGCCCGCTCGACGGCACGCCCGTCGTCGACGTCGACCGCGGCGGCAAGATCACGTTCCACGGTCCCGGCCAGCTGGTCGGCTACCCCATCACGAAGCTGCCCTCGCACGTCCTGGTCGTGGACTACGTCCGTCGCGTCGAGGAGGCGCTGATCCGCTCGCTGGCGGACCTCGGCGTGACCACGGGCCGCGTCCAGGGCCGCTCGGGCGTGTGGCTGCCCGAGGGCGACGGCCGGCCCGAGCGCAAGATCGCCGCGATCGGCATCCGCGTCTCGCGCGGCGTGACGATGCACGGCTTCAGCCTCAACTGCGACGTGGACATGGCCTGGTACGACCGGTTCGTGCCGTGCGGCATCGCCGACGCGGGCGTCACCTCGCTCGACCGCGAGCTGGGCCGCGACGTCCGCCCCGAGGACGTCGCACCCGTCGTCATCGAGCACCTGCGCGACCTGCTCGCGTGGCGCCCGTACGAGCCCTCTCCCGACATCGAGCGCATCGCCCACCCGAGCGTCCCGCTGCTGTGAACCGTGTCTCGGCCCCGGTGGGACACGGCGCGTAGGGTGGTCCCGTGACCATCGCTCCTGAAGGACGCAAGCTGTTGCGCCTCGAGGCTCGCAACGCCGAGACCCCGATCGAGAAGAAGCCCGCCTGGATCAAGACCCGGGCCAAGATGGGTCCGGAGTACAACGAGCTGATGAAGCTCGTGAAGGGCGAGGGCCTGCACACGGTCTGCCAGGAGGCGGGCTGCCCCAACATCTTCGAGTGCTGGGAGGACCGCGAGGCGACGTTCCTCATCGGCGGCGAGCAGTGCACGCGCCGCTGCGACTTCTGCCAGATCGACACGGGCAAGCCCGAGGCGCTCGACCGCGACGAGCCGCGCCGCGTCGCCGAGTCCGTCCGCACGATGGGCCTGAAGTACGCCACGATCACCGGCGTCGCCCGCGACGACCTGCCCGACGGCGGCGCGTGGCTCTACGCCGAGACGGTCCGCAAGATCCACGAGCTCAACCCCGAGACGGGCGTCGAGAACCTGATCCCCGACTTCAACGGCAAGCCCGAGCTGCTCGAGGAGGTGTTCGAGTCGCGTCCCGAGGTGCTCGCGCACAACGTCGAGACCGTCCCGCGGATCTTCAAGCGCATCCGCCCCGCGTTCCGCTACGAGCGCTCGCTCGATGTCCTGACGCAGGCCCGCCGCTTCGGCCTGGTCACCAAGTCCAACCTCATCCTGGGCATGGGCGAGACCCGCGAGGAGGTCTCGCAGGCACTGCGCGACCTGCACGAGGCCGGCTGCGAGCTGGTGACGATCACGCAGTACCTGCGCCCGTCGCCGCGGCACCACCCCGTCGAGCGCTGGGTCAAGCCCGAGGAGTTCGTCGAGCTGCAGCACGAGGCCGAGGAGATCGGCTTCTCCGGCGTCATGTCCGGGCCGCTCGTCCGCTCCTCGTACCGCGCCGGCCGCCTCTACCGGCAGGCGATGGACGCACGGGCCTGACGTAGAATCGGGCGCATGTCCACCCCCGCGCCCGCCGCCTCCGCCGGACGCCTCGCGCAGCTGCGCCAGGCGTACCAGATGACGAAGCGGACCCAGCCCCGTCTGGGGCTGCTGCTGATCGCCGTCTTCGTCCTGTCCGCCGCCGCGGTGGTGGCCCTCGGGATCCTCCTGATCGGGACCCACTGGTTCTCGATCATCATCACGGCGATCCTGGCGCTGACGGTCGCGCTGCTGGCCACGATGATCGTGTTCGGCCGCCGCGTCGAGAAGTCGATGTACCAGCAGGCCGAGGGCCAGCTCGGTGCCGGCGCCGGTGCGCTGCAGATGCTGCGCCGCGGCTGGGACGTCAAGCCCGCCGTCGCGTTCACCAAGCAGCAGGACGTCGTGCACCGCGTCGTGGGGCGCCCCGGCGTGATCCTGGTCGGCGAGGGCCAGCACGCCCGCGTCAAGAACCTGCTCGGCGCCGAGGTCAAGAAGCACCAGCGCATCGTGGGCGAGGGCGTCCCGGTCTCGACCGTCATCGTCGGCCGCGGCGACGGCGAGGTGCCGCTCCCCGACCTGGTCAAGAACGTCAAGAAGCGCAAGAAGGCGATCAAGCCCGCGCAGCAGACCGACGTGCTCTACAAGCTCAAGGCGCTCGACGCGATGCGCCCGGCCGCTCCCATGCCGCGGGGTCCGATCCCCACGAGCATGAAGGGCGCCCGCAAGATGATGCGGGGCTGACCCTCCGCGCGAACGAGCCTCAGGCCTTCACGACCTTGCTGCCCGCAGCGAGGTCGTGGAGGCCTCGCTTGTCGTCGGTCATGACGATGGCGGGGACGACGAGGCTCAGCAGCACGGTGCGCAGCAGCGCGCGGGCGATGCCGATGGGTCGGCCGTCGGGGTTGATGAGGCGCAGTCCCATGACGCGCTTGCCGATGGAGAAGCCGGTCAGACCGACGAGGATCGCGACCTCGACGATGAACACGCCGTTGAGGATGAGCTGCTCGCGGATGCCCTCCGGCGGGAAGCTCACGCCCGTCCAGCCGAACAGCGCCACGGCGGAGAACGACGCGATGATCCAGTCGATGAGCAGGGCGACAAGGCGGCGGCCCAGCGAGGGCTCGTCGTCGTGGGGGTTCGTCACGGGTCCCAGCCTAGGCAGGACCCGTGACGACGCGGTCAGGACCTCTTGAGCCGCCTGACGGCGGGGGCCTCGTCGAACGGCTCGCCCCGGGCGATCACGAACTGCGTGAACACGTACGTGGTGCGGTGGCCCTTGAGGCACGAGCGCGGCACCTTGAGGCGGATCTTGTCGGCCTCCCACGAGCCCGTCAGGCCGCGGCACGCGCGCTTCCTCAGGTCGAAGTGGTCGTAGTACAGCAGCGAGACCTTGGCCTGCTTGCCGGTGACCTTGCGGATCCGGGCGAGGTAGCCCGCCTCGAAGATCTCGAAGCGGGAGATCAGCAGGTCCGCCGTGCCCGCCGCGCCGAGGTCGGGGATGCGCGCGGCGACGCGAACCCGGTCGTCGAGATGGGCGTACCGGACCCGGGTGATGTCGATGCGGGCCGGCGCGTCGCCGGCGGGGTCCTCGCGGGTGACGGTCTGGGCGGACGCGGGCGCGGCGACACCGCCCGCGAGCAGGACGGCACCGACGCCGGCGGCGATCTTCTGCGAACGCTTCATCGTGAGCTCCTCGGTCCGGGGGCGCGGCTCGCCCCACGCCCCTGACGAGGCGTGGCGGGCCGTGCCGATACCGGGCACCCCGATCACCCGGCACGGGCGAGCATCGTGTCGTTCCGGTGCTCGTGCCGGTGACAGGCGGAGCACAGTCCGACGAGGTTGGCCAGGTCGGTGGGTCCTCCGTCGGACCATCGTCGTCGGTGGTGGACGTGGTCGATCGAGTGGCGGCAGTGCTCGGTGGCGCAGCCTCCGCCCTGGCGCAGCCAGACCGCATGGCGCTGCTTCGGTGTCGCGTCCCGATGCCGGCGGCCGACGTCGAGGACCTCGGCGTTCGGACCGATCCGGTCCACCAGCACGGGGATCAGATCGGCGCCGCACGTCAGGTGGGCCAGCAGGCTCGGGCCGATGTGGCCGAAGCCGACCAGCTCGGCGGGCTCGGCCGGCTCGAACGCGGAGGCGGTCTGCGGCGCGAGCGCGGCCTGCAGCGTCCCGGCGTCCACGACGACGTGGATCTGCGGGCGCACGGTGCCGTCGGTGGGCAGGCCCTCGGCCAGCACGCGGGTCAGCACCTCGTCGAGGCCGTCGATGCGTCGCTGCGACGCGGTCCGGTCATCGCCCGCCTCGCGCGGGACCGACACGGCGTCGAGCACGGCCTTGAGCCGCGCGCCGACGTCAGTCGGCAGGAAGCCCGTCAGGTGCCAGCCGTCCGGCAGCGCGTGCAGGCTGACATGGGCCTTCTCCTGGCCCGCGATCCAGGCCCGGTCGAGCTCCTCGGCGTGCAGCACGGCTCGCATCCGGTCGATGACGTGCTTGAGCCGCGCCGGCTCGTGGCGCTCGGCGACGGCGAGCAACTCGGCCTCGACCTCGCGCACCGCGTGCTCGTCGACGTGGTCGAGCGCGAACGCGAGGCGGGCCACGTGGTCGGGCGAGATGCGCCCGGCCCGGGCGGACTCCGCCACGCGGGGCAGCTCGGACATGGTGCGCGCGGCCCGCAGGTGCTGACGGGTGCGGCGGGCGTCCTGGCGCAGCTCGCGGCGCGCCCAGACCGCGACGGACGGCGCGTCCTCGGCCACGTGCTCCTGCGTCTGCTCCAGCAGCGCGAGCCGCTCGGCGATGGCGGCGTCGGCGGCGTCCCGGACCGCCGCGAGGGCCCGCAGCTCGTCCGGCGTCGAGCTCGTGACCGATCTCAGCACCTGCGCGCCCTCGCGCAGCACCGCGACGAGCTCGTCCACCCCCGAAGACATGCCACCACCGTACTGGCACACCTGTTCGAATGTCAAGGTTTTTGTGCTGCAATACCAGCACGAATCGCCATAGCACCCGCCTCCGACAGCCGCTCGACCTCGACAACGGGCGACCCCGTAACCTGCATGTAACAATCCGGTGATGGTCGGGAAATTCCCCGGAACTAGCCTCATGGCGGACGCAGGGAGTACGCGACCACACCGATCTATCCGCTGTACCGCGGTCAAGGAGGCCACATGTTCGGCAATGCCGACGAGTTCTTCAAGTTCGTCCGGGACGAGGGTGTCCAGTACATCGACATCCGCTTCACCGACCTGCCGGGCATCCAGCAGCAGGTCACGATGCCGATCTCGGCGTTCGACGAGGACACCGCCGCCGAGGGCGTCGCGTTCGACGGCTCGTCGATCCGCGGCTTCCAGAGCATCGACCAGTCCGACATGAAGCTGCTGCCCGACTACGGCACGGCGTACGTGGACCCGTTCCGCAACCCCAAGACGATCGCGATGGACTTCTTCGTCCACGACCCGATCACCGGCGAGCCCTACTCGCGCGACCCGCGCAACATCGCCCGCAAGGCCGAGGCCTACCTCAAGACCACCGGCATCGGCGACACGGCGTTCTTCGCCCCCGAGGCCGAGTTCTACATCTTCGACCGCGTCGCCTACGGCACGAGCGCGCACAAGAGCTACTACGAGATCCAGTCGGCCGAGTCCGCCTGGTCCACCGGCGACGAGCTGGACGACAACCGCGGCTACAAGGTCCGCTACAAGGGCGGCTACTTCCCCGTCCAGCCGACCGACCGCTTCGCCGACCTGCGCAACGACATGATGACGAACCTGACGAACGCGGGCCTCGTCCTCGAGCGCGGTCACCACGAGGTCGGCACCGCCGGCCAGGCGGAGATCAACTACCGCTTCGACACGCTGCTCAAGGCCGCGGACGACACGATGAAGTTCAAGTACCTCGTGCGCAACACCGCGTGGGCGAACGACAAGACCGTGACGTTCATGCCGAAGCCGATCTTCGGCGACAACGGCTCGGGCATGCACGTGCACCAGTCGATCTGGAACAACGGCGAGCCGCTGTTCTACGACGAGTCCGGCTACGGCGGACTGTCCGACACCGCCCGCTGGTACATCGGCGGCATCCTGAAGCACGCGCCGTCGCTGCTGGCGTTCACCAACCCCTCTGTGAACTCCTACCACCGCCTGGTGCCGGGCTTCGAGGCCCCGATCGCGCTGGTCTACTCGGCCCGCAACCGCTCGGCCTGCGTCCGCATCCCGATCACGGGCGCCAACGCCAAGGCCAAGCGCATCGAGTTCCGCTGCCCCGACCCGTCGAGCAACCCGTACCTGGCGTTCTCCGCGCTGCTGCTCGCCGGCATCGACGGCGTCAAGAACAAGATCGAGCCGCCGGCCCCGATCGACAAGAACATCTACGAGCTGCCGCCGGAGGAGTACGCCGAGATCGACATGGTCCCGACCTCGCTCGGCGCCGTCCTCGACAACCTCGAGCGCGACCACGACTTCCTCACCGTCGGCGACGTGTTCACGCCCGACCTGATCGAGACGTGGATCGACTACAAGCGCAACGAGGAGATCCTGCCGATCCAGCTGCGCCCGCACCCGCACGAGTTCGAGCTGTACTACGACATCTGAGTCATCAGCACGGAACGCGACGGCCCCCGACCTGCGAAGGTCGGGGGCCGTTCGCCGTATGGTGCCGCTCAGCCCACCTCGGCCGCGGCCTGCTTCGCCTCGGCCAGCTCGACGGCGGCGTCGAACTCGCGCTCGACGGCGGCCTCGACCGTGGTCATCTTGCTGACCACGATCGCCACGACCGTGTTCACGATGAAGCCGGGCACGATCTCGTACAGGGCCACGCCGTAGATGTCGGGGCCGTAGGAGCTCCACAGGAAGACCGTCACCGCGCCGGAGACCATGCCGGCCAGGGCGCCCCAGTTGGTCAGCTCGCGCCAGAACAGGCTCAACAGGATCGCGGGCCCGAACGACGCGCCGAAGCCGGCCCAGGCGAACGCGACGAGCTCGAGGATCGTGCCGCTCGGGTTGATCGCGAGCACGGTCGCGATCAGCGCGACCGCGAGCACGCACAGCCGGCCGAGGTTCAACAGCGTCCGCGGCTTCGCCTCGGGCCGGAACACCTTGTACAGGTCCTCGACGAACGCCGACGAGGTGACGATCAGCTGGCTCGAGACGGTGCTCATGATCGCGGCCAGCACCGCGGCGAACACGAAGCCGACGACCAGGGGGTGCAGCAGCGCCTCCCCCATGGTGAGCACGACGAGCTCGGGGTTGTCGAGCGACCTGTCGGTGCGCGCGAAGAAGGCCACGCCGATGAGGCCGCAGGCGACCGCACCGGCGAGCGTGACGACCATCCAGCCGATGCCGATGCGGCGGGCGCTCCTAGCCGAGGCGGCGTCACGCATCGCCATGAAGCGCACGATGATGTGCGGCTGGCCGAAGTAGCCCAGACCCCAGGCCATCGCCGAGACGATCGACACGACCGTCGCGGCCGTCAGGCTCGTCCCGGACAGCAGGGACAGGTGGTCGGCGCCGACCTCGCGGATCCCGTCGACGGTCTCGTCGACACCGCCGAGCGTGAGGACGGCCGCCACCGGGATGACGAGCAGCGCGACCATCATCATCATGCCCTGCACGACGTCCGTCAGCGAGGCGCCGAGGAAGCCGCCGAACAGGGTGTAGCCGAGGGTCACCGCGACGACGATCAGCATGCCGTTCGTGTACGAGACGCCGAACGCCAGACGGAAGAACTCGCCGCCCGCCACCATCATCGACGACACGTAGAACGTGAAGAACACCAGCACGATCGCACCGGAGGCGATCCGCAGGGACCGTGACCGGTCGTGCAGGCGGTTCTCGAAGAAGCTCGGGATCGTGATCGAGTTCCGCGCCACCTCGGTGTAGGCACGCAGTCGCGGCGCCACGAGCCTCCAGTTCAGGTAGGCGCCGATCGTCAGGCCGATCGCGATCCACGCCTCGATCAGGCCGGCCGCGTAGATCGCGCCGGGCAGGCCCATCATGAGCCAGCCGGACATGTCGGACGCGCCCGCGCTCAACGCCGCGGTCCAGGGCGGGAGCTGCCGCCCGGCCAGCATGTAGCCCTCGTGGTCGGACGTCTTCGTGTAGGCGTAGTAGCCGATGCCGATCATCACCAGGAAGTAGATGACCAGCGCCGTGATCTGGAACGCTTCGTCACTCAACATGGCCCCCCTCGACTGCCGAATGTGCCCGACGAGTCTCTCGCGTCACATCGCCCTCGCAAAAACCACGTCAGGATGAAGGCGGACCGACTCGAGGAGGACGCGCGGGGGTGGGTGTGGAGCTGGAGTACCCGTTCACGGGACGGTGGTCCGTGCGGAACAGCCCGGCGAACCGGGTGCCGAGTCACGGCACCGAGGCGTTCGCGTCGTCGTTCGCCATCGACTTCGTGCCGGTGGACGCCGCCGGGCGCACGGCGCCGTTGTCGCTGAGGTCGCTCGTGCGCTCCGAGCCGGCGGACCGGTTCCCCGGCTTCGGCCGGCCGATCCTCTCCCCCGTCGCCGGGACCGTCGTCGCCGCGCAGGACTCGGCACCGGACCACGCCGCCTTCCGGGGTCTGCCGTCCATCTCCTACGCGCTCTCGCAGCGACGGCGGGCCGCGCTGGGCTGGACCGTGCTCGCGGGGAACCATGTCCTGGTCGAGACGGACGGGAGGGTCGTCGTCGCGGTGTGCCACCTCCAGCGGGACAGCGTCGAGGTCCGGGTCGGTGACCGGGTGAGTGCGGGGCGGCCGCTCGGGCGCTGCGGCAACTCGGGCAACAGCACCGAGCCGCACGTCCACGTCCAGGCGTTCGATCGACACGACGTCGCCCACGCCGAGGCGGTGCCGATCACCTTCCTCGGCCGGCTCCCGCGCAACGGGGAGATCGTCGACGTGCCTTCGTAGGTCGGCCGCGGCCCCCGCGACGCCGCCCGCATCGTCTGCCACGATGAGGTGACCGCCAGGCGATCCCCCAGGCCCGGATCCCCATCTTCACGAGGAGCGTCATGTCGACCGAGGTCACGTCCGAGAAGGCGAAGCGCGGAGCGTTCTCGTCGCGCAAGGTGTTCATCTTCGCCGCGATCGGCTCGGCCGTGGGGCTGGGGAACATCTGGCGGTTCCCGTACGTCGCCTACGAGAACGGCGGCGGCGCGTTCCTGATCCCCTACCTCGTCGCCCTCTTCTGCGCGGGGCTGCCGTTCCTGTACCTGGACTACGCGCTGGGACACCGGTTCCGCGGCTCGGCCCCGCTGTCCTTCGCCCGGTTGAGCCGTCCGGCCGAGGCGCTGGGCTGGTGGCAGGTCGGCGTGTGCTTCATGATCGCCGTCTACTACGCCGCCGTGATCGCGTGGGCGCTGCGGTACACGTTCTTCTCGGTGAACAAGGCGTGGGGCGACGATCCCGAGACCTTCTTCATGAAGGACTTCCTGCAGACGGCGGACGTCACAGTCGACCTCACCGTCGTGGTCGGCGTGCTGATCCCCATGGCGATCGTGTGGATCGCCGTGATCGCCGTGATGGTGGCCGGCGTGGAGAAGGGCATCGGGCTGACCTCCGTCGTCGCCATCCCCGTGCTGGTCGTCGCGTTCCTGGCACTGGTGATCCGCTCGCTGTTCCTGCCCGGCGCGGTCGACGGACTCGAGGCGTTCTTCACGCCCGACTGGAGCACGCTGACCCACGCCGGGGTGTGGGCGGCCGCCTTCGGCCAGATCTTCTTCTCGCTCTCGATCGGCTTCGGCATCATGATCACCTACGCCTCCTACGTCGACCGCGACACCGACATGACCGGGTCCGGCGCGGTCGTCGGGCTGGCCAACTCGAGCTTCGAACTGCTGGCCGGCATCGGCGTCTTCGCCGCCCTCGGCTTCATGGCGCAGGCCCAGGGGGTCGCCGTCGACGAGGTCGTCGGAGGCGGCGTCGGCCTGGCGTTCATCTCGTTCCCGACGATCATCAGCGAGGCGACGGGCGGCGCCCTGATCGGCGTGCTGTTCTTCGCCTCGCTCGTGGTCGCCGGCATCACGTCCCTGGTCTCGGTGCTCGAGGTGGTCGTGTCCGCCGTCCGGGACAAGTTCGACCTGTCGCGGGCGGCCGCGGCCGGCGTCGTCAGCGTTCCCGCAGCCGTGATCAGCCTGGTCTTCTTCTCCACCGCCAGCGGCCTGTACGTGCTCGACATCCTCGACCACTTCATCAACCAGTTCGGCATCCTGCTGGTGGCGCTCGTGTCGATGATCGTCGTCGCGTGGTCCCTGAGGGCACTGCCCCAGCTGGCGAGCCACATGAACCGCCACGGCTCCGTCAAGCTGCTCCTGTGGTGGCGGCTGCTGGTCGGCGGCGTGGTGCCGATCGCGCTCGCGTACCTGGTGTTCGACTCGTTCCGCACCGTGGTGGAGACCCCCTACGGCGGCTATCCGACATGGATGATCGCCCTGTTCGGCTGGGGCGCGGCGGCGACGGTCATGGTCGCCGGCTACGTCTTGGCACCCACACGGTGGCGCCCGGGCACCTCCCTGGAAGCACCGGCCGACGACATCGCAGGAGGTGAACGATGAACGCCGACGCCATCGTCATGATGATCGTCGCGATGGTCGCCATCTGGGGCGGCCTGGCCGTCGCGATCTACAACCTGACCCGGCGGGGCTCCGGCTCCCCCGAGCAGTTCCACCGGGACCTGTGACCGCCGGCGGGCAGCCTACGGAGGCCCGCCCCGCCTATGCTGGCCGGGATCTCCATGCCTGATCCCGTCACCCGTCCCCGCCGGCTGCTGCTCGTGGTGGACGCTCCCTCGCTGCTGCACCGCAACCACCATGCGCGGGCGCACACCCAGCTGCGGGACCGGTCGGGGCGGCCCGCGTGGGCGCTGCACGGGATGCTGCGCCAGATCATCGAGGCGATCGAGCGGTTCGCGCCGGACGCGGTGATCTTCGGGCTCGACGACCGCACGTCCTCGGTGCGCGCCGACCACTACCCCGCCTACAAGTCGGGCCGCGCCGAGAAGGACGCGGCGCTGGTCGACCAGCTCGACCGCACGGGTGCGTTCCTCGACGCGCTCGGCCTGGCGACGCTCACTCCCCCGGGACTCGAGGCCGACGACGTCAGCGCCTCGGGCGCCCGGTGGGCACGCGACCACGGCTGGGACTGCGTGATCGTCACGTCGGACCGGGACGCGTTCGCGCACATCAGCGACCACACCCGGGTGCTGCGGCTGATCACCGGCGGCATCGACGGATCGCCCCTGCTCACGCCGGAGCGGCTGGTCAGCATGTACGGCGTCGCCGCCGAGCACTACCTCGCCTTCGCCGCCCTGCGCGGCGATCCCAGCGACAACCTGCCCGGCGTCGCCGGCATCGGCGAGAAGACCGCGGCGCTGCTGCTGACGCTGGCCGGCTCGATGGACACCGTCTGGGCGGACATCGAGCACGACGACGGCCGCACGCTCGCGGCGACCCTGGACTCGTGGTCGGTGGAGACGGGAACGCGGCGGATGGGCAGCACGATCGTGCGCCGGCTCGCCGCCCCCGGCGCCCGCGAGCGCTACGAGTTCAACGTCCGGATGATGTCCGGACGCGACGACCTCGACCTCGGCCTCACGCCGGACGTGCCCGGCACCCCGGGTCTCCTGCCGTTGGACCTCGGACGGATCAGCCGGGTCGTCGGCTACCTGAACGTGGAGGCGACCACCACCCTGGCGGTCCGCGTCCTCAGCACCGACCCCGGGTCCGCCGCGTTGCGCTGAGCCGCGGGACCCGTCCCCGGTGCGACGATGGACTCCCCCACGACGCGACAGGACGGGACGATGACGACCGAGGTGCTGCGGTATGCCGCGTTCACGACGGACCAAGGCGGCGGGAACCCCGCCGGCGTGGTCCTCGACGCGGACGGCCTGACCGACGACGAGATGCTCGCGATCGCGCGGGAGGTCGGCTACTCCGAGACGGCGTTCCTGTCGGAGGCCGCGACCGCCGACGACGCGACGACGGCGCAGGTCCGCTACTTCAGTCCCGTCGCCGAGGTCGCGTTCTGCGGCCACGCGACCGTCGCCACCGCCGTCGCGTTCGCCGAGCGGCACGCGCCGGGACGGCTCGCGCTGACGACGCCCGCCGGGCTGGTCACGGTCGACAGCCGGGTCGAGGCCGGTCATGTGGTGGCCACCCTGACGTCGCCGCCGGCGCGGACGCGGCCCGTCGACCCGTCCGTGCTGCACGAGGCGCTCGCCGCGCTGCGGTGGACGGTCGACGACCTCGACCCCGACCTTCCCCCGCACGTGGCCTTCGCCGGCGTCCAGCACCTCGTGCTGGGCGTGCGCCGCCGTGAGACGCTCGCGGCGCTCGACTACGACTACCCCGCCCTCGAGACGCTCATGGCCCGCGAGCAGTGGACCACCGCGCACCTGTTCTGGGCGCAGGACTCCCTCACCTTCCACGTCCGGAACCCGTTCCCGCCCGGCGGCGTGGTGGAGGACCCCGCGACGGGGGCGGCGGCCGCCGCGTTCGGCGGCTACCTGCGCGAGCTCGGGCTCGTGCCGACGCCGACCCGCGTCACGATCCACCAGGGCCACGACATGGGCCGCCCGAGCGAGCTGCTCGTGGACCTCGTGGCGGACAGCCCTGGCGTCTCGGTGACCGGCCGTGCGGCGGCCATCGCCGACCCGGCGTAGCGACGCGACCCCACGGTTCCGGGGGAAGCGCCGACCCCGCACCCGGCACTACGGTCGGCACCATGCGTCTCCTGCGTCCCTTGCTGCTGGCCCTGTTCGCGCTGTTGCTCGTCCCGTTGGCCGCCACCCCGGCGCAGGCCGCGGACGGCCGGATCACGGGCGTCGCCGTCGGCCCCGACGGCAAGCCGCTGCCGTGGCTGCGCTGGGAGGTGTTCGAGTACCAGGGCGGCGAGTGGCGCACCCTGCCCTTCGGGCCGAAGCTGACGGACGCGAAGGGCCGCTTCTCGTGGACCGTGCCGCAGGGCAAGCCGTACCGTGTGTGCTTCTTCGACGACAACTACCTGTACGGACCGACGAGCACCGGGTTCTGGCAGCCCGAGGTCCGGCACCGCGACACGTGCTGGCCCAACACGACCTCGGTGCAGACGGCGACCAGCTGGACGCCCACCGCCGCGGCGCCGTCGAGGACCTTCTCGGTCACGCTGCCGAGGCAGGGCCTGGGCATGGCCCCGGTCGAGCCGTTCTGGGTCGGCTCCTTCCGCGTCGGCGAGCCGATCACGATCGTCGGCCAGGAGGGCTGGCGCCCGACCAACGCGACCTTCACGTACCGGTGGATGAGCCGCAAGGGCAGCACGACCGCCCCGATCGCGGGCGCGACGTCCGCCACGTTCACCCCGACCCCCGCCCAGGACGGCGCGTGGATCTGGGTCGAGGTGACGGCCAGCCGGGCCGGCTACAAGCCCGCGACCCTGACCACCCCGTCGACGATGGTCGGCGGCACGCAGCACGTCGTGCCGACCTCGTCGCTGAGGATCTCGGGCACCGCCGCACCGGGATCGACGCTGACGGCTTCCTTCGGCAAGCCGGCGAACACGTACAGCGAGATCGACTGGTACGTCGACGGCGTGCCGCAGCCGCAGGGGACGACCCACGACGCCGCCACCTCGCGGTTCACCGTCACCGCCGCCCACGCTGGCGCCAGGATCGACGCCCGGCTGAAGATCTACAAGCAGGACGCCCAGGGCAACTACGTCGACGGCAGCGACGCGTACCAGCGCGCGCAGGTCCAGGTCTCGGGCAGCCGCCCGGCCAAGCCGCTCGCCGTGGCGCCCGCCGTCGCCGGCACCCCCACCGTCGGCCGCACCCTGGCGGCGCCGACCCGCGTGACCGCCGACCCGGACGCCACGGTGAGCTACCAGTGGCTGCGCGGCTCCTCCGCGATCAAGGGCGCCACGCGGAGCCGGTACAAGGTCACGTCGGCCGACGTGAACAAGACGCTCAAGGTGCGCGTCAGCGTCCGCCGGCCGGGCTGGTGGAACCCCTACGTCAGCACCTCCCGGGCCACCGTCGGCAAGCGTGCGCTCAAGGCCGGCACGGTGAAGGTCTCGGGCACCGCGAAGGTGGGCCGGAAGCTCACCGCGAAGACGGCGAAGTGGGGTCCGCGCCCCGTCAGGGTCCGCCACCAGTGGCTGCGCAACGGCAAGCCGATCAAGGGGGCGACGAAGGCGACGTACAAGGTCCGCCGGGCCGACCGGGGCAAGGTCGTCCGGGTCCGGGTGACCGTGTCGAAGGCGAAGTACCTGACGGTCCAGAAGACGAGCCCGGGTCGCAGGATCAAGCGCTGAGCGGTCCCCGGCCCGAGATGTGTAGCGGCTCCCACCTGAATCCGGTTGATTCGGCCCGATTGCGGTGGACACCGCTACACATCTCGCGGCGGGACGCCGGTCATCAGGACTGCTCGAGGTACCTCAGCACGGCCGCGACGCGCCGGTCCGTGTGGTCGTCGGGGGCGAGGTCGAGCTTCATGAAGATGTTGCGGATGTGCTTGTGCACGGCGTTGTCGGTGATGTGCAGCCGCTGTGCGATGGCCGCGTTGCCCAGTCCCTCGGCCATGACCGACAGCACCTCGCGCTCGCGGGCCGTGAGCCGCTCGAGCGGGTCGCCGGACCGGCGCTGCGCGAACAGCTGGGCCACGACCTCGGGATCCATCGCGGTGCCGCCGTGGGCGACGCGCTGCAGCGCCTCGACGAACGAGTCGACGCGGCCGACGCGCTCCTTGAGCAGGTAGCCGACGCGCTCGGCGCCGTCGGCGAGCAGGTCCGTCGCGAAGCTCTGCTCGACGTAGGCCGAGAGCACGAGGACGGCGAGACCGGGCTGGGCGCGGCGCGCGGCGACGGCGGCCCGGATCCCCTCGTCCGTGTGGGTGGGCGGCATCCGCACGTCGACGACCGCGAGGTCGGGCCGGTGCTCGGTGACGGCGGCCAGGAACGCGTCCGGGGCGGCGGTGGCCGCGACGACGTCGAAGCCCTCGCCGCGGAGCACGAGGCTCAGTCCCTCCCTCAGCAGCGTGTCGTCCTCGGCGATCACGATCCGCACGGCAGCTCCACCTCCAGCTCGGTCGGCCCGCCGGGCGGGCTGGTCAGCCGGGCGGTCCCGTCGAGGGCCTCGACACGGCGGATGATGCCGGCCAGGCCGGAGCCCGCCGCGGGGTCCGCTCCCCCGCGCCCGTCGTCGGCGACCCGGACGCGCAGCGTGCCGGCGACGAGCCGGACCTCGACCTCGGCGTGCCGCGCGGCGCTGTGCCGCGCGACGTTCGTGAGCGACTCGGCCACGACGAAGTAGGCCGTCGCCTCGACGCTCGCGGGGCACCGCACCGGCACGTGGATCGAGATCGTGCAGGGCACGGCGCAGTCTGCGGCGAGCGCGCCGAGCGCTCCCTCCAGACCTCGGTCCTCCAGGACGGGCGGCAGGATCGAGCGCACGACGGCGCGCAGCTCGGCGAGCGCCTCCTCGGTCGTGTCCTGGGCGCGCGCCAGGATCTCGTGGGCGCGCTCGGGATCGCGATCGACCTCGCGCCGCGCCGCACCGATCAGCACCGCGACGCCCACGACGCGGTTCTGCGCCCCGTCGTGCAGGGCGCGCTCGATCCGCCGCAGCTCGATCGCGTGCGCGTCGAGCGCTGCCGCGCGCGTGGCGGTCAGCTCGGCCACACGGGCGGTCAGGTCCGTGCCGGGGACGGGCCCGAGCAGCGCGAGGCCGGGACGCGCCTGCCAGGCCAGCAGTCGCGGCGTGCCCACGAACCAGAGGACCAGCGCGGCCAGCCCGATCACCGGTCCCCACCGGGCGGACTCGGGGCTGTTCGCAGGGACGAGTCCGTTCAGCAGGGTCCGCTCGCCCGCGCCGACCTCGCTCCACCACAGCGGATACGTGAGGTCGTGCACCGCGATGAGCAGCAGCTGGAGCACGATCGCGCCGAGCAGCAGGCCCGCGGTGCCGTGGACGAGGAGCCAGCCGAGCTCGCGCCGGGTGGCCGGGTCCATCACCTGCTCCTCGGGACCGCCGTCCAGCCGGGCGGGGGCGTCGACGGCGTGCCCGAGCCGCCGGAGGCGCCGCCGCTCCGCGTCCGTGAGCCCGCGCAGCCAGCCGAGCGCGGGAAGAACCAGCGGGCGGCCGACGCGCAGGAACCACAGCACCGCGACCAGCAGGCCCACCGTCAGCGACAGGATCGCGACGAGGCCGAGCCACGCGCCGTACGCGGCGTACACGGTGGCGCGGGCGACGGCGCGAAGGCGCGTGACGAATCCTCGTCCGATCGGCGCCAGCTCGCTGTTCATCGCCGTCACGCTACCGGCCGTGACGGGGCCTGTCGGTACAGCACGCTGTACCCCCGATCGGGCAGGTGACGGGATGGGCTCGCAGTCTCGGCGTTCCTACGTTCGAGACATGAGCCCTCACACCTCCCACCTCGCGCTCGAGCTGCGCGACGTCACCAAGGCCTACGGGCCCGTCCGCGCCCTCGACGGCGTCAGCCTGACCGTGCCCCGCGGCACCTTCCTGGCCGTCATGGGCCCGTCCGGGTCGGGCAAGTCCACGCTCCTGCAGGTCGGCGCCGGACTCGACACGCCGACCTCGGGGCGGGTCGTCATCGGCGGACACGAGGTGTCGCGACTCGACGAGACGCAACGGACGCTGGTCCGGCGCCGCGCGGTCGGCTTCGTCTTCCAGTCCTACAACCTGCTGCCCTCGCTCAGCGTCGAGGAGAACATCACGCTGCCCCTGCGGCTCGCCGGCGCCGAGGGCGACCGCGCATGGCTCGCTCAGGTGGTCGACCGGATCGGCCTGGGCCCGTTCCTGGGCCGCCGCCCCGCCGAGCTGTCGGGCGGCCAGCAGCAGCGCGTCGCGATCGCCCGCTCCTTGGTCGCGCGGCCCGACGTGGTGTTCGCCGACGAGCCGACCGGCGCGCTGGACGCGGCGACCGCGAGCGACGTGCTCGGCCTGCTGCGTGACCTGGTCGACGACTTCGGCCAGACCGTCGTGATGGTGACGCACGATCCGCGTGCCGCGGCGCGTGCCCACGCGACCGTCGTGGTCGACGACGGCCGCCTGCGCGACCACCTGGCGAATCCGTCGGCCGAGGCGCTCGCCGCCAGCCTGGTCGGGGTCCGCTGATGCGCACCGCCGTCCCCGCCCGCACCCTCGCGCGCGGTCACGCCGGGGCACTGCTCGGTCTCGCGTTCGCGATCCTCGGCGGCTCGGCGCTCGTCACGGCCGGTGCCGTGCTGACCGAGACCGCCGTGCGCGCCGAGGTCCCGCCCTCGCGGCTCGCCGCGGCGCAGATCCTCGTCTCCGCGCCCCAGCGGGTGCCCGTCGTCGAGGACTTCGACGTCCGGCTGCCCGAGCGCGCGACCGTCCCGCTCGGTCTCGCCGATCGTGTCGAGCAGGTCCCGGGCGTCGCCGGGGCCACCCCCGACGTGACCTTCCCGGTGTCCGTCGAGGCGGACGGCGCGACGCTCACCGCCGACGCGCACGACTGGTCCGTCGCCGCCCTGGCCGACCCGGTCCTGCGCGGCGTGGCGCCCGACCCCGGCTCCGTCGTCCTCGACGAGGAGCTCGCCGACGCCGGCGGCCTCGACGTGGGCGACCGGCTGCGGATCTCCGGCGCGACCGCGCGCGACGTCCGGGTCGCCGGCGTCGTCGACGCGCCCGGCGCCGGCGTCCACCTGTCGCCGGCGGCGGTGCGCGAGCTCTCCCCCGTGCCGGACCGCGCGGACCTGCTCGCCGTCCGGGTGAGCGACGGCGCCGACGTCGACGAGGTCGCCGCCGGCGTGGAGCGCGCCGTGGGCGACGCGGCCGAGGTGACCACGGGCGACGCGCGCGGCGCGGTCGAGTCCCTCGCCGTCGGCAACGCGCGACTGCAGCTCCTCGAGCTGGCCGCCTCGATCGCCGGAACGCTGCTGATCCTGGTCGGCTGCATCACCGCGAGCGCTCTGACGGTCCTGGTGGCGAACCAGCGTCGCCAACACGCGCTGCTGCGAGCGGTGGGATCCACGCCGCGCCAGATGCGAGACCTCGTCACGCGGCAGGCGACCGCCGCCGCCGTCGCCGGCCTCGTGCCCGGCATCGCGCTGGGGTACCCGCTGGCGGGGTGGTTCGCCGGCCAGCTCGCCGAGCGCGGGCTGCTCGCCACCGAGCTGCCGGCCGTGTGGTCGCCGCTGGCCGGTGCGGCCGTCGCCGTGCTGACGGTGCTCGTCGTCCGGCTGGCCGCGCGGGGCGTGACGTGGCGGGCGTCCCGACGACCCGCGACGGCCGCGCTGGGCGAGTCCCAGGTCGAGCCGCGCCGGCCGTCACGGGTACGGACCGGCCTCGGCCTGGCGCTCATCGCCGCCTCGCTCGCGCCCGCGTTCGGTGCGCTCGCCCTCGGCGGCGAGGACGCCTTCCTCTCGGCCGTGAGCGGGACGCTCCTGGGCGTCGTGGGACTGGGACTCGCCGGGCCCGCTCTGACCCGTGCGGCGACCGGCCGGCTGGCCGCCCGCGTCGGCGCGGGCCAGCCAGTGACGGGCTGGCTCGCCGTCCACCAGGCGCACGCGTACTCGCTGCGCACGGCGGGCGCCGTGAGCGTGCTGGCGCTGGCGTTCAGCCTCACGGTAACCCAGGTGTACGCGCAGTCGACGCTCGAGCGCGCGTCACAGGCCCAGCTCGCCGAGGGCGTCACCGCACCGGCCCGCGTCAGCGGTCCGCTCACACCCGCCGACGTGGCGGACCTCGCCGCGACCGACGGGATCGACGCGGCCGTGCCGATGGTCCCGGCGTCGGTCGTGCGCACGAGCCGGACGCTGGGCGACACCACGACCGAGCGGCTCCCCGCGCTGGGACTCGGACCGGGCGCGGAGCGCGTCGTCGACCTCGACATCGCCGACGGTGACCTGGCCGACCTGCGCGGCGAGACCATCGCGCTCGACGCGACGACCGCCGGGCGGTGGGGCCTCGAGGTCGGCGACCTGGCCGACCTGCGCCTGGGGAACGGCGCCGAGGTGCGGCCCGTCGTGGTCGCCACGTACCGCCGGGGACTCGGCTTCGGCACGGTCGTGACCTCGACCGACCTGCTGTCGGCGCACGGCCTCGCGCGCTCGGTCGACACCGTGCTGGTCGACGGAGATCCGGCGGCGCTCGACGCGTGGGCGGCGGACCGGCCCGCCGTCGCCGTCGGCGCGGCCTCGGTCCCCGGTGACGAGGCGGGCGTGCAGCGCTGGATCAGCCTCGTCGTCCTGCTGCCGATGCTGGCGTACGTCCTGGTGGCCGTGGCGTCGAGCCTGCGCACGACGACCCGCCGCCGCCGCGACGAGCTGGCCACGCTGCGGGTGCTCGGCGCCACGCCCCGCCAGGTCCGGGCGATGGTGACCCGCGAGGCCGCCCTGCTCGCCGCCCTCGCGATCGGCGCCGGAGTCGTGATCGCGGTGCTGCCCATGTCGGTGCTGGGACTCGGCGTCCTCGCGCGGCCGTGGCCGCAGGGCCCCCTGTGGGTCCTGCCCGCCATCACCGCCGTCGTGGCGCTCGTCGCGGTCGGCTCGATGCGCGGTGCGGCGCGCAGGCTGCTGCGGCGCTCGCCGCTCCCGGGACGCTGACGCATTGCCGCCGTCCCTCCCACTTGCGGTCGCGCTCCGATTGCCGCACCCTGCGCACGCTTGTACGGTCGAGGCAGCGGTGCTCCAGCAACGGGCACTGGATCCTCCTCATCCCGAGGAGTCTGCAGTGCAGACCGATTTCGAGTTCACGTGTCAACCGCCGCTGGGCCGGCTTCGCATCGTCGGGGACCTCGACGCCAACACCGTCGACCACCTGACGGACGTGCTGGAGTGCCTGGCTCTGCGCGGGTGCACCCGCGTGGAGGTCGACGTGGAGGAGGTGACGTACATCGACACCCGCACCCTGCACGTGCTGCACGAGGTCCATCGCCGGCTCGTGATCCGGGGCGGCGGCCTCAGCCTCGTCTCCACGGGCAGCTACCACGAGCTCGTGGCCCGCCACGCGGGATACGGCGCGCTGCTGCCGCAGCCACGCCTCACGGCGCAGGACGCCTCGGTGACGATGTCCGTCCCCGCTCCCGAGGAGAGGATCTGGGCCCATGAGTCAACAGTCATTGAGCGACCGGCTGGCGCGCGCGGCGCGGGAGCTGAACAGCGCGAACGACCCCGTCGCCACCATGGAGACGGCGGTGCAGCTGACCCTCTCGAACATCCGCGGGTGTGAGTTCGCCGGACTCTCGCTCACCACGAAGGACGGCGGCATCACCACGCCGGCCTGCAGCGACGAGGTCGTGCTGCGGGCCGACGCCCTGCAGAACGAGCTCGGTGAGGGTCCGTGCCTGCGCGCCGCGTGGGAGGAGCGCGTCGTGCACTCCGCCGACCTGACCGCCGACCCTCGCTGGCCGGTCTGGGGCCCGCGCGTCGCCCAGCGCGAGGGGATCCACAGCATCCTGTGCGTCCAGCTCTTCACGTTCGAGGACACGCTCGGGGGGATGAACATGTACTCCACCCGCAAGCACGGCTTCGACGCGTCGGACGTGGACGAGGCGACGGCGCTGGCGGCACACATCGCCATCGCGGTGTCCTCCGCCGAGACCCAGGCGCACCTCACGCGGGCGCTCGATGCCCGCACCGTGATCGGGCAGGCGGTGGGCATCATCATGGAGCGCTACAAGCTGGACTCGTCGTCCGCGTTCCGGGTCCTGGTGCGGACCAGCTCGCATGCGAACATCAAGCTGCGCCGCATCGCACAGGAGCTCGTCGAGACCGGGAACCTGCGCGGGACGCCTGCCCCGTCGGACCTCGCCCAGGACGCGAGCTCGCTCGAGGACAGTCACTGACGAGGGCTCACAGGGCCGCCGCCACCGCCAGGTCGTCCGCGAGACGGCGCAGCTCGCCGGCGTAGTCCCCGCGGTCCCGCAGCCGCAGCAGCGCCGACGGGTGCGTCGTCACGACGACCTCGTACGGCGCGTCGACGTCGAGGGGCCGGCCGCGCTCCTGCGTGACCTTCACCGGGCGACCCAGGACGGATCGGCCGGCGGTCGCGCCGAGGCACACGACGACGCGCGGCCGGACGACGGCGAGCTCGGCCTCGAGCCACGGGTGGCAGGCCTCGATGTGGCTGACGGCGGGCTTCTCGTGAATTCGGCGCTTGCCGCGCCGCTCGAAGCGGAAGTGCTTGACCGCGTTGGTCAGGTAGACGTCCGAGCGCGCGATGCCGGCCTGCTCGAGCGCCTCGTCGAGCACGTGGCCGGCGGGGCCGACGAACGGCTCGCCCTCCAGGTCCTCGCGGTCGCCCGGCTGCTCGCCGACGAGCATGACGGTCGCGCTCGCGCGGCCCACGGAGAACACGGCCTGGGTCGCGTCGCGGTAGAGCTCGCAGTTGCGGCACGCGTGGAGTTCCTCGCGCAGCTCGGTCAGCTTCGTCACGACGGGCACGTACCCAGCCCCGCGCGGCGCTCACCCCGCGACGTGCCGGCTCAGGGAGCCCGTGGCACGGTGGACCGGATGCACGCCGTACGACGACGACTCCTGGACCACTGGACCAGCCATCCCCGGATCGCGCTGGCCCTGCGCGCGGCCGTGGCGTCCGCGATCGCCTGGATCCTCGTGCGGTTCGTGCCGGGCTCGCAGGACTACCCGTACTACGCCCCGTTCGGCGCGATCATCGCGACGACGTCCACGCTGGCGGGCTCCGTACGCGAGTCGCTCCAGTCCGTGGGAGCCATCGTCGTCGGCGGCGTGATCGCGTGGGCCGTGGACCTGGTCGTCGGCGACGACATCGCCGCGCTGACGATCGGTCTGGTGGTCGCGATTTCCGTCAGCGTGGCCGGCTGGCGCGTGCTCGGCGCGATGGGCGGCTGGGCGCCGACGGCCGCGGTCTTCACGCTCATCATCGGGCACGGCGAGGCCGGGTTCATCGGCGCGTACGGCGGCCTGACCCTGTTCGGCGCGCTCATCGGCATCCTGGTCAACATGCTGGCGCCCCCGCTGCCGCTGGCTCCCGCACGGATCGCCGTGTCGCGAACCCGCTCGGTCCTGGCGGCGCAGCTGCGTGAGCTGGCCGAGCTCATGGTCCAGTACGAGCTGCCGACCCTCGAGCAGTGGCACCGCGAGCACGGCGAGCTCGGCCGTGCCCGGGCGGACATGCAGCGGGCGGTCTCACGCGTGCACGAGTCCCTCACCGCGAACGCCCGCGCCCGCCGCCACCGGCAGGCGCTCGACGTCCTCACGCAGCAGGCCGAGTCCCTCGACCGGGTCTCGCTGCTGGTGTCCGACGTCAGCGACCTCGTGCTGCGGCCCCACGGCGTGCCCGGCTACCCGTCGATGCAGGCGGCGCTGACCGACGAGGTCCGCGAGCCGATCGCCCGCGCCATGGCGCGCGTGTCCGACGCCCTCGAGGCCAAGGGCCACGGTGCCGACCCCGACCCCGAGCTGGCCGCGGCGGACGCCGAGCTCAACCGCCTGCTGGAGGCACAGTCGTTTCGCACGCACGAGCAGATGCTCGTGCACAGCGTCGTGCTCGCGCTGCGCCGCGCCCTCGACACATTCGAGTGACCGGCCCGCCCGCGACGGCGAGCGGCTAGCGTGACAACGCGCCGGGTCCCCGGTGCACGAGTGACGAGGGAGTTCACATGGCCGGCAACTTCGGCGACCACCAGCTGGGCATCTACCTGTCATCGCTGGGAGACGCTCCCCCGCCGGAGTTCCCGTTCCACATCGACGAGTGGGCGCGCCGCGCCGAGCGGGCGCTCCCCGCGGACGTGTGGGACTACGTCGTCGGCGGCGCCGGCGACGAGGCGACGCAGGACGGCAACGTGGCCGCGTTCGCGCGGCACGGCCTGATGCCGCGCATGCTGTCGGGCGCGCAGGACCGTGACCTGTCGATCTCGCTGTGGGGCATCGACCTGCCGTCGCCGCTGCTCATGGCGCCGGTCGGGGTGATCGGGATCTGCACCGAGGACGGGCACGGCGACCTGGCGGCCGCCCGTGCCTCGGCCGCGACGGGCGTGCCGTTCATCGGATCGACGCTCATGCAGGACCCGCTCGAGGACGTGGCGCGGGAATGCGGGGACACGCCCGCGTTCTTCCAGCTCTACACGCCCCGGAACCGCGAGCTGGCCGAGAGCCTCGTGCGGCGGGCCGAGCAGGCCGGGTACCGCGCGCTCGTCGTCACGCTGGACACGTGGACCCTCGGCTACCGTCCCCGCGACCTGCGGCACGGGACGTTCCCACAGCTGAGCGGCCTGTGCCTGGCGAACTACACGAGCGACCCGGTGTTCCAGTCGATGGTCCCCGCGGGCTCGGACCCGCTCACCACCGTCGCGACGTGGGCCGGGCTGTTCGGGGACCCGACGCTCACGTGGGACGACCTCGCGTGGCTGCGCGGCCTCACCGACCTGCCCATCGTGCTCAAGGGGATCTGCGCGCCCGACGACGCCCGGCGGGCGGCCGACGCGGGCATGGACGGCATCTACTGCTCGAACCACGGCGGCCGCCAGGCGGCCTCGGCGCCCGCGCTGCAGTTCCTCCCCGGCGTCGTCGAGGCGGCCGGCGACCTTCCCGTCCTGTTCGACTCCGGGGTCCGGACGGGCGTCGACGCGGTGAAGGCCCTCGCGTTGGGCGCCACGGCCGTCGGCATCGGCCGTCCGTACGCGTACGCGGCGGCCACCGGCGGCACCCCGGCGATCGAGCACCTGCTGCGCTGCCTGCTCGCCGAGATGGACCTCACGATGGGCCTCAACGGCTACGCCGACCTCGCCGCCCTGCGCGCCGCCGGCACCATCCCGATCGGCTGAGTCGCTCGGCCGGGGCTGTCGGTTTCCCCGGTTAAGTAGGTTCTCCCTCACTCAACGTGGGTTTCGATCCACGTTGAGTGAGGGAGAACCTCGTTCAGTGCCGCCCGTGGTCGGTCAGGAGCTGCCACCGACCGTCGATCCCGGCTGTCGGTCACTCCGCGGCACTGAGCGTGGAAAACCCGCACTTCACGAGGTTCGCAACCCTCGTGAAGTGACAGGAAACCTACTTAACCGGGGAAACCGTCAGGCGGACTGCGCGGTGCGCGCGGCCACGAGGTTGAGGGCGATGTCGACGATCATGTCCTCCTGGCCGCCGACGAGGCGGCGCTGGCCGCACTCCATGAGGATGTCCCGGACGTCGACGCCGTACTGCTGCGAGGCCCGCTCGGCGTGGCGCAGGAAGGACGAGTAGACACCGGCGTAGCCGAGGGTGAGCGTCTCGCGGTCGACGCGGACCGGGCGGTCCTGCAGCGGCCGGACGATGTCGTCGGCGGCGTCCTGCAGCCTGAACAGGTCGCAGCGGTGCTCGAAGCCCGACAGGTCGGCGACGGCGATGAACGCCTCCAGCGGGCAGTTGCCGGCACCGGCCCCGTGGCCCGCCAGCGAGGCGTCGACGCGCGTCACGCCGTTCTCGACGGCGACGACCGAGTTGGCCACCGACAGCGACAGGTTCTCGTGGGCGTGGATGCCGATCTCGGTGCCCTCGTCGAGGACGTCGCGGTAGGCGCGCACGCGGGCGGCGACGTCCTTCATCGTCAGGCGGCCGCCGGAGTCGGTGACGTAGACGCAGTTCGCCCCGTACGACTCCATGAGCCGCGCCTGCTGGGCGAGCTTCTCCGGCTCGGCCATGTGCGACAGCATGAGGAAGCCCGAGACGTCCATGCCGATCTCGCGCGCCGTCTCGATGTGCTGCGCCGAGACGTCCGCCTCGGTGCAGTGCGTCGCAACGCGGACCGAGCGCACGCCCAGGTCCCAGGCACGCTGCAGCTCGTGGATCGTGCCGACGCCCGGCAGCAGCAGCGTCGTCAGGCGCGCGTTCTGCAGCACCGACGCGGCGGCCTCGATCCACTCCCAGTCGGTGTGCGAGCCGGGGCCGTAGTTGAGCGAGCCGCCGGCGAGGCCGTCGCCGTGCGCGACCTCGATCGCGTCCACGCCGGCCTCGTCGAGGGCCACGACGATGCGCTTGACGTCCTCGGGCGTGATGCGGTGGCGGACGGCGTGCATGCCGTCACGCAGGGTGACGTCCTGGACGAAGATGGGGGTGCTCACGTCAGTTCTCCTGGCTCTTCGAGGCGGCGACGCGCTCGGCCATCTGCAGCGCGGCCGAGGTCATGATGTCGAGGTTGCCGGCGTACGCGGGGAGGTAGTCAGCGGCGCCCTCGACCTCGAGGAACACCGAGACCTGGTGGGTGGGCCGGGTCGCGCCGGCGGGCACGAGCGTCTCGACGGGCTGGTCCGCGGGCACCTCGGTGACCTGGACCTGCTGCTTGAGCCGGTAGCCGGGCACGTAGGCCGCGACGTCGCCGATCATCTTCTCGATGGAGTCGACGATCCGCTCGCGGGTCTCGGCCTCGGGCGCCTCGACGAGGGCCAGCACGGTGTCGCGCATGATGAGCGGCGGCTCGGCCGGGTTGAGGATGATGATCGCCTTGCCGCGGCCCGCGCCGCCGACCTGCTCGATCGCCGACGAGGTCGTCTCGGTGAACTCGTCGATGTTGGCGCGCGTGCCGGGACCGGCGCTGCGCGAGGCGATCGACGCGACGATCTCGGCGTAGGCCACGGGCGCGACGCGGCTGATCGCCGCGACGACGGGGATCGTCGCCTGGCCGCCGCAGGTCACCATGTTCACGTTCGGCGCGTCGAGGTGCTCCTCGAGGTTGACCGCGGGCACGACGTACGGCCCGATCGCGGCCGGCGTGAGGTCGACGAGGCGCTTGCCGAGCGGCGCGAGGACCGACGCGTTGTGCTCGTGGGCCTTCGCCGACGTGGCGTCGAAGACGATCTCGATCTCGTCGAAGCCGGGGAGGCGGGTCAGCCCCTCGACGCCCTCGTGGGTGATCGGGACGCCCTTGGCGGCGGCGCGGGCGAGGCCGTCGGACTCGGGGTCGATGCCGACCATCGCGCCCATCTCCAGGTGCCGCGAGCGCAGCACCTTGATCATGAGGTCGGTGCCGATGTTGCCCGAGCCGATGATGGCGACCTTCGTGCTCATGCCTGCTCCTTGCTGAACGTGGCCGAGACGCTGCCCAGGCCGGTGATGGTGACGACGACCTCGTCGCCCGGCGCCACGGGGCGCATGGGGCCGAGGGCTCCGGACAGGACGACCTGGCCGGCGCGCAGCGGCTCACCCAGGTCGCGGGCCGTGCGGGCGAGCCACACGACCGCCTCGAGCGGGTCGCCCAGGCACGCGGCGCCGGTGCCGGTGGAGACCTCGTCGCCGTTGATCGTCATCGACATGGCGACGTCGCGCGGGGTCACCTCGTCGAGCGTCCGACGCTCGGAGCCGAGGACGTAGACGCCGGCCGAGGCGTTGTCGGCCACCGTGTCGCCGAACGTGATGTCCCAGTCGGCGACGCGGCTGCCGCACACCTCGATCGCGGCGACGGCGTGGCCGATCGCGGCGCTGACCTGCGCGTGGTCGAGCTCGCCGTCCGCGAGGTCCCGCGCGAGCACGAACGCCACCTCGGCCTCGGCCTTGGGCTGCAGCACCGCGTCGTGCGCGATGAGGTCGCCGTCGGAGTAGGCCATGTCGTCGAGGAGCACGCCGAAGTCGGGGCGGTCGACGCCGAGCTGGGCCTGGACGGCCTCGGAGGTCAGGCCGATCTTGCGGCCCACGACCGTGCGGCCCTGCGCGAGGCGCTGCTCGATGTTGACCCGCTGGACGGCGTACGCGGCGTCGATGTCGTCGGCGCCGATGAGGGTGCGCACCGGCGGGATCGGGGTGCGCGTCTCGTCTGCACGGCGCAGCCACGCCGCGGCCTCGGTGATGACCGCGGGATCGACGGTCGAGGGGGTCTCTGTCATGGTTTCAGCCTCTCTTCCGGGTCATCCCGGAGTCCACGCATTCGTTCCACTGAGCGGTACGCTGATCGTGTGCCCGACGATCCGCACGTGACCGCCCTGGACACCGTCCTGGGCAAGGCCGTCGCGATCCTGCGCGCGTTCGGCGCCGACGACCGCGTGCTGCCCCTGGCCGAGCTCGCCCGGCGTACCGGGCTGGCGAAGGGCACGCTGCACCGCGTCGCCGGGGACCTCGTCGAGCACCGGCTGCTCGACAAGACGCCGCGCGGGTACCGCCTGTCCGGCGGGCTGTTCGAGCTCGGGCTGCGCGCCTCGGCCGAGCGGACCCTGCTCGAGCTCGCGATGCCGTTCCTGCAGGACCTCTACGAGCGCACCCACGAGACGGTCCACCTGGGCGTGCGCGAGGGGCACGAGGTCGTCTACGTCGCCAAGATCGGCGGCCACCGCCAGGCCAAGGCACCGTCCCGCACGGGCGGCCGCATGCCGATGCACTGCACCGCCATCGGCAAGGTGCTGCTCGCGCACGCCGACCCCGAGCTGCGCACCGAGGTGCTGACGAGTCCGCTCGAGCGGCGCACGCCGCACACGATCGTCGCGCCGGGGATGCTCGAGCAGCAGCTGACCCGCGTGCTGGAGACCGGCGTCGCGTTCGAGCGCGAGGAGTCCACGCCCGGCCTGCTGTGCGTCGCGGCTCCGGTCCTGGAGGCCGACGGCCGCACGACCGTCGCGGCGATCAGCGTCACCGGTCCGGTCGGGCGGTTCCGTCCCGAGGCGCACGTCGCCGCCGTGCGGGCCGCGGCCACGGGGCTCGGCTCGACGCTCGCCCGCCGGCCGCGCTGACGCGGTCAGCACACCTGCGTGCGCAGGTGCGGCTTCTGGACCTTGCCGCTCGCATTGCGCGGGAGCAGCGGGACCACCTCGAGGCGGCGCGGCAGCTTGTAGCGCGCGAGGCGCTCGCCGGCGAACGCGCGCAGCTCCTCGAGGGTCAGCGACGCGTCCTCCTGCAGCACGACGAACGCCGCCACCGTCTCGCCCCACTCCTCGTCGGGCAGGCCGACGACGGCCACCTCGAGGATCGCGGGGTGCTGGTAGAGCACGTTCTCGACCTCGGCCGGGTAGATGTTCTCGCCGCCGGAGATCACCATGTCCTTCAGCCGGTCGACGACGAACAGGTAGCCGTCCTCGTCGCGGTAGCCGACGTCGCCGGTGTGGAACCAGCCGTCGGCGTCGATCGCCTCGGCCGTCGCGTCGGGCCGGTTCCAGTAGCCGCGTGTGACGTTCGCGCCGCGCAGGCAGATCTCGCCGCGCTCGAACGGCTCGGTGACCGGGCGGCCGCCGTCGTCGAGCTTGAGGTCGACGTACAGCGGCGGGCGGCCGGCCGACCCGAGCCTGGCCAGCGCCTGGTCGGCGCTGAGGAAGCTCGCGGCCGGAGCCGTCTCGGTCAGGCCGTACCCCTGGAGCATCGCGATGCCCTTGTCGAGCCAGCTGCGCAGCAGCGACTCCGGCACGGGCGCGCCGCCGCAGATCGCCATGCGGACCGTGCCGAGGTCGGCGTCGGCGAAACGCGGCGAGCGCTCGATCATCCCGAACATCGCCGGCACGCCGAAGACCGTGGTGACGCCGTAGCGCGCGATGTCGTCCAGGACGCGGTCGACGTCGAACGAGCGGTGCAGGACGACCTCGCCGCCGTGCAGCCACGTGCTGAGCGTCGTGACGTTGAGCCCCGCGATGTGGAACAGCGGCGCCATCGTGAGCGTCACGTCGTCGCGCAGGACGTCGAACTGCGTGGCCAGGTTGGCGGTGCTCCACCACAGGTTCGCGTGGCTGAGCATGACGCCCTTCGGCGTGCCCGTCGTGCCGGACGTGTACATGAGGATCGCCAGGTCGTCGGGCTGCACCACGGGGTGCTGCGCGAGCGGCGCGGCCGCCGCGATCGCCTCGTCGTAGCCCTCCCCCACCACGAGCAGCCGGCCCGCGAAGGACGCCGCGGCGAGCGTCGGCGCGTGGTCGGCGTCCACGACCGCCGTGTGCACGCCCGCGTCGCGCAGCACGAACCCGATCTCCTCGGCGGCGAGGCGGTGGTTCAGCGATACGTACACCGCCCCGAGTCGCGCCGCCGCCATGAGGACCTCGAGCGCCGCGGGCTGGTTGAAGCCCAGGAACGCCACGCGGTCGCCCGGCGTGACGCCGCCGTCCGCGAGCACCGCCGCGAACCGCTCGACGCGGTCGGCGACCTCGCGGAACGTGGCCGTGCGGCCCTCGAACGTCAGGGCCCGCCGGTCCGGCGTGCGGTCGGCGCGAGCGGTGAACCAGGTGCCCAGCGCGATGTGGGACAGGGACATGGGTCTCCTCCGGGAGTCGGTGCGGTGCTCAGCGAGGCGCGGGCCGCAGCACGTGGCCGCGGACGAGCGCGACGGGCGAGCCCGCGGCGGTGCGGATCTCGACGTCGACCACACCGCTGCGGCCGCCGTCGTGGACGGGACGGGCGTGTGCGTGCAGCACGTCGCCGTCTCGCGCCGGGGCGAGGTAGGTGATCGTGGCCGAGGTCGTGACGACGACGGCGCCCGCGGCGCTGGCCGCCTGGCCGACCGCCGTGTCGCCCAGCAGGAACAGCACGCCGCCGTGGCACGTGCCGCCCGGGTTGAGCATGTCGGCGCGGACCGTCATCGCCAGCACGACCTCGTCGTCGGCGGCCTCGATCACCTCGATGCCGTGCCGGGCGGCCCCGGCGTCACGCGCGAGCAGGTCGCGCACGCGCTCGAGGTCGCCCACCACGCCGACGGGACTCACCGGGCGGCCGCCTCGGCGACACGGCGGTCGTGCGCCTCGTCGGCGACCGCGGCCTCGACGTCCATCGCGTCGCGCTGGTCGGCGCCGCGGTACGTGGCGTGCAGCAGCAGGATCGCGACGCCCGAGAGGGCGAGGATCGCGCCGTAGAGGTTGTACAGCTCACCCGGCGTGAAGCCGCGCTCCTGCAGGAACGTGGCCATGTTCGGCGCGAAGAACGCGACCGCACGGCCGGCGCCCATCATGAGGCCCACGGCGGCGGCCCGGACCGCCAGCGGGTAGATCGACGGGCTGATGGCGTAGTACGCCGCGACGCTGCCGTTGACCGCCAGGCCGACCATGACGGCCAGCACGAGCACCATGGTGCGGTGGTCGAAGAAGGACGCGAAGGCCACGAAGACCGCGAAGCCGACGATGCCGAGCGCGGCCGTGACGACGCGCGGGTGGAATCGGCGAGCGGCCAGCGAGAACAGCAGGGCGCCCACGACGCCGCCGCCGGCGACCATCGACTGGGCCTTGATGCCGAAGTCGGCGTTGCCGGTCGTCTCGGCCACGAGCTTGGCCGTGAGGCCGTTGGCGAAGTAGAACGAGGCGATGACCAGCGCGTACGCGATCCACAGCAGGATCGTGCGCGGGAGCATGCGGCCGGTGAAGACACTGCGCACGAACGCACCCTTGACCGGCGCGGCGCCCACCGGGACGGGAAGCTTCGTCACCTGGTTCGCGCCGATGCGCGCCGCGATGCGGTTGTACGCGGCGAGGGCGCCCTTGGGCCGCTTCTGCACGAGGAAGTCGACCGACTCCGGCAGCGCGACGAGGGCCACGAGCGCCAGCACCGCGGTGACGATCGCGGAGAAGAAGTAGGGCCCGCGCCACGTGAACGCGTCGATCAGCGCGACCGACAGGAACCCGCCCAGGGCCGCGCCGAGCGGCAGGCCGATGCCGTACACGCCCATCACGGCGCCGCGGCGCTTCTGGTTCGAGTACTCCGCGACGAGGACGTTGATGCTGGGGATGATGGCACCCAGGAACAGGCCACTGAAGAAGCGCCCGGCGAGGAACTGCTCGAACGTGGTGACCAGGCCCGTGGCCGTCATGCCGACGACGATGAGCGCGAGCGACGCCAGGATGTGCCGGCGACGGCCGACGCGGTCGGCGAGCGGGCTGAGCACGACGGCGCCGATGCCCATGCCGAGCGTGCCGAACGAGGCGACCAAGCCTTGCTCGGTCGGCGTGAGGCCGAAGTGCTCGGTCAGCGCGGGCAGCGTGAACGCGGTCACGAGGATCTCGTAGCCGTCGACCATCGTCAGCAGGATGCACACGCTGACGATGACCCATTGGAACGATGTCATCGGATTGCGCCGGATGGCGTCGGTGAGTTCCATGGGGACCCCTAGGTGGTGAAGCGTGCACTTAACGCACGCTGACGTGTAAATATGGATAGATGGTGTCCCCCGTCACACCGGCGTGTCAAGCGCCACATCCGGATCAAGCTCGTCGTCTACGCTGAGCCACGATGAGCGAGACACGACCGGCCCCCGGCTCCCAGACCCTGGCGCGGGGCCTGCGCGCCCTGGAGCTCGTGGCCCAGGCGGCGGACGGCGCCTCCATCCAGGAGATCGCCGCCGAGCTGGGCGTCCACCGCTCGATCGCCTCCCGCCTGCTGTCGACCCTCGCGGAGGCGAGGCTCGCGGTCCGCGGCGCCGACGGGCGCTACCGCGCGGGCGCCGGACTGGCCGCGCTCGCGGTCGGCATCCACGCCTCGCTGCGCGCCGCCGCCGAGCCCGTCATGCGCGAGCTCGCGGCCAAGCTGGGCGCGACGATCTCGTTGCTCGTCGTCGAGGGTGACGAGGCTGTCGCCCTCGCGGTCATCGAGCCGCCGTCGTCGGCCTACGTGCTGTCGTTCCGCACGGGCAGCCGGCATCCCCTCGGGCGCGGCTCGGCGGGCGTCGCCCTGCTGGCCGCGCAGGCCGCCGCACCGCGCGAGACCGAGGCGGTCCGCACGGCACGCGAGCAGGGCTACGCCGCCACGTTCGGCGAGGTCGAGCCCGGCGCGTACGGGGTCGCCGTGCCACTGCGGCACACCGACGGACTGCCCGTCGCGTGCCTCAACCTCATCACATACCGCGAGGAGATCGCGGACTCCGCGGCCCCCGTCCTCATGGACGCGGCCGAGCGCATCTCGGACGCCCTGCGCTGACCCCTCGCTACACGCCCCCGTCTTGACAACCGTCGGCGGGGAATGCTCCTATGGCCTGAGTCACATGTGTAGATATCGCCTATGCAGGTGTAAATAAAGCACACAGGAGCCGATCTTCATGCCCCTCACCCAGGAATCCGCCGCGCGCGACATCACGCTCCCCTCGGGCACCCACGTGCGCTACTACGAGGCCGGCGACGCCCACGCGACGCCCGTCGTGCTGCTGCACGGCTCGGGCCCCGGCGCCACCGGCTGGTCGAACTTCTCGGGCAACATCGGCGCGATCGCCGACGCGGGCTTCCGCGTCCTGGCGCCCGACATGCCCGGCTGGGGCGGCTCGGACGCCGTCGCGACCAAGGACATGGACCACGACCGCGACCTCGTCGAGCTGCTCGACGCACTCGGCATCGAGGCCGCCGCGCTGGTCGGGAACTCGATGGGCGCCCACACCGCCGTGCGGTTCGCGACACTGCACCCCGAGCGCATCACGCACCTGGTCACGATGGGCGCGTCGCTCGGCCGCGGTCAGGCCAGCCTGTTCGGTGCGGGCGACGGCCCCAGCGAGGGCCTCAAGACGATCGTGCGCGCCTACAAGGACGCCAGCCCCGAGAACATGAAGGCGCTCGTCGAGATCATGACGTACGACAAGGCGCGCTTCGCCACGCCCGAGCTGACGAAGGCGCGGTCGGACGCCGCGCTCGCCCGGCCCGACCACCTGCGGAACTACGTCGAGGGCCTCGCCCACGGCGCCCCCATCCCGATCCGTGTCGACCGTGAGCGGATCCGCGAGATCGAGGCGCCCGCGCTGCTGATCCACGGCAAGGACGACCGCGTCCTGCACTTCGAGGTCACGCTGTTCCTGCTGGCGAACATCCCGAACTCGCGCGCCGTGCTGCTCAACCGCTGCGGCCACTGGGCCATGATCGAGCACGCCGAGGAGTTCAACCGCCTCGTCGTCGACTTCCTGCGCAACAACTGAGGCGGATGCGATGACCACGACCCCCGCCCTGGACACCGACGTCCTCGTCATCGGCGCCGGCCCCGTCGGCCTCACGCTGGCCAACCTGCTCGGCGTGCGCGGCCATCGCGCCCTCGTGCTCGAGGCGCGCACCGAGCTCATCGACTATCCCCGCGGCGTCGGCCTCGACGACGAGGCCATCCGCACCCTGCGCACCGCCGGGCTGTGGGAGCGGATCGAGCAGTTCACGGTCCCCCACCACGTCGTGCGCCTCGTCAACGGCGAGGGCCAGGTGCTGGCGACGAACGACCCGCAGACGCAGGAGTTCGGCTTCCCGCGCAAGCACGGCTTCAACCAGCCGGTCGTCGACCGTGAGCTGGCGGCGGGCCTGCGCCGCTTCCCCGGCACGGAGCTGCGGTTCGGCCACCGCGTCGTCGCCCTCGAGGACCGCGGCGACCACGTAATGGCCAGGGCCGAGCAGGTCGACGCCGACGGCGTGGTCACCGGCTCCGTCGAGGTCTCGGCCCGGTACGTCGTGGGCTGCGAGGGCGGCAGCTCGTTCACCCGCAAGTGGATGGGCGTGGCGTTCGAGGGCAAGTCCCCCTCGACCCGGTGGGTCGTCGTGGACGTCCTCGACGACCCGATCGGCGCGCCGAACGTGTACCTGGGCGCCGACCCGAAGCGCCCGTACGTCTCCATCGGCCTGCCGCAGGGCATCCGCCGCTGGGAGTTCATGCTGCACGATGACGAGCCCGCCGAGCTGGCCGAGGACCGCGCGTTCATGAACGGGCTGCTGAGCCGGTTCGTGCCGGACCCCGCGTCGCTGGAGTTCATCAACCAGCGCACGTTCACCCATCACGGCCGGGTCGCCACGTCGTTCCGCCAGGGCAACGTCTTCCTCGCCGGCGACGCCGCGCACCTCATGCCGGTGTGGCTGGGCCAGGGCTGGAACTCGGGCGTGCGCGACGCGACGAACCTCGCGTGGAAGCTCACCGCGGTGCTCCGCGGCGACGCCGGCGACGCCCTGCTGGACACGTACACGGTCGAGCGCCACAAGCACGTCGCGGACATGATCGACGTCAACATGGCCGCCGGCTCGATCATGAAGATGAAGCCGTTCGGCGGCTGGGTCCGCGACCGGGCCGCGTCGGCGCTCAACCTCGTGCCGAAGTGGAAGTCGTACTTCACCGAGCTGCGCTTCAAGCCCATGCCGCGCTACGCCGCCGGCGTCGTGGTCGACCAGGTGAGCCTCGAGCCGGGCACCGCCCGCGCCTCGTTCAAGGACGCGCCGCTCGCGCCGTTCGTCGACTCCGCCGGCGAGGCCTCCCCCGTCGGCCTGCAGTTCATCCAGCCGCGGGTCCACACGGCCGAGGGCCGCCACCTGCTGCTCGACGACGTGACCGGCGACTGGTGGGCGCTGGCGACGTGGGGCACGAACCCGACGCGCTTCCTCTCGCCCGCCGACCTCGACCTGGTCCGCCGCCACGGCATCCGGCTGCTGTCGTTCGTTCCGGAGACGCAGCGCGAGTGGGCCGAGAAGGAGTACGCCGACTCCCCCGCGCCGGTCACCGTCGTCGGCGACACGTCCGGTGCCCTCAAGCGCTGGTTCGACGTCCGCGCGTGCGGCCTCGTGATCCTGCGCCCGGACCGGTTCATCGCGGCGGCCGCTCTCAACCAGCAGGCCTCGCAGGCCCTCGCCGCGGTCGCCGCCGCCGGCTCCCTCGTCCCCGCCCCCTCGAAGAACGGAGTGCTCCCATGAGCGTCGCCCTGGTGTGCATGTCGCACAGCCCGCTGCTGGAGTTCAACGACCCGGCACCCGAGATCAAGGCCGAGGTCGACGGCGCGTTCGCGACCGCGCGCGCGTTCGTCCGCGACTACGACCCGACGCTCGTCGTGTCGTTCGCGCCGGACCACTACAACGGCTTCTTCTACGACATCATGCCGCCGTTCTGCATCGGCTACGAGGCGCTGGGCGTCGGCGACTACGGCACCACCGCGGGCCCGCTCGACGTGCCCACCGAGGTGTCCGAGCGGCTCGCCCAGTGGGTCGCCGAGCGCGACCTCGACATCGCGATCTCGCGCAGGATGGAGATCGACCACGGCGCGATCCAGCCGCTGGAGATCCTGTTCGGCGGCATCGACACCGTGCCCACCGTGCCGGTCTACGTCAACGGCGTCGCCCAGCCGTTCGTGAAGATGTCGCGCGTCCGCCGGCTCGGCGAGGCGATCGGCTCGTACCTGGCGACGCTCGAGGACGAGCGCGTCCTGGTGATCGGCTCGGGCGGCCTCTCGCACGATCCGCCGGTGCCGCAGTGGGCCACGGCGACCGAGGAGCAGCGCGCCATGCTGCTCGACGGGCGGCACCCCACCGCCGCGGCGCGCGACGCCCGCCAGCAGCGCGTCATCGACACGGGTCGCGCGTTCGCCGCAGGCACCGCGACGATCCGGGACCTCAACCCCGAGTGGGACCGCGCCCTCATGGACGTGTTCGCGTCCGGGACCCTCTCCCCCATCGACGCGATGACCCCCGAGCAGATGGCGCAGGACGCCGGCAACTCGGCGCACGAGGTCCGCACGTGGGTCGCCGCGTTCGCGGCCCTGGCCGAGTCCGGCGCGTACGAGGTCACCTCGTCGTACTACCGGCCCATCAAGGAGTACATCGCCGGCTTCGGCGTCATGACCGCCCGCACGGTCGACTGACGACGCCGCGACACCGGCCCGGCCCCCAGGGGGCCGGGCCGGCGACGTTCACGACAGGTCGCGCAGGTCGCCGTTGGGGACGTGGATCCAGCCTTCCTCACGGGCGGCCTCGCGCTCGTCCTCGGGCACCGGCTCCGTCCCGGCCCGGACGATCGCCCGTGCGACCAGCGCGCACACCAGCGCGTCGAAAGCGTCGTCCGACTCTGCGAGCGCCCGCTCGTCGTCCGCCTCGATCTTCAGCGACACGGTCTCGCGCAGGTTGGCGAGCAGGTCGCCCCGCAGGTCTGGATCCTTCTTGTAACCGCGACGCTCAAGGCCCCACCGGCGGAGGGCGACGCCGGGATACACCTCGGCGAGTCGACCCGAGCCGTCCAGGGCAGGACGCTCGCCGGTCCGGCCCAGCTCGCCGAAGAGGTACGCGAGCCGGATCGCGGGATGGGCGATACGGTCCGCGGCCACGCTGAGCGGCGTGACCCCGTGCTCCCGCGCGACGTACCGGTCCGTGCGCCGCAGGTAGTAGTCACGGCGCCAGCCTGGCTCGGGGTCCGGGGCGAAGTCGTGGGCACCGGCGGCGTGGCCGCTCACCAGGTCCACGAACGTCCGGGGCCAGCCGAACGGGCAGTCAATGCCGACCTTCGTCACGCCCGTGCGGAGGTGGGCCAGCAGCGCGCGGTCGTCCAGGCCAACCTCGACGGACTCGACCGTGGCTCCGGCTTTGCCGTCGTGCCACGCCAGCCGGACCGCGGCAGTCTTGCGCGGTTCGGCGGCGAGGTCGATCCCGATCGTCGCATCTGAGACAGGCGGCACGTCAGTCCTTCTCGAGGGCGTGCTCCGGGTCGGCGGTCCAGGCGTTGAGGGAGCCGTCGTAGACGGCCACGTCCTCGCGGCCCAGCAGGTTCAGCGCGAACGCGACGGTGGTCGCAGCGATGCCCCCGCCGCAGTAGGTCACCGGCGTGACGCCGGGATCGAGGGCGCCGACGGACTGCAGGATCTCGCGCAGCTCGTCGAGGCTGCGCAGGCGGCCCTGCTCGTCGAAGAGCTCGGGGAACGGCACGTTCACGCTGCCGGGGATGCGGCCACCGGCGAACGAGTCGCGGTCGAGCGCGTTGATCAGCAGCACCGAGGAGTCCTGCGTGGCCGCCTCGACCACGGGGGTGCCGACGACCCGTTCCGAGCGGCGCGAGGCCGTGAACGTGGCGGCCGGGTACGTGGCGTCGCCCGTCTCGACGCGGAAGCCGGCGTCCTGCCACGCCTGCAGGCCGCCGTCGAGGACGACGACGTCGTCGTGGCCCTCGAGGGTGAGCTGCCACCACAGGCGCGTGGCCCAGATGCCGTTGACGTGGTCGTAGACGACGACGGTGTGCTCGTCACCGACGCCGAGGCCACCGACGACCTCGGCGAACCGCTCGGACGACGCGACCGCGAACGGCGCCTCGCCGTCGTGATCGTTCAGGTCGATGAGCTGGTCGGCGAACGTCGCGCCCGGGAGGTGGCCCTCGCGGTAGGTCGCGCGCCCGGACTCCTCGTGCCGGCCGTCCTCGTCGAAGGAGAGGTGGACGGTGGCGTCGACGATGCGGATCGTGGGGTCGTCGAGGCGCTCGTGGACCCACTGGGCGTCCACGAGACGGGGGTGCGAGGCGGTCATGCGATCGAGCCTAGGTCGCGTCGTGCGAGCCGCCGCCCCGTCTCATCTGGCGACCCTCCCGTCACACCGGGCGGTGGGGCAGCCGCACCGTGAAGGTCGTGTCACCCGGCTCGCTCGCCAGGTCGACGGAGCCCCCGTGCGCCGCGACGATCGCCGCCACGAGCGCGAGGCCCAGGCCCGCTCCCCCGGCACGGTGCCGTGCCCGGTCCCCGCGGGTGAAGCGCTCGAAGGCGTGCTCGGCGAGGTCGGGCGGGAAGCCCGGGCCGTCGTCGTGGACCGTGAACCCGGAGGCGTCGGCCGCCACGGTGACGGTCGTGCCGGGCGGCGTGTGCGTGCGCGCGTTCGCCAGCAGGTTCGTCACGACCTGGTGGAGCCGCTGCTCGTCGCCGCGCACCTCGATCGGCTCGTCGGGCAGCGCGAGCCGCCACTCGTGGTCGGGCGCCAGGACCCGAGCGTCGGCGACCGCCTCGAGCAGCATGCGCGTGAGGTCCACGGGCTCGCTCGCGAGGGGGCGACCGGAGTCGAGCCGCGCGAGCAGCAGCAGGTCCTCGACGAGCGCGGTCATCCGGCCCGACTCCTCCTCGACCTTCTCCAGCGCCCGCCGCAGCGCCTCCTCGTCGTCCGGGCGGCGACGCGAGAGCTCGGTGTAGCCGGCGATCGTGGCGAGCGGCGTCCGCAGCTCGTGCGACGCGTCCGCGACGAACTGGCGCACCTGCTGCTCGCTGCGGTGCCGTGCCGCGAGCGAGGACTCGACGTGGTCGAGCAGCGTGTTGAGCGCCTCGGCGACCTGGCCGACCTCGGTCGAGTCGTCGGCCACCCGGGCGGGGACGCGCTGCGCGAGCTCGATGTCGCCCTGGGCCAGCGGCAGCCGGGCGACGGCGTTCGCGGTCGCGGCGACCTCGTGCAGGGGCCGGAGCTGGCGCCGCACGAGCAGGAGCGCCCCACCGAGGGCGGCCACCGCGCCCAGCACGGTCAGCACGCCCTGCCAGCCGAACAGCGCCGAGACGACGTCGTCGACGTCCGCGGTCGGCAGCCCCGCCGCGACCCGGCCGCCGCCTGTGTCGACCACGGCGACGCGGTAGCGGCCGAACCGGTCGAGGTCGACCGTGCGCGGCGTCCCGTCCGCGGGGATCTCGCCGACGGCCTCCAGCTCGTCGGTCGTCAGGCCCGACCGACTTGCGAGCCCGTCGTCGCCCGCGACGATGACGTCGCCGATGCCCTCGTCCTGCGCCGTCCAGACCGCGGTCAGCGTGCCCACGGCCTGCCCGCGGCGGTCGCCGATCCCGCCCCGGCCGCGCAGCAGCTCGTCGGGAACGCCGGCGCCCGGGTACGGGTCCTGGAACGCGGGCGCCCGCTGGGCCCGCTCCACCGAGTCCACGACGCGGCCGTCGAGCTGGTTCAGCAGGTACGAGCGCACGGCGAAGGCGCTGAGCGCTCCCACCAGCACCGCCACGGCCACGACGAGCGCCACGGTGGTCGCGACGAGCCGCGACGTCAACGAACGGCTGCGGGGGACGTGCATCACGCGGCCGGCTTCAGGACATAGCCGGCACCGCGCATCGTGTGGATCATCGGGGCGCGGCCGGCGTCGATCTTCTTGCGCAGGTAGGAGATGTAGAGCTCGACGACGTTCGCCTGGCCGCCGAAGTCGTAGTTCCAGACCCGGTCCAGGATCTGCGCCTTGCTGAGCACGCGCCGCGGGTTGCGCATGAGGTACCGCAGCAGCTCGAACTCGGTCGCGGTCAGCGAGATCTCGGCGCCGCCGCGGAAGACCTCGCGGCTGTCCTCGTCGAGAGTGAGGTCGCCGACGGTCAGCACGGACGACGAGTCCGCCTGCTGCGCGCCCGCCCGCCGCATGAGCGCCCGCACGCGCGCCACGACCTCCTCGAGCGAGAACGGCTTGGTCACGTAGTCGTCGCCGCCGGCGGTGAGCCCCGCCACGCGGTCCTCGACGGCGTCGCGCGCCGTCAGGAACAGCACGGGCACCGTCGGGTCGATCGAGCGCAGCCGGCGCAGCACCTCGTGCCCGTCGAAGTCGGGCAGCATGATGTCGAGGACGACCGCGTCGGGACGGACCTCGCGCGCCACGTCGACGGCCTTGCGGCCGGTGTGCGCGGTCGAGACCTCCCAGCCCTCGTAGCGCAGCGCCATGGACACGAGCTCGGCGAGGTTCACCTCGTCGTCGACGACGAGGACGCGCAGCGGCGAGCCGTCGGGGCGCGTCAGCTGGGGTGACCGGGATTCCATGCCTCCACTCTGACGCGGTTTCCTGTGCGTCCGCTGTGAGGACCCCGGCTCACAGCCTGCGCACAACCTCGCCGCACCGGCGGCACAGAACGGCGGCCGACGGTGGACGGCGACGGTCCGCGAGGACCACCGACTTCCCGAGGAGACACCATGACCACCACCGAGTCCCCCACCGCCGCAGCCCCGGCCGCCTCCGGCCCGTCGCGCTGGCGGCGGCTCGTCCCGCGCACGCGCCGCTCGCGGGGCATCGCCGCGGCCGTCGCCGCCGTGCTGATCGGCCTGCTGGGCTTCGGCGCCGGCTACGCGGTCGGCGACGACGGGCCGGACGGTCCTCCGGGATTCTCGCGCGACGGCGGCTTCCGCGACGGGGGTCCGGACGGGCCGCGCTGGGGCGACCGCGGTCCCGGAGCGGACGCGCCGGGCTCGGCCGGCGACGCCGCGTCGAGCTGACGCCTCAGCCGAGGGCCGCGACGAAGTCCGCGAGGAACCGCTCGGTGAACGCGTCGTGGTCCTCCACGACGGGCGTCTTGCCTTCGGGCAGCGGCGACATGAAGTCGAAGTGGCCGACGCCCTCGTAGGAGATCAGCTCGACGTGGCTCGGCGCCGTCCGCAGGATCTCGGCGGTGCCCGGCGGGGTGACCGCGTCGTCGCCGCCGACCAGCACGGCGACCGGCACCTGCACGTCCGTGAGCCCGTCCTCGCCGGAGAACCACCCCGTGGCCGGCGCAATCACGACCGCGCGCTCGACGCGCGGCTCGGACGGGACCTCGATGGCCTCGCCCGCCCGGTTCCGCGGATGGGCGCCGGCCAGGCACAGCGCCGCGAAGCCGCCGAGCGAGTGGCCCGCCGCGACGACCGGCAGGTCCACGAGGGCCACGTCGTCGAGCAGCGACCGCAGGGCGACCACGCGCTCGCGGACCTCGTCGTCGGCGAACGTCTCGGTGAGCTCGTGCTCCGGCGACGCGACCACGAAGCCGGCGGCGTTCGCGGCGGCGAACAGCCGCTCGTACCGCGTCGGGTCGCCGCCCGCCCCGGGAGCGAAGAGCAGGATGCCGCGCGGGTTCTCGGACTCGAGGATGACGCTCATCCCTGCACCCTACGAGGAACGACGACGGCGGACGACCCGAGCGGAGCCGGGCCGTCCGCCGTCACGGTCAGGGGCGACCGGCGTGACCAGCGGTAGTTCGTCGCATCGACCCGAGCTCCTCGGCCCGGGGCCCGGGTGGCGACGAAGGATGATGCATGGAGGTACCCCGGCGGGGCGGAAGGCATCACCGTTCGTCCCTCGGGCCTGAGTCGGCACGAGTCGCGAACGAGTCCCGATCATGTACCGATCCGGCCCATATGTGGGCCATGCCGGCACAAGATCGGAACCGCGACGGTTCGGCTCACGCCGGCCGACGTAGGCATCATCGTTCGTCCCTTGGGTACCCCCGGGCATGACGATCAGCCGATTCGATCCTCATGAAGGCACCCCGCTCGGCGAGGTGCGCACCAGCGGCCGCGACGAGGTCGTCGCGGCGATCGCCCGGGCGCGCGAGGCGTGCACGGGCTGGGCGGCCACCGATCCCGCCGCGCGCGGGGCGGCGCTGCACGCCGCGGCCGACGCGCTGCAGGCGCAACTGGACGAAGTCGCGGACCTCAACCACCGCGAGACCGGCAAGACCCCGGGCGACTCGCGCGGCGGCGCCGAGGCCGGCATCGGGACGCTGCGCCAGTACGCCGAGCTCGGCCCCGTCCACCGCGGCCGCGCACTGCAGGGCTCGCACACCGCGATCGACTACGCGATCCCCCGCCCGCGCGGCGTGGTCGTCGCTATCACGCCCTGGAACGACCCGGTGGCGATCGCGTGCGGCCTGCTCGGTGCCGCGCTCGTCACGGGCAACGCCGTGATCCACAAGCCGAGCGAGCGGTGTCCCCTGCTGGGCGAGCTGCTCGGCGAGATCCTCGCGCCGTGCTTCCCGGACGGCGTCCTGCAGACCGTCTCGGGCGACGGCTCGACCGGGCGGCTGCTGACCGAGCAGGAGGGCGTCGACCTCATCGCGCACGTCGGCTCCACGGCGACCGGCCGCGCGATCGAGCGCGCCGCCGCCCTGACGGACACCAAGGTCATCCGCGAGAACGGCGGCAACGACCCGCTGCTCGTGGACGCCGGGGTCGACCCCGCCTGGGCCGCCGAGCAGGCCGCGCTCGGCGCCTACGCCAACGGCGGCCAGATCTGCACCTCCGTCGAGCGCATCTACGTCCACCGCGACCTCGCCGACGCCTTCGTCGCCGAGCTCGTGAAGGTGACGACGCAGCGCAACGAGTCCGGCGAGCTGCCCCCGCTCGTCGACACGGCGATGCGCGACGCCGTCCACGCCCAGGTCGAGGACGCGCTGACCCACGGTGCCCGTGCCGAGACCGGTGGCGAGATCCCGGACGGCCCCGGCGCGCACTACCCGGCGACGGTCCTGACCGGCGTCGACGACTCCATGACGGTCATGCGCGAGGAGACGTTCGGCCCGGTCGCGCCGGTGTGCGTCGTCGAGGACTTCGAGGACGGCCTGCGGCGCGCGGCGGCCGGGCCGTACGGTCTCGCCGCGACGGTCCTGACGAGCTCGATGGCGCACGCCCAGCGCGCCGCCGCCGTCCTGCCCGTCGGCACCGTGAAGGTCAACGCCGTCTTCGGCGGGGCGCCGGGCGGGGCCGCCGAGCCGCGCGGCGCGAGCGGCCACGGCTACGGCTACGGGCCCGAGCTGCTCGACGAGATGACCCAGACGACGGTCGTGCACATCGCTCTGCCGCGCGGTCAGGACTGAGCGGCGCGAGCCGCAGCGACCACCTCGTCCGTCCCGATCCGCAGCAGCGCCGGGTCGGGCGCGTCGGCGTGCGGGTCTCCGGCACCGTCGCCGTGCCACAGCGCCACGTGCGGCCCGGTCGCGGGCGGCCCCCACCAGCGGGGCGGCGTCGGCCCGAACAGCGTGACCGAGGGCGTCCCGAACGCGTAGGCGACGTGCGCGATGCCCGTGTCGCCGCTGAGCACGAGGCCGGCGCGGGCGACGCAGTCGGCGAGGTCGTCCAGGCTCGTCCGCCCGGCGAGCACCGAGGACTCCGGCAGCCCGGCGAGGTCGGCGAGCCGCAGCGCGAGGTCCCGCTCGTCCTCGCCGCCGGTGATGCGCACGCCGGGCGGGTCGAGCGCCCGCACGACCTCGGCCCAGCGTTCGACGGGCCAGCGGCGCGCGCCGGACGCGGCGCCGGGATGGACCACGACCTGACCGTCGCGTGGGTGGTCATCGGCGAGCAGCACGTCGTCCGGCGCGGCGTCCACGTCCCACCGCGAGGTCACGAGCCGGCACCAGCGCGCCCGCTCGCCCTCGTCCTGCCGCCAGGGCGGGCCCTCGACCCCGGCCTCGGCACAGGCGAACGCGACGACCTCGTCGTGGCCGCCGGCCAGCAGCAGCCGGTGGCTCTGCGGCCCGCGCCCGTGCAGGTTGACGGCCACGCGCGCAGGCGGGACGCGCAGGGGGCCCAGCCCGGCGGCGGGGACGACCTCGTCCACGAGGCCGTGCCGGCGCAGCAGTCCGCCGGGACCGGCGGGCCCGGCGAGCGTGATGCGCCCGAGCCCCGCCCGGCGCAGGGCCCGCAGCGCCGGCACGGCCGCGAGGGTGTCCCCCAGCCCCAGGGCCCGCAGGACGAGGACGTCAGCCGGCACGCGCGGTCACGGCCAGGACGGCTCGGTCGACGCGGTGACGACGAGCTCGCGGATCTCGTGCCCGAACGGCAGGTCCAGCACGAACATGATGGTGCGCGCGACCTCGGACGGCGGGTTGAGGACGGCGTCGGGCCCGGGCTTGTACTGGTCGGGGCGCCCGTCGAAGAAGGCGGTCTGCATGCCCCCGGGCTCGAGGAGCGTCACGCCCACCTCGCCCGCCAGCTCGGCCGCGAGCGCCCGCGTGAAGCCGACCACGCCGAACTTCGAGGCGCAGTAGGCCGTCGCGTCCGACAGCGCCTTGATCCCCAGCGTCGAGGCCACCGTGACGACGCGTCCGCGCCGCTCGCGCAGGGACGGCAGCGCGGCCCGGACGGTCGCGGCCGTGCCGATCAGGTTGACCTCGACCACCCGGTTCCAGTCCGTCGTCGCGACGTCCTCCAGCCGGCCGCACGCGTCCGTGCCGGCGCACGTGACCACCGCGTCGAGGCCGCCCGTCAGGTCGATCGCCTCGCGGACGGCGTGCTCGGTCTTCTCTGGGTGCGCGAGGTCGACGACGAGGTGGTCGACGCCCTCCGCCGGCGGCCGCAGGTCGAGGACGAACGGGCGGTCGCCGGCGGTCAGGCACGCCTGGGCGAGGGCGGCGCCCAGGCCGGACGATCCTCCGGTGATCAGTACGGTGCGGCTCACGATGTCTCCTTCGCGGTCGGTCGTTCGGTGGCCATGGCGCTGACCATGGCCGAGGTGGAGCGGCCGCGCAGGTAGGGCACGACGACCGCCTGCCCACCCCAGCGGCCGAGCACCTCCTCCTCGGGCAGCCGGCGGCCGGCGTAGTCGCCGCCCTTGACCCAGACGTCGGGGCGCAGCGCCTCGATCGCCTCGCTGGGGGTGTCCTCGTCGAAGACGAGCACCGCGTCCACGCACGCGAGCGAGAGCAGCACCCGGGCCCGGTCGGGGGCGGAGACGATGGGCCGGCCCTCGCCCTTGAGCCGGCGCACGGAGTCGTCGGAGTTGAGCAGCACGACCAGCCGGTCGCCGAGGGCGCGGGCGGACTCGAGCATCGCGACGTGGCCGGCGTGCAGCAGGTCGAAGCAGCCGCCCGTGGCGACGACCGTGCCGCCGCGCGCCCGCGTCGCCTCGGCCAGCGCGAGCGCGTCCAGCGGCGCCTCCGGCTCGGGGTCGCTCCGGCCGAAGGCCGCGGCACCGCCGAGGGCGACGTGCTCGGTCGCCGCGCCGACGGCGCGGCCCACCGCCTCCGAGAGCAGGAACCCGGACGCCAGCGCCGACGCGACGGTCGAGGCGAAGCGGTCGCCGGCACCGCACGGGTCGCCCGTGACCGCACGCGCGGCGAACACCTCGGGCGGCCCGTCGCCGAAGCTCAGCAGCGCACCGCGGGAGCCGAGCGTCACCGCGACGGCGCGGACGCCGAGCCGGCGGGTCGCGCACGCGGCACGGACGGCCGCCTCGCGCACGGCGCTCCCCGTGGCGTCGCAGTCCTCGTCGACGATGCCCTCGAGCTCGGCGGCGTTCGGCGTCATGACGAGGGTCGACCCGACCGGCGGGGCCCCGCGGGGGTGGGGGTCCCACACGAGCGGGACGCGCCGGCCCGCCTCCAGGAGCAGCGCCCGCAGGCCCTCGTCGCGGGTCAGGCCACGTCCGTAGTCGGCGACCAGCACGGCGTCCGCACCGGCGAGCGCGCGCTCGACGGGCCCGAGGTCGCCGCAGGGGGCCGCTCCCCCGCCCTCGTCGAGCCGCACGAGGTTGTGGCCGTCCGCGCGCACGCGCCGCTTCACGGGCGTTCCGCCGTGCGCGGGGAGCGGCACCACCTCGACCCGCTCCGTCAGGACCTCGCGCAGGCGCCCGGCCGCCTCGTCACCCGCCCACGGCGTCACCAGGACGACCTCGTGCCCGTCCGCCGCCGCCATCGCGGCCGCCAGCGCCGCACCGCCCGGGCGGCGCCGCTCGGACAGGTCGTCGAGCACCGGGACGGGCGCCTCCGGGCTCAGCCGGTGCGCCGTGCCCTCGAGGTCGACGTCGAGCATCGCCTCGCCCACCACGACGATGCGGCTCATCGGACGGTCACCTGCGCTCCCGTCGCGGCGAAGCAGGCCTCGTCGAAGTGCTCGCACAGCAGGTGCAGCAGGACGAGGTGCACCTCCTGCACCGTCGCCGTGCTGGGGCTGTCGACGGCGAGCGTGCGGTGCGCGACGCGCGACAGCGGGTTGGGCGCCGCGCCGGTGATGGCCCAGACGTCCAGACCCGAGGCCACGCCGCGCTGGGCCGCCTCGACGGCGTTGCGGCTGCTGCCGCTCGTCGAGAGGGACGACCAGCACGTCGCCGGGCCGTCCGTGCGCCGCGACCTGGCGGGCGAACAGCTCCTCGGGCGGGTAGTCGTTGGCGATCGCCGTGAGGCTCGAGGTCTCGGCGCTGAGGCAGATCGCCGAGTACGGCGGCCGGTCCTCGCGATAGCGCCCGACCAGCTCGGCCGTGAGGTGCTGGGCCTGCGCCGCGCTGCCGCCGTTGCCCACGGCCAGCAGCCGGTGGCCCGCGTCGAGGCGCGCGTAGAGGTCCCGGCCCATCGCGGCGACCTCGTCGAGGCAGCCGCCGAGCGTGGACAGCGCGCCGACGAGCGGAGCGAGGTGGGGGTGGTCGAGGGTCGTCATGGCGTGACCTCCTGCGGGACGCGCGTGAGCAGGGACTGGAGCGCGGTCTCGGTCGCGGCGGCGACGTGACCCCACGTGTAGAGGGAGCGGGCCCGGCGAGCCCCCGCGGCTCCGTAGCGGCGCAGGCGGGCCGGGTCGGCGAGCAGGCCGTCCAGCGCCGCGGCGAGCGCGTCCGGATCGCGGGGCGGCACGAGCTCGCCCGTCCGGCCCGGCACGACCGTGTCGAGCAGCCCGCCGACGGCGGTCCCGACGACGGGCCGGCCGCACGCCATGGCCTCGAGCGGGACGATCCCGAACGGCTCGTACCAGGGCGCGACCACGACGACGTCCGCGGCGGCGATGACGCCCGGGAGCCGGTCGCGGGCGACGGCCCCGAGGAACCGCACCCGGTCGAGGCAGCCGGCCCCGCGGGCGATCGCCCGGAGCCGCCGGTACTCGGGGTCCAGCGGCAGGGCGTCGGGGGTGGGCCCGCCGGCGATCGTGAGCGTCGCGTCGGGAACCCGCGCGAGCGCCCGGAGCGTGTCGCCGAGCCCCTTGCGCTCGACGAGGCGCCCCACGGCCAGCAGCCGCCCGCCGGGCGCCTCAGGGGGCACGGCCGTGAAGTGCTCGACGTCCACGCCGCACGGGATGATCCGCGCGCGGGATCGCGCCATGCCCAGCTCGGTGAGCTCGCGGACCTCGTCGCGGCACGTGGCGATGACGAGGTCGGCGGTCGCGCACAGCCCGCGCTCGACCTCGATGCGGCCCGGCGGGCTCGTGTCCCGCTCCGCCTGGTGGCGCCGCTTGACCGAGCCGAGCGCGTGGAACGTCATGGCCCACGGGATCCCCACGCGGCGGGCGGCCGCGCGGGTCGCCCAGCCGCTCATCCAGAAGTGCGCGTGCGCGATGTCGAAGCCGCCGCGGCGCCACAGGTCGGCGAGCCGGGCGCTGAACTCGGGCATGTGGCGCCACAGGTCGTCCTTGGGCACGTCCGCCGGCGGACCGGCCGTCACGTGGTGCACCACGTAGCCACCGGGCCCGACGACCCGCTCGGGGGCGCCCGGCGAGTCCCGCCGGGTGAACACCGTGACCTCGTGCCCCCGGGCGACGAGCCCCGTCGCGAGCGCGTCGACGTGGACGTTCTGCCCTCCCGCGTCGACGCTGCCGACCACGGCGAGCGGGTTGGCGTGCTCCGACACCATCGCGATCTTCATGCGATCCCTCCTTCGGCCCGCTGTCCCGCCACCTCGTGCAGGGCCCGGGGCGCGAGTCGCTCCAGCGCCCGCAGCACGTCGTCCGCGGTGACGCCGGCCAGGCACGGATGGCCCGGCACGGGGCACTCGCGCGCACGGGACCCGCGGCACGGCGCCGCCTGGTCGCCGAGCACGACGCACGGCACGGCGTAGGGCGCCCAGCGCGAGGCCGGGACGACGGGCGAGAACAGCGAGACCACGGGGGTGCCGACGGCGGCGGCGAGGTGGGCGGGGCCGGTGTTGCCGACCACCACGGCGATCGCGTCGGCCAGGACCCGCGCCAGCCGGACGAGGGTCGTCCCGCCGGACAGGTCGATCGCGCCGCGCCGGGCCAGGTCCGCGCCCAGCTCGCGCTCGGCCGGACCGCCCGTGACGACGACGCGCACGCCGTGGTGGACCAGCGCGTCGACCGTCTCGCGCCAGCGCTCGGCGGTCCAGGCCCGGGCCGGCGCGGCGGCACCGGGGTGCACCACGACGTAGGGCTCGCCGCCGAGCGGGACCTCGGCGTCGAGCAGGTCGGCGCGCACGAGCAGTCGCCCGTCGTCCCCCGGCGGCAGCGAGAAGCCGGCCGCGGCCGCCGTGAGCATGGCGCGCTCGGGCTCGGGGATGTCGCCCGTGGGCCGGACGCGGGTCGAGAGCAGGCTGCCCGGGTAGTCCTCGCTCATCGCGGTGATCGTCGTGACGCCGGCGAGCTGCAGCGCCAGTGCCGTCGGCAGCGGCGACTGGTGGAACGAGGTGAACACGACCGCCTCGGCGAAGCGTCGGTCACGGAGCCGGTCGACGAGGGCGTGGACGTCGGCGGGGTCGAGCGCCGGCGGATCGGCGACGATCCACGGGCACGTCCACGTGATGACCTCGTCGACGCCGGGCAGCAGCTCGGCGGCCGGGGCGCCCTGCGGCCCGGCGAGCAGCACGACGACGCGGCCGGCCGAGGCGAGGGCGCGGATCGCCGGGCCGGTGACCAGGACGTCGCCGACGCTGTCGAGGCGGACGGCCAGCACGGGGCCGTCCGGGGCGCCCGCGCTCACCAGTCCCCCCGCAGGATCGAGCGGACCGCGGCCGGGACGTCGGCCTCCACGCGGGGTGCCGCGGCGACCTCCTCGGCGCGGGTCTGCGGCGTGGGCACGAGGACGCCCGCCGCACCCGCCGCGGACGCCGCCAGCACGTCCGCGCCGATGTCGCCCACCACGACGCACCGCGCGGCGTCGACGCCCAGCTCGTCGCACGCCTGCCGGACGAGGCCGGGCCGGGGCTTGCGGCATCCGCAGCCGTCGTCCGGACCGTGGCGGCACACCTGCCACGTCGCGAAGGGGCCGAGCAGCTCCTCGACCCGGCGGTTCACGGCCTCCAGCTCGTGCGGCGCGATGAGCCCGCGCGCGACACCCGACTGGTTGCTGACGACGCCGACCGCCACCCCGGCGTCGCGCAGTCGCGCGAGGGCCTCGCGGGCGCCGTCCACGGGCGCGACGAGATCGGGATCGCGGTTGTAGGGGACGTCGTGGACCAGGGTTCCGTCGCGGTCGAACAGCACCGCCTCGGGCAGCATCCGCCGCGGCACGGCTCCGCGGTGCCGCCACCGACCGGCGAGCCGCCAGCCGACCGCCGCGAACGGGATCGCAACGCTCGTCAGCACCATGCGCCGGACCTCCTCGAGGTCACGGGGACCGGGAGCGATGCGCGACCGCGCGAACCGCGCGGTCAGCGCTGCCCAGGCCGCGGCGCAGCACGCTGCTGCCCTGCGCCGCCCCGAGACAGCCCACAGCACGGCGCCGCACGCGGCGGCCACCGTCACCCGGTGCCGGCGCAGGGCGCCGGCCGGCGCACCGGCGCGATCGCGCCAGCCGCGCCCGTGCAGCCGGTCCATCAGCACGTCGTCGGCGTTGCCACGCTGCTGCCGCACGCTGAACCACGTGCCGTCGGCGCGGAACGGGTGGACGATCCCCCGCCGTCCCGGGACGATCCGGCCCAGCGGCTGCAGGCGCAGGCCGAGGTCGGCGTCCTCGCGGTAGGCCCGCCGGAAGCGCTCGTCGAGGCCGCCGACCTCGCGCAGCGCCGCCCGGCGGACGGTCAGGTCGGCCGTGATCCACCGAGCCGTCTCGAGGCTCGCGGTGCTGCGCTCGGCGTCCGTCAGCGGTCGCGATGGACGAGGCACCCGCAGCCGGCCCTGCACGGCGACGACGTCCGGACCGGCGTCCGCGAGGTCCTCCTCCAGGTGGCGCAGCCAGTCGGGCTCGACCACGACGTCGTCGTCGAGGAAGCTCACCCACTCGGTCGTCGCGGCCCGCCAGCCGCGGTTGCGTGCCGCCGCGGGGCCGCGGCCGCCCGAGCGCAGGACGACCACGCCGGGGCGGGCGAGCTCGAGCGGCTCGCCGCCGGGACGGTCGTCGACCACGATGATCGCCGGCGTCGTCCCCTCCGCCGCCTCGAGCGAGGCGAGCAGGCGGCCCAGCGACGGGCGGCCGATGGTGGGGACGACGACGGTCGTGGTCATGACGGCCAGGCCCTCCTCACGGCGAAGCCGCCGATCGCCAGCAGGTCGACGGGCGCCGACCCGAAGCACTCCAGGGCGTCCCTCGGTGAGTCGACCATGGGCCGGCCCGCGGTGTTGAGGCTCGTGTTGACCACGACCGGGAGCCCCGTGCGCTCCTCGAACGCGGCGAGCATGGCGGCCACGAGCGGCTCGTCCGGGCCGACGGTCTGCACGCGCGCGGTGCCGTCGACGTGGACGACCGCGGGGATGCGGTCGCGCCACGCGGGGGCGACGTCGTGGACGAAGAGCATGTGGGGCGACGGCAGGGGGCCGCGCGAGAAGATCTCGGCCGCCCGCTCGAGCCGGACCATGGGCGCGACGGGCCGGAACTGCTCGCGGCCCTTGACGTCGTTGAGCCGCTCGAGGTTGGCCGCGGACGCGGGGTTCGCGAGCAGGGAGCGGTGGCCGAGTGCGCGCGGCCCGAACTCGCTGCGCCCTTGGAACCACGCGACGATCCGGTCCTCGGCGAGCGCCTGCGCGACCTCGGTGGCGATGTCGTCGACGCGCTCGTACGGGACCTTCGCGGTCCGGAGCGCGGCCTCGATCTCGTCGTCGGACCAGCACGGTCCCATCGCCATCGTCGTCATGGGCTCGATCTCGTCCTGCTCGGCCGCGACCGTCATCGCGCCGCCGATGGCGGTGCCGGCGTCGCCCGCGGCGGGCTGCACCCACACGTCCCGGTACGGTCCCTCGTCGAACAGCCGCGTGTTGGCGACGCAGTTGAGCGCCACTCCCCCGGCCAGCACGAGGTGCTCGGCGCCCGTGCGGGCGTGCAGCCAGTCGACCAGCTCGAGGCACACGTCCTCGACGGCGCGTTGGACGCTGCTGGCGAGGTCGGCGTGGTCCTGCGTCCACGGCTCGTCGGCGCGGCGCGGAGGGACGAGGTCGGACCACGCGAACGGCTCGGCGAAGAAGCCGCCCGAGCCGTCCGTCCCGACGGACTCCTTGAGCTGCGGCAGGAATCGCGGCGTGCCGTAGGACGCGAGCGCCATGACCTTGTACTCGTCGCTGCTGCGCAGGAACCCGAGGTGCTGCGTCGCGTCCTCGTACAGCAGGCCGATGGAGTGCGGCAGCCGCTGGATGCGGTGCACGTCGAGGTCCGCGCCGCGGAAGTGGCCCGCGAGGTGGCTCGCGCTCTCGCCGCGGCCGTCGAGGACCAGCACGTCCCCCTCGGCGAACGGCCCGGCGAGGGTCGCGGACGCGGCGTGCGCGACGTGGTGCGGCACGAACCGGACGATCGACGCGTCGATGCCGAGCAGCTCGGCGAGGAAGCCCGGAGCCCGCTGGGCGTACAGCTGGCGGACGTGGTCCCACGGGTCGTGCAGGCCGAGGTCCTCGGCCGGCGCGGCCAGGGCCGGGTCGTAGGAGTACGTCACGGCGTCGAGCTCGTCGGGCCGGATGCCGGCCTCGCGCAGGCACCAGCCGATCGCCAGCTCGGGCAGCTCCCAGGCGGCCCACGGGACCGGCCGCTTCGCGTGCTTGCGGCGGCTGAACCGCTCCTCCTCGGCGGCGGCGACCAGTCGGCCGTCGCTCACCACGGCGGCCGCCGAGTCATGGAACAGGGCGTTGACGCCCAGCACCTTCATGGCCGAGAAGTGCCCATAGTTCCGGCACTGAAACGCCGATCACGGAGAACCGCTTCTCCCCCTCGTTTCGCCACGGTCCACCCCGGGTACTGGTGTGACATGAGGATCCTGCTGTGGCACGTCCACGGCTCGTGGACCACCGCGTTCGTGCAGGGACGACACGACTACGTGGTCCCCGTGGACGCCGGCCGCGGCCCGGACGGCCGTGGCCGGGCCCGCACGTGGGACTGGCCCGCGTCGGTCGTGGAGCGCACCGCCGAGGAGCTGTCCGGCGAGCGGTTCGACGTCGTTCTGCTGCAGCGCCCGCACGAGGCGGGGCTCGTCGAGCGGTGGACGGGCCTGCGACCGGGCGTCGACGTGCCCGCGGTCCACCTCGAGCACAACACTCCCGGCGGCGAGGTGCCGTTCACGCGGCACCCGATGGCGGACCAGTCGCGCATCCCGGTCGTCCACGTCACGCACGTGAACCGCCTCCTGTGGGACACCGGCACCGCGCGGACGACCGTCATCGAGCACGGCATCTGCGACCCCGGGCACCGCTACACGGGCGAGCTGCCCCACGCGGCCGTCGCGATGAACGATCCCGTCCGGCGCGGCCGTGCGGTGGGCGCCGACCTGCTGCCGCTGCTGGCGGCTCAGGCGCCCGTGGACGTCTTCGGCATGAACGTCACGGGCGTCGCGGACCCGGGACGCGGGATCCGGGCCCACGAGGACCTGCCCCAGGACCGGATGCACGCCGAGCTCGCCCGGCGGCGCCTCTACGTGCACACGGCGCGCTGGACCTCGCTGGGGCTCTCGCTCATCGAGGCCATGCAGCTCGGCGTGCCCGTCGTCGCACTGGCGATGACGGAGGTCCCGACGGCCGTTCCCCCGGGCACGGGCCTCGTGACGGCCGACCTGGAGCTGCTGGGGCAGCACGTGCGCAAGCTCGTGCACGACCCCGGCCTCGCGGCGGACCTCGGCCGGCGGGGCCGCGCGCACGCCCTCGAGCGCTTCGGCCTCGAGCGGTTCCTTGCGGACTGGGACGCCGTGCTGGAGCAGGTGGCGCGATGACCTCCGCGGTCACGACGGTCGTCATCACCCGGGACCGCCTCGACCAGCTGAGGGCGACCCTGCCCCGCCACCGCGCGCCCGTCGTCGTGGTCGACAACGGCTCGCGGGACGGCACGGTCGAGTACGTCCGCGAGCACCATCCCGGCGTCCGCGTCGTCGCCCTGGCCGAGAACCTCGCCGGGGCCGCGCGCACGCTCGGCGTCCGGGCCGCCGCGACCCCGTTCGTGGCGTTCGCGGACGACGACTCGTGGTGGGAGCCCGGCGCGCTCGACCGCGCCGCCGACGTGCTGTCCGGCCACCCCGGGATCGCCGTGCTGGCCGCGCGGGTGCTCGTCGAGCCGGGTGCTCGCGAGGACCCGTTCAACGCCGTGCTGGCGGACTCGCCGCTGACGGACGCGCCGGACCTGCCCGGCGTCCCCGTGCTCGGCTTCATGGCATGTGCGTCGGTCGTGCGCCGGGACGCCTTCCTCGCCGCCGGCGGCTTCTCGCGGCTGCTCGGCATCGGCGGCGAGGAGCAGGTGCTGGCGTGGGACCTCGCGGCGCGCGGCCTCCACCTGCGGTACGAGCCGTCCCTCGTCGCCCACCACGAGCCACGCCCGTCACCCTCCCGCGGATCCCGGCGGACGAGGTCGTTGCGCCGCGCGGCACTGACCGCCGCCGTCCTGCGCCGGCCGTGGACGGACGTGGCACGCATCGCCGTGCGGGGCCTGCTGGCCTCGCCCGCCGATCGCGCCGGGGTGGCGGCCGCCCTCCTCGACCTGCCCGCCGCGCTCCGGGAGCGGCGGCCGCTGCCGCCGGACGTCCTCGCCCGGATCCACACGCTCGGCGACTAGCTCAGCGCACCGGCGACCGCGCCAGGTACCAGTCGAGCGTCCGCCGCAGCCCGTCCCGCAGCGGCACCGTCGGCTCCCAGCCCAGCTCGGTGCGCGCCCGGGTGATGTCCGGCCGGCGCCGCTGGGGATCGTCCTCGGGCATGGGGACGTGCTCGATGGGCGAGGACGAGCCGGTCAGCGCCACGACCACCTGCGCCAGCTCGAGGATCGTGTGCTCGTCCGGGTTGCCGACGTTCACCGGGCCGGGCACGTCGCACGCGGCCATCCGGACGAGCGCCTCCACGGTGTCGTCGACGTAGCACAGCGAGCGCGTCTGGCTCCCGTCCCCGGCGACCGTGAGCGGCAGCCCCCGGACGGCCTGGTCGAGGAACGTCGGCACGACGCGGCCGTCGTCGACCGCCATGCGCGGGCCGTACGTGTTGAAGATGCGGACGATCCCCGCGTCGACGCCCCACTCGCGCCGCGCGCCGACGACGGCGGCCTCCGCGAACCGCTTGGACTCGTCGTAGACCGCGCGCGGTCCCACCGGGTTGACGTGCCCCCAGTAGCCCTCGTGCTGCGGGTGCACCTCGGGGTCGCCGTAGACCTCCGACGTCGACGAGACCACGAAGCGCGCGTCGTGCTTCGCGGCCAGCTCGAGCATCTGCAGCGTCCCGGCGCTGCCGCTGCGCAGCGTGTCGATCGGCAGCCGCGCGTACGCCAGCGGCGACGCGATCGAGGCCAGGTGCATCACCACGTCGGCGTGCTCGACGGACGGCAGCGGGCCCGTGACGTCGCACGGGCGGTACGTGAACCCGGGGTGCACCGCCAGATGGGCGACGTTCTCCTCGGACCCCGTGCTCTCGTTGTCCCAGCACGTGACGCGCGCGCCGCGGCCGAGCAGCGCCTCGCACAGGTGCGAGCCCAGGAAGCCCGCTCCCCCGGTGACGAGCACGTGCCGCCCGCCGAAGTGGTTCGCCACCACCGTGGTCATGTCACGTTGGTACCCATGGCGGCACGCCTCACGCGCCCGCGGCCGCTACCCCCGGTGGTCGAACATGTCGCGCACCTGGCGGCGCATGACCTTGCCGATCTGCGAGCGCGGCAGGTCCTCGACGACCTCGACGCGGCGCGGCAGGGCGTAGCGCGCGAGGCGCTTCTCGCCGTGCGCGCGGACCTCGGCCACGGACGGGGCGGACGCGCCGTCCTCGAGGACGAGAGCGGCGAGCACCTCGTCGTCACCGCCGGGCTGGCAGACGCCCACGACCGCGACGTCGGCGACGCCGGGCAGCTCGCGCAGGTGGTCCTCGACCGTCGAGGGGTACACCTTGAACCCGCCGACGATGATCATCTCCTTGACCCGGTCGACGAGGGTGACCCAGCCGGTCTCGTCGACCTCGACCACGTCGCCCGTGCGCAGCCAGCCGTCCTCGACGAGCTGGTGGTCGGTCTCGTCGGGGCGATTGAGGTAGCCCGCGAAGACCTGCGGCCCGCGCACGAGCAGCTCGCCGCGGCGGTGCCCGCGCTCGTCGGGCTCGACCTCGCGCGTGTGGTCGTCGATGTCGACGATCCGCATCTCGGTGTTGGGGAACGGGACGCCGAGCGTGCCCGGACGCCGTGTCGGGGCGCACGGGTTGCCGAGCGCGATCGGGGCGCACTCGGTCATGCCGTAGCCCTCGATCAGCAGGCCGCCGGTGAGCCGCTCCCAGCGCTCGACGGTGGCCGGCGGGATCGGCATGGCGCCCGCGAAGCCCAGGCGTGCCTGCCGGAAGCCGTCGCGGGCCCGCTTCCCCGCAGACTCGGCCGCGGCCGCGATCCGGTCGAACATCGGCGCGACGCCGGCCATGAAGGTCGCGGGCCGGCGGCCGAACGCCTGCACCACGGCGGCGGGGTCGAAGTTGGGGAACATCACGAGGGTCGCGCCGATGTGGCCCGGCAGGTTGAGACAGAACGTCAGCCCGAACGCGTGGAAGAACGGCAGCACGCCGTAGACCGTCTCCTCGCCCTCGCGGAACCCGGCCCAGGCCTGGCCGTGGACGAGGTTCGCGACGAGGTTGCGGTGCGTCAGCCTCGCGGCCTTGGGGACGCCGGTCGTGCCGCCGGTGTACTGCAGCAGCGCGAGGTCGTCGCCGTGGACCTCGGCCTCGGCGACCTCGCCCGAGGCGCCGCGCAGGAGGGTGTGCCAGTCCGGCACGTCCGCCGGGACGGTGCCCAGCAGGGCCTCGCGCTTCTCGCGCGCGGGCTTGACGGGAAGCCGCAGCAGCAGCCGGGCCGTCGCCGGCAGGTCACGGCTCACGTCGACGCTGACCAGCGCCTGCAGACGGTCGCGCGACGGCAGGACCCGCTCGACCGCCTTGTGCCAGACGAGAGCGTGGGTGGCGCCGCTGTCGGCGACCAGGTGCTCGAGCTCGGCCCGGGTGTAGGTCGGGTTGAGGTCGATCACGACGGCCCCGAGGCGCAGCGCCGCGTGGTAGGCCACGAGGTGCGACGGGCAGTTCGGCAGGACGAGCGCGACCCGCGAGCCCGGCGCGACGCCGAGCCCGGCCAGGACGACCATCGCCCGGCGGATCGCCTGCTCGGTCTGGGCGTACGTCGCGGTGGCGCCCATGAAGTCGGTGGCGATCCGGTCGGGCCAGCGCTGCGCCGAGCGGCGCAGCCCGGCGGTGACCGGCTCGTCGGGGATCTCGAGCACCGGCGGCACGCCCGCCTCGTAGTGGACGGTCCACGGGCGCTGGTCGTGCTGGTGCATTGCTCCTGCTTCGGGGGGTTCGGGGTCGGACGCGCGAGCTCCGACGGTCGGTGCCGAGTCTAGGCTCCGCGCCCGACCCCGGTTCCCCGGCTCAGGACGCGGGCTTGAAGGCGCGGTCGGAGACGGCCACGACCTGGCCCGTCCCGGGTGCCCCGAAGAAGCTCGCGATGGACCAGGCGCTGGAGTACAGCGTCCCGGCCTTCCAGACCAGTCCGGTCGGCATCGTCACCTGGGCGTACGTCCGCTTGCCGCTCGGCGAGACCTTGACGATCCGGCCGACCGTGGAGGGGTCGAAGCCGGGTCCGGGCTCGGCCTGCGGAGCGCCCTCGAGCGCCTCGGAGACGTAGAACGTGCCGTCGGGACGCACCGCCACGCCGGTCGGCGCCGTGAACCCGGAGACGACCTTCCTGACCGTGCCGCGTCGCGCGTCGAGCACGTAGACGCGGCCCTCACCGGGCGCCTCGCCGGTCAGGGTGGAGACGTAGATCGTGTTCCGCGGTCCGTACGCCAGGCCCGTCGGGACCGCGTCGCAGCCCGTGGAGGCGGGATCGTTGTTCGGCCGGCCGGCGCACGCGCCCGTGTTGATCGTCGGCGGGACGAAGAAGGTCGAGACACGGCCCCAGCGGTCGACGCGCAGGACGTCGTTGGCCCCGCCGTCGGCGACGAGCACGCCGCCGCGGTGACCGCGTGCGGCGAGCAGGCTGAACGGGTTCGACAGGGCGTCGAGCGGGTTGCCCTCGGGATCGAACTGCGTCTGGCCGTCGGGATTCTTCGCGAGCTCGTACTTCAGCAGGTCCGCGAGCTGGGTGACCCGGCCCTTCGAGGCCACGAGCACCGACGAGCCCGGGTACGGCGGCGGCGGGGGCGGCGGCCCGTCGGGCGCTCCGCCGGCCTCGCCGGTCGCGATGTAGACGCGGTGGCCGACCTTGACGGCGCCGGCCGCGGCGTTCGCGCCCAGCCCGCTGACGAGCGTCCGCACCCGGTGGCGACCGTGGCGGTCGATCGCGACGACCCGGCCGGCATCGGCCTCGGTCACGATGAGCGACCGGCCGGAGGCGGAGACCTGGTACGGCCCCTCGAGTCCCCGGGCGAGGACGGTGATGGGCGCCTGCGGGCGCGGATGGTGCTTCCCGTGCGCCGAGGCCGACGGCGCGAAGCTGAGCGCGACCCCGGTCGCGACGGTGATGGCGGTGATGGTCCTGAGCGTGCGCATCTGGGCACTCCCCCACAGTGAGTTGGACGGTTCCCGAGACGTGGACCCCGCCCACGTAACCATGTCCCGGGGCGCGGTGGAACCCGTCCGTTGGGAGGGTTCCCGCGGACCCGGAAGGCCCATGCCGACAGGTTGGCGACAGGGTGTCGGTATGATGCGGGCATGCCACCACTGCCCTCCCACTCCGGACGTGCCTGATGTTCCTCGCCCGCCGAGAGCTCGTCTTCGCCCGCGGCCGCTTCGCGCTCATGGGCGCCGTCGTGGCCCTCATCTCGATCCTCATGGTGCTGCTCAGCGGCCTGTCCGTCGGCCTCGCGAACGACGGCGTCTCCGGCCTGCAGCGCATCCCCGTCGACGCCTTCGCCTTCCAGAAGGACGTCTCGAAGGACTCCGCCTTCTCGCGCAGCGTCGTCGGCCCCGACGCCGTCGACGCCTGGCGCGATCGTGACGACGTCGCCGACGCGACCGCCCTGGGCAACACGCTCGTGAACGCCCGCACCGACCGCGACGTCGAGATCGATCTGGCGCTGTTCGGCGTGGAGCGCGGCTCGTTCGTCGACCCCGAGGTCGAGTCCGGCACGCGCCTGGCCCGCGAGGGCGAGGTCGTCATCAGCGCGACCGCCGCCGAGCAGGGCATCGAGCCCGGCGACACGATCACGGTCGAGCCGGCCGGGACGGAGCTCACGGTCGTGGGCGTCCTGGCGGACCAGCACACGTTCGGTCACGTCGACATCGGCTACCTGCCGTTGCGCTCGTGGCAGGAGATCCGCGCGGGGGTCCGCCCCGGCGACGAGGTCCCGCCGCGCGTCTACGAGGAGTTCACCGCCGTCGCGCTGCAGGCCGCCGGCGACGGGATCGACCTCGCGGCCGGCGACGAGGCCGCGGGCACGACGTCGATGACGCGCGAGACCTCGTACGGCGCCTCGCCCGGCTACACCGCCGAGACCAGCACGCTGTCGCTCATCCAGTGGTTCCTCTACGCCATCTCCGCGCTCGTCGTCGGCGCCTTCTTCACCGTCCTGACGATCCAGCGCCGCCAGGAGATCGCGGTCCTGCGCGCCATGGGCGCCGGCACCGGATGGCTGCTGCGCGACAGCCTCGTCCAGTCGCTCATCCTGCTCGTCCTGTCGGCGGGCACGGGCATCGCGATCGGACTGGCGGGCGGCGCCCTGATCGCCTCCACGCCGATGCCGTTCGCGCTCGAGGCCGGCCCGATCGCCGGCGCCACGGCACTGCTGCTGACCCTGGGCCTCGCGGGCGCCGCGGTCGCCGTCCTGCGCATCACGCGCGTCGATCCCCTCAACGCCCTCGGAGGCAGCCGATGAACGCCGCGCTCACCCTCACCGACGTCACGCTGCTGCACGGCGACGGCGACGAGACCGTGCGGGCCCTCGACGAGGTCGACCTCGAGGTCCGGCCCGGCGAGCTCGTCGCGATCGTCGGACCGTCCGGCTCGGGCAAGTCGAGCCTGCTGGCAGTCGCCGGCGCGCTGACGAAGCCGACGAGCGGCAGCGCCCGGCTCGGCGAGACCGACCTGACCGCCGCGTCCGCGCGCGAGCTCACCCGGATCCGCCGCGAGCGCCTCGGCTTCGTCTTCCAGAGCGGCAACCTCGTGCCCGCCCTGACGAGCCTCGACCAGGTGCGCCTGCCGCTCGCCTTCGGCCGCGCGGACACGGGGCGCGACCCGCTGGAGCTGCTGACGGCCGTGGGCATGGAGCACAAGGCACGTCGCCGCCCGCACGAGCTCTCCGGCGGCGAGCGCCAGCGCGTCGGCATCGCCCGGGCCCTGGTCACGCGGCCCGACGTGCTGCTGGTCGATGAGCCCACCGCGGCGCTCGACCGCCAGCGCAGCCAGGACATCGTCGGCCTGCTCGCCCACGAGGCGCACGAGCGCGGCGTCGCGACCGTCATGGTCACGCACGACCACGACGTCCTGCACCACTGCGACCGCGTGCTGGAGATGGTGGACGGTCGGCTGGGGCCACACGGCATGATGTGACCGGAGCCGGCACGGGCCGGTCCCGATCCCGGAGGACGCATGCCCCGCATCGACGCACCGACCGTCGCCGAGCACCGCGCCCAGCAGCGGCGTGCCCTGCTCGACGCCGCGCGGGCGATCCTCGCCGAGACCGGGCGCGCCCCGGCGATGGGCGAGGTCGGCCGCCGGGCGGGCCTGGCGCGCAGCAGCGTCTACCAGTACTTCGCCTCGGCGGACGACCTGCTCGCGGCGCTCGTCGGCGACGTCTTCCCCGACTGGGCGCGGCGCGTGCTCGACCACGTCGAGGCCGCCGACTCCCCCGGCGCTCGCGTCTGGGCCTACGTCGAGGCGAACGTGCGGCTGTTCGCGAGCGAGGAGCAGGCGGTCGCGGGCGCCCTGACGCGGATCGTCGACCCGCACGTCCTGCAGCCGCCGATGCGGCGCTTCCACCACGAGCTGCAGGCTCCGCTGCGCGAGGCGCTCGCGCAGCTGGGCGAGCCCGAGCCGGAGGCCATGGCCCAGGCGGTCGACGCGCTCATCATGCACGCCTCGCACGAGCTGGGCGACCTGCCCGACGACGAGCGTCGCCTCATCTGCGGGCAGGCCCTGAGCCGCCTGCGCCGGCTGCTGAGCGGCTACCTGCGGCTGACCTGAACCCGGATTCGAGAAAGTTCGCCCGGATTCGGCGGAAACCCGCCGGGAGCGTGGATCTCGCCTAGCCTCGGGGTGGGAGGACATCGTGACCAGAATGCGCGCCGAGGAGCGACGCCGACAGCTGCTCGCGGCTGCCCGGGAGGTGTTCCTCGACTCCGGACTCGAGGGCGCGCGGATCAGCCAGATCGCCGAGCACGCCGGCGTCAACCAGGCGCTGCTCTACCGCTTCTTCGACTCCAAGGAGGCGATGTTCGAGGCGGCCGTCATCGAGCCGCTCGAGGATGCGCTGACGCAACTGCTGGACGACCTGGACGGCAACATCGACGCCGAGGAGGCGCGCGTCATCGTGTGCCGTTACTTCCGCACGATGCTCGGGATCTTCGACGACGTCTTCGAGCTGCTGACCATCGTGCTGTTCAGCGATCGGGCGGGCGGCCACGAGTTCTACCAGACCCGGATGCAGCCGTTCGTCGACAGCCTCGCCGAGAGGATCGACTCCGCGGGCGACCTGTGGCCCCAGCTCTACGACCCCCGCGTCACCGTCCCGATGAGCCTGGGCATGTCGTGGGGCGTCGTCATGGACGCCCACCTGCGCGAGACCGAGATCGACCTCGACGAGGTCGCCACCCAGCTCACCGGCGTCCTGCTGAACGGCCTGTTCGTCCGCCCCTGAGCGACGACCGCCGCTCCGGGAGGCGCGGCGGCCTCCCGGAGCGGGGCGTCAGACGCCCAGGTACGCGCGCTGCACGCGCTCGTCGCGCTGCAGCTCCTGCGCCGTGCCCGACAGCACGACCCGGCCCTCGGCCAGCACGTAGCCCGAGGTCGCGATCTGCAGCGCCGAGTTGGCGTTCTGCTCGGCGAGCAGCACGCCGATCCCCTCGCGGTTGATCTCGACGATCGTCTCGAAGACCTGCTCCGTGATGAGCGGGGCCAGGCCCATGGACGGCTCGTCGAGGATCAGCATCGACGGGTCGGACATGAGTGCGCGGCCGATCGCCACCATCTGCTGCTGGCCGCCCGAGAGCGACCCGGCGGGCTGCCGGCGCTTCTCGTGCAGCACGGGGAACAGCTCGTACGTGCGCTCGAGCAGGCTCCTCACGCGGGCCTTGTCCCGGCGTCGCACGTAGGCGCCGAGCATGAGGTTCTTCTCGACGGGCATGAGCGGGAACAGGTGCCGGCCCTCGGGGCAGTGCGCGAGGCCCTTGCGGACGATCCCGGCCGGGCTGGTCCGCGTGATGTCGTCGCCGTTGAACTCGATCGTCCCGGTCCGCGGGCGCAGCACGCCGCTCATCGCCTTGAACAGCGTCGACTTGCCCGACCCGTTCGCGCCGAGGATGACGGTCAGCTCGCCGTCGTTCGCGGTGATGTCGACCGAGTGCAGGACGTCGACGGCCTCGTACCGGGCGCTGACTCCACTGATGGTGATCACGGGCGTGCTCCTGCCTTGTCGTGGTGGGCACCCAGGTACGCCTCGATCACGAGCGGGTCGCGCTTGATCTCGGCGGGGGTGCCGGCGGCGATCCGCTGGCCGTGGTCGAGCACCACGATCTGGTCGGCGAGGTTCATGACCATCGACATCTTGTGCTCGACGAGGCACACGGTGATGCCGCGCGCCACGATCTGGCGGATCAGCTCGCCGAACGCCTCGGTCTCCTCGTCGTTCGTTCCCGCCGCGGGCTCGTCGAGCAGCAGCAGCCGTGGCTCGGTGGCCAGGGCCAGCGCGACCGAGACCCGCTTCTGGGCCTCCTGCGGCAGCTTCGAGGCGATCTCGTCCTGCAGGTGGGCGGCGCCGACGAACTCGAGCACCTCGAGCGCCTTCTCCCGGCTCGCCTTCTCGTCGCGACGGTGCCGCGGCGTGCGCAGGACCGCGTCGAGCGCGTTCGACCGGGACCGGACGACGCAGCCGGCGAGCACGTTGTCCAGGACGGTCGCGTCCTGGAACAGGTGCGTCGTCTGGAACGTCCGGGCGATGCCCTCGCGCACCGTGCGGTGCGGCTTCATCCCCGTGATGTCCTTGCCCTCGAACGTCACCGTGCCCGAGGTGGGACGGTAGAAGCCCGCGAGCAGGTTGAACAGCGTGGACTTGCCGGCGCCGTTCGGGCCGATGATCGCGGTGATCTGGCCCTGCGGGACGTCGAGGTCGACGTCCTTGACGGCGTGCAGGCCGCCGAAGGTCTTGCCCAGACCTCGTACCTGGAGCTGCATCAGTGCACCTCGCCCTTCGTGGTGGTGGAGCCGGCCAGCGCGGGCGCGGGCTCGGCGGAGCGTGTCGTGCGGCCGCGGCGACTGAACCGCGCGGGGACCAGGTCGTTGAGGTACCCGATCAGGCCGCGGGGGGCGAAGATGACCAGCAGCACGATGATCGGTCCCAGCACGATGAACCGGTACGTCTCGAGGTCCTGCAGCATCTCGAACAGGAAGGCGACCAGCAGGCTGCCGATGAGGGGCCCCATGACCGTGCCCATGCCGCCGATCAGCAGGAACAGCAGCAGCTCGAACGTGCGGTCGATGCCCGCCGAGTCCGGTCCGATGAACCCGTTCAGCGAGGCGAACAGCGCCCCGGCGAGGCCGGCGATCGTCGCCGACGCCGTGAACGCCAGCTGCTTGCTGACGGCCACGTTGACGCCGATGGACTTGGCCAGGTCCTCCGAGGTGCGGATCGCGACGAGCGAGCGGCCCGCGTTGGAGCGCAGCAGCGCGTGGGTCGTGTACGCCGCGCCCGCCAGGAACAGCAGGACGAAGTAGTACATGACGGCGGGCTCGGTGAAGTCGATCGGGCCGATGTTCTCGGGGAACTTCACGCCGCTGACGCCGGAGTGGGCGTGCGTCAGGGACTCCCAGCGCACGATCGTGATGAAGATCAGGAAGCCCAGCGCCATCGTGAAGATGGCGAAGTAGGCGCCCTGCGTCCTCAGCGCGATGAGGCCCGAGACGTAGCCCAGCACCGTCGTCGCGGCGATCGCGAGCAGGAAGGCCGTCCAGAACGGCCAGTCGCGGTCGGTCGTGAGCAGGCCGACGATGTAGGCCCCGACGCCGAAGAACGCGCCGTGGGCGAGGGACAGCTGGCCCGTCAGACCCAGGATGATGTTCAGGCCGTAGGCGGCGATCGCGTAGATCGCGGCCGTCGTCACGACGCGCAGCAGGTACTGCTGCTGGCTGAACACGACGGGCGCGAGCAGCATCGCGACGGCGACGAGCGCGACGCCGAGGGTGCGGGGGTTGAGAGTGTTCGTCATCGCTGCGTCACCGTTCCGAAGATTCCCGTGGGCTTGATCGCCAGGACGGCGATGAGGATGACGAAGATCGCCGCCTCGCCCGCCGCGACGGAGATGTAGGTCGAGGCCATGACCTCGGCGATCGCGATCGCGAAGCCGCCGATGATCGCCCCCGGCAGCGAGCCGAGGCCGCCGAGGATGATGATCGCGAAGACCGTCAGGCCGAGCGCGTCGCCCATGCCGGGCGACAGCAGGTTGATGGGCGCGACGAGCCCGGCCGCGATCGCCACGAGGGCGAGCGAGACGGCGAACGTCACCATCGACACCATCGACGGGTTGATGCCCACGAGCGCGGCGCCGGTGCGGTCCTGCTCGATGGCCTCGATCGCCTGCCCGTGGGGCGAGCGCTTGAGGAACCACGTGAGCAGCAGCAGCACGACGACGGCCGTGACGATGATGATGATCCGCTGCCACGAGACCTGGGCGCCCAGGACGCTGAGCTGGCCCTCGACGGGCGACTCCATCCGCAGGAAGCCGGTCCCCCAGATCTCCTGCACGAGCGCGACGAGGAAGAACATCACGCCGACGGTCGCGATCATGTGGTGCGTGTGTGGTGCGTTCCGCAAGGGGTGGAAGATCAGGCGCTCGAGCAGGACGCCCAGGAGCGCGAGGACGGCGGCCGCGGCCAGGATCGCGACCACGTACGGCAGGCCCGCGTCCGTCAGGAAGAAGAACGTCAGGTACGCGCCGAGCATGTAGAGGGCGCCGTGCGCCAGGTTGGGGAAGCCCAGGACGCCGAAGACGAGCGTCAGGCCGATGGCGGCGAGGCAGTAGATGCCGCCCAGAGCCAGCCCGTTGGCCAGCTGCTGAATGAAGAGGGTCATGAGTCACCTTCAGTGGGAGTCGGTGCTGGGGTGCGAGGGCGTGGCGGGGCCCCGCCGTCACGCTGACGGACGGCGGGACCCCGGCCCGGTCACTCCTTGGGCTGCTCGATCGCGAACGGCTCGTACTCGCCCTGCGCGTTGCGGTAGGCGGCCTGGAGGCCGTCCGCCTGCAGGTGGCCCTTCTCGGTGATCGAGTCCGGCACGAAGAACACGCCCTTGACGGCCTTGACGGCCTCGGGCATCGCCTTGCGAATGGCCTTCGGGTCGTCGGTCGTGCCGGCGATCTTCATGGCCTCGATGAAGATGGGCAGCGCCTGGTAGTTCAGCGCGATGTCGGCGTTGACCGGCTTGTCGGAGGAGTACTTCTCCTTGTAGTCCGCGATGAACTGGTCCGTGCCCTCGAACAGCGGCAGCGGCATGATGCCGACCGAGTTGTTGAGGTTCTTCGGGTCGGTGAACTCCTCGAGCTCCTCGAACTTGGCCTGGTCGATGATCATGAAGGCGCCCTTGTAGCCCTGCTCGCGGGCCTCCTCGATCAGCAGCGCCGTCGGCTGCGACGGGCCGCCGACCAGGATCACGTCGGGCTTGCCGGCGAGCGTCTTGGCGACCGGGCCGGCGAAGTCCGAGACCGTGCCGTAGTCGATGTTGTTCTTCGCCAGGACCTCGCCGCCGGCGGCCTCCCACTTCTCGACGGCCGTCTTGGTCCACTCCTGGCCGAACTCGCTCGCCGTGGCCATCAGGCCGAGCTTCGCGCCGTCCTTCTTCTTGACCTTGGCGATGAACGGATCGACGTAGCTGTCGAAGCTCGGCGGGATCATGACCGTGAGCTCGTTGCCGCTGTCGAGGATCGCCGGATCCGAGGAGTACGCGCCGATGAGGAACTCGGTGCGTCCCGAGTTCAGCTCCTGCGCGGCCTTGATGCCGCCCGCGTGGGGCACGAAGACGACCGACGCGCCCTCCTTCTCCACGAGGCGCTGCACGTTGGTGCCCGTCGTGCCGGGCTGGTACTGGTCGTCGAGGGACTCGAGCTTGACGGTGTACTTCTTGCCGTCGATCTCGACGCCCTTCTCGTTGACCTCGTCGATGGCCATCTTCAGGCCGTTCTGCACGTTCACGCCGTACTCCGCCGCGCCGCCACTGAGGCCCGCGGAGTAGCCGATGACGATGGTCCCGTCGTCGGAGCTCGAACCACCGCACGCGGACACCGCCGCGAGCATGCCCGCACCGGCCACGGCCGCGGCCGCCTTGAATGCGCGCTTGGACAACCACTGAGTCATCGTCAGTCTCCCCCGGTATGTGATCTGCTTCATACTGAACTTGAGTTCAAATTAGGTGACCAGAGAGACGGAGTCAAACTCCTGGGACGAAAGAAGGTGCGTTTCCCCAGCGGGGCTGCGCGAAATGTGCTACACGGCGTGGGCCAAGTGCCCGCTGTTAGCCTCGCGCCATGACATCGGCGGAGCCGCGCTGGCTGGACGACGAGCAGGCCGAGGCCTGGCTGGCGCTCGTCTCGATCCTCGAGGTCCTGCCCGCGGCGCTGGACTCCCAGCTCACGCGCGACGCCGACCTGACGTTCTTCGAGTTCCTCGTGCTGGTGCAGCTCGCCGAGGCGCCGGGGCACCGGTTGCGGCTCTCGGACCTCGCGGCGGCGACGCACACGAGCCTGCCGCGCCTCTCACGCGTGGTCGCGCGGCTCGAGGCCGATGGGCTCGTCGCGCGGGAGGCCGACGCGCAGGACGGCCGCACGCGGCACGCGGCGCTCACCGAGGCGGGCTGGCGCCGGCTGGGCGAGGCCGCGCCGGGCCACATCGACCTCGTGCAGGAGCTGTTCGTGGCACCGCTGTCGCGCACGCAGCTCAAGCAGCTGGAGCGGATCGGCCAGCGGCTGCTGGCCGTGCTGGACCCCGCGAGCGAGGTCCTGGCGCAGACGCGCCGGGCGACGGGTGGGCGGCCGGGCCTGTCCCGGCCGCCCACCCCGTCACAGGACTAGACGCGGTGCAGCTTCCAGATCCCGAGGATGAAGGTGCTGACGCCGCAGGACAGCGCGACGGCCATCCAGATCGCGCTCTCGGCGGTCACGCGGACCTCCTGCACCGGCAGGCGCAGGATCTGGACCATCGCGACGATCCAGCCGATCGCCACGATGACGAGCAGGGCCGTCAGCACCTTGCCCGCGCGCTTCGTCGGCTCCCCCTCGTGGCCCTCCCACTGGTCGGTCTTGCGCTGGTTCGCCGTCTGATCGGTCGCGCGGACGTCCATGTCCTTCCGTCCGTGCGACGCCTGGGCCTCGGCCATGGTGCTTCCCTTTCGCGACATTAGTTGCATCTACAACTTAATTGTCCCAGTCTACGTGGGGTCGGCGAGGGCCACAAACGGACGGGACGCCTCAGAGGACCGCCGGATCGACGTCCAGCACGGTGCGGTCCCGCGACGCGAGCAGGTCCAGCTGCGGGTCCACCTTGGGCAGCTCGAAGCCGAAGAAGTAGCGCGCCGCGGCCCGCTTGCCGTCGAAGAACGCCCCGGTGCGCTCCCCCACCGCGAGCAGCTGCTCGAGCCAGATCCACGCGACCACGACGTGCCCGGCCGCCTCGAGGTAGACCGACGAGTTCGCCAGCGCCACCTCGGCGTCGCCGTCGGCCCACAGGACCCCGGTGACCTCGACGAGCCGGTCGACGCGCGCCTCCAGCCGGGCCGTCATGTCGGCCAGGTCCGGCACGCCGGCGGCCCGCTCCGTGGTCCGGCGGATCGCGCTTACGAGCGTCGCCAGCCCGGCGCCGCCGCCCGCGACGACCTTGCGGCCGAGCAGGTCGAGGCCCTGGATGCCGTGCGTGCCCTCGTGGATCGGGTTGAGCCGGTTGTCGCGGTAGAACTGCTCGACCGCGTAGTCGCGCGTGTAGCCGTAGCCGCCGTGCACCTGGATGGCCAGGTCATTCGCCGCGAGGCACCACTGCGAGGGCCACGACTTGGCGATCGGCGTGAGCACCTCGATGAGCGCGTGGGCGTCGCGGCGGGCCTGCTCGTCGGCGCCCGTGAGCTCCTCGTCGATCAGCCGCGCGCAGTACAGCAGCAGCCCGAGGCCGCCCTCGACGTACGACTTCTGCGCCAGCAGCATGCGCCGGACGTCCGGGTGCTCGGTGAGCGGCACCATGGGCGCCTTCGGGTCCTTGTGCCCGGCGGGCCGGCCCTGCGTGCGCTGCTTCGCGTACTCCAGGGCGTGCAGGTACCCCGTGTAGCCCAGCGCGACCGCGCCCATGCCGACCGAGATCCGCGCCTCGTTCATCATGTGGAACATCTGCGCGAGGCCCTGGCCCTCGGCGCCGACGAGGTGGCCGACGGCACCGGGACGCCCGCCCGGGGTGGCCAGGCCCTCGCCGAAGTTGAGCAGCGTGTTCGTCGTGCCGCGCCAGCCCATCTTGTGGTTGAGGCCGACGAGCGCGACGTCGTTGCGCTCGCCGAGCGAGCCGTCCTCCTCGACGAGGACCTTCGGCACGATGAACAGCGAGATGCCCTTGACGCCCGGGGGCGCGCCCTCGACCTTCGCCAGCACGAGGTGGACGATGTTCTCGGTCAGCTCGTGGTCGCCGCCGGAGATCCACATCTTGGTGCCGAACAGGCGGTAGGTGCCGTCGTCCTGGCGGACGGCGCGGGTCGTGATGTCGCCCAGGGACGAGCCGGCCTGCGGCTCGGACAGGCACATCGTGCCGAACCAGCGGCCCTCGATGACCGGCTGCGCGAAGCGCTCGACCTGCTCCGGTGAGCCGTGCGCGACGAGCAGGTTCGCGTTGCCCGTCGACAGGAACGGATAGGAGGCGGCGGCCGCGCTGGCGGCCTGGAAGAACGCGAAGCCGGCCTGCCCGACGGTGAACGGCAGCTGCATGCCGCCCACGTCGTGGCCGAACGTCGCCAGCGGCATGCCGGACTCGGCGTAGACCTTGAGCGCGTCGGAGAGCTCGGCCGGCAGGACGACGCGGCCGTCCTCGCCGACGACGGGCTCGTGCGTGTCGAGCAGCCGGTTGATCGGCGCGAAGCGCTCGGTGGCGATCGTCTCGCACAGGTCGAGCACCGCGTCGAACGTCTCGCGCGAGTGCTCGCCGTAGCGCTCGCGCTCGGTCAGGCGCTCGGCGCCCAGCCAGTCGAAGAGGAGGAAGTCGACGTCGCGACGGGACAGCACGGTGGACATGGGATCTCCTGACTAAGCGCTTGCTTAGTCACGACTGTAGACCACTCAGGCGAGCGAGCGGATCTCCTCGCGCAGCCGTCCCATCTGCGCGTCGAGGTCCGCGGCCGTGATGGCGACGTCGCGCAGCGTGCCGCTGAGGTGCTCGGGGACCCGCTTCTCGTACTTGTAGTAGATCTGGTGCTCGACGCTGGCCCAGAAGTCCATCGCGATCGTGCGGATCTGCACCTCGACCGGCACGTGCACTGTGCGATCGGACAGGAACACGGGCACCTGGACGATGAGGTGCAGGCTCCGGTAGCCGTTCGGCTTCGGGTTGGCGATGTAGTCCTTGGTCTCCAGCACCGTGAGGTCACGCTGCTGCGTCAGCATGCGTGCGAACCGGTACGTGTCCTCGACGAACGCGCACGACACGCGGATGCCGGCGATGTCGCGGATCCTCTCGCGGACCACGGCCAGGTCGGGCGGGCAGCCCGTGCGCTGCATCTTGGCCGCGAGGCTCTCGACCGACTTGAGGCGGGACTTCACGTGTTCGATGGGGCTGTAGTCGTGCGTCAGCTCGGACTCCTCGCGCAGGATCGCGATCTTGGTCTCGACCTCGTCCAGGGCGAACTTGTACTCCATGAGGAACGTGCTCAGCCGCAGCTGGACCTCGCGCAGCAGGACCCGCGGATCGCTGACCCCCGCGTCCGCCCCGGACAGCTCGCGCAGGACGTCGAGGTCGAAGGAGTCGGACAGCTCGGTGCTCGCCATGGGGCCATCGTGTCAAAGCCGCCTGAGCGCAGGCTGGGAGATCAGCTGCGCCAGTCCCTGAACCCCAGCACGATGAGGCGCATCTGGCGGCGGGCGCCCTCGCGGATGCGCTCCTCGAGATCGGGCCGGCCCTCGGGCATCTCGACGACCTCCTCGGCGTTCGCGACCATGTTGCGCACGAACAGGCGCGAGACCATCTGGACGTCGTCGGCGCTCCAGTTCTCGATGTTGGGCAGCCGGGCCAGCACGACCGCCAGCTCCGAGACGAACAGGTCGAGCTCGTGGCGGATCGCGTCGCGCACGACCTCGGTGCCGCCGACGCGCTCGCGCGCCACGAACGCGAAGTCGGCCTTGTTCTGCTTGACGGCGTCGACGAGGATCTCGGCCGACGCGTCGATGATCTGCTCGAAGACGTTCGGTTGGCGCTGTGCGTTGCGGATCATGGTCCGCAGCGTGCCGAAGCACCGCTCCACGAGGGCCAGGCCGAGCTCGTCCATCGACTCGAAGTGCCGGTAGAACGCCGCCGGGACGACGCCCGCGCGCTTGGCCACCTGGCGCAGGCTCGTCTGGGCGAAGCCCTGCTCCTGGCTGAGCTCCAGGGCCGCGCCCATCAGCGCCTCGCGCGTGCGCTCCTTCTGGATCTGGCGCGCGTTGACGGCTTCGGACACGGCCCCAGCCTAGGGGCTCGCCGCGCGGGCCAGCGACGGCCGCGTCCGGGCGCTCGGTCACGGGCGGGGCTCGTCGCCGTCGGCTGTGCGAGGCCACAGCGCCCAGACGCCCGCGACGACGAGCAGGCTCAGGGCGCCGGTCGCCACGAGCGCGTCCCGCACGCCGTCGGAGAACGTCGTCATGACGGCGTCGGTCACCCGCGCGGCCGCTGCGCCGGGCAGCGTCGCGACCGCGTCGGCGAACGAGGACGAGTTGACCAGCGCCGCGCGCAGATCCGCGAGCATGTCGTCGTCCACGCCGGCGGCGACGGCCACGTCCTTCCATTCGGCGGCGGCGAAGGCCCGGCCCATCGCGGTGAGGAGCGCGACGCCGACCGCACCGCCCACCATGCTGGACATCTTGAACACGCCCGCCGCCGTGCCGGCGAGGTTGCCCGGGACGTCCCCGACGGCCGTCGTGGAGATGGGCGTCGACAACAGTCCGAGGCCCAGGCCGACGATCACCAGGCCCGCGGCCATGAGCCACAGCGGCGAGGTCCGCGAGGTCGTGCCCAGGGCCAGCAGGCCCACGCTCATCACCGTGAGTCCGACCAGCACGGGCAGCCGGGCGCCGTGACGGGCCGACAGCCGGCCGCCGGCCGAGATCGTGCAGAAGATGCCGACCGTCGAGGGCAGCATGAGCATTCCCGCCTCGACCGCGCTGAACCCGCGGACGCTCTGCAGCCAGAGCACGAGCAGGTAGCTCAGGCCGCCGAACGCGAGGTTCATCATGAGGTTCGCCGTGAGTGCGCCGTCGAACGTCCGCAGCCTGAACAGGCCGAAGTCCACGAGCGGGTCGGCGACGCGCAGCTCGATCAGGCACCACGCCACGGCGAGCACGACCGCTGCCGCGAACATCGCGAGCACGACCGGGGAGCCCCAGCCGTCGTCCGGCGCCGCCGTCAGCGCGTACAGCAGCGCGAACACGGCGGTCGCGATCGTGAGCAGCCCCGGCCAGTCGACGTGGCTCGACGCACGGTCGTCCTTGGACTCGGGCGTGAACCGCAGGACGACGACGAACGCCACGGCGGCCAGCGGGACGTTGACCCAGAACAGCCATGACCAGCCCAGCGCATCGGTGAGCAGCCCGCCGATCGCCGGGCCGACGGCCTGCCCGCCCCACGCGACCGCCTGCCAGGCGCCGAACGCCGTGAGCTGCTCGCGCCCCGAGAACTGCGGTGGGATGAGAGCGAGCGTCGCGGGCAGGATGAGCGCGGCGCCGACGCCCATCAGGCCTCGGCCGACGATGAGCATCGCCAGGCCGTCCGCGAGCGCCGCCACGATCGAGCAGGCGCCGAACGTCGCGATGCCGAGCAGCAGCATGCGCCGCCGGCCGAGGACGTCCGCGAAGCGGCCGGCCGCGATGACGAGCGCGCCCGTGACCAGGCTGAAGGCGTTGTTCGCCCACTGCAGGACGCCGAGGTCGGCGTGCAAGTCGTCCGCGATCGCCGGGGTCGCGACGCCCAGGTCCGCGAAGGCCAGCCAGACGATGCCCGCCGCGAGGCAGGCGCCGGCGAGCGACGCCCACCGGCGGGACGTGGCGGCGGTGGCTCTCGTCATGCCAGCGCGCGGGCCTTGAGCCGCTCGTACTCGTCGGCCGTGATCGCCCCGCTGTCGAGCAGCGCCCGCGCGGAGGCGATCTCGTCGGCGGGCGACCTGGCCACCTCGCGGATGTACGCGTCGGTCTGCGCCTTGTGCTGCTGCATCTGCTCCGCCGAGCGACGGGCCATGCCGCCACCGCGCGCGATGAGGTAGACGAGCGACGTCAGCACCGGCAGCACGATGAGGAAGAACACCCACACGGCCTTCAACCACCCCGACAGCTCCCGGTCCCGGAACAGGTCGACGATGACGTTGAACAACACGATCAGGTAGGCCATGAGGAAGAAGACCGACACGGTCCACCAGAAGAACTCCCAGAAACTGTCCATGGCCCGACGGTGCCCCAGCACGGTCGCGAGGGGCTCATCCGACGCGGATGAACCGCCCCCGCCGCAGGGACGGGGGCGTCACCTCTTCGGTGAACACGTGTTCCACGACACGGTGAGTCGTCTTGACCGATGACGGAGACGCCTGAGATGCTTTGGTGAACAGGTGTTCACTGATTGACGCCGCCGATTCCGACAGGAGCACCATGGGACTGATCCGCAAGGCGCTGGCCTCGCCCGCCATCGCCAAGGTGACGTCCCCGCACCACCTCGACGACTACCTGACGCTCATCCACCCCATGATGACCGTCGAGGCCGTGCGCGGCCGCGTCGTCGACGTGATTCGCGAGACCGGCTCCGCGAGCACCGTCATGCTGCGCCCCAACGGCAGCTGGTCGGGCTTCGTCCCGGGCCAGCACGTCGAGTTCGGCGTCGAGGTCGAGGGCACCCGCCGCGTGCGCGTCTTCAGCGTCTCCAGCTCCGCCGAGCGCAAGGACGGGCTGTTCAGCGTCTCGGTCAAGGCGCACCCCGACGGCTACGTGTCGCAGTTCCTGCACGCGGGCCAGCTGCAGCCCGGCACGGTCGTGTACCTCTCCCCCGCCTCGGGCGACTTCGTGCTGCCGCGCCGCGTGCCCGCGCACATCGCGCTCATCAGTGGCGGCTCGGGCATCACGCCCGTCATGAGCATGCTGCGCACGCTCGCCGACCGCGGTCACACGGGCCGCGTGACGTTCCTGCACTACGCGCGCTCGCGCGAGGACGAGATGTTCTCCACCGAGCTCGACACCCTGGCCGACCTGCCGTTCGTGGACCTGGTGCGCGTCTACACGCGCGTGCCGGAGCCCGGCGCCGCGCTGGCCGGCCGCATCACCCTCGACCACCTGCGCCACCTGGGCGTCGACCCGGCCACCACGCCCACGTGGGTGTGCGGACCGGCCGGCCTCATCGCCGGCGTGACGCAGATGTACGACGACCTCGGCGCGAGCGACCAGCTCACGGCCGAGTACTTCAAGGTCCCGTCCGTGAACCTCGACGCCGAGGACGCGACGGGCACGGTCAGCTACGAGGCGAGTGGCGTGGAGTCCCCCAACTCCGGCGCCACGATCCTCGAGCAGGCCGAGGCCGCCGGCCTCAAGCCGGCCTACGGCTGCCGCATGGGCGTGTGCAACACGTGCGCGGTCAAGAAGCTTCACGGCGCGGTGCGCCACGTGATCAGCGGTGAGGTCTGTGCCGACACCGACGAAACCATCAAGGTCTGCGTCAACGTCCCCGTGGGCGATGTCGCGGTGGACCTGTGAAGGAGAACCGATGAACCTGTTCCGACGCACGAAGCACGCGCCGATCGCGCCGTTGAGCGCCTCCGGGCACAACCAGGCCCCCGTGCCGCTCGTCGACGAGTACGACCCGCACCGCCGGTCCACCGTCGGACTGGACCTCATGACGTACGAGCAGCTCGACGAGTTCGGCCGTGAGCTCGACGCCGTGCGCCAGCGCGTCCTCGACGACCTGGGCCAGGAGGACGCCGACTACATCCGCCGCGTCCTGCGTGCGCAGAAGTGGTTCGAGGTCGTCGGCCGCATCGGGATCTTCCTGCCGATCTTCCCGCCCGCCTTCATCGCCGGCGTCATCTGCCTGGGCATCTCCAAGATCCTCGAGAACATGGAGATCGGGCACAACATCATGCACGGTCAGTACGACTGGATGAACGACCCGATGATCGACGGCAAGCGCTACGAGTGGGACAACGTCGCCCCGGCCCACGACTGGAAGCACGGGCACAACTACATCCACCACACGTACACGAACATCCACGGCATGGACCGCGACATCGGCTACGGGCTGCTGCGCATCGACGAGGACCAGCCGTGGTACCCCAGCCACCGGTTCAACCTGCCGCTGTCGTTCGTGCTGATGCTCTTCTTCGAGTGGGGCGTGATGTACCACGGCCTCGAGGTCTCGGACTACATCAACGGCCGCATGAGCAAGGAGGAGTTCAAGGAGCACAAGGCTCGCGCGCTGAAGAAGGTGCGTCGCCAGGTGTTCAAGGACTACGTCGTCTACCCGGGGCTCGCCCTGGCGCTCGTCCCGGTCATGGGCTGGTCCGCTCCCCTGTGGGTCCTGGGCGCGAACTTCGTCGCGAACCTGATCCGCAACATCTGGACGTTCCTGATCATCTTCTGCGGCCACTTCCCCGCCGGCGCCGAGACGTTCCCCGAGGAGGCGGCCCAGAACGAGACCCGCGGCCAGTGGTACCTGCGCCAGCTGCTGGGCTCGGCCAACATCTCCGGCTCCAAGCTCATGCACCTGATGTCGGGCAACCTGTCGCACCAGATCGAGCACCACCTGTTCCCCGACATCCCCGCCCGCCGCTACGCCGAGGTCAGCGTCGACGTGAAGCGCCTCGTCGAGAAGTACGGCCTGCGCTACAACACCGGTCCGCTGCCCAAGCAGCTGATGAGCGTCGCGCGGCAGCTGGCGATGTACAGCAAGAAGCCGTCCGACCCGTACAAGGTGGGCAACTCGCCCGAGTCGAAGGCCCTGCGCCGCGCCAAGCGCGAGGCCAAGAAGGCCTACCAGGCGGCCTGACCCACGGTCCACGGACCGAGATGTGCGCGGAGCGCACGGAGATCACCCGATTTCCGTGCGCTTCGTGGCATTTCCGGGGGTGGCCACGGGGCACTGGGACGGCTGTGAACGGAGTGATCACTGACTTGTAAACGTTGGTTGCACTCCGGGGTACTCACGCTCTAGCGTGTGTGGTGTCTGTCACAGCCAACACCCCGAGGGCTCCTCTCGCGTTCTTGAGGTGGCGGCGCAACTCCCATCGAAGGACACCTTGTGAAGAAGATGACAAAGACCGGACGGGTCCTGGCGACCGGGGCTGTTGTGAGCCTCGGCGCCGGCGCCCTGAGTGTGATCGGGGCCGGCAGCGCCAACGCCGCGCCCATCACGTTGGAGAGGAACTTCAACTACCAGTGCCAGGTGGTCGCCGGCGGTCTGGACCTCGGTGTCCAGGACATCGGCGTCCTGGCCTCGACGACCGTTCCCGACTCCGTCTCGCCCGGCGAGGTGATCCCTGAGACCCAGGTGAACATCAGCCTCACGCTGCCGGAGCTGCTGCGTCAGTCCACCGCGCTCCTGCTGGGTGGCCGCGAGGCCGAGGGCGCGTCGACCGACTCCGCCGTCGAGCTGACCACCGGTGGCCAGACGACCACGGTGGCGATCCCGCGCCTGGCCTCGCCGCGCACCGCCATCCCGCAGACCGCCGGCGCCCCGTGGGTCATCCCCGCGACCGGCACGGTCCCGCCCATCACCACGCCGGACTACGCGGTCGACTCGGTCTCGATCGGCCTGCCGGCCCGCTTCAACATCGCGGCGACGATCTACAAGGCGGACAACTCGACCATCCCGTCGACCCTCTCGTGCACCGGCCCGGCCGATCGCGTGCTGGGCTCGATCGGCGTGACCGAGCCGACCACCGAGCCGACCACGGAGCCGACGACCGAGCCGACCACGGAGCCGACGACCGAGCCGACCACGGAGCCGACCACGGAGCCGACGACCGAGCCGACCACGGAGCCGACGACCGAGCCGACCACCGAGCCGACCACCGAGCCGACCACCGAGCCGACGACCGAGCCGACCACGGTCCCGACGACGACGCCGACCACGGTCCCCACGACCGTGCCGACGACGACGCCGACCACGGTCCCGACCACGCAGCCGACGACGACGCCGACCACCCGGCCGACGACGACGCCGACGACCGTGCCCACCACGGCGCCCACCACGCCCGGTGACACGATCGTGCCGGTGAACTTCAAGCTCAAGGGCAGCACGACGATCAAGGCCGGCAACGGCACCGCGCCCCTCACGGGCTCGATCGCCGCGCAGTTCAACCTGAACAAGGGCACGTTCGACGCGGACCTGAAGCTGAACGACACCACCGCGAAGCTGAAGGCCCTGGGCTTCCTGCCCGTCGACGCGCAGCTGTCCTTCAAGCCGGTCGGCAAGACCACCGGCGCGCTCAGCGCCGGCAAGCTGACGGCGACGTCCAAGACGGACATCTTCATCCCGTCCGTCAAGTCCTTCGGCCTGAAGATCGGTGGCGGCGCGCAGTGCAAGACGTCGAGCCCGTCCACCATCCCGCTGACGAGCACCGGTGCCGCGTTCGACCCGCTGAAGGGTGGCGCCGTCGAGGGCACCTACTCGGTGGCGAAGCTGCAGGGCTGCGGTCTGCTGAACGACCTGCTGTCGATCTTCGCGTCCGGGTCGGGCAACAAGATCACCGCCACGCTCGCTCCGTGAGCCGCGGGATCATCATCACCAACTGAACACCGGGGAGGGTCCCGTCGCTGACGCGGCGGGGCCCTCCTCCGTTCGACACGGAAGGCACACCATGAACAGGACGACCCGGGCGACGCTGGCCCTCGCGGCCCTCGGTCTGGCGCTCGGCGGGTGCACCGGCAGCTCCGAGGAGGAGCCGAAGGCCGCCGCCACCCCTCAGGACAAGTGGGCGAAGTCGCTGTGCGAGGGCCTGGCCCCCACCACGACGCCCGTCTCCCCGCCCGCCACCGACGGCGCCGACGTCGCCGCGTCGAAGAAGGCCATCGTCGGGTTCCTGCAGACGCTGCACGACCGGCTCGACGCGCAGAGCGCGGTGCTCAAGGACGTCGGCGCCCCGCCGGACGTCGACCCGGCCGCCTACAAGAAGGCGCGCACGTCGCTCAACAGCGGCGCGGCGACCCTCGAGGACGTGCTCAAGCGGTTCAAGAAGGCCAACCCGCAGGACGCCGCGGCGATGCAGGAGAGCCTCATGCAGGTCAGCGAGGCGCTCGCGGGCTCGGCCAGCTACCAAGGGCCCCTGGCGGACCTCAGCGCGAGCGACGCGAACCTGAAGAAGGCGTTCGAGAACAACGAGCAGTGCGTCTCGATCATGAGCTGACGAGCGCAGCCCCCGACGTGCCCCGGTGCCCTAGCGGTACCGGGGCACGTTGCGCTCCGAGGGCTTGGGCCACGGGTTGAACGTGCACCCGTTGCGGCCCTTGGACTGCTGCATCATGACGGGCGCCTTCTGGCCCTTGCCGCCGCACGAGGCGTGGTGCCAGCCCAGCCAGTGCCCGACCTCGTGGTTGACGACCATGTTCCGGTAGCCGCGCAGCGTCGTGTGGCGGCTCGCGTTCCAGGCCGGCGAGGCGTGCTTCCACCGCTCCTGGTTGATGATGACGTACCGGCCGACGCGGCAGCTCCACTGGCTGGAGCAGGCGCTCGAGTACGAGGGCACCCGCGACGCCTGCGACAGCACGATCGTCATCGAGCCGCCGGACCGGACGCGCTTGAACGCGATGCCGGCCGAGCGCCAGCCGCGCGGGTCGTCGAGCGTCTCCTGCACCTGGCGGCGGAACGTCGCCACGCTCGTGGTGATCTCGCCCTTCGTCACGATCGTGTACCGCACGGTGTGGCGGGTGTCGCGGACGTGCTTGACGCGGCGCGACGGCGACCAGCGGATGATCGATCGGTACCCCGGCTTGCGGACCGACACCCGGACGGCGATGCGGTGGCCCACGTCGCGGGGCTGGATCCGGTACCGCGCCCCGGTGGCGCCGCGGATCGGCTCGCCGTCGCGCAGCCAGCGTGTGCGGTACGTGGCGCCGGCGACCGAGTAGCGGCCCAGCGTGCGGCTGAGCGTCCGGCCGTAGCGGGCCGTCCCCTTCACCCGCGGTCGCTCGCGCATCGTGATCGTCTGCAGCGGCGCCTCGGTGGGCGCGGCCGCGGTGGGCTCCGGCGGCGTCGGCTCGGCCGCGCGGGCCGGGGCGAACGACAGGGCGCCGGCGACCACGACGGTCGCGAGGAGTCGGGTGAGCATGCCTCTCAGGCTAGTCGCGGCGCCTCACTCGTAGAAGACGCGCTCGACGACCTGGCGCGCGCGACGGGTCACGCGCAGGTAGTCGTTGATCATCTCCTCGGTGTGGTCCTGGCCGATCCCCAGCAGGTGCGCCAGCCCGGCCCGGTCGGCCGCGGTCTCGACCATCGACTCGGCGCTCTTGGCGCGCCACAGGACCACGCCGTTGCGGATGCGGGCGACCATGAGCCACGCGTCGACCAGGGCGTCGACGTCCTCGGCGCACAGGATCTCGGCCTCCCCCGCGGCCCGCAGCGCCTCGATCGTGCGCGTCGTGCGCAGCGCCGGGATCTCGTGAGCGTGCTGCATCTGCAGCAGCTGGATCGTCCACTCGACGTCCGCCAGCCCACCGCGGCCGAGCTTGAGGTGCGTGTTCGGGTTCGCGCCGCGCGGCAGCCGCTCGGAGTCGACGCGCGCCTTGATGCGGCGGATCTCGCGGACCTGCTTCTCGGTGAGCCCGCCCTCGGGGTAGCGCAGCGGGTCGATGAGGGCCGTGAAGCGCTCGCACAGGTCCCGGTCGCCCACGGCGGCCTCGGCGCGCAGCAGCGCCTGCGCCTCCCACGTGTCGGCCCACTTCTCGTAGTAGGCCGCGTACGCGGCGAAGGTCCGCACGAGCGGCCCGTTCTTGCCCTCGGGGCGCAGGTCGGCGTCGATCTCGAGCGCCGGGTCGTCGCCGGCGGCACCGAGCATCTTGCGGATCAGCTGGGCGATCCACAGCGCGCAGGCCTTCGCCTCGTCGGCGTCGGCGCCCTCGACCGGGTCGTGCACGAACATGACGTCCGCGTCCGAGCCGTAGCCCGCCTCGTGACCGCCGAGGCGCCCCATGAGGACGATCGCGTTGCGCGTCGGCAGCGGCCGGTCGTCGTGCTCGAGGCGCCACGCCGACTCCGCGACCGTGAGGGTCGCGGCGATCGTGGCGGTGTTGATCGCGCTGAGGGACTCCCCCACCGCCACGACGTCGAGGCGGCCGAGCACGTCGGCCATCGCCACGCGCGACAGCTCGCGGCGCCGGATCCGGCGGATCGCGCGGACGGCCGAGTCGGGCACCGGATGGCGCGAGGCCGCGAGCCGCATCTCGGTGTCGAGCCGGTCGAGGTCGCGCGGCACGAGCGCCTCGTCGTCGCCGAGCAGCGCCACCGAGTCCGGCGCGCGCCGGATCAGGTCGGTGACGTACGTGCTGGACGAGAGCATGTGGGCGAACTGCTGCGCCCCCGTGCCCTCGTCGCGCAGCTTGCGCAGGTACCAGGGCGAGTCGCCGAGCTCCTCGGAGATCTGCCGGAAGGCCAGCAGCGCGGCGTCGGGGTTGGGCGACTCGGCGAACCAGTCCAGCATCGCGGGCAGCAGCGAGCGGTGGATCGCGGCGCGTCGGCGCACGCCCGAGGTGAGCGCGCTGATGTGGGCCATCGCGCCCTTCGGGTCGCTGTACCCGAGCGCGGCGAGGCGGTCCTGCGCCGCCTCGGTGCTCAGCCGCAGGCGGTCCTCGGGCAGCGCCGCGACCGCCTCGAGCAGCGGGCGGTAGAAGATCTTCTCGTGCAGGCGGCTGACGATCCGCCGGTGCGCCTGCCACTCCTTGACCAGGTTGTCGGCCGGATTCGTGCGAAAGCCCATGCTGCGGCCGATGCGGCGCAGGTCCTCGGTGTCCTCGGGCACGAGGTGCGTGCGCTGCAGGCGGAACAGCTGGATGCGGTGCTCGAGGGCGCGCAGGAACTCGTAGGCGTCCTCGAGCGCCGAGCCGTCGCGCCGGCCGACGTAGCCGCGCTCGGTCAGCTCGCGCAGCGCCTCGAGCGTGTTGGCGCTGCGGATGTGCTCGTCGACGCGGCCGTGCACGAGCTGCAGCAGCTGCACCGCGAACTCGACGTCGCGCAGGCCGCCGCTGCCGAGCTTGAGCTCGCGGTCGCGGTGCGCGGCGGGGATGTTCTCCACGACGCGGCGGCGCATGCGGCGCACGTCGGTCACGAAGTCCTCGCGACGGGCCGCCTGCCACACGAGCGGCTGCAGCGCGGCGAGGTACTGGTCGGCCAGCTCGCGGTCGCCCGCGGCGTACCGCGCCTTGAGCAGCGCCTGGAACTCCCACGTGACGGCCCAGCGGTCGTAGTACGCGACGTGGCTGCCGAGGGTGCGGCTGAGCGGGCCCTGCTTGCCCTCGGGGCGCAGGTTGGGGTCGACCTCCCAGATCGTGCCCTCGGCCGTGTGGTCGCCGCAGATCCGGATGATCGCCGAGGCCATGCGCGTGGCCGCGGAGAACGCCTTGTGCTCGTCGGCGCCGTCGGTGGCCTCGTGGACGAAGATGACGTCGACGTCGCTGACGTAGTTCAGCTCGTGCCCGCCGGTCTTGCCCATCGCGATGACGCTCAGGCGCACGAGGTCGGCGTCGTGCTCGGCCGCGGCGGCCAGGCGGTGCGCGGCGCCCAGTGTCGCGACGGCCAGGTCGGACAGCTCGCCCGAGGACTGCTCGAACGTCGTGTACGCGTTCAGGTCGCGCGCCGCGATGACGGCGAGGGCGCGGTGGTACCGCACCCGCAGGCTGTCCGCGTCGGCCACGTCGGACATCCACTCGCGGTACTCGTCCTCGGTGGCGGCGCGCTGGCGCATCTCGTCCTCGGCGAGGTCGAAGACGTACTGCGGGTGCCGGCGCCAGAACTCGCCGATCGCGCGGCTCGTGCCCAGGACGATGAGCACGCGCTCGCACAGGACGGCGTCGTCCTGCAGCGCGGCCAGGACGCGCGGGCCCTCGTCGGTCTCGTGGATCGCCACGAGCGAGGCCAGGGCGGTGTCGGGATCGGCGACGGCGCTGATCTGCTCGCGCAGGCCGTCGGAGATCTCGCCCAGCCGGGCCAGGTTCGCGGCCGCGGTCTCGGGGTCGGCGAAGCGCGTCCGGGTCACGGGCAGTCCTACAGGACCGGCATCAGCCGGTCGATCTCGAACTGCGTCACCTGCGAGCGGTAGTCCTGCCACTCCGCGCGCTTGTTGCGCAGGAAGAAGTCGAACACGTGCTCGCCGAGCGTCTCGGCGACGAGCTCGCTGGACTCCATCGTGCGGATCGCCTCGTCGAGGTTGCGCGGCAGCGGGGCGATGCCCATCGCGCGGCGCTCGTTCTCGCTGAGCGACCACACGTCGTCCTCGGCCTCGGGCGGCAGCTTGTACTCGTTCTCGATGCCCTTGAGGCCCGCGGCCAGGATCAGCGCGTACGCCAGGTACGGGTTGCAGGCCGAGTCCAGGGCGCGCAGCTCGACGCGGGCCGAGCCCGACTTGTGCGGCTTGTACATCGGCACGCGCACGAGCGCCGAGCGGTTGTTGTGGCCCCAGCACACGTAGTTCGGCGCCTCGCCGCCCCAGGCGAGGCGCTTGTACGAGTTCACCCACTGGTTCGTCACGGCCGTGATCTCGGGGGTGTGCTCCAGGACGCCCGCGATGAACGCGCGGCCGGTCTTGCTGAGCTGGTACTCGGCGCCGGCCTCGTAGAAGGCGTTCTCGTCGCCCTCGAACAGCGACACGTGCGTGTGCATGCCCGAGCCCGGGTGGTCGGTGAACGGCTTGGGCATGAACGAGGCCCACTTGCCCTGGCTCAGCGCGACCTCGCGCACGATCGTGCGGAACGTCATGATGTTGTCGGCCATCGACAGCGCGTCGGCGTACCGCAGGTCGATCTCCTGCTGGCCCGGGCCGCCCTCGTGGTGGCTGAACTCGACCGAGATGCCCATCGCCTCGAGCATCGTGATGACCTCGCGGCGGAAGTCCTGGCTGGCGCCCTGGGCCGTGTGGTCGAAGTAGCCGCTGTCGTCCACGGCGACGGGGCGCGTGCCGGGCTCGGGCTTGCTCTTGAAGACGAAGAACTCGATCTCGGGATGCGTGTAGAAGGTGAACCCGGCGTCGGCGGCCTTGGCCAGCGCCCGCTTGAGGACGTAGCGCGGGTCGGCGTACGAGGGGCTGCCGTCGGGCATCGCGATGTCGCAGAACATGCGCGCGGTGGCGGGCGTCTCGCCGCGCCACGGCAGGATCTGGAACGTCGAGGGATCGGGCTTGGCGAGCATGTCGGCCTCGTGCACGCGGGCGAAGCCCTCGATCGCGGAGCCGTCGAAGCCGATGCCCTCCTCGAAGGCGCCCTCGAGCTCGGTCGGCGCGATCGCCACGGACTTCAGCGAGCCCAGCACGTCGGTGAACCAGAGGCGGACGAAGCGGACGTCCCGCTCCTCGATCGCGCGTAGGACGAAGTCCTCCTGCTTACCCATGCGGCTCAGTGTAGGGGCGGCCCCGGGCGCCGACCGCGCAGGTTTGCCCGCGCCCACGCCGCCGTCCTCCCAACTTCTGGAACGGGATCGACCCCCTGCCGCGCGGATCACGCCGAACGCGTTCCGAAAGTCGCGAGCGGCCGTCTGGTCCTACGCTGGGAACCGTGCCCCAACTTCGTCTCGCACTCGCCCAGGTCAACGCCGTCGTCGGGGACGTCGACGGCAATCTCGAACTCGTCATGGACAGCGCCCGCGCCGCGCACGAGGCCGGCGCCCACGTGCTCGTCACGCCCGAGATGGTGCTGACGGGCTACCCCATCGAGGACATGGCGTACCGCAAGTCGTTCATCGAACGCTCCCAAGCAGCCGTGCGGACGCTCGCGACTCGGCTCGACGAGGAGGGCCTCGGCGAGCTCGTCGTCATCGTCGGCCACCTCGACCGCTCCCGGGACGTGCCGGACCGCCTCGGCGTCCCCAAGAACGCCCCCGTGAACGCGGCCTCGGTCATCACCGGCGGCGAGGTCGTCACCCGCTACGACAAGCACCACCTGCCGAACTACGGCGTGTTCGACGAGTTCCGCCACTTCGTGCCCGGCGACCGCACCCAGATCATCCAGGTCCACGGCGTCGACATCGCGATCGCCATCTGCGAGGACATCTGGCAGGAGGGCCCGTCGAAGGCCGCCAAGGAGGCCGAGGCCGGCCTGCTCGTCGTGCTCAACGGCTCGCCGTACGAGGCCGCCAAGGACGACGACCGGTTCGAGCTGTGCGCGCGGCGCGCCCGCGAGGGCGAGTGCGTCGTCGCCTACGCCAACCTCGTCGGCGGCCAGGACGAGCTGGTCTTCGACGGCGACTCGATCGTCGTCGACTCCCGCGGCGAGGTCATCGCCCGCGCGCGTCAGTTCGAGTCCGAGCTGCTCGTGGCCGACCTGGACCTGCAGGCCGCGACGGCGCAGATGCCCGAGCCGGGCACGCGCTTCGAGGGCCTGCTCGTCGAGCGCACCGTCATCAGCAGCGACCCCCTCCCGGCGTACGAGCCGATCGAGGGCAGCGTCGCCGAGCGCTGGGACGACCTCGGCGAGCGCTGGCAGGCCATCGTGCTGGGCCTGCGGGACTACGTCGAGAAGAACGGCTTCCCCTCGGTCCTGCTGGGCATGTCCGGCGGCATCGACTCCACGCTCGTGGCGGCCATCGCGGTGGACGCCCTCGGCCCCGACCGCGTCTTCGGCGTCTCGAACCCCAGCGAGTGGTCCACCGAGCACTCGCGCACCGACGCCGAGGACCAGGCCAAGCGCACGGGCCTGGACCTGCGCACCGTCCCTATCGCGCCGATCTTCGACGCCTACCAGGACGCGCTGAGCCTCGAGGGCGTCGCGGAGGAGAACCTGCAGGCCCGCATCCGCGCCGTCATCTGGATGGGCCTGTCCAACGCCGAGAACCACCTCGTGCTGGCGTGCGGCAACAAGTCCGAGCTGGCCACCGGCTACTCGACGATCTACGGCGACGCGGTGGGCGGCTACGCCCCCATCAAGGACGTGCCGAAGACGATCGTGTGGGAGCTGGCGAAGTGGCGCAACGCCTGGGCCGAGTCGCAGGGCGAGACGCCGCCGATCCCGCCGAACACGATCTCGAAGGAGCCGTCCGCCGAGCTGCGTCCCGGCCAGCGCGACTCCGACAGCCTGCCGCCCTACCCCGTGCTGGACGGCATCCTCGACGCCTACGTCGAGCAGGACCTCGGCTCGGACGACGTCGTGGCGCTGGGCTTCGACACCGAGATCGTCGAGAAGGTCATCACGTTGGTCGACCGGGCCGAGTACAAGCGCCGCCAGTACCCGCCGGGACCCAAGATCAGCAAGCGCAACTTCGGCCGCGACCGCCGCGTCCCGATCACCAACCGGTGGCGCGAGCACCTCTGATCCAGCGCGCTAGCATGGCCGCGTCCGTGGACCTCGCCGAGGCCGCGAGATGACAAGGAGAGCACCGTGGCTGATCCCACCTCGACCGATTCCGCCCTGCCCGAGGAGCCGTCGCCGTACGGCTCGGGCCCGACCACCGACCCGTCGATCCGGCGGGTGCGCACCCACCACCTGCAGCAGTGGAAGCAGCAGGGTCACCCGTGGGTCATGCTGACCACGTACGACCAGTACAGCGCCCAGATCTTCGAGGAGGCGGGCGTCCCCGTCCTGTTCATCGGGGACTCGGCCGCCAACAACGTCTACGGCTACGAGTCGTCGCTGCCGATCACGGTCGACGAGATGCTGCCGCTCGTGAAGGCCGTGACGCGCACCGCGAAGCGGGCGCTCGTGGTGGCGGACCTGCCGTTCGGCTCGTACCAGCGCTCCCCCGAGCAGGGCTACGACACCGCCGTGCGGTTCATGAAGGAGGGCCTGGCGCACGCCGTCAAGCTCGAGGGCGGCGCCGAGATGGCCCCGCAGATCAAGAAGATGACCGACGGCGGCATCCCGGTCATGGCGCACATCGGCTTCACGCCCCAGTCCGAGCACAACCTCGGCGGCTACCGCGTCCAGGGGCGCGGCGACGCGGCGAGCAAGCTCATGGACGACGCGCTCGCGGTCCAGGAGGCCGGCGCGTTCTCCGTGGTGATGGAGATGGTGCCCGCGCCGATCGCCAAGGAGATCACGCAGACGCTGCACATCCCCACGATCGGCATCGGCGCCGGGCCGGACTGCGACGCCCAGGTGCTCGTGTGGCAGGACATGATGGGCCTGCGCACGGGACGCGCCCCGCGCTTCGTCAAGCGCTACGCGGACCTGCACTCGATCATGCTCGAGGCCACCCGCGAGTTCATCGACGACGTCGCGCAGGGCACGTTCCCGGGCCCGGAGCACACGTTCGACAGCTGACGCTCAGGCGTCCGGGTCGTCGTTCCACTTCGGGTCGTCGTCCCACGCCTCGTTGCGCTCCTCGACCTTCTCGAGGGCTCGGGCCGCCTCGGCCTCCGTCTCATAGGGGCCGAGGCGGTCCGACGCACGGCACCCGTCCTGACCCTCGACCGTGTGGTGCTTGAGGCAGAAGAAGTAGCTCATGCGCGTCAGCCTAGGGGCAGATCAGCCCTGCGGCACCCAGGCCATCTCGTCCGGGTCCGGGCCGATCCGGCGGCCGGCGTCGAGGGCCGAGATGGCCCCCATGTCGGCGTCGGAGAGCTCGAAGTCGAACACGTCGAAGTTCTGCTTCAGGCGCTCGACCGAGGACGCCTTCGGGAACACGATGTCGCCGCGCTGCAGGTGCCAGCGCAGCACGACCTGCGAGACGCTGCGGCCCGTGCTGGTCGCGATCGCCTGCAGCGCCGGGTCCTCGAAGACCTGGCCCTGCGCGAGCGGCGACCACGCCTCGGTGGCGACGCCGTGCTCGGCGTTGACGGCGCGCAGGTCGTCCTGCGTGAAGTAGGGGTGGACCTCGATCTGGTTCACGGCCGGGACGACGGTGGCCTCCTGCACGACGCGGCGCAGGTGCGAGGACTGGAAGTTCGAGACGCCGATCGCGCGCGCCTTGCCCGCCGAGTAGGCCTCCTCCATCGCCTTCCACGTGTCGACGAAGTCGATGTCGATCGTCGGCAGCGGCCAGTGGATGAGGAACAGGTCGACCTGGTCGAGCTGCAGCTTCTCCAGCGACTCGTCGAGGGCCTTCGCCACGACGGCGGGGTCGTGGCGGTTGTTGTTGAGCTTGGTGGTCACGAATACCTCGTCACGGGCCAGGCCCGACGCGGCGATCGCGGCGCCGACGCCGGCCTCGTTGCCGTACATCTGCGCGGTGTCGATGTGGCGGTAGCCGATCTCGAGGGCCTCGGCGACGCGGTCCTGGGCCGTCTCCGGCGGGACCTGCCACGTGCCGTAGCCGAACTGCGGGATCTGGACGCCGTTGTTGAGCGTGAGTGTGGGAACGGTCATGACTCCGACGCTACGGGCCGCGACCTCGCGAGGCACGGCGGGCGGGCGTCGGGTGGCACACACCGGGCCGCGGACGGCGCGGGGCGGTCGCCGTCAGCGGTCGCTCCGGTCATCATGCGATCGTCAGGTCGCGATCGGCGTGGTCGGCCGCGGCCCGCCGGGCTCGCTCCGGGTCGCGATCGGCGATGGCCTCGAGGATGCGCGCGTGGTCGGCGAGCCGCTCGGCCCGCGTGATGGACGAGCGCAACGCGCCGCGGCGCATCGAGGAGCGGATGCCGCGCAGCAGCCCCGCGTACAGGTCCGCGAGCAGCGAGTTGCCCGCCGCCTCCACGACGATCGCGTGGAACTCGCCGGGCGTCTCTCCGCGGACGATCCCCTGCGAGGCGTCGCCGGCGACGTCGCGCTCGTGCGCCGCCCTGAGCCGGGCGAGCTGGTCGACGGTGCGCAGCAGCGCCGCCAGCCCGGTCGCCTCGACCTCGAGCATGCGCCGCACCTGGAGGACCTCGGCCGCGTCGTGCTGGCCGAGGAACTCCGACAGCACCGAGCTGACCGGGTTGACCGAGCGGACGAACGTGCCGCGACTGCGGGCGGGCTCGAGCATGCCCATCGCGGCGAGCGAGCTGACGGCCTCACGGATCGTGCTGCGCCCGACGCCGAGCTCGGCCATGAGCTGCGACTCCGTGGGGATCCGGCTGTTCAGCGGCCACCGACCCGACGTGATGTTCTCGGTCAGGATGCGCAGCGTCTCGCGCGAGCGGTCCGTGCCGCGACCCGGCGGGCGTGTGGTCATGGTGCCCGAAGTCTAGGCCGGTCGGCATGGCCGGAGGGGCGTCACGAGCGCTCGAGCTCGGCCCTGAGCCACGCGTTCCGCTCCTCGAGCAGCCCGGTCATGTACCGGGTCAGCACGAGGCGGTTCACGAGCCGGCCGATCGGACCGGCGGGCGAGGCGAACTCGACGCGATCGGTCATCAGCGTCCCGTCCGGCACCGGCGCGAAGACGTGCTCGTGGCGCCACGAGCGGAACGGCCCGCGGACCTGCTCGTCCACGAATCGGTGTGGCGAGTCGTACTCCGTGATCGCCGAGGTCATCGTGAACGGCACGCCGAAGTGCCGCGCCCGCCACGTGACCCGGTCCCCGGGCCCCATGACGCCGGTCGTGACCCCGCCGATCGCCTGCTCGCCCGAGTCCCCCATCGAGGCGGTGTGCGCCTCGACGGTCAGGCTCAGCTCGAAGCACGCCGCGACGGGCGCGGCGATCCGCGTCATCAGGGTCAGGGAGGGCACGGCCAGAGCCTAGGGGCGAATGAGCCGGCCTGTAAGCCGGATTCTGTCCTGCCGGAGCAGGGGCGGCCATCCATCTGGGATGCCCATTGCTGGACACCTCGGTGCGACCTACCTGCCGCGTCGGACGAGCAGCCCTGCGGCACAGCCCGTGAGGGCCATCTTGGTCTTGCTCCCGGTGGGGTTTACCGAGCCACGACGGTCACCCGCCGTGCTGGTGAGCTCTTACCTCACCGTTTCACCCTTACCCGCACCACCCGAGGGTGGCCGCTGGCGGTCTGTTCTCTGTGGCACTGTCCCGCACGTCGCCGTGGGTGGCTGTTGGCCACCACCGTCGCTCTGTGGAGTCCGGACTTTCCTCGACGCCCCGAAGGCGCCGCGGCCGCCCGGCCGACTCATTCGCGGGTCCATCGTACGGACCCTCGGTCACGGCTGTCACACCACGCCCGCTAGGGTTGAGGCATCGAAAGGGAGTAGTCCCCAATCGCTGCATCGACACACTGAGCCCCGGCTCCGGTGCAGCGGGCCAGGCCACTGGCGGACGAGACTTTCGACCGGATTCGTGTACGACGAGCCCGGTCGAGGCTCGTCGCACACCCAGGCTCCTCGTCCGGGTGGACGAGGAGCTTTTCTGATGGAAGCAGTGTTCATCGCTGCCGCCCTGGTGTTCGTCGCCGAGCTCGGCGACAAGAGCCAGCTCATGGCCATGACGTTCGCGACGCGCTACCGCGCGCGGACGGTGATCATCGGCATGGGCATCGCGTGCGCCGTCATCAACCTGGCGTCCGCGCTGATCGGCGAGGCGCTCGGGCGCTTCATCCCCGAGGACGCCCTGCGCATCGTCGCGGGCGTCGTCTTCCTGGCCTTCGCCGCGCTGACCGCCTGGTCCCTGCGCGGCGAGGAGCACGAGGAGGAGCTGGCGATCGTCCCCCACAGCGGCCAGGCGCTGCTCGCGGTCGGCCTGGCGTTCTCGCTGGCCGAGCTGGGCGACAAGACGATGTTCGCCACGATGACGCTCGCGACCCAGTACCCGTGGTGGTGGGTCTGGATCGGCAGCACCGCGGGCATGGTCGTGTCGATCACGCTCGCGGTGCTGCTGGGCAAGCAGATCCTCAAGGTGATGCCCGTGCGCGCGGTGCACGCCTTGGCCGCCGTGCTGTTCGCGGCCCTCGGCATCTGGATGCTGGTCGGCTGACTAGGGTGGTTCGGTGCTGATCCTGCTGCCGCCGTCCGAGGGCAAGACGGCTCCCGAGAACGGTCCCGCGCTCGACCTCGAGGCGCTGTCCTCGCCCGTCCTGCGCCGCACGCGCGAGCAGCTGCTGAATGCCCTGGTGCGGCTCAGCTCGACAAGGCGCGCGGCCGAGATCCTGGGCCTCGGGCCGCAGCAGGCCGCCGACATCGAGCGCAACGCGCGGCTGCGCGAGGAGCCGTCCGCCCCGGCCATCGAGGTCTACACCGGAGTCCTCTACGGCGAGCTCGACTGGGCCGGCCTCGACGCCGACGCGCGGGAGCGTGGCCGCGAGACGCTCGCGATCGCCTCGGCGCTGTTCGGGCTCGTCCGGCCGCACGATCTCATCCCCGCGTACCGGATGAGCGGCTCGGTCACGCTGCCGCGCCTGGGCACCGTCGCGAGCCGGTGGAAGCCGGTCGTCCCCCGCGCGATCGAGGAGCTGGCCGCCGGTGAGCTCGTCGTCGACCTGCGCTCGGGCACGTACGTCGCACTGGGCGCGGCGCCGGCCGGCTCGGTGACGATGCGCGTGATCACCGAGACTGAAGGCCGGCGCTCGATCGTCAGCCACAGCAACAAGGCCACGAAGGGCCGCATCGTCGGCCAGCTGCTGGCCGAGGGCGTCGAGGCCAAGGACGCCGACGGCCTCGCCGACGCCTTGCGCGACCTCGGCTGGGAGATCGAGTCCTCGGGCCCCGCGCGCCTCGACGTGATCCTGCGCTGACCTCAGCGCTACGGGACGACGGAGAAGTTGCGCAGGCTGGGCGTGCCGTCGGGCCACCACGTGATCGTCGTGATCGCCGCAGGCGCGAGCTCCATGCGGTGCAGGACGCCCATGTCCGCCTGCAGCGCGTCGCGCACCATGAGCTTGATGGGCGTGACATGGCTGACCACGACCACCGTGCGCCCGGCGTGACGCTCGAGCAGCCGGTCCCGCGCCGCCGCGACCCGCTGGGCGACGGCGTCGAACGACTCGCCTCCGGGCGGGGCGACGGCCGTCGAGCCCAGCCAGGCGTCCAGCTCGGCGGGGAACGCCTTCATGATCTCGGCGAACGAGGAGCCGTCCCACTCGCCGAACGCGGCCTCGGCGAAGCCCTCGTCGACCTCGACCGGCAGCCCGAGCCGCTCGGCGACGTGCGCCGCGGTCTGGCGGGTGCGCAGCAGCGGCGACGCCACGATCGCGTCCGCTCCCCCGCGCTCGGCGATCCACGCGGCGGCGCGCCGGGCCTGCTCGACGCCCTCGTCGACGAGCGGCAGGTCCGCTCCCCCGGAGCCGCTGAACAGCTTCTTCTGCGTGTGCGAGGTGACGCCGTGCCGCAGCAGGATCACGGTGGTCGGGTCGCCCTGCATCGCGCCGCGCCACCCGGGCGTCGCGGCCTTGCGGTCGCGCGGCTCGGTGAACGCGGCAGGCGCCTCCGGCGGCTCGTCGGCCAGCTGCACGGGCGCGGCGGAGTCGAACGAGCTCACCAGCCCCGATCGGCCGGCCTTCTCGGCGTCGAGCGCCTTGTTGGCCAGCGCGTCGGCGCGCGCGTTCTGGGCTCGCGGGACCCAGGTCCACGTGACCGGGCCGAGGTCGCGCACGATCGCCTGCGCCCGCATCGCGAGCGGCTTCATGTCGGGGTGCTTGATCCGCCAGCGGCCCGCCATCTGCTCGATGACCAGCTTGGAGTCCATGCGGACCTCGAGCGGCTCGCCGGGGGCGTGCTCGCGCGCCAGCTCGAGCGCGCAGATCAGCCCGCGGTACTCCGCGACGTTGTTCGTGGCGATGCCGATCGTCTCGCCACGGTCCGCGACCAGCACGCCGTCGCGCAGCAGCGCGGACCCGTAGGCGGCCGGCCCCGGGTTGCCGCGCGATCCTCCGTCGGCCTCGGCGACCCAGCCCATCAGATGCTGGACTCGGCCGTGCGCACGAGGATGCGGCTGCACTCGGGGCAGCGCAGCACCGTGTCGGCCGGCTCGGCGGCGAGCTCGCGCAGGTCGGCACCGTTGATCTCGAGGTGACAGCCCCCGCAGCGGCGGTCGCGCAGCTCGGCGGCACCCAGGCCGCCGTGACTGCCCGCGACCTTCTGGTAGAGCGTGAACAGGTCCTCGGGCACGCGCGGCAGCACGTCACCGCGGGCGGCGGACGCCTGCGCGGCCTCGGCCTCGATCGCGGTGACCTTCTCGTCGCGCGCGGCCACGAGCTCGTCGCGGGCGGCGTTCTCGGCGTCGAGCTCGGACTGGACCCGGGCGAGCTCGGCCTGCGCGGTCTCGAGCTCCTCCATCACCTCGATCTCCTCGTCCTCGAGGACCGAGATGCGGCGGGCGAGGGCCTCGAGCTCGCTCTGCAGGCTCGACAGCTCCTTCGGGTTGGTGATCGCCCCGGACGCCATCCGGTCCTCGTCACGGGTGCGGCGCGCCTTGACCAGCTCGACCTCGTTCTCGGCCTTGGACTGCGCCCGCTCGAGGTCGGACACGCGCGTCTGCGCCGCGATGCGCTGACCGTCGAGGGCGCGGATGCGCTCGTCGGCGGCGGCGATCTGGGCCAGCTCGGGCAGGTGGGCGCGGCGGTGGTTGAGCTGCGCCAGGACCGAGTCCTGCTCCTGCAGATCGAGCAGGGCCTGCTGCGCGGACGGGTCAGCCTTCACGTGTGACTCCTCATGACAATGTGCGGCTCCACGGATCGGTGACGATCTGCGAGACGTGGGTCTTCACCGTATCGCCCAGCGCGTCGCGGACCGCCGCCGCCACGGTGGGCAGCCAGGTCCACTCGGCGGCCCAGTGCGGCACGTCCACGACGGCGCACGCGCCGGGTCGCTCGAGGTGCTCGCTGACCGGGTGGTGGCGCAGGTCGGAGGTCACGTACACGTCCGCGCCCTCGGCCTGGGCGGTGCCGAGCAGGAAGTCGCCGGACCCGCCGCACAGCGCGACGGTCTCGACGACGCGGTCGAGGTCGCCGGCGACGCGCGTGGCGCCGTGGTGCGCCGGCAGCGAGGCGCGGACGTGGTCGGCGAACGCCGAGAGCGCCATGGGCGTGTTGAGCCGTCCGATGCGGCCCGTGCCGCGCTCGCTAGGCTGCGCGGCGAGCGGCCACAGGTCGTACGCGACCTCCTCGTAGGGGTGCGCCGCGATCATCGCGGCCCGCACCTGCTCGCGGATGCGCTCGTCGGCGATGACCTCGACGGCGGTCTCCTCGACCCACTCGACCTCACCGACCGAGCCGATCGCGGGGTCCGCGCCCTCGAGCGGGCGGAACGAGCCGCGCCCGTCGCTCTGGAACTGCGCGAGGTCGTAGTCGCCGAGCTTGCCGGCACCCGCCTCGTGCATCGCCGCCGCGACCTTCGCCGCGTCCTCGCGCGGGACGTAGACGATCCACTTGTCCAGCGGCGACTCCTGGTCCGTCTCCAGCGGGCGCAGGTCGGACAGCCCGAGGGCGAGCGCCATCGACTCGCTGACGCCCCGCGGGGCGCTGTCGGCGTTGGTGTGGCACGTGTGCAGCGCGATCCCGTTGGAGATGAGCGTGTGGATCACCCTGCCCTTGGGCGTGGTGGCGGCGACCGACGTCGTGCCCTTGAGGTAGAGCGGGTGGTGGGTCACGACGAGGTCGGCGCCGATCCGCACGGCCTCGTCGGCGACCGCCTGCACGGGGTCGACCGCGAACAGGATCGTGGAGACCTCGGCGTCCGGGTCGCCGGCCACCGTGCCGACGGCGTCCCAGTCGTCGGCCCAGCGCGGGTCGTAGAGCTCATCGAGGACGGCGATCACGTCACGCAACGCAGGCATGCCCCCGAGTCTGGCACGCGTCGTGCTCACGCCTCGAACACCTGGAAGTTCGCCGGCAGCCCCGGCTCGACCGCGGCGGCCGGCTCCTTCGCCGACCACCCGCGGTCGACGTCGCCGGGCGCCTGGCGGATGCCGCGCAGGCGGAACGGCAGTCCCGCCGCGCGCAGCGGGCGGGCCCGGTCCATGAGCTGGACGTGCAGGTGCGGCTCGGACGTGTTGCCCGAGTTGCCGACCTCGCCGATGACGTCGCCCGCGGCGACCCGGTCCCCCACGGCCACGCGCGCGGAGCCGCGCCGAAGGTGCGCGGAGAGCGAGAACAGGGTGCCGCCGTGGTCGATCACGACGTGGTTGCCGACCACCGCCGCGGGGCCGCCGAGATCGCGCAGCCCGTCGATCACCATCATGTACGCGAACGCGAGCCACGACGTGCGCGAGCGATGGTCACGCCGGCCGTCGACAACGCTGACGACCGTGCCGTCGGCCACCGCGTGGATCGGCTCGCCGAAGGACGAGAAGCCCTCGGGTCGCTCGAACCCGCCGAGCAGGGGGTACGACGGCGTCGTGCCCTCGGGCCGGGGATGGATGATGTCGACGGCGTGCGACTGCCCGTAGCCGCGCACGCCGTGGCTGGGGACCGCGGACGCGGGACTGTGCACCACGGTCCACCGCCCGCGGACGGGGCTCTCGATCTCGACCGGCGGGACGTCGTCGCGGCGTGGCGGGCGCACGAGCGCCAGCGCGAAGAGCACGAGCGTGAGCGGGCCGGCCACGGCGTACGGCACCTGCGGCAGCAGCCCGGACACGACGGCGGCGAGGAAGCCCCACGCCCAGACGGGGAACAGTCCGCTGACGGCGCGCCGCCACGCGCCGCGCTCGGCGCGGCTCCTGGACTCCATCAGGCCCAGCCTCAGGCGACGGAGGCCAGGGCGAACGGCAGGACCGCCGGAGCGCCCGCGCGGCGCAGCTCGCGCGCGGCCACGGTGAGCGTCCACCGGCTGTCGACCAGGTCGTCGACCAGCAGCACCGGTCCCCCGACATCGGCCACCGCCTGCCGCAACTCGGGGCCGACCGCGAACCGTCCCCACACCGAGGCGAGCCGGAAGGCGCTGTTGCCCCCGGTCTCGGCGCGCGGCACGTGCGGGTCGAGGTCGAGCGTGCCGAGCATCGGCAGCCGGCCCAGGCGCGCGATCGCCGCGGCGGTCGAGGCGACCAGCAGCGGCCGGGTCACCGAGGGCATCGCCACGACCCCCGCGGGCCGCTGCTCCCACGGCCAGTCGCGCAGCGCGCGCACGACGGCCCCGACGAGCGGCTCGGGAATCTCGCGGTCGGGCGCTCCGGCCGCGAACAGCTCGCGCAGCGTGCCGCCCCAGCCCAGGTCGGTCAGGCGCGCGACCACGCGGCCGGTCTCGGCGCGCTCCTCGACGGCGATGCGTCCCTTGACCTCGACTCCGCGCCGGTCCGCACCGGTGGGCCACTGACCACGCGGCTCGATCGGGACGCCGACGCGATCGAGCGCCTCGGTGGCGGCGCCGACCGTCGCCTCGGGGACGTCCGTGGGATACCAGGGGCTGGCGCACACGTCGCACCGCCCGCACGGGGCAGCCGAGGGGTCGTCCAGCTCGCGCTGCAACAGCTCCATCCGGCAGGTCTCGCCCGCCTGATAGGTGAGCATCGCCTGCTGCTCGTGCTCGCGGGCGGCGGCGATCCGCGCGTACCGCTCCGCGTCGTACGTCCACGGCCGGCCCGTGGCGACCCATCCCCCGCGCACCTTCTGGACGGCTCCGTCGACGTCCAGCACCTTGAGCAGCAGCTCGAGCTGGGTGCGCTTGATGTCGACGAGCGCCTCGAGCGCCGGCGTGGAGACCGGCTCGGCCCCGAGCTGGCCGATCACCCGGTTCGCGCGCTCCGGGTCGGGCATCGACGCGGTCGCGAAGTACCGCCAGATCTCGCGGTCCTCGGCGCCGGGCAGCAGCAGCACCTCGGCCTTGTCCGTGGCGCGGCCCGCGCGGCCGACCTGCTGGTAGTACGCCACGGGCGACGACGGCGCGCCCAGGTGCACCACGAAGCCGAGGTCGGGCTTGTCGAAGCCCATGCCGAGCGCGCTCGTGGCGACGAGCGCCTTGACCCGGTTGTCCTTCAGGGCCTGCTCGAGCTGCTCGCGCTCGGCCGGGTCGGTGCGGCCCGTGTACGCCTGCACCTCGTGCCCCGCCTCGCGCAGCAGCCGCGCCGTGTCCTCGGCCGCCGAGACGGTGAGCGCGTAGACGATGCCGCTGCCGGGCAGGTCCGTGAGGTGCGCCACGAGCCAGCCGAGACGCTGCTTGGCGGTGGGCAGCGTGAGGCTGCCGAGCCGCAGCGAGTCGCGGGCCAGCGACCCGCGCAGCGTCAGCACGTCGCCGCCCAGCTGCTCGGCGACGTCCGCGACCACGCGCGCGTTCGCGGTGGCCGTGGTGGCCAGCACCGGCACGTCGCGGCCGAGCGACTCGATCAGGTGGGCCAGCCGGCGGTAGTCGGGACGGAAGTCGTGACCCCAGTCCGAGATGCAGTGCGCCTCGTCGACGACGAGCAGGCCCATGCGCTGGAGCAGGCGCGGCAGCTGCTGCTCGCGGAACGTGGGGTTGTTGAGCCGCTCGGGCGAGACGAGCAGGACGTCCACCGTGTCGGCGGCGAGCCGTGCCTCGATGTCGTCCCACTCCTCGACCGTGGCGGAGTTGATCGCCGCGGCACGCACGCCCGCGCGCTCGGCGGCGGCGACCTGGTCGCGCATGAGCGCCAGCAGCGGCGACACGAGCACCGTGGGCCCGGCGCCGCGCGCTCGCAGCAGGGCCGTCGCGACGAAGTACACCGCGGACTTGCCCCAGCCGGTCCGCTGGACGACCAGCGCGCGGCGGCCCTCGTCGACGAGCGCGGAGATCGCCTCGAGCTGGCCGTCGTGGAACCGAGCGTCCTCGCGCCCGGTCAGGGCGCGGAGTCGCTGCAGGGCGTCATGGGCGGTCTCGGTCGCGATCGCGGTCATGCCCCGATCGTGACAGGCGGGTCCGACAAGCGTTCCGGGCCGTCCACAGCCCCGCTCAGCGGTGGTGACGCTGCAGGGAGATCTCGAGCCAGTACGCCAGGCTCTCGTCGTCCGCGATCGCCTCGGCCGCGACCTCGATCCAGTTGGCCTCCATCGTCCGCGTCGGACCGATGAGCGCCGGTCCCACGCCGGGACGCGCCAGCAGCTCGGCGCGCCGCCGGGGGTCGATGCGCACCAGCAGGGCGCCGCCGCGCCGCGCCGCCACCGCGATCGACCCGTCCACCATGAACGTGAGGCTGCCGAACATCATGACCTCGCGCGGGTCGTGGTGGGCGATCGCGCGGCGGATCCGCGCGGCGACCTCGTCCCGAGCGGCGTCCGCGGGCATGGCCCCTCCTCAGGTCAGCTTCATCGTGGTGACGCACGTGGCGTCGTCGGGCGAGCTCGTCGAGATCGCCGCGGTGGACTGCCGGTCCTCGTGCCCGATCGTCAGCGTGGCCCGCGTGCCCCGCGGCACCCACAGGCCGACGAACCCGTTGTCGTACGTCCGCCGCGTCTCGTCCAGCAGCACCGACCCGTCGGCGCCCGTCAGTCGCACGGTGACCGCCGCGCCCCGCAGCTCGCCCAGGCACGTCGTGAGGCTGTGGAAGTGGCACTCATGCGTCTGCTCCACGTACGGGGCCACGGCCACGTAGATCTCGTCGCGCGGCATCGGGAGGCGCTCCTCCCGGCCGGCGGGGTCGCTCAGGACGAGCTCGTCGGGACGGACCGACGCCATGAGGTCCTTCGGGCGTCCCTCCACCGCCATCGTGTCGAGGCGCTCGATCACCTCACGCGCGTCCAGGCCCGCGAGTCCGTGCGCGGCGAGCAGTCCTCCGGGCGCGCCCTCGTCCGCGTCGTCCGGTGCGGCACCGCATCCCGCCAGCGCGAGGACGGCGATCGCCAGCAGGTGCAGGACGATGCCTCGACGGTCACGGGTGGCGGTGATCATGGTGTCCCTTCCGGGTCGGGCGCTGCTCAGCGGGTCGTTCCTCCAGCGTAGGCCTGAGCCGGGTGCCCCGGTCCTGCTCCACGCGGCCGACCCCGGACCCGGCGTAGGTTCGAAACGTGACGGCCGTCGACGCCTGGCGCAGGGAGCTCGAGGCGCTCGAGCCCGCCGCGTGGCCGGCGTTCCTGACCGCGCGCTCCGGCCTGCCCGGGCCCCGGGCCGATCTCTCCCTCGTGCAGGCCGCGGCCGAGTCCGCAGACGCGGAGGTCGTCGAGGCCCTCCTGGCGCACGGCGGCGAGTACGCGACGATGTGCGCCGCCGCGGCGGCCGGTCGCCGGGCGGACGACCCGGCGTCCGAGCGGACGACGCGGCTCCTCGCCGCGGACGACCGGTGGCGCGTGCGCGAGGGCGTCGCGATCGGACTGCAGCTGCTAGGTGTACTCGGCTGAGACGTTCATGACAGTCGGCTGATCGGGGGTAGTCCTTCGAGGGCTGTGTGGCGTCGTCCAGTGT